>JALCRK010000001.1 GCA_022652485.1 Sphingobium sp.
CAAGTCGACCGACATCGTTCGCGCGATTTCCCGCCTCAGCTATTTCTACAAGCATGAGAGCTGCGGCCAGTGCACCCCCTGCCGCGAGGGCACCGGCTGGATGTGGCGCGTGATGGAGCGCCTGCGCACCGGCGAGGCGGCGATCGAGGAGATCGACATGCTGCAACAGGTGACGAAGCAGGTCGAGGGCCACACCATCTGCGCGCTCGGCGACGCGGCGGCCTGGCCGATCCAGGGCTTGATCCGCCACTTCCGTCCGGAGATCGAGCGGCGGATCGTGGAGCGCAAGGGCGGCGCGGCCCCGATGATGGAGGCGGCGGAGTGATTGCTAACTCCTCTTTCACCTGTCCCGTCACCCCGGCGAAAGCCGGGGTCCAGCTTATCTTTTGCGGCCTTTGGATGGCAGGCAGTGTTGTGAAAGGCAGCGGGACCCCGGATCAAGTCCGGGGTGACGATGTTGTGCGGGAGGCGGCGGAGTGAGGATCACGGGGGGCATAATATGCGTCATTGGCGCTGCGCTAACCTTGCAACATGCGTTCCCAGCAAAAGCTCAACTTGAGCCACAGGTTCAAACAGGGTCACGTATTGCAGTAAAGCCGAGAGTGGTTGATCCGATCATGGCAGGAAGCATCAAGAAAGGGTTTGGACGTTGCGCTCTTCGTATGAGGAAAGATGCTAGCGCTGCGATAATGTCCCGAAGCGATCCCGTGAATGTGGATTGGCAAGCCGTGGGCATAAAGCGCGAAAAATTCTTTTCGGCACAGGGGCTGAGAGAGTGTCTGGGTAAAGAGGCTAACGACCTACAACTTGCGCTCGGGATGAGCCTGAACGATAGTTCTTTTCGCGCAATCCTGATGGAAGAAGCATATTTGCAGCGTTTTGACAGCGCCCCCACCTTACCCGAAGGTGCAGCTGAGCAGACGGATAGAACCTATGTTTCGAAAGGCAATGATTTGCCAAGCGCTATGGGTTTGGGTCAGTTTGCCGATTGCCTGACCTTCCGGGGCACAGCAGAGTCGGATGCAATATTAAGGACCGCGCCGGGTACCAAGGCGGAATTAACTGCTGCTCAAGCTATGGCTCCAATCTTGGGCGAGTGTCTGGTGGAAGGGCAGAAAGTTTCTCTCACTCCTACCAGTATCAGAGCCTTGGTGGCTGATGGACTTTGGGTCCGCTATGGCCGCAATTCTAGTTCAGCACTTGCGCAGGGAAAATGAGAGCGACCAATGCCTAAACTCACCGTAGATGGCGTAGAGATCGAGGTTCCCGCTGGCGCGACCGTGCTTCAGGCGTGCGAGCTGGCGGGCAAGGAAATCCCGCGTTTCTGCTATCATGAGCGCTTGTCCATTGCGGGCAACTGCCGCATGTGCCTCGTGGAAGTTTCCCCCGGCCCGCCGAAGCCGCAGGCGAGCTGCGCGCTTCCCGCTGCCGAGGGCCAGACCATCCGCACCGACAGCGAGATGGTGAAGAAGGCGCGCGAGGGGGTGATGGAGTTTCTGCTCATCAACCACCCCTTGGATTGCCCGATCTGCGATCAGGGCGGCGAGTGCGACCTGCAGGACCAGTCCGTCGCTTATGGCAAGGGCGCGAGCCGCTTCCACGAGAACAAGCGCGCCGTGACCGACAAATATATGGGGCCGATCGTCAAGACGACGATGACGCGCTGCATCCAGTGCACGCGCTGCGTCCGCTTTGCCGAGGAAGTCGCGGGCGTGCCGGAAATCGGGGCGATCTATCGCGGCGAGAACATGCAGATCACCACTTATCTGGAGCACGCGGCGAAATCCGAGCTGTCCGGCAATGTGGTCGATCTTTGCCCGGTCGGCGCGCTGACCTCCAAGCCCTACGCATTCGAGGCGCGGCCGTGGGAGCTGAAAAAGACTTTTTCCATCGACGTGATGGATGCGCTCGGCACCAATATCCGCCTCGATAGCCGTGGTCGGCAGGTGCTGCGCGTGCTGCCGCGCGTCAATGATGACGTGAACGAGGAATGGGCGTCGGACAAGACCCGGCACCATGTCGATGCGCTGGTGCGCTCCCGCCTGGACAAGCCCTATGTCCGCAAGGGCGGCAAGCTCGTCGCGGCCACATGGGATGAGGCGTTCGCTGCGATTGCGGCGGTGAAGCATGGTGGAGCTGTAGCGGCTGTCGCGGGCGATCTGCTCGATTGCGAAACGATGTACGCGGGCCGCGAGCTGGTGAAGGCGCTGGGCGGGACGATGCTCGAAGGCCGTCAGACCGGCCTTGCCTATGACGTTTCGAGCCTCTCCGCCGTCAATTTCAACAGCACCATCGCGGGTGTCGAGACGGCGGACGTGATCCTGCTCGTCGGCACCAATCTCCGTTGGGAAGCGCCGCTCATCAATACGCGGGTGCGGAAAGCCATCAAGAAGGGCGCGAAGGTGTACGCCATCGGGCCACAGCATGATCTCACCTACAAGGTCGAGTGGCTGGGCAATGACGCGGGCCTGCTGGCGAAGCTGCCCAAGGCGGTGGTGGAAGCGTTCAAGGGCGCGCAACGCCCGCTGATGATCGTTGGCGGCGGCGTGCTGGCGAAGGACGGCGCGCATGGCGATACGCTGAAGCTGGTCGAGACGCTGGGCCTCGTGAAGGACGGCTGGAACGGCTATAACGTGCTGCACTTCGCGGCGGCGCGCATGGGCGGGCTGATGCTGGGCTTTGCCACGCAAGGCGGCATCAAGGCGATCGCGGCTGCTAGCCCCAAGTTGCTGTTCTCGCTGGGCGCCGACGAGGTGGATTATTCCGCGTTCGAAGGCAGCTTCAAGGTTTATGTCGGCCATCATGGCGATGCGGGCGCAGGCGCGGCGGATGTGATCCTGCCGGGCGCTTCCTATGCCGAGAAGCCGGGCACTTACGTCAACCTCGAAGGGCGGGTGCAGCGCAGTGATAAGGCGGTGTTCGCGCCGGGCGATGCGCGCGAGGACTGGGCGATCTTCCGCGCGCTGAGCCAGGTTCTGGGCAAGACCCTGCCGTTCGACAGCTTCGACGAACTCCGCGCGAAGATGTTCGCCGATGTTCCCGCGCTTGGCGCGGAAGGGCTGGTGAATTACGGCTGGTCCGCTCCCAAGCTGCCGACCGGCGCGAGCGGTGAATTCGGCTCGCCGATCAAGGATTATTACCTCACCAACGCCATCTGCCGGGCCAGCCCGACGATGCAGCGCTGCTCGGCGGAGCTGCTGCACGGCGCGGAATTTGCGGAGGCCGCGGAATGAGGGAAGCCATTTTACATTCCCGTCATGCCAGCGCAGGCTGGCATCTCAGGCCCGCCGGCATGTCGCTGGTGGCACGAGACCCCAGCCTTCGCTGGGGTGACGGCTTGAGGGAGCCGTCATGACCGCCTTCTTCCAGTCCTTTGGTATCCCGTTCGAGGCCGCATGGCTGCTCTCGACCATCATCGGCATTCTCGTCATCGCGCTGCCGCTGATGCTCGCCGTGGCGATGATCATCTATGCCGATCGCAAGATCTGGGCGGCTATGGCGCTGCGGCGCGGGCCGAACGTCGTCGGCCCCTTCGGCCTGCTGCAGTCGTTCGCGGATGGCCTCAAGGTCTTCCTGCAAGAGACGATCATCCCCAGTGCGGCGAACAAGGGATTGTTCCTGATCGCGCCGATCATCACCTTCACTGTCGCGCTGATGGCGTGGGCGGTGGTGCCGTTCGGCGCGGGCGTGGTGCTCGCCAACATCAATGTCGGGCTGCTGTATATCCTCGCAATCAGTTCCTTGGGCGTCTATGGCGTGGTGATCGCGGGCTGGGCATCGAACTCGAAATACCCGTTTTTCAGCGCGATGCGCGCCTCGGCTCAGATGATTAGCTATGAAGTCTCGATCGGCTTCATCCTCATCTGCGTGGTGCTGTGGGCGGGCAGCTTCAACCTCTCGGTGATCGTCGAGAGCCAGCGCGGCTATTACGGCTTTTTGAATGGCAATGGCTTCAACCCGCTGCTGTTCCCGATGGCGGTGATGTTCCTGATTTCCGCGATGGCGGAAACGGCTAGAGCGCCGTTCGACCTCACCGAGGCGGAGAGCGAGCTGGTCGCGGGCTATCAGACCGAATATTCGAGCATGGCCTTCGCGCTCTACTGGCTCGGCGAATATGCCAACGTCATCCTGATGTGCGCGCTCAACGCGATCCTGTTCTGGGGCGGCTATCTGCCCCCGGTCGACTGGGCGCCGCTCTATCTGGTGCCGGGTATCATCTGGCTGTTCATCAAGATACTGGTGTTCTTCTTCATCTTCAGCTGGGTCAAGGCGACCGTGCCGCGCTATCGCTATGACCAACTGATGCGGCTGGGCTGGAAAGTCTTCCTGCCGACCTCGCTGTTCTTCGTGTTCCTCGTTTCCGGGTTTCTGATGCTGACCCGCTATGGAGCGGCCTCATGATTGCTCATTGGATCAAATCCTTCACCCTCTGGGAGTTCGTGAAGGCGCATTGGCTGACCTTGAAATATTTCTTCAAGCCCAAGGCGACGATCAACTATCCGTTCGAGAAGAACCCGATCTCGCCCCGCTTCCGCGGCGAACATGCGCTGCGCCGTTATCCGAATGGCGAGGAGCGCTGCATCGCGTGCAAGCTGTGCGAGGCGATCTGCCCGGCGCAGGCGATCACCATCGAGGCGCAGCCGCGTGAGGATGGATCACGCCGCACCACGCGCTACGACATCGACATGACCAAGTGCATCTATTGCGGTTTCTGTCAGGAAGCCTGCCCGGTCGATGCGATTGTCGAGGGGCCGAATTTCGAGTTCGCCACCGAAACGCGCGAGGAGCTGCTTTACGACAAGGCGAAGCTGCTTGAGAATGGCGACAAATGGGAGCGGGCGATCGCGGCGAACCTTGCCGCCGATGCGCCCTATCGTTAAGGCGCGGCTTAGGGGGATGAACATCCAGTGATACAGGTCTTCGCCTTTTATCTCTTCGCGGCGCTGATGCTGATGGCGGGCGCGCTGACGATCTTCGCGCGCAATCCGGTGCACAGCGTGCTGTGGCTGATCGTCGCCTTCTTCAACGCGGCGGGGCTGATGGTGCTCGTCGGCGCGGAGTTCATCGCCATGCTGCTCGTCATCGTCTATGTCGGCGCGGTCGCGGTGCTGTTCCTGTTCGTCGTGATGATGCTCAACATCGATTTTGCCGAGCTGCGCGCCGGGTTCGTCAGCTATCTGCCATTCGGGATGCTCATAGCACTCGGCCTGCTGGCGGAAATCCTGCTGGGGCTGGGCGTGTGGAAGGCGGGGCCGGTGCAGCTTAGCCTTCGCGCCGCGCCGACGCCTGCCGATGTGCCGAATATCGAGGCGATCGGCGCCTTGCTCTACACGCGCTATATCTTCCTCTTTGAAATGGCGGGCATTGTGCTGCTCGTCGCGATGATCGGCGCGATCGTGCTGACGCACCGTGCGCGCGGCGGGGTGAAGTCGCAGAATATCGACAAGCAGAACCGCCGCCGTCCGGGTGAAGCCGTCGTCAACGTCAATCAGCCCATTGGGCAGGGGGTGGAGCTGTGATCGGCAATTGCGTCATGCCAGCGCAGGCTGGCATCTCGTGCGGTGGCACGCGGCGGCCCGGGATCCCAGCCTTCGCTGGGATGACGGCCTCCCTTGAGAGGAGTCCGTCATGATCGGCCTGCAACATTATCTGGTCGTCTCAGCGATCCTGTTCGTGATGGGCGTGCTCGGCATCTTCATCAACCGCAAGAACATCATCATCATCTTGATGGCGATCGAGCTGATCCTCTTGAGCGTGAACCTCAATCTCGTCGCCTTCTCGGCTTACTTAGGCGATCTTGTCGGCCAGGTGTTCAGCATGTTCGTGCTCACCGTGGCGGCGGGCGAGGCGGCGATTGGCCTTGCGATCCTTGTCATTTATTTCCGCTCGCGCGGCACCATTGCCGTTGACGATGCCAACCGGATGAAGGGGTAAGCCGGTGCAGTCGATCCAGCTTATCGTATTCCTGCCGCTGCTCGCCGCGATCATCGCTGGCTTAGGCAACAAGGCGCTGGGCAATGTGCCCGCCAAGATCGTGACGACGGGTGCGCTGTTCGTCTCCTGCGCGCTCTCCTGGCCGATCTTCCTTTCCTATGTCGCGGGTCATGCCGAACCGAGCGTGGCGCCGGTGCTGCACTGGCTGTCCTCCGGCAGCTTCAACGCCGCATGGGAGCTGCGCGTCGATGCGCTCACCGCCGTGATGCTGGTGGTGGTGACGAGCGTCTCCGCCCTCGTGCACCTCTATAGCTGGGGCTATATGGACGAGGAGCCGGATCAGCCGCGCTTCTTCGCCTATCTCTCGCTCTTCACCTTCGCCATGCTGATGCTGGTGACGGCGAACAACCTGCTCCAGATGTTCTTCGGCTGGGAAGGGGTGGGCCTCGCGTCCTATCTCCTCATCGGCTTCTGGTTCCGCAAGCCCTCCGCTAGCGCCGCTGCGATCAAGGCGTTCGTCGTCAATCGTGTGGGTGACTTGGGCTTCATGCTCGGCATCTTCGGCACCTATCTGGTGTTCGACACGATCTCGATCCCCGACATTCTCGCCGCCGCCCCCGGCATGGCGGGCAGCACCATCGGGTTCCTCGGGCATCGCTTCGATACGATGACGGTGCTGTGCCTGCTGCTGTTCGTCGGCGCCTGTGGCAAGTCGGCGCAGCTTGGCCTGCACACCTGGTTGCCGGACGCGATGGAAGGCCCGACGCCGGTTTCCGCGCTGATCCACGCCGCGACGATGGTGACGGCGGGCGTGTTCATGGTCTGCCGCCTGTCGCCGATGTTCGAGACGAGCGAGACCGCGATGCATGTCGTGACCTATGTCGGCGCGGCGACCTGTCTGTTCGCCGCCACCGTTGGCACGACGCAGACCGACATCAAGCGCGTGATCGCCTATTCGACCTGTTCGCAGCTCGGCTATATGTTCTTCGCGGCCGGCGTAGGCGCTTATGGCGCGGCGATGTTCCACCTCTTCACCCACGCCTTCTTCAAGGCGCTGCTGTTCCTCGGCGCGGGCAGCGTCATCCACGCGATGCACCACGAGCAGGACATGCGCTATTACGGCGCGCTGCGTAAGGAAATCCCGGTCACGTTCTGGGCGATGACGGCAGGCACGCTCGCCATCACCGGCGTGGGCATCCCCGGCACCTTGTTCGGCTTCGCGGGCTTCTTCTCGAAGGATTCGATCCTCGAAAGCGCCTATGCGGCTGGCGGACCGGGCACGACGGCGTTCCTGATCGGCGTGTTCGCGGCGCTGCTCACCAGCTTCTACAGCTGGCGGCTCGTGTTCCTCACCTTCTTCGGCGCACCGCGCTGGGCGGGCAGCGAGCATATCCAGCACGCGGTTCATGACG
The DNA here is from genome assembly GCA_022652485.1 of Sphingobium sp. GTDB lineage: Bacteria > Pseudomonadota > Alphaproteobacteria > Sphingomonadales > Sphingomonadaceae > Sphingobium. The sequence continues at coordinate 7,347 of JALCRK010000001.1, forward strand.
CGCACGGCCATGACGACCATGCGCATGACGCGCACCATGATCACCATCACGGCCATGATGGCACGGCAGGCTATCATCCGCATGAAAGCCCGCTCAACATGCTGGTCCCGCTCGTCGTGCTGTCCCTGGGCGCGGTGCTGGCAGGCATCCTCTTCCACGGCGCGTTCATCGATCCGGAAGGCGGCGCGCATTTCTGGGAGGCATCGACGCTCGCATTCAACGAGCATCTGATGCACGCGAGCCACGGGGTGCCGCTGTGGGTCAAATGGTCGCCGTTCGCGGTGATGGCGACGGGTCTCACCATCGCCTACATGGCCTATATCCGCCATACCGATTGGCCCGCGAAGTTCACGGCGCACTTCCATGTGCTCTATGACTTCCTCTTGAACAAATGGTATTTCGACGAGCTGTATAACGCGATCTTCGTCAAGCCCGCCTTTGCCATCGGCCGCTTCTTCTGGAAGCGCGGCGACGAGGGCACCATCGATCGCTTCGGCCCCAACGGCATGGCGGCGCTGGTCGTTGCGGGCGGGCGCGTGACGCGCAGGCTCCAGTCCGGCTATCTCTACACTTATGCGCTGGTGATGCTCCTCGGCCTCGCCGCTGCGGTAACCTGGGCGATTACACAATCATGAGCAACCTGGCATGAACGAGCTCGGCTTTCCCATTCTTTCGCTGATGATGGCCGTGCCGATGGCGGGCGCGCTGCTGTGCCTGTTCGCTTCGGCCCCGCAGGCCCGGCAGGTCGCGCTGGTCGCCACGCTGGCCGATCTGGTGCTTGGGCTTCTGCTCTGGCTCAATTTCGACCAGAGCGCGGGCCATGCGCAGTGGCAGTTTCAGGAATATGCGCCAATCTTCGGCCGCTTCGCCTGGGCGATGGGGATCGACGGCATCGCGCTCACCCTGATCGCATTGACCGTATTCCTGATGCCGATCTGTATTCTCGCCAGCTGGGACTCGATCGAAAAGCGCGTCGGCGAATATATGGCCGCGTTCCTGTTCATGGAAACGCTGATGATCGGCGTGTTCGCGGCGCAGGATCTGTTCCTGTTCTACATCTTCTTCGAGGCCGGCCTCATCCCGATGTATCTCATCATCGGCATCTGGGGCGGCGTGAACCGCATTTACGCGAGCTACAAGTTCTTCCTCTACACGTTGCTCGGTTCGGTGCTGATGCTGATCGCGATGCTGTGGATGGCGCGCGAGGCGGGCAGCACGGATATCCCGACTTTGATGGCCTACAGCTTCGACCCCAAGGTGCAGACCTGGCTGTGGCTCGCCTTCTTCGCCAGCTTTGCGGTCAAGATGCCGATGTGGCCGGTCCACACCTGGTTGCCCGATGCGCACGTGCAGGCGCCGACCGCGGGCTCCGTCATTCTGGCGGGTGTGCTCTTGAAGATGGGCGGCTATGGCTTCATCCGCTTCTCGCTGCCGATGTTCCCCGAGGCGTCCGCGCAGTTCGCCTGGCTCGTGTTCGGCCTGTCGATGGTCGCGGTGGTCTATACCTCGCTGGTCGCGCTGGTGCAGAGCGACATGAAGAAGCTGATCGCATACAGCTCGGTTGCGCATATGGCGATCGTCACCGTCGGCCTGTTCGCGTTCAATCAGGCGGGCATCGAGGGCGCGATGATGGTGATGCTGGGCCACGGCCTTGTGTCGGGCGCGCTGTTCCTCTGCGTCGGCGTGATCTATGACCGCCTGCACACCCGCGAGATCGACCGTTATGGCGGCCTCTCGATCAATATGCCGAAATATGCGCTGCTGTTCATGCTGTTCACGATGGCGTCGGTCGGCCTGCCCGGCACGTCAAACTTCGTTGGCGAGTTTCTTGCGCTGATGGGCGTCTATCAGGCGTCGAGCTGGGTCGCGCTGGTGGCGACGACCGGCATCATCCTCGGCGCGGCCTATATGCTCTATCTCTATCGCCGCATCTGCTTCGGCGACCAGAAGAACGCCGACGCCGCTGCGATGCCGGACCTTAGCCCGCGCGAGCTGGTGATGCTCGTTCCCATCGGCCTTTCGGTGCTGTGGATGGGCGTCTATCCCGAGAGCTTCCTTGCGCCCATGCGCGCCGACGTGCAGGCGATCGTCGCCCGCATGGCGCCCGCTGCGCCGGAGGGTGACGCGAAGCTCACCGCCGGCAAGCCCCACGCAGCGCCCGCCGAACATGAAAACCACGAAGCAACAAACGAACATGGCGGGCCTGAAACCGCAGCAGAGGCGCACTGATGTTTGACACCGCATCCCTGATGATGACCCTGCCGGAGCTGGTACTGACGGCGGGCGGGCTGATCCTGATGATGGTTGCCGCCTATGCGGGTGACGGAGCCGCGCGCCTGGTGGGCTGGCTCTCGGTCGCGACGCTGGCGCTCGCGGGCTGGACGCTCTGCCCGGCATGGGCGACCAGCGGCGAGGCGTTCGATGGCCTCTATCGCGCCGACGCGTTCGGCGCCTTCGCCAAGGTGCTGATCTACGTCGCCGCCGCTGTGTCCATCATTGTCGCGCCGCGCTTCTTCGAGACGGGCCGCGCGATCCGCGCCGAATATCCGATCCTCATCCTGTTCGCGTCTGCCGGCATGGGGCTGATGGTCTCGGCGGGCGACATGCTGACGCTCTATGTCGGCCTGGAGCTGAACAGCCTTGCCGCCTATGTGCTGGCGAGCTTCATGCGGCAGGATGGGCGCTCGGCGGAAGCGGGTCTCAAATATTTCGTGCTCGGTGCGCTGGCGAGCGGCATCCTGCTCTATGGCGTTTCGCTGCTCTACGGCTTTACCGGCAGCACCAGCTATGCGGGCATTTCGACCGCTCTCTCCGATGGCCTCTCGCATGGCGAGCTGTTCGGCCTCGTATTCGTGCTGACCGGCCTCGCGTTCAAGATCAGCGCGGTGCCGTTCCACATGTGGACGCCGGACGTCTATGAAGGCGCGCCGACGCCCGTCACCGCCTTCTTCGCCAGCGCCCCCAAGGTCGCGGCGATGGGCCTCACCGTGCGCGTCGCGATGGAGGCGATGGGCGGCGCGGTGCACGAGTGGCAGCAGATCGTCATTTTCGTGGCATTGGCCTCCATCCTGTTCGGCGCGGTCGCGGCGATCGGCCAGACCAACATCAAGCGGCTGTTGGCGTACTCCTCGATCAACAATGTCGGTTTCGCGCTGATCGGCCTTGCGGCTGGGACGCGCGAGGGCGTCGCCGCGGTGATGAGCTATCTCGCCATCTATGTCGTGATGACGCTGGGCAGCTTCCTGTGCGTACTCCAGATGCGCGACAAGGATGGCAACCCCGTCGAAGACATCGCCAGCCTCGCTGGCCTGTCGCAGACCCGCAAGGGGCTGGCGGCGGCGTTCGCCATCTTCATGTTCTCGCTGGCCGGCATTCCGCCGCTGATGGGCTTCTGGGCGAAGTTCCTGGTGTTCGATGCGGCGGTCGCTGCCGGAATGACCGGGCTTGCCGCCTTCGGTATCGCTATGTCGGTGGTCGGCGCGTTCTATTATCTGAAGATCATCAAGACGATCTATTTCGACGAGCCCGCCGCCGGATACGCACCCGCCGCGAGCCGCCTCGAAAGCGCGCTGATCGCGGTGTCGGCGGCGGTGATCGTGATCGGCTATTTCTTCAACCCGCTGCTCGATAGCGTAAGCGCGGCAGCGGCGGCGGCACTGCACTGACCCTATGATGTGCTCCGGCGGCGGCCGGAGCCCAGAGCATTTTCAAGATGACCGGAGACGGTCATAGACTCGGAAAATGCGGCAACTTCAAACAAGAGCGTTTTCGCTCATAGTGAAAATGCTCTAGTGGACGTCTCGGATGGAAGGCGAATGGCGGGGCTGGGGCTCTGCCTGCGCAGGAACACAAACCGATGATACCTACCATTCAGACAGTCGCAGAGACCGGATCGACCAATGAGGACATGAAGGCGCTTGCCGCCGCGGGCGAACCGGAGGGCGTATGGCTGCGCGCCGCGCGTCAGACCGGCGGCAAGGGGCGCATGGGCCGGGTTTGGCAAGGGCAGGAGGGCAACCTGTTTGCCTCGACGCTGGTCCGGCCCGGCCCGCTCGATCCCGCCGCGCCCTCCCTCGCTTTTGTCGCGGCGGTGGCGGTGCATGAGGCGCTCACCGAATTCACCGGCGCGGGCGTGCTCACGCTCAAATGGCCGAACGATATTCTTGCTGACACCACGAAGCTCTGCGGCATGTTGCTCGAAAGCAGCAACGGCGCGGTGGTCGTCGGCATTGGCGTCAACATTGCCTCTGCTCCCGCGCTGCCGGATCGCGAAGCGACCTGCCTTCACGCGCTCGGCGCCACCGCCTGCGATGCGGCCAACGTGCTGGAGCGCATCGCCTTCCATTTCGCGGAATGGCTCGCCCGCTGGCGCACCTATGGGCTGGAGCCGGTGATCCGGGCATGGGAAGCGCGCGCCCACCCGCGCGGCACGCCGCTCGCCGCCGCCTTGCCGGATGGCGAGCGCATTTATGGCACATTTGACGGGCTCGATCCGGCGGGCACGCTCATCCTGCACTTGGCGGATGGCACCAACCGTGCCATTCATGCTGGCGATGTGTTTCTGCTATGACACCGGGTTACGGAGAAAGTTGAGCCATGCTTCTGGCGATTGATGCCGGCAATACCAATGTCGTGTTTGCACTGGTCGAGCCGGGTGGCGAGGGCGCCGCGCCCATGATCCATACCCGCTGGCGCATCGCGACCGATCCCCGCCGCACGGCGGATGAATATGCCGTCTGGCTCAACCAGCTCCTGACGCTGGAGGGCTATGGCATGGGGGATGTCGATGCGGTCATCATCGCCACCGTGGTGCCGCGCGCGCTCCATAACCTGCGCGTTCTCTCCAGCAAATATTTCAAGGTCGAGCCTTTGGTGGCGGGAGAAGGCAGCGCGCCCTGGGGCATCACGCTCGATGTGGCGGAGCCGCAATCGGTCGGCGCGGACCGCGTCATCAACGCCATCGCCGCCCATGCGCGCCAGCGCGGAGATCTCATCGTCATCGATTTCGGCACCGCGACGACTTTCGACGTGGTGGACTATACCGGCGCGTACAAGGGCGGCATCATCGCGCCCGGTATCAACCTGTCGCTGGACGCGCTGGTGAGCGCCGCCGCCAAGCTGCCGCGCATCGCCATCGAGGCGCCCGAGAGCGCGTCCGTCATCGGCCGGACCACCGAGGAGCAGATGCACATCGGCGTGTTCTGGGGCTATGTCGCGATGATGGAGGGGCTGGCCGGGCGCATCAAGGTGCAGATCGGGCGGCCCGCGAAGGTCATCGCGACGGGAGGCCTTGCGGTATTGTTTGACAAGCACACGGATTTGTTCGACCTGATCGTGTCTGATCTGACGATTGAAGGGCTATCGATGCTCTATTCACGAACGATTTCGAGCCGGACGGGATCGTCCGGCGGCTCGGAAATCGCGGCAAACCCGGAAAGAGCATAACAGCCTGATGACTCCCCAAGACGAACTGCTTTTCCTGGCCCTCGGCGGGTCGGGCGAGATCGGCATGAACGCCAATCTCTATGGCTGCCGTGGCAAGTGGATTCTGGTCGACCTCGGCGTCACCTTCGCCGATCCCTATTATCCCGGCATTGACATCATCCTGCCCGACCTCGCCTTCATCGAGGAACGGCGCGAGGATCTGCTCGGCATCGTGCTGACCCACGGGCACGAGGACCATATCGGCGCGCTGCCCTATCTGGCGGCGGAGCTGGGCGTGCCGCTCTATGCGACGCCGTTCACCGCCGGGTTGATCGCGGGCAAGCTGGAGGAGGAAGGCTTGGCTTCCGAGGTTGACCTGCGCACGGTCGATCTTGGCGGCTCCGTAACGCTCGGCGATTTCGCGATCCGCTATGTCGCGCTGGCGCACAGCATCGCGGAAGGCAACGCGCTGCTGATCGACACGCCGCACGGACGCATCTTCCACACTGGCGACTGGAAGCTCGATGCAGACCCGCTGATCGGCAATCCCGCGAGCGAGGCGCAACTCCGCGCCATCGGCGATGACGGCGTGCTCGCTTTGGTGTGCGATAGCACCAATGTGTTCAACGAGCAGGCAAGCGGCTCCGAGGGGGATCTTCGCGCCGGGCTGGTGGAAGCGGTGAAGGGTGCGAAGGGCAGGGTGGTCGTCACGACTTTCGCCTCCAACGTCGCGCGCCTGAAGACGCTGGGCGATGTCGCGCGCGAGTGCGGGCGGCAGCTGTGCCTTGCGGGGCGCTCGCTCGACCGGATCGTCTCGGTCGCGAAATCGACCGGCTATCTGCATGATATGCCGCACCTGATCGACTGGGATCGCGCGATGGAGCTGCCCCCGCGCGAGGTGATGATCGTCGCCACCGGCGGGCAGGGCGAGCCGCGCGCGGCGCTGGCGCGGATGGCGGAAGGCACCCACCCGATCAAGCTCGGGCCGGGCGACCGTGTCGTCTTCTCCTCGAAGCAGATCCCCGGCAACGAGATCGCCATCGGTCGCATCCAGAACGCGTTCGCTGCGCAGGGCATCGAGATGTTGACCGAGAAGCAGGCGCATATCCATGTGTCCGGCCACCCCGGCAGGCCCGAGCTGGTCGCGATGTACGCATGGCTGCGGCCAGACATCCTGCTGCCGGTGCATGGCGAGATCCGGCATATGGCGGAGCAGGCGCGGCTGGGGCTGGCACATGGCATCCCGCACGCGGTGGTCCAGAAAAATGGCGATGTGGTTCGCCTTGCTCCGGGTGAGGCGAAGATCGTCGGTCATGAGCAGACCGGGCGGCTGGTGCTGGATGGCGACGTGATCCTCCCCGCTGACGGCGGCACCATCAACGAGCGGCGCAAGCTTTCCCTTCATGGGCAGATCAGCGTCGCGGTGGCGCGCGATGGCAAGGGGCGGCTGCTCGGCGCGCCGCAGCTTCGGCTACAGGGCGTGCCGCTGGAGGAAGACCGCGAAGCCTTTCTCTCCGAAGCCGGAGAGGAGGCGGCGGAAGCGGTCGCGGCCGGGGGCGATCGGGATATCGAGGCATTGCGCGAGCGGGTGCGCCTCGCCGTGCGCCGTGTCGCGACGCGCTGGACCGGCAAGAAACCGATCGTCGACGTGCTCATCATCGACATATAGCGCCGGCCGCGTTATGGGCGGCGCATGAAGATCACCTCCATCATCGCCATCTACGCGCTCTTCTGGGTGATGAGCGCCTTTCTGGTGCTGCCCATCGGCATCAGGACGCCTGACGAAACCGGCGAGGAGCTGGTGAAAGGCCAGGCGACCAGCGCCCCCAGCAACTTCAACCCGCGCCGCATCGTGCGGCTCGCGACGATCCTGTCCGCGGTTCTGTTCGCGCTCTATTACGCCAATTACACCCAGGGCTGGATCAGCGTCGACGACCTCAATCTTGCCGCCGGGCACAGCGACTGAGGGCTGGCGCGCGAACGCATTTGTCGCCTCAAGGTCACTGCCAACACGTCATCACGGAAGCCGATTTTCTCCAAATCCGCCAGGATTTGGCCAGAAGGTCGCGCTATCCGGGATCCATCGCACGGCGTGTTGTGAGAAAAGCTGGATCCCGGATCAAGCATTGCCACGAAAAAGCTGCCGCTTTTTCCGGGAAACGCTAAGTCCGGGATGACAGGGTGGCTGATCAGTCCTTCAGCCGGTCGATAGCCTGCGCCAGCGCGACATAGAGCTTGCCGATGTCGGACGAGAGCAAAGTCACCGCGATCGATGCGCCGTCGCGTGTCGTCAGGATATTGCGCAGCATCGCCTCGAAGTCATGGACATAGCGGTTGACGCCATCCTGGAAGCCGGTGTCGCGCTGATAGAGGGCGAAGATCTGCTGCGCCTCGGTGGTATCGATCAGGCGGACGGCGCGGCGCGAGAACACGCCCCGGTCGCCCTTGAGATACGCCGCCCATAATGTGTCGCTGACCTCGCCGGACAGGATCTTGGTGACATCGATGGCGATGCTGTTGAGCGACTCGATCAGCTGGGCCGAGCGACGGGAGAAGGCATCCTGCTCGCGCCGCTGCGCCGCATTATCCGCCTCGGAGATGCGCTGCTCGATCGCGGCCGTGGTGTCGGCGATGGTGATGAGCTGGCGCATCAGCCGGTCGGACGCCGCATGGGCGGCCTGCACCGCGCGCTCGGCGATCGTGCTGACCTCCTCGATCCGCTGCTGGAACCGCTCACCGAGCTGATGCGACAGCGCCTCGTCGGTCGCCTCGCCGAGCGCGTTGCCCGCCTCGGTAATGGCGTTGAACATCGCCTCGCGGGCGCGCTCGCCCGCATGTTCGGCGGTTTCCTTGATGCGCAGCAGCGTCGCCACCATCTGCGGCCCGGCGCTGTCCGACAGGCGCCGCGCGCCCGTGTCCGCCGACTCGATGGCGAGATTGAGCGCGTCGACCTGCTCGCGGCAGCCGGAGAGGGTGTTCTCGCTGCCGTGCAGCAGCTCGCGCAATTTACGTTGCTGCCCGCTCAGCAGCTCCTCGGACTGGCGCGCATGATCGAGCACCGAGCCGGACAGGGCTTCGAGATGTTCGATCTCCGGCATGATGACGCCCAGCAAGCGCTGGCTGGTGTCGATCTTGTCGTTGAGGCGGGCGAGGGCGGCGGGGTGGCTCTCGTCCAGCTCGCGCACGCTGGCATCCAGCGCCACCAGCAGGCTCTCTGTGCGGGAGATGATCGCTTCGGCGGTTTTCTGGCCGGAATCGAGCGCGGCATCCAGGCTCTGGGTGCGGCGTGTCAGTGCCTCGATCACCTCGCCGATGCGCTCCGATCCCGCCGCGCCGACCGACTGGAGCTGCGCGAATTCGTCGCTCAGCCCCTCGATCCGCAGCGACATGGTGCGCCCGATATCGCCGATGGCCTCGGCACGCTCCTGCACCAGCGCATCGAGATCGCGCAGGCGGGTCTCGATCTGGGCTATGCCCTCGCCATAGGCGACGACCGCCTGGCCGCCGATCGAGCTGAGCGCGGAGCGGGACTGCTCGACCAGCACATTCAATTCGCTGGTGCGCATGTCGAGCGCCATTCCGGCTTCGTCGATCGCCTTCCGTGCGGCGTCGATGGCGGTCTCGATCCGGCTGGAGCTGATGTCCGCCATGCCCGTCACCTCGTCCGAGGCGGAGCGTGTGGCGTCCTGAATGCGCATCAGCTGCGCGGTGAGGCTCTGGGTGGTGGTGCCGGTGCGGGTGCGCGCCTCCTCCAGCAGGCGGGAGAAGGTCTCGATCCGGGCTTCCAGCCGCTCGACCTTCTCGTCCAGAGTGTCGCTGTTGGCGGCGAGCGCCTGCGAAACGCGGCCCGTGCGCTGCTCGATATCCGGCATCGCGTCGATCAACCGGCCGAACTGCGCAGCCAGGCTCAGCCCTGCGCGCTCGATGATTTCCGCCTGATGCGCCGAGGTGCTGGCGTGCTGGGTCAGCGTCTTCGCCGCCGATTCGAGGTTGAGGCTGGCCGCGCCGCCATATTCCTCCAGCAGGCTGGCCTGATCGCGCATCGTCTGCCGCGCGGCGTCGAGCTGCTGGTTGACGATGGCGAGGCGCATGTCGAGCGCATCCGCGTCCTTGCGCAGCTGGCTGGTGATGCGTGCGAAGCGGGTCGCCTCGCCCATGCTGCCGCGCGCGAGGATGAGATAGAGGATGGCGAGCAGCACCAGCGGCGTCGTCATGCTGGCGATCGCGAGCGGGATTTGCTCCGGCGCGGGCAGGCGGAAATCGCGCATCGCGAGCAGATAGGCGGCGAAACCCACCCAACCCAACCCGGCGAGGACCAGCGCGATCTGCCCGGCGCGGACCCAGCCGGACCCGCGAGCCGAAGCATCCGTGTCGATCACGAGATCGTCGGCGCGGAGCCCGTAGGGGTGGCCATCATCGGCAGGATCGGAGTGCGGATCGAGGAGCAGAAAATCGTCTGACTGCTGCACATCGTTCGCGTTGAGCTGTTCTTCGCGCCTTAGGCCCACGTCGTCAAATCCCCGTTGTAGGCCGGGACTGTAGCAGCTTTTTTGAAACCGCAAACGCCTATTTGCAACCGCTTGTTAACCGTGACCGGGTAGAAACGGCGGCATGGCTTTCGAAGGCGGCACTCTCAACATGGCTCTGGCGGCGGCGGTAGGCGACGACGCCGGGCTGGTGCGCGATCTGCGTCGCGCCTTTCTCGAAAGCGCCGACCGGCAGATCGACATGCTCTCCCGCGCGCTCGACGATTCCTCCTGGCATCTGGCGCTGTGGCGGCTCAAAGGCCTGTGCGGCAGCTTCGGCGTCGTCCACATGATCGCGCTGATCGAGGAGGCGCAAGGCTGCGCGCCCGGTGATGCCAAGACCCTCGCGCGCATCCGCGCCATGTTGTCGGTCCTCGGCGAAGACTGAGATCTTCCCGGGCGTTTTAACGCCCGTCTTGCCACCCCCTTGCATATCGCGCCCCATGTTGCGAAGAATGCGGCGCAATATTCTGGGGTTCGCACCGTCCATGTCTCTAGCCGCGATCTTGTCCGCCACGGCGCCGTCTGTCGACAGGCCGGGGACGTCGCGCGCGCAGCTCGTGTTCGCGGCGCAGACTCTGGTCGAATATCAGGCGCGGCAGGCCATTCAGGCGGGCGCGGAGCAGATTTTCGTGCTGGTGGATGCGGTCACACCGTTTCTCTCGCGCATGGTGGATCGGTTCGCGGAGAGTGGCGCGCAGCTCTATCTCATTCGCGACATGACCGGCCTCATCCGCCAGCTTCCGCGCGAGAGCGACGTTCTGTTGTTCGCGGACGGCGCGGTGATCGATCCCCGCTATGTCGCCCAGCTCGCCCGCGCGGAGGGCAATGCGCTGCTCGTCGCGCCCGATGACAGCACCACCGCGCATCTGGAGCGGCTGGATGCGCAGCACCGCTGGGCCGGTCTGGCGCGGGTGTCGCCAGCAACCCTCTTCAACACGCTCGATCTCATCGGCGACTGGGATGTGGTGCTCACCCTCGTCCGCGCCGTGACGCAGAGCGCGCCGCATCGCGTCGCGATTGCCGCGTCGGACATTTCGGAGGGCCGCGTCGCTCTGGTCGACCGGCAGGAGATGGCGGATCTCGTCGGCAAGTCGCTCGTTGCCGCGCCGGTGGGCAGCAATGCGGGCGCGGAATTGTATCTGTTGCAATGGCCCGCGCGGATCATTGCCACCAAGCTGCTCCGGATGCAGGTGTCCGCGATGCACATCGCGCTTGCGGCGCTGGGCGTGGCGGCGGCGGGGCTGCTCGCGATCATTCCCCAGTGGACGATCCTGTCGCTTGTTCTGCTGCTCGGCGCGCTCGGGATCGACCGGGTCGCGCGCCAGCTTGCGGCGATGGGGCAGCACGATGCGCTGGGCGGGCCCGCCATATGGGCGCTTCCCCTGCTGGTGTCGCTCGGCCTGTTCTGGCAAGGGGCGGCGCATGGAGCCGTTTCGAACGGCCTGCATCTCGGCCTCGTAGCATTCGTGTCCGCCGTGCTGGCGGACCGGCAGCGCGACGTTGCCCTGCCGCCGTGGGGCTGGATGACGCCCGGCTCCGCGCTGTGCCTGCTGTTGCTGGGGACGATCGCGGGTCAGTTCGGCGGCGCGCTCGCATTGGCGGCGCTGCTCGGGGTGGCTTCCCTCGCCGCGATGCTCCTGATGGGCGGCAGACGGAGCGCCGTTTAGGGGGCGCCGGATTTTCGGCAGATGGAGCCGAGAATAGCATGTTTTGAGAACCGGCGCGCAGCGTACTTGCAGGTAGGTGAGCACCGGAAGCGCAAAAAGCTGCTGTTCGCAGGCCCATATGGCGGAAATCCCCGGATGGTTTAGTCTATATTTACTGCGCTCGGTTAAACCTGTTCCCATGAACGCATCCGCGCCGGATCCCGGTCATGCCGCGCATGACTGGCTCAGCGCCTTGCCGCCCGCAACCGGGGCAGGCGAGGGCGATGGCCTGTGCCATGCGATCCTGCTGGAGCGCTGCTTTGACGGGCGCGCGATGCGCTGGAGCGACGCGCTGGTGGCGCGCACCCGGCGGCATATCGGCGGCTGCCTCGCGGCGGTCGAAATGAAGCTGCGTATGGAGCTGGGCATGGCCGTCGAGGCTCCGGTAAGCTGGGAGCGGGTTCAGCGCGATCCCGCGCTGCTCGGCCCGGCCCTGCTGCGCCATATGCGTGACCGCGCGGGCCTTGGCCTGATGGGGCAGGATCTCGCGCTGGCGGATGCGCCGCAGGACGACGCTGCAGACGCCACGCTCTTTTCCCCCAGCGCGAGGCAAGCGCTCGCGGCATTGGCGCTCGGGCAGTCCGGCTGGGCCGACGCCATGCCGGATGAGGTGCCGATGCGTACCGATCTCCCCGCCGAAGCGATGGCCGAGCTGGTCTGGACCGTGGGTGCGCTGGTCGCGGATGCGATGATCGAGGCGGGCGCGCCGCCCGCCCTTGCCACCCGGATCGACCATGCCTGCTCCGCCTTGCTCGCCCGGCATGACGAGCAGCATATGCCCTTCGCGCAGGCCGCGTTGTTCGCGCACCAGATGCGCGCCGCCGGGGTCGGCGATGCTCACCTCCTCTATCTCTCCCGCCATCGCCATATCCTCGCGCTGCTGGCGCTGGCGGCGGACCGGCTCGGCGCCGATCTGCCCACGCTCGCGCATCATGCGCTCGAAGGGACGGAGCAGGCGCTGTTCAGCCTGTGCCGCGCGGCGGAATTCCCGCGTGAGGTTGCGGTTCGGCTCGTGCTAGGGCGCAGGAGCGTGGCGCGTGGAGTGGATGATTCGGTGCTGATCCGGTATGCGGACGATTATGACGGGATGACGAGCGCCGAGGCGCGCGACGGCCTCGTCGTGCTCGGTCTTTCGCAGCCGTTGCGCGCGGGGCTGGCGCAGGTGCGGGCGCGGGCGCGGCGGGCGGTCCATGATGTCTGAAACCCGGTCCGGCGGCGCGATGCTGTTGCGGCTCGACGCGGCAGACCATATCCAGTCCGGCGACGACGCCATCCTGCATTTGCACGAAGCGGCGGGCGGCGCGCCAATGGGGCGCATCGCGGTGCCGCAGATTGCCTCGGTGGCGCGGCTGGCGCGGCGGCTCCAGATCCTCATCAGCCGTCCGTTGCTGATCGGCGGCGACACGCAGGACATCCGTATGTGGGTGCGCGCGAAGCCGGTGGACGATGGCGTCGAGATGATCTTCTCCGAATGGCAGGAGATCCCGCATCCGCCCGGCAACGAGACCGCCGCACTCCGCGCCGCCGAGAGCGCGCTCGCACCCGAGGGGGCGGAGTGGCGCACCGGCGCCGACATGCGCTTCATCCATCTGGGCGCGGAGCTGGATTTCGCCGCCAGCGGAGACGCCTTCTCCGAAATATTTCCCGACGCTGCGGCAGGGGTCACGCCACTGGCCGCCGCCATCGCCGCCCGCCGCCCGTTCTTCGCGCTGACGGCGCGGGCAGGCGCGGCGCAGCGCCTGGTTCAGCTCTCCGGGCATCCGTTGTTCGATGCGGATGGATCCTTCCTCGGCTATCGCGGCAAGGCGAGCCTCGCGGCGGAACCGGACACCGCGGACGCCGCGCCCGAGGCGCCACCATCCGCTCCTCCGCCCGCCGAGCCCGTGCTACCCGATTTCGGCAAGCGGCTCGATCTCGCGCTGCGCCAGCCCTTGACGCGCATCATCGCCAACGCCGAAACGATCCGCAGCCGGGTCGAAGGGCCGATCCGGGGCGATTATGCCGCCTATGCCGCCGATATCGCCAACGCGGGGCGGCATTTGATGGAGCTGGTCGACGATCTCGCCGACCTGCAGGCGATCGACCGGCCCAATTTCACCGTGGCGCGGGAAGAGATCGACCTTGCGGACATCGCCCGCCGCGCCGCAGGGCTCCTCGGCGTCAAGGCGGCGGACCGGGGCTTGCGAATCGAGGCGCCCAAGATGGACGAAACCGCACCCGCGATCGGCGAATTCCGCCGCGCGCTCCAGATCGCGGTCAACCTGCTCGGCAATGCCGTGCGCTATTCGCCCGAAAACTCGACCATCTGGCTGCGCGCCGAAGCCGAGGGCGATGCCGCGATGCTGGTCGTCGCGGATCAGGGGCGCGGCATCGCGCTCGAAGATCAGCAGCGCGTGTTCGAGAAGTTCGAGCGGCTGGGGCGCGATGATGCCGCCGGCACGGGCCTCGGCCTTTATATCTCCCGCCGCCTTGCCCGCGCGATGCAAGGCGATATCCTGATCGACAGCGCGCCGGGGCAGGGTGCGCGCTTCTCGCTGGTTTTGCCCGCCTCCACTCCCGCATAAAAAAGGCGGACCCATGAGGCCCGCCTTTTCCGTTGTCTTTGCCGCTGCGTTTACCGCTTGTCGACCGGGATATAGTCCCGCTGCGTCGGGCCGGTATAGAGCTGGCGCGGGCGACCGATCTTCTGCGCTGGGTCGGAGATCATCTCGTTCCACTGCGCGACCCAGCCCACGGTGCGGGCGAGGGCGAACAGCACGGTGAACATCTCGGTCGGGAAGCCGATCGCGGAGAGGATCACGCCCGAATAGAAGTCCACATTGGGGTAGAGCTTCTTCTCGATGAAATAGGGATCGTGCAGCGCGATCTGCTCCAGCTCCTTCGCCACATCGAAGATCGGATCGCTGACGCCCAGCTTTGCCAGCACGTCTTTCGCGGTCTTCTGCATCACCTTGGCGCGCGGATCGTAGTTCTTGTACACGCGGTGGCCAAAGCCCATCAGGCGGAACGGATCGTTCTTGTCCTTGGCGCGGGCGATATATTCCGGGATCTTGTCCACGGTGCCGATCTCGCGCAGCATGTTCAATGCCGCCTCGTTGGCGCCGCCATGCGCCGGGCCCCACAGGCAGGCGATTCCGGCTGCGATGCACGCGAAGGGGTTTGCGCCCGAAGACCCTGCCAGACGCACGGTCGAGGTCGAGGCGTTCTGCTCATGGTCGGCGTGGAGGATGAAGATCTTGTCCATCGCGTCCTCGATCACCGGATCGACGACATATTCCTCGGCGGGGACCGAGAAGGTCATGCGCAGGAAGTTGCCGGTATAGGAGAGGTCATTACGCGGATAGACGAACGGCTGGCCGACCGAATATTTATAGGCCATCGCGGCCAGCGTCGGCATCTTCGCGATCAGGCGGTGGCTCGCGATGCGCCGCTGGATCGGATCGTTGATATCGGTCGAGTCGTGATAGAAGGCGGAAAGCGCGCCGACCACGCCGCACATGATCGCCATCGGGTGCGCGTCGCGGCGGAAACCGCGATAGAAGGTGGTAAGCTGCTCGTGCACCATCGTGTGGCGGCTGATCGTGGTAACGAAATTGTCCAGCGTCGCCTTGTCGGGCAGTTCGCCGTTCAGCAGCAGATAGGCCACTTCCATGAAGCTCGACTGCTCGGCAAGCTGATCGATCGGATAGCCACGGTGGAGAAGGATGCCCTCGTCGCCATCGATATAGGTGAGGCCGGAGTCGCAGCTCGCGGTGGAGGTGAAGCCGGGGTCATAGGTGAACATGCCGGTGTCGGCATAGAGCTTGCGGATGTCGATGACCTGCGGCCCGACGCTTCCGTTGAGCACGGCATAGTCGTGCGCGCCGCCGCCTACGTCGACTTTTGCTGTTGTGTTCGCCATATTCTACTCCCTGTTCTTACCCGTGGACGCCCAGTGCAGTGGCGTCTTTCAGTCGTGCCAAGACCTCATCCTTGCCGAGAAGGGTGAGGACATCGAAAATCCCTGGGGAGGTGGTGCGACCGGTGAGAGCCGCACGCAAGGGCTGTGCGACCTTCCCTAAGCCGATTTCCGCCGTTTCCGCAACCCCGCGTATGCGCTCCTCGATTGCGGCCTCGTTCCAGTCTTCAAGCGGTTCCAGCGCCTTCGCCGAGGCGACGAGCAGGTCGATGCCATTGGCGTCGAGCAGCGCCATCGCCTTGTCGTCCGGCACCAGCGGGCGCTGGGCAAAGAGAAACAGCGATCCGTCCGCAATTTCATGCAGCGTCTTGGCGCGCGGTTTCAGGCCCGGCATCGCGCGGGCGAGAAGGGCGGTATCGTCCGCCGAGAGATCCCTGCCCATCAGTGCGGCGACGCGCGGCGCGACCAGCGCGGCGAGGCGCGCGTCGTCGGCCTCGCGGATATAATGGCCGTTCAGATTTTCCAGCTTCTTCAGGTCAAAGCGCGAGGGCGAGCGGCCCACGCCCGCGAGATCGAACAGCTCGATCGCGCGTTCGCGGCTGACGATTTCCTCGTCGCCATGCCCCCAGCCGAGGCGCAGCAGATAGTTGCACACGGCTTCGGGAAGCATCCCCAGCTCGTCGCGATAGGCATCCACGCCCATCGCGCCATGCCGCTTGGAGAGCTTCGCCCCATCCGCGCCATGAATCAGAGGGATGTGGGCATAGACCGGCTCGTCCCAGCCCATTGCTTTAATAATGCCGAGCTGGCGGAAGGCGTTGTTGAGATGATCGTCGCCACGGATCACATGGGTCACGCCCATGTCATGATCGTCCACGACCACCGCCAGCATATAGGTCGGCGTGCCGTCCGAACGCAGCAGGATCATGTCGTCCAGCTCCGCGTTCTTCACCACGACGCGGCCCTGCACCGCATCCTCGATCACCGTCTCGCCCTCGCGCGGCGCCTTGAGGCGGATCACGAACGGCCTGTCGCCACCCTCGGCGGGGTCGCGGTCGCGCCAGCGGCCGTCATAGCGCATCGGCTGCTTCGCCGCGCGCTGCTGCTCGCGCAGCTCGGCCAGTTCTTCCGGCGTCGCAAAGCACTTATAGGCATGGCCTCCGGCGAGCATCTGATGCGCGACCTCGGCATGGCGCGCGGCGCGCGAGAACTGATAGACCGGCGGCTGGTCGCTTCCCAGGCCGAGCCAGTCGAGGCCATCCAATATCGCGTCGATCGCGGCGTCGGTGGAGCGCGCGCGATCCGTATCCTCGATGCGGAGCAGATAGGTGCCGCCGTGGTGCCGCGCGAACAGCCAGTTGAAGAGCGCCGTGCGCGCGCCGCCAATGTGGAGATAGCCGGTCGGCGAGGGCGCAAACCGTGTAACAACAGGTTTTCTTTCCTGTGTTGCGTTCACTCCACTTTTCTCCGACACTTCGCGTTGCAGCAGCTCGCGGGGGTGCGACCTGCCCTGGATTCTGGCGGCCCTAGCATGGCTTCATCCTTACTACAAACTGATGTTGCAGCGCACCGTATTTTCCCTGCTCGCCGTGTAATCTCGCTGCTGGAGGCATGGGCCGAGGCGGAGCGGAGCCGCATCGGTCTGTGGGTTCCGGTCGTGCTGGGCGCGGGAATTGCGGCGTGGTTCGCACTGAACACACCCGAGGGCTGGGTGGGCTGGATAGTGGGCTGCTGCGCCGCCGGTCTCGGTGGAATGCTGTTTCGCGCCGGCAGCAGGATCAGGGCGGCGGTGCTCGGGGCCGGGCTGTGGATGGCGGCGGGCTGTGCGCTCATCTGGGCGAAGGCGCTGCTCATCGGCCAGCCTCCGCTCGAACGCCCGGTGTACGCCGCTTTTGTGGCGCGGGTGGTGGCGGTGGAGCCGCAACCGGCGCTGGGCCGCACGCGCCTGCTGCTGGAGCCGGAGGCATCGGGCGTCGCGGGATTGCCGGGGCGGGTGCGTCTCAACGTGATGGACCGGGACATGCCGCCGCGCGACGGGCTGGGCGCGGGCGCTGTGGTGGCGGTGCGTTCGCGCCTGCTCCCGCCGCAGCCCGCAGCGGTGCCGGGCGGCTATGATTTTGCGGCGCAGGCCTATTTCATGGGGATCGGCGCGACCGGCCGCGCCCTGCCGCCGGTGCGCGTGATTACGCCCGCCGCGCCTTCGGGCATGGCGGCGATGCGGGACCGCCTGTCCCGGCATATCCGCGCGCAATTGCCTGGCGGCGAGGGCGCGATCGCGGCGACGCTGGCGACCGGAGACATGGGCGCGATCGGCGAGGAGGATGTGGATGCGATGCGGAACAGCGGCCTCGCGCATCTCCTCTCGATCAGCGGGCTGCATGTCTCGGCGCTGATCGCCGGGGTCGTCCTCATCCTCTACCGCATCCTCGCCTTGAGCCCCCGGGTGGCGCTGCTGAGGCCGCTGATGCTGATCGCTTCCGGAGGCGGCGCGCTGGCGGGCATCTCCTATACGCTGTTCACCGGCGCGCAGGTGCCGACGGTGCGCTCCTGCATCGCCGCGCTGCTGGTGCTCGGCGGGCTGGCGCTCGGGCGCGAGGCGATCAGCCTGCGCCTCGTCGCGGTGGGCGCGCTCGTCGTGCTGCTGTTCTGGCCCGAGGCGCTGATGGGGCCGAGCTTCCAAATGAGCTTCATGGCGGTGACGGTGATTGTCGCGCTGGTCGATTCGGCGTGGTTTCGCGCCCATTTTTCCGCGCGGGAGGAGGGGTGGCCGGGGCGGATGGCGCGGCATCTTGCCGCCCTGTTCGTTACCGGTATAGCGGTCGAGGTCGCGTTGATGCCGATCGCTCTTGCGCACTTCCATCAGGCGGGCGTGCTCGGCGCGCTGGCCAACCTCGTCGCCATCCCGCTCACCACCCTCGTCATCATGCCCACGGAGGCGGCGGCGCTGGCGCTGGATCTGGCAGGGGCGGGCGCGCCGATGTGGTGGGTGGCGGGCAAGGCGCTGGCGCTGTTGCTGGGCGTCGCGCACGCCGTCGCGGCCTCGCCCTGGGCCGTCTGGGCATTGCCGCCGTCGGGCATGACGCCGCTGGTGCTCGTCCTGCTGGGCGCCTTATGGCTGATGCTCTGGTCGAGCGGCGCGCGCTTCGCGGGAGTGCCGCTGATCGCGCTCGGCGTGGCGATGGCTTTGCGCGCGCCCGCGCCCGACCTGCTCGTTACCGGAGACGGCGGCCATATGGCGGTGCGACAGCCCGATGGCAGCCTCGCGTTGCTGCGCGACGGGGCGGGGGATTATATTCGCGAGACGCTGGGGAAGGCGGCGGGGGTCAAGGCGGCGGGGGGTCGAACACCGGGGGGAGAACCTGCCGGGGCGAACGCTGCGGGCGCGATAGCGGTCGGGGCAAGCCCAGCGGACGCGACGGCTGCGAAACCGGCAACCCTGGGCGGCGAGGACATGATGGGCCGCCCGCTCGCCGAGGCGCGCAATGCGCGATGCAGCCGCGACATGTGTTCCGTGCTGCTCCGGATGCGCGAACGCGATTGGCTCATCGTCGCGACCCGCAGCGACGTGCGCATCCCGTGGAGCGCGCTGACCCGGCTCTGCACCCGCGCCGACATCATGGTGAGCAACCGCCGTCTGCCCGCCGCCTGCATTCCGCGCTGGCTGAAGCTCGATCGCGCCCGCCTGCGCCAGACCGGCGGGGTCGCCGTCTATCTGGAGCAGCGGCGGTGGGTGAGTGTGCTTACGCCCGGAGACCGCCACCCCTGGATACCGCTTTCGGTCCAGAATCCCCCGCCGCAGCATCTGCCGCGCGCGCGACCCTTGCCGTAGGTATCGCCGTCACAATCATCGCCGTCGTAATCATCGCCGTCGCAGTCATCGCCGCCACCCTGTCGCTGATCCCGCGCACCCCGTGCCTTGGCACCGGCAGCCCGCGCCATCCGCTCAGTTATAGCGCCGCAGCAGCCCGGCGAGCTTGCCCTGAATGCGCACCTGACCCGGCTCGTAAAATTGCGGCTCATAGGACGCATTGGCGGGGTCGAGCCGCACGCGCGGCCCCTCGCGCCGGAAATATTTGAGCGTCGCTTCCTCGTCGTTGACCAGCGCGACGACGATCTGGCCCTCGCGCGCTACATCGGTGCGCTGGATCAGCGCGTAATCCCCATCCAATATTCCCGCCTCGATCATCGAGTCGCCGGAAACCTCCAGCGCATAATGCTCGCCCGAACCCAGCAAGGCGGCGGGAACCGGCAGCATCCGGTCGCTCTCCATCGCCTCGATCGGCACACCGGCGGCGATGCGGCCATGCAGCGGGATCTCGATCACGTCATTCGCCGCGATGGGGATCTGGCGTGCGGGGGCGGCGGGAGCCTGCTTCAGCGGCACCACCTTGTCCGTCGCGACCGGCTGCGTCCTGATCACGCCTTCCGGCATCTTCAGCACTTCCAGCGCCCGCGCGCGGTTGGGCAGGCGGCGGATGAAGCCACGCTCCTCCAGCGCGCTGATCAGGCGGTGGATGCCGGACTTGGATTTCAGATCGAGCGCGTCCTTCATCTCGTCGAACGAGGGCGACACCCCGCCTTCCTCCAGTCGCTTTTGGATGAAGATGAGCAATTCCTGTTGCTTTGCCGTCAGCATATGCGCGCCTCGTTTTAGAACGAACAAGGAACGTATAGGAACCAAGCGAGAACATGTCAAGCAGGACTACAGCGCGATGACGGTGACCTCCGCCCCGCGCTCCGCCGCCGCGCTGCCCGCTTCCCGCACGATCAGGCAATCGGCCTGGGCTAGCGCCCGCGT
Organism: Sphingobium sp.; assembly: GCA_022652485.1. Classification (GTDB taxonomy): domain Bacteria; phylum Pseudomonadota; class Alphaproteobacteria; order Sphingomonadales; family Sphingomonadaceae; genus Sphingobium. The sequence continues at coordinate 27,702 of JALCRK010000001.1, forward strand.
CGCTGCGCTGTCCTGACTGACGACCGGGGTCGCCACGCCATCGACCAGCACCGCGCGCACATAATCGTCCCGTCCGCCGACCGGGGGCATCGCCGCGCCCAGCACCGCGCGCCGCATTTTCGGCCGCGGATCGGGGCATCCCGCCATGCTGCGCACCAGCGGCAGCAGGAACAGCGTCGCCGTTACATAGGCCGATACGGGATTGCCCGGCAGGCCGAGGAAGAGCGCCTTGCCCAGCGTCCCCGCGATCAGCGGCTTGCCCGGCCGCATCCGGATCTTCCAGAAATCGATGCTGCCGCCTGCCGCCTCCAGCGCGGGTTTGACGAGATCGTGATCGCCCACCGACGCGCCGCCGGTGGTGACGACGATGTCATGCTCCCGCGTCGAGGCGAGCGCGCTGGTCAGCGCATCGAGCGTATCGGGGATGATACCGAAATCCTCTGCGGCGCAGGGCAGCCCCGCGAGCATGGCGGAGAGCATCGCGCCATTGGAGGCGGGAATCTGCGCCGGACCGTGCGACATTCCGGGCGGCACCAGTTCGGAGCCGGTCGAGAGGAGGGCAATGCGGGGCAGGCGGGGCAGGGCGAGCGTGCCCCATCCGCCCAGCGCCGCCAGCGCGATATGGCGCGGGGTGAGCTGCGTTCCCGCCGCGATCAGGCGCTGGCCCGCGCCGAAATCGGACCCTGCGCGCCGGATATTCTGTCCCAACCGCGTCGCGCCCTCCGCGCCTAGGGAAATGCTGTCGCCCTCGCGGACCACATTCTCCTGAATGACGACCGTGTCCGCGCCCTCCGGCATCACCGCGCCGGTATAAATCCGCACCGCCTCGCCGGGGTGCACAGGCGAGGCATAGCCACCACCCGCCGCGCTTTCCCCCACCACGCGCCACGGGCCGGGCATGTCGGCATGGCGCACCGCATAGCCATCCATTGCGGAAAGATCGGTGGCGGGCTGGCTGCGACTTGCGGCGAGATCAGACGTGATCCAGCGGCCCACGGCCTGCGCCACCGGCACCGTCTCCGCCTCCCGCATCGTCGCCAGATCGAGCAGGCGGCGTTGCGCGTCCGAGACGGGGAGGAGGCTCATTCCGCTTCAGCGCGCCAGTCGCTGGATTTGCCGCCGGTCTTCTCGATGAGGCGGATGTCCCGCACTATCATGCCCTTGTCGAGCGCCTTTGCCATGTCATAGACGGTCAGCAGCGCGACCGAGACGGCGGTCAGCGCCTCCATCTCCACGCCGGTCTGGCCGGTAAGGCGCACGGTCGCGGTGGCGGTGACGCCGCCTTCATCGGGCGCGAGATCGAGCGTCACCTTGGAGAGCATCAGCGGGTGACAGAGCGGGATCAGCTCGGCGGTTTTCTTCGCCGCCATGATGCCCGCGACGCGCGCGACGCCGAGAACATCGCCCTTCTTCGCGCTGCCTTCGAGGATGGCCCGCGCGGCTTGCGGGTTCATGTCGATCCGCCCGCGCGCGATGGCCTGCCGCACCGTGTCGCTCTTGCCCGACACGTCGACCATATGCGCCGCGCCCGCTGCGTCGACATGGGTGAGCCGGGCCTCAGTCATGCCGCGCCTGTCAAAAGCGCGCGCGTCGCCGCCTCGACATCCGTCTGCCTCATCAGCGTTTCCCCGACGAGGAAGCAGCGCACGCCATGCGCGGCCATTTCCTGCAAATCCGCATGGCCGGTGATCCCGCTTTCCGCGACGAAGGTGCAGCCCTCCGGCGCATGGGAGATCAACTCATAGGTGCGGGCGAAATCGACGGTGAAATCGCGCAGGTCGCGGTTGTTGACCCCGATCAGGCGGGAGCGCAGGCGGGCCGCCCGCTCCATCTCTTGTGCGTCATGCACCTCGATCAGCACATCCATACCGAGGCCGAGCGCGGCATCCTCTATCTCCGCCATCTGCGCGTCTTCCAGCGCCGCGACGATGATGAGGATCGCGTCCGCACCGATCGAGCGTGCCTCCAGCACCTGCCACGGATCGACCATGAAATCCTTGCGCAATATGGGCAGCGCACAGGCCGCGCGCGCCGCGATCAGATAATCCTCATGCCCCTGAAAATAGGGCGCGTCGGTCAGCACCGACAGGCAGGCCGCGCCGCCCGCTTCATAGGCGCGGGCATGGGCGGACGGATCGAAATCAGCCCGGATCAACCCCTTGGAGGGCGATGCTTTCTTCACTTCTGCAATAAGGCCGAAGCCCTTTTGCGCGGCGGCATCGAGCGCGCGCCTGAACCCGCGCGGCGGCGTCTGCCCACCCGCGCGCGCCTCCAGATCGGCGAGCGAGATGGCCGCCTTGCGCGCCTTCACCTCGCCCTGTTTGGTGGCGCAGATTTCGATCAGCTTGTTGGTCATTTCCACGATATCCAGCAATTCAGCAGCGCGTTGGCAAGCCCCTTGTCGATGGCCTCGGCGGCTTCCTCGATGCCGTCCTCGCCATCCTGCGCTTCACCGGCCACGATGAGCGCCGCCGCCGCATTCAGGAGCACCGCGTCGCGATAGGCACCCTTTTCGCCCTCCAGCAGACGGCGCAAGGCCGCCGCGTTATACTCCGCATCGCCGCCCCGGATTGCGGACAGCGGATGGCGGGGAAGCCCTGCGCCTTCGGGTGCGATGATGTCATGACCCAGATCGAAGCCGATCGACGCGAACCGGCTGGTCCCGGCGATGGAAAGCTCGTCCAGCCCCTCGTCGCCAGATACGATCATTGCCCGCTCCGTGCCCAGCAGGCGCAGCGCTTGGGCATAGACCGGCACATAATCCGGCCGCGCGATGCCGAGCAGCTGGCGCTTTACCCCCGCCGGGTTGGCGAGCGGGCCGAGCAGGTTGAAGATTGTGCGCTTGCCCAGAGCCTTGCGAATGGGGCCAAGGCGCTTCAGCCCCGGATGATGGTTCTGCGCAAACAGAAAGCAGATGCCAAGGTCATTGAGTTGCGCCTCGGCAACCTCTGGCGCGATGGTGAGATTCACCCCCAGCGCCTCCAGCGTATCCGCGCCGCCCGCCTTGGAGGATGCCGCGCGGTTGCCGTGCTTCGCCACCGGCACGCCGCACGCCGCGACGACCAGCGCCACGGCGGTCGAGACATTGAGCGTATGCTGCCCGTCGCCCCCGGTGCCGCACACGTCGATGGCATTGTCCGGCGCGGAAACGCGGATCATCCGCTCGCGCATCGCCTGCGCCGCGCCCGCGATCTCCTCCGCCTGCTCGTCGCGCTCGGAAAGCGCGAGCAGGAAGGCGGCGATCTCTTCATCAGTCCCCGCGCCATCCAGCATCGCGCCAAAGCAGGCGCGCGCGTCCTCGATGCTCATCGGCTGCGCGGGATCGGGAAACACGGCCATGCTCAGACCCGTTCTTTGACCGGCAGCCCAGCAATCCGCATGAAGTTCGCCAGCATCTCATGCCCATATTCGGTGGCGATGCTTTCGGGGTGGAACTGCACGCTGTGGATCGGAAGCTCGGCGTGGCGGAAGCCCATGACGGAGCCATCCTCCGCCGTCGCGTTCACCACCAGACACTCCGGAATATCCTCGACGATCAGCGAGTGATAGCGCGTCGCGGTGAAGGGGGAGGGTATCCCTGAGAACAGACCCGTGCCGTCATGGCGCACCGGCGATGTCTTGCCGTGCATCAGCCCGCCGCGCACCACCTTGCCGCCGAAATATTGTCCGATCGACTGGTGGCCGAGGCACACGCCGAGCAGCGGCTTGCCCGCATCCGCGCAGGCGCCGACGAGATCGAGGCTGATCCCCGCCTCATTGGGCGTGCAGGGGCCGGGCGACAAGAGAAACGCCTCCGCGCCGGAGCTGATGGCCTGCCCGGCGCTCATCGCATCATTGCGGACGACCTCAACCTCCGCCCCCAGCTCCATCAAATAATGGACGAGGTTCCAGGTGAAGCTGTCATAATTGTCGATCACCAATATCATGCCAGCGCCTATAGGGCGGCGCGACCCCGCCGCCAATGGGAATCTAGCTCCGTGTCTTCAGCCCCGCCACCAGATCGGCCATCGGCTGCTGCGAGACGGTGACGCCGCCGCGCCACGGCCGGTCGAGGTCGAGGATCAGGACCAGCGAGAGCGTCAATAGCACGAACAGGACGAATGTGATCCCCCGGTGCCGCGCCTCGCTCGCCCCCAGCACATAGCCAACGATACCGACAGAGAGCAGCGCATAGAGCAGCAGGATTTCCACCACCGCGCCCGGAATATGCGCCTCGCGCTCGGCCTTGCGCGCGGCGGCTATGTCGAACATCTCGTTCATTGCGTTGATGAGCGTGGCGGAGATCGGCGGCGGGGTCGCGCCCAGCGATTGCCGCATCTGCGCCCATAGTTGCCGCTGCGCCTCGGCCGTCTCCCGTTCGACCGCCTCCGTCTCGCCTTCGTGGGGCAGGCGGCTGCGCAGCTCGGCATAGTGGGTGAGGGAATTTTGCAACGCCGCACCACCTGCTCCCTCGATCAACCCGGCGCGCAGCCACGCGGTGCCGATAGCGTTGGCTTCGCTGACTACAATTTCGCGGCGCTCGTCATAGCGGCTCAGGGCCATCGAGAAGGTAAAGGCGATCATCAGGCCCAGCAGGCCGAGCACGGCGGAGAGGATATAGCTGTCCGGCGCGCGTTCATCCGGCTCGTTCGCCAGCCGCCGGCGCAGCTTCGCCCCTGCGACGCAGCATAGCAGGAACAGCGCCACCAGAAGGGGAAAGAGCAACCAGAGCGGTATCGCGGCGATCGTCGCATCAACAAGCTGCATGGTTGGCCCCCTTTTTCGTGAAAATTATGGTGCGGTCGCCCTCACTGCCCGTATCCCGCATCCTGGGCAAGGCGCACCGCCTCCCGCGCCGCCGCCATCAGCGCGCCCGCCTTTGCCTCGCATTCGCGCTGCTCATATTCGGGTGTCGAGTCGGCGACGATCCCGGCCCCGGCCTGCGCGTGCATAACGCCATCCTTCAACACGGCGGTGCGCAGCACGATGCAGCTGTCCATATTGCCATCGGGCGCGAAATAGCCGACGCCTCCTGCGTATGCTCCCCGCGTCTCTGGCTCCAGCTCGGCGATGATCTCGCAGGCGCGGACCTTGGGCGCGCCGCTGACGGTGCCCGCCGGGAAACCCGCGAACAGCGCATCCAGTGCGTCCTTGCCATCGCCAAGGCGGCCCACCACGTTGGAGACGATGTGCATCACATGGCTGTAGAACTCTACAGCATAGCTGTCCGTCACCTGCACGGTTCCCGCCGCTGCGACACGCCCCACATCGTTGCGCCCCAGATCGAGCAACATCAGATGTTCGGCGCGCTCCTTCGGGTCGGCGAGCAGGCTTGCCTTGTTGGCGGCATCCTCGCTCGCGCTCTTGCCGCGTGGGCGGGTGCCGGCGATCGGCCGTATCGTCACCTCGCCATCGCGTGCGCGCACGAGGATCTCCGGGCTGGAGCCAATGAGCGCGAAGCCCGGCATGTCGAGGCAATAGAGGAAGGGCGAGGGGTTGATCCGCCTGAGCGCGCGATAGAGGCTGAGCGGCGGCAGCGGGAAGGGTGCGGTGAAGCGTTGCGCCAGCACCACCTGAAAGATGTCGCCCGCGACGATATAATCCTGCGCCGCGAGCACCATGTCGCGATATTTGCCGTCCGGCAGAACCGGGGTGAAGGTCACCTCATCGGGCGTGGCGATCTGCGGCGCTGGCGGCACCGGCTGGCCAAGCCGCGCGGCGGTCGCATCGAGCCGCTCCTGCGCGGCATCGATCGCGCGCTCCGCTTGCGTGACGCTCCCGGCCCAGATCGGCGCCACCAGAAACAGCGCGTCCTCCAGCCGGTCGAACACGAGGATGACGGACGGCCGCACGAACAGCATGTCCGGCAGGCCAAGCGGGTTGGGCGCGGGGCGCGGCAGCTTCTCGACCAGCCCGATCGTCTCATAGCCGAAATGGCCGACGAGACAGGCAAGCGCGGGCGGAAGCGCCGGGTCCATCTCCGCGCGGCATTCCCGCACCAGCGCGCGCAGTCCGGCGAGCGCCCCGCCATCGAGCGGCGCGAAAGCCGCGCGGTCGGTCTGCCAGGCGCGGTTGATTTCGGCGCTGTCGCCCTCCGCGCGGAACACCAGATCGGGGTCCAGCCCCAGCAGGCTGTAGCGCCCGCGCACCGCGCCGCCTTCGACCGATTCGAGCAGGAAGTCGCCCCGTTCCGGCTGCATCAGCTTCAGCGCGGCGGAGATCGGTGTTTCGGTGTCGGCAATGAGCTTGCGCCACAGCAGCGCCGATTGCCCGGAGGCGAGCGCGCTGCGGATGGCGTCGAGCGAAGCGGAAGCGGTCGTCCCCATATGTGACTTACTTCACCGCGCCGCCGCCATTGGCGTCGAGCAACGCCTTGGTCACGCGGTTCACTGTCGCCGGATTGCGGCTGACGCCGAGATCGCGCTCGATCGCCCGCGCGAACTGGTCGCCATATTCATTGCCCGCAAGGCCCGAGAGGTCGCTGCGCACCTTGTCGACAAGGCCCGGCACCTTGGCCGCATCGCCCTGCTGCACCGAGGCGAGCTGGATCAGGAACACGCCCTGATCGTTGGGAATCGGCATCGTCTTGACGCTGCCCTGCGTCATCGCGAACAGGATCGAGATCTGCGCGGGCACCTGCTGGTCCTGCCGCAACAGGTCGGCGCGGCGGCCCGAGACCTTCTGCACCGGCGGCAATGGCACGCCCGCCGAGGCCATCGCCTTCTCCAGCGGCACGCCCTTGGCGACTTCGCCCTGAAGCCTTGCGGCCAGCGCCTGCGCCTTGGCGAGCCCCTGATTGAGCAGGTACTGCTGTTCCACGATCGGCTTCACCTTCGCGAGCGGCGGCGGCGCGGCGGCGACGATCTCGCCCACGCGCACCAGCGCATAACGGGCCTCCGGCGTGATCGGCACGAACTGCGCGTCGTCATCCTGCTCCATGCCGAAGCCCGCCTTCAGCAGCGGCGCGACATCGGCGGACGGCCTGTAGGCCGGGTCGTCGACATTCTGCCCGGTGGAAAGCAGCGCGGGGGTGGTTTCCACCGTGAGGCCGTTGTCCTTCACCGCCTCGTCGAAGGTGGTGCCGTTGGCGATATTGTCCTCCACCTTGGCGATGAAATCCCCGATCAGCGCGGCGCGCTTCCTGGCTTTCAGCGCCTCGACGATCTGCGGCTTTACGGCTTCCAGCGGCTTTTCCGTTATCTTCTGGATGGCGGTGGTCTGGATGAGCGCCCAGCCGAGCGCGAGCTTCACCGGCCCTGTGACCTTGCCCTGCGGCGCGGCGAACGCGGCGTTGGCTGCGGCGGGAGAGGCGGCCCTGGCGAAGTCCGTCCTGGAGACGGCCTTGAGCGTCGAGACTTCGAGCCCGTTCGCCTTGGCTGCGGCGGCGAGCGACCCGGCAGAAGCGGCGGCCTTGGCGGCGCTCTCGGTCGGCAGGATCAGTTGCTGGATGTCGCGCGTCTCGCGCGCGGCATAGGTGGCCTTGTTGCTGGTGTAATAGGCCGCGATCTCGCTGTCGGTCGGCGTCGCGGCGGCGTCAAAGCGGCTGGCGTCCACAATCGCATAGCGGAAGGAGCGCCGCTCCGGGATCGTATAGCGGCTGGCGTTGCGCTTGTAGAAATCAGCGAGTTGCGCTTCGGTCGGCGGTGTGGCCGGCTTGAACGCGGCGGACGGGATGGCCGCGATCACGCCCGAACGCGCCTCCAGCAGCAGCGAGGCATAAGGCAGCGCGGCATCCCTGCTTATCTGTGCACCGAAGGTTGCAGGCGCGATGACGAGGCGGCCCGAAAGCTGCTTCGAAATGTCCTGCCGCAGCGCATCCTCGCTGATGCCCTGCGCGCTCAGCAACTGGCGGAACGCCGCCTGGCTGAACTTGCCGGTCGCGTCGTGGAACGCCGGAATGTTGGCGATCTCCGCATCGACCATCCGCTTGCTGACATATATGCCTTGCTTGTGCGCGAACTCTTCCAGCGAGAGCGCGGAAACGAGCTGGCTATAGATCCCCTCGACCGCGCCCAGCGAGAGGAAATCGCCGATCTTCATGCCGGGGCTCTCGCGCCGCTGCCCTTCGAACGCGCGCTGCACGCGGGTCTGCACTTCCGAGTCGGGCAGGGAGGTGCCGCCGATCTTAGTCGAGGTGCTGCCGCCCAGAAACGAGAAGCCGCTGTAATGGTTGTTGCTGGTGATGTCCCCCGCGATGAACGCGAAAGCCACTGTCGCCAGAAATACGAGCGCGAATACCGCACCGAATTTCGATCCGATGATGCGCCTCATGAAACCGATCATAGCAATCCTGCCCGTATCGCCCGCGTCGGGCGGCCTGCGTTGAAATCTGAGCCGCTTTAGGGGGTGCGGGGCCGCGCTTCAAGCCGGGACTGGACTTTACCCATCCACACGCTAATCGCGGCATAGACGCGGCACCAGCTCGCTCCCCCTCCCAACTGCCCATATGGTATATCCTGTCGGGTAGTTGGGAGGGGGAGCGAGCTGGTGCCGAACATCCGAAACGCAGCGAAGCTGCCTGTTTCGGATCAACACGGAAGCTATCGGAGGAATTATGAGCCGCAGGATGCTCGTTGTCGGAAACTGGAAGATGAACGGCCTGCGCGCCCAGCTTGGCGATGTGGAGGCTATCGGCGCAGAGGCGGCTGCGCATCCGGCGGTCGAGGTCGGGCTGTGCGTCCCCGCGACGCTGATCGCGGCGGCGGTCGACAAGGCAGGCGCGGCGTTCATCGGCGCGCAGGATTGCCACCAGAAGGCGAATGGCGCGCATACCGGCTGTCTCTCCGCCGCAATGCTGCGGGAAGCGGGTGCTTCCCAGGTGATCGTTGGCCACAGCGAACGCCGCACCGATCAGCATGAAACCAGCGCCGATGTCGCGGCGAAGGCGCTCGCGGCTCAGGGAGAAGGGTTGAAGGTCATCCTGTGCCTCGGCGAAAGTCTCGAAACCCGCGACGCGGGTCAGGCGCTCGATTTCGTGCTGGGCCAGCTTGCCGAATCGCTGCCGCAAGGTGCCGCCGCCGACTGGCTCTCGATCGCCTATGAGCCGATCTGGGCCATCGGCACCGGGCGCATCCCGACGATGGAACAGATCGCGGAGATGCACGGCGCGATTCGCGGCAAGCTCGGCGAACTCGCGGGCGCGGATATCGCCGCCTCGATGCGCATCCTCTATGGCGGCTCGGTCAACGCCGAGAACGCGGCCGAGATCTTCGCGCTGGAGGATGTGGACGGCGGCCTCGTCGGCGGCGCGAGCCTCACGGCGGCGAAATTCGGCCCGGTGATCGCGGCGGCTGCCTGATCTTCCTTCAATCGTCATCCCGGAAACCGATTTTCTCCAATCCGCGAGGATTGGCTATAAAATCGAGTTATCCGAGATCCAGGATCGGGGCGCTGCGCTTGAAAGCTGGATCCCGGATCAAGCATTGCCGCGAAAAGCAATTGCTTTTCCGGGCAACGCCAGAGCATTTTCAGCAAAAGTGAAGATCGGTTTTGCGCCTGAAAATGCTCTAAATATTAATCTGGCCATTTTCCAAGCCGATGACCGTTTTACGGTCATCTCAAAATGGCCTATGTCCGGGATGACGAATGAGCAAATGCGCCTCGGGACAAACGGATCATTCCATCAAAAGCCCGACTCAGGTTGAACCCCGCCCACTTCCCCGCTAAGGGCAGGCGAGCAGTTTCAGGATAACGGAAAAGCGTACATGTTCACATTTCTTCTCGTGGTTCAGGCGATCGTCGCGGCCTGCCTCGTCACCGTTGTTCTGATGCAGCGCTCGGAGGGCGGCGGGCTCGGCATGGGCGGCAGCCCTGGCGGCTTCATGTCGGCGCGCGGCGCGGCGGATTTCCTCACCCGCTCGACCACCGTGCTGGCGACGATCTTCGTCAGCTTGAGCATCGTTCTCGCGGTTCTCGCCTCGGTGAAGCACGCACCGTCGCAGATCGATACCTCGCTCGCGAAGCAGGCGACTGACGTGGTTCCGGCCCAGCCGGCGGCACCCGCGTCGGGCGATGGCCTCTCCGGCGCGGCGCAGAGCGTGGGTGGTGCCGCAAACGGGTCTGTCCCGCTCGCGCAATAACCGCGCAAATCTCCAACTACTGCCTAGTCAAGAAAATTAATTGCAAGCGCGCCTCATCGTGCGCTTGCCCAACCCTGTTGAATAAGGTTAAGCCTCCACTCCCATGGCGCGGTATATTTTCATCACCGGCGGCGTGGTCTCCTCGCTTGGCAAAGGCCTTATGGCCGCCTCCCTTGCAGCACTGCTGCAGGCGCGTGGATATCGTGTGCGCATTCGCAAGTTCGATCCCTATCTGAATGTCGATCCCGGCACGATGTCGCCCTATCAGCATGGCGAAGTCTATGTGACGGATGACGGCGCCGAGACCGATCTCGACCTCGGCCATTATGAGCGCTTCACCGGCGTCTCGGCCCGCCAGTCGGACAACGTCACCCAGGGGCGCATCTACCAGACAATCATCACCAAGGAACGGCGCGGGGATTATCTCGGCGCGACCGTGCAGGTGATCCCGCATGTGACGGACGAGATCAAGGCGTTCGCGCTCGCCGAGACGGACGACCTCGATTTCGTGCTGTGCGAGATCGGCGGCACCGTGGGCGATATCGAGAGCCTGCCCTTCATGGAGGCGATCCGCCAGCTCCACAACGACCTCGGGCGCGGCAATTCCATCTTCGTGCATGTCACCTTGGTGCCGTTCATCGCGGCGGCGGGCGAGCTGAAGACCAAGCCGACCCAGCACAGCGTGCGCGAGCTGACCTCGCTCGGCATCCAGCCCGATATCCTCCTCTGCCGCTGCGAGCAGCCTCTGCCCGCGAGCGAGCGCGCCAAGATCGCCTTGTTCTGCAATGTGCGGCCTGAAGCCGTGATCCCCGCGCTCGATGCGCCGAGCATCTATTCCGTGCCCGCGCAATATCATGCCGAGGGTCTGGACGAGGAGGTGCTCCGCGCCTTCGGCATCGAGGATGCGCCGCAGCCGGAGCTTTCGCGGTGGATCGACATCATGGATCGCTATGCGAATCCGGAAGGCGAAGTGACGATCGGCGTCGTCGGCAAATATGTCGGCCTGCCCGATGCGTACAAGTCGCTGCACGAGGCGCTGGTGCATGGCGGCCTTGCCAACCGGGTGAAGGTGCATATCCGCTGGATCGATGCCGAGCTGTTCGAGCAGCCGGATAGCGACATCGCCGCGCGGCTGGAGCCGATGCACGGCATCCTCGTCCCCGGCGGGTTCGGTGTGCGCGGGTCTGAGGGCAAGATCGCCTCCGTCCGCTTCGCGCGCGAACGCGGCGTGCCCTTCTTCGGCATCTGTTTGGGGATGCAGATGGCCTGCATCGAGGGCGCGCGCAACACGGCGGGGATTGCCAACGCTTCCACCACCGAATTCGGCGAGACATCGGAGCCGGTCGTCGGCCTCATCACCGAATGGATGAGCAAGGAAGGCCTGCAACAGCGCAGCGCGGAGGGCGACCTCGGTGGCACGATGCGGCTTGGGGCGTACCCCGCGAAGCTCACCGGCAACAGCGTCGTCTCGGGCATTTACGGAGCCACCGAGATCAGCGAACGCCACCGCCACCGCTACGAGGTGAACGCCGCCTATCGCGAGCCGCTGGAAAAGGGTGGGCTGATCTTCTCGGGCATGTCGCCCGATGGGCAGCTGCCCGAGATCGTGGAGCGGCCGGATCATCCGTGGTTCGTCGGCGTGCAGTTCCACCCGGAGCTGAAGTCCAAGCCGTTCGATCCGCACCCGTTGTTCGCCGGGTTCATCGCGGCGGCGGTGAAGCAGAGCAGGCTGGTTTAGACATTTTGTCAGGTTCGGCACCAGCCCGCTCCCCCTCCCAACCTCCCATATCATACCATATCGGGAGGTTGGGAGGGGGGGCGGGCTGGTGCCGCCCATCCGCGCGAGCGGATCAAAAATCCACCCCTCTTGCATTGTATTAATCAGACGTTAAAGTCCGTGCCCAAGTCGAGTCGCCGCTAGGGAACGCGGCACTTTTGTACCAAGGGTTTGGAGAGGAAATGAGGGGGCGGCATTGACCGCCCCCCATATTTTTTTCAGCCAAATGCGCCAGCTTACGCCGCGTCCGCCTGCTTGCCGATCTCGACGATCTGGCCGCCGTTGATGGCGATCTTCTTCGGCTTCATCGCTTCGGGCACCTCGCGCACCAGCTCGATCACCAGCAGGCCATCGGCAAGGTTGGCGCTTTCCACCCGCACGAAATCGGCGAGCTCGAAGCGGCGCTCAAAGCTGCGGTTGGCGATGCCGACATGCACGAACTTCGCGCGCTCGTCATTGCCCAGCTCCGCCTTGCGGCCCGAGACCTGAAGTAGGTTCTGCTGCGCCACGATGTCCAGCTCATCCTCGCGGAAACCGGCGACGGCCAGCGTCACGCGATATTTGTCGTCGGAAAGCCGCTCGATGTTGAAGGGGGGGTAGTTGTCGCCTTGGCTAACGCGCGCATTGTTCTCGATAAGATCGAACAGCCGGTCGAAACCGACAGTCGAGCGGCGATAGGGGGTAAGGTCAAATCCACGCATAGTCATATCTCCTCTGTTGAGCGAGTACCTCGCGCGCCGGATCCATCATGGCATCCGGCTGAATGTCCGCCACTTCGCGTGCCCGGACAGAGGAGATTTAGGAAGGGCGAAGGGGGATTCAAGGGGTACAACCCTGCTGCACCCCTGCGTCGGCACCGGATGTTGGCGGGCGCAAATCATGCGCCCGCCTGACGTCACTTGGACAGAGCTGCCTGAGCATTCACAGCAGGTTGTGCTGTCGCTGCGGCAACCACCGGATCCGCCTTTGCGGGGAGGGTAACAGGCAGCCCTTCGCTCGTGAACACGCGCAGTTCCCGGCCCTGCTCGAAAATGGCGCTGCGTCCCGTCACAAAGGCGCTGAATACGCCCACGGCCACAGCCGTGCCGACTGTCGCGCCGGTATTGCCTTGGCCTTCCTGACGAAACTTGCCGGAGACAGGAATAGACCGTCCATTCAGATCTAGACTGGTGATCTCGATCTCCATCTTTGCGGATTTTCCGAACGCGCCTTTCCCTGTTCTGTAAGAGATGTGGCCTTCGCCCCGCGTTCCCCGGGGGATCACGATGAAATTCCCGAGCATGACGTCGCGGGATACGCTGACGACGAACTTGTCGCCCTGCTTCATCTTCTTGGAACTCACCTCGCTGTTGAGCGTGACGTCGACCTGAGTGTTGGCCGGGAGAACGGCGCTATTGCCGGTGACTTCCTCTTTGGCCACTGCGGCTACCGCGCTTGCCGCGGGCGTAGCAGTAACAGGCGCAGCGCTGTCGCCAGCCGTGGTCTGAGCGGTGGCCGCAGCCGAGAACATCGCCAGAGCGGCGAAAGATACATATTTCAACTTATTATCCCCCATCATTGTGATGTAGGGCCGTGATAGAAGCGATTTTCGATAAGGCCAGCGGTTTTAAAAGTAAAAGGTCCAAATCGGTTCAAAGAAATAGGCTTTTTATTCAATGCCTTAGTTTCTTAAACCATCTCCCCCGCAAGCAAGCGCGGTAAGGCGCCGCTTTCCCCGCGTGCTTCGGCCATGAAGCGGCTTTTCAGCGGCCCCATTTTCTGCACCGCCGCCAGCCCCGCGCGCCGCACCATCGAGGGCACGCGTCCCGGCACGTCGAACAGGCGCACAAGGCCATCCATCGCGATGGTGACGGAGAGCGTATCGAGGCTGCGCCAGCGCTGATAGCGGGTGAGGAGCTGCGCGTCGCCCGGCTCCAGCCCCAGCCGCATTCCGTCGACGATTACCTCGATCAGCGCCGCGACATCGCGGAAGCCGAGGTTGACGCCTTGTCCCGCAATCGGGTGGATGCCGTGCGCGGCGTCGCCCGCAAGCGCGAGGCGCGTGTCGGTGATCCGTGCGGCGCGATGATAGCCGAGCGGGTAGGAGGAGCGCGGCCCGGCGAGGCTGATCTCGCCCAGAAAGCCGCCGATCCGCTTCTGCGCCTCGGCGAGGAAACCGCGCTCGCCCAGCGCCATCATGCCCGGCAGTTGCGCGGAAGGCACCGTCCACACCACCGCGCTCCGCGAACGATCAGCGCGCGAGGGCTGCATCGGCAGCAGCGCGAACGGCCCGCCCGGGTAGAAAATTTCGTAGGCCGTCCCGGCGTGATCGATCTCATGATGGAACGCGGTGACGATGGCGACATGATCATATCGCCATTGTGCTACCGGAATATTGGCCGCCTCGCGCGTCGGGCTGGCGCGGCCCTCGGCGGCGACGAGCAGCGATCCGGCGAGCTTCTGCCCGCTCGCCAGTGTGATCCGCACCCCATCCAGATCGCGCTCAACCTCCACCGCCTTGTCCGGCTGGAACAGGCTCAGCTGCTCCGCCGCTTGGGCCGCATCGCGCAGTGCAAGCCGGGTCTCGCGGTTCTCGAACATGATGCCCATCGGCGTGTCGTCATCTTGCGGAGGCGTAAAATCCAGCGTGCCGGGCTGCAAGCCGTCAGACACCCAGATGCGCTCGATCGGGCAGCCCTTGCCCTCCAGCCGCTCTGATATGCCGATGGCCTGAAACAGCTTCCAGCTCGCGCTCGATATGGACGAGACACGCCCGTCAAACTGCGGGGCGAGGGTGGTTTCCGGTTCGGCCGGGTCGATCACCGCGCAGGTGACGCCGTGGCGCGACAGGCCGATGCCCAGCGTCAGACCAACCAGCCCGCCACCCAATATGATGACATCGAATTTTCGTGCTTCGGTCATGGCCTCCGTGTTCCTGCGCAGGCAGGAACCCAGTCTGCGGGGCCGCGCCTTTGCCTCTGGGCTCCTGCCTGCGCAGGAGCACTAGCACCGCGGTGCTGAAAGCCGGTCATCCCCCCGTACCCCCCACCGTCAGCCGGTCGATCAGCAGCGTCGGCTGGCCCACGCCCGCGGGCACGCTTTGCCCCGCCTTGCCGCACATGCCGATGCCCTCGTCCAGCGCCATGTCATTACCAATGCCGACGATGCGGCTCATCGTTTCGGGGCCATCGCCGATCAGCGTCGCGCCCTTGATCGGGTCGAGGATCTTGCCGTTCTTCACCCGATAGGCCTCGGTGCAGGAAAAGACGAACTTGCCCGAGACGATATCCACCTGCCCGCCGCCAAAGCTCTTGGCATAGATGCCATCCTTCACGCGGCTCAAAAGCTCCGCCGGGTCATCCTCGCCGCCCTTCATGAAGGTGTTGGTCATGCGCGGCATCGGCGCATGGGCATAGCTCTCGCGCCGCCCGTTGCCGGTGGGGGATACGCCCATCAGGCGCGCATTGAGGCGATCCTGCATATAGCCCTTGAGGATGCCGTCCTCGATCAGGATGGTTTCGCCGGTCGGCGTGCCCTCGTCGTCGATCGAGAGCGAGCCGCGCCGCTCGAAGATCGAGCCATCGTCCACCACCGTCACGCCCTTCGCCGCGACCTGTTGGCCGATGCGGCCTGAGAAAGCGGACGTGCCCTTGCGGTTGAAGTCGCCCTCAAGCCCATGCCCCACCGCCTCATGCAGCAGCACGCCGCACCAGCCATGCCCGAGTAGCACCTGCATCTCGCCCGCCGGCGCGTCGACCGAGCGGAGGTTGGTCTCTGCCTGTTTGATCGCTTCGTCGATGGCACGGCGCCAGGTGGCTTCCTCCATCACGCCATCATAAAGATAGCGCCCGCCGCAGCCATGCACGCCGGTCTCGCGGCGGCCATTGTCTTCCATGATGACGGAGACATTGAGACGCACCAGCGGGCGGATGTCGCTCGCGGTAAAGCCATCGGCGCGCACGATATCGATCACGGACCAGCTCCCCGCGAGGCTGACGGACACTTGGGCAACGCGCGGGTCTTTCGCCCGTGCCTCGGCGTCGATCTTGGCGCATAGCGCGACCTTCTCGGCAAACGGCACGAGTTCGAGCGGGTTGGCCTCGGTATAGAGGTGCCGGTTGGTCCGCGCAGGCGGCGGAGCGGGGGACTGCCTGGCGGGATCGAGCAGCGCCAATGTCTGCGCCGCGCGGTTGATCGCCGCCTCGCTGATCTCGTTCGCATGGGCAAAGCCGGTCATCTCGCCCGATACGCCGCGCAGGCCGAAGCCCTTCTCGGTCGAATAGTCGGCGGTCTTGAGGCGCCCATCATCGAAACCGAAGCTCTCGGTCGCGCGATATTGCAGATAGAGTTCGCCGTCGTCGCAATTCCTGAGCGCGGCAGCGGTAACACGCTTCGCCCCATCGGGATCGAGCATCCCGTCCCGGTAAAGCAGGCCACGTGCATCGGTATATTGGGAGGTCGTATCGGTCATGGAACCGATATAGAGGCTTTGCGCCGCTATGCCAGCCCCGAACCGATCAGATTGGCCGATGCAGCAGGGCAGAGGACGCAACACTGCGCACCATGCCGCCGATCCATATGGACCCGTCCGCTTCCTGACGGCAATATACCAGCCCGTCCGCGCCCACTGCGTGCCCCTGCGATGCGCGGTAGGCGCCGGTGGCCAGCCCGTTCGCGAACACATATTGCGCGATTGCTGCGTTCAGGCTGCCGGTGACGGGGTCTTCTACCAAGGCGCCATCCGGCTTGGTGAAGAAAGCGCGCACCTCGAAATCAGCCGGGCTGCCCGCTTCGCTCACCGTGAAAAGACCGATATCGGCCCGGCCATCGGGCTTTGCGGCAATGGTCGCGGCGCGCAAGGCGGCTGCATCCCGCAGGCGCAGAAGCACCCAGCCGGGGCCGTTGTCGGCGTGAACCGCCTCGATGATATCGGCAAGCGAAATGCCCAGCAGGCGGGCCGCCTCCACAGTCGCGCCCTCATCGAGCGGGCCTTTCCGGAGCAGGGGCGGCGCCTTGAAATGAAGCATACCGCCCTGCGCGGAAATTTCGATCAGTCCCGCGCCGCATTGCTGGACGATCGCTCCGTCCCTCTTGGGTATGCCGCCCGCCTCAAGCCACGCATGGCAGCTCCCCAATGTGGGATGCCCTGCAAAGGGCAGCTCGCCCGATGGATAGAAAATGCGAAGCCTGTAGTCAGCGGCAGGATCGTCCGGGGACAACAGGAATGTCGTTTCGGAATATCCCAGCCAGCGGGTCAGCGCCAGCATCTCACCGTCGCTCATAGTCTCCGCGCCTCTGACCACGGCCAGAGGGTTGCCGGTCAACGGGCCGGTCGCAAAGACGTCGATAAGGTCGAGCTGCAATCAGGCAGCCTGCTGGTCCGCCGGGCCGCCCGCCAGCACAAAGCGCCGGTCGCAATAGCCGCACTCGGCATAGCCCTTTTCGTCGATCTCGATGAATACGCGCGGATGGCCGAGGGCTGCGGGGATATCGCCCGAGCCATCACAGGCTACGCGGCGCTTGTCGGTGCGGATGATTTCGGGCGGATTGCTCATGGACGAGCGCCTTAGCATTGCGGCAGGCCCGGTTCAATATCGCGTTTGCGTAGGGAATAATCGCCGCTATGACGGAGCTATGACCAGGATCGTTTCCACCCAGAACGCCATCGAAATATCCCACCTCTCCAAAGTCTATGCCGGGGGAAAGCAGGCGCTTGACGATGTGAGTCTCAACGTGCCGCGCGGCAGCGTCTTCGGGCTGCTCGGCCCCAACGGCGCTGGCAAATCGACCCTCATCAACATCCTCGCCGGTCTGGTGACGAAGACCGGCGGAAGCGCAAGCATCTGGGGGTTCGATATCGACGCGAACCCCCGCAACGCCAAGAACAGCATCGGCATCGTCAATCAGGAGCTGATGTTCGACCCCTTCTTCACGCCGCTGGAGACGCTGGAGAACCAGGCCGGCTATTATGGCGTGCCCAAGGCCGAACGTATTTCGATGGAGCTGCTGCGCGCGGTGCATCTCGACGACAAGGCCCATGCCTATGCCCGCACCCTCTCGGGCGGCATGAAGCGGCGGCTGATGGTGGCGAAGGCGATGGTCCATTCGCCGCCGATCCTCGTGCTCGATGAGCCCACGGCGGGCGTCGACATCATGCTGCGGCAGCAATTGTGGGACTATGTGCGCGAGCTGAACGCCCGCGGCGTCACCATCGTCCTCACCACGCACTATCTCGAAGAGGCCGAGGAACTGTGCGACCGCATCGCCATCATCAACCACGGCAAGCTGATCGCGGACAAGCCGACGCGCGAGCTGGTCGACATGGCGCAGGAAAAGATCGTGATCGTGACGGTGGACAAGGAGGTCGCCCAGCTCCCCTCGCATCCCAGCTTCGACAAGGTCGAGAAGACCGGCGAGCGCACCCTCGCCATCAGCTACCGGAAAGACCGCGCCAATGCGGGCCAGGTGCTGGACGCGGTGCAGGCGTCGGGCTTCGCCATCGTCGATGTCGCCACGCGTGAGCCGGATCTGGAGGACGTGTTTTTGAATTTGACGGCGGCGGCATAATCGTGTCGATCAAACTTTACGACGTCATCATCATCGGCTCCGGCGCGGCCGGGCTGACTGCGGCGCTTACCCTCGCGCAGGATAAGCGCGTGCTCGTCATCGCCAAGGGAGCGCTCGATGGCGGCTCGACCAACTGGGCGCAGGGCGGCATCGCGGCGGTGCTCGATGCGGGCGACAGTTTCGAAAGCCATGTCGAGGACACGATGATCGCGGGCGCGGGGTTGAATGATCGCGCCACCGTGGAGTTCGTCGTCTCCGAAGCCCCGGCCGCGATCGAGCGGCTCGCGGCGCTGGGCGTGCCCTTTAATGCCAATGAAGATAAAGGGGGCGCAGCCTTCGGCGAGCGCTGGCACCTCACCCGCGAGGGCGGGCATTCGCACCGCCGCATTGTCCATGTCGACGACGCGACCGGCGCCGCCGTGCAGCAGGCGCTGGTGAAGGCCGCCGAGGCCAACCCCAATATCACCCTCGCGCCGGATATGGTCGCGATCGATCTCATCACCTCGCGCAACGCCGAGAAATATTCCGGCGACGGCCACGTCTGGGGCGTCTACGCCTACAACCGCAAGACCAAACATGTCGACGCGTTCGTCGGCCGCGCGACGATCCTCGCCACCGGCGGGGCGGGGCGCGCCTATCTCTTCTCCACCGCCCCGCGCGGCGCGACCGGAGACGGCATCGCGATGGCATGGCGCGCGGGCTGCCGCGTCTCCAACATGGAGATGAACCAGTTCCATCCCACCTGCCTCTATAATCTCGACGTGAAGAACTTCCTCATTACCGAGGCGGTGCGCGGCGAGGGCGGGTTGCTGAAGCTCCCCCCCGGCGTCCCCAATGGCGGCAAGCGCTTCATGGATCGGCACGACAAGCGCGGCGAGCTTGCCCCGCGCGATGTGGTAGCGCGCGCGATAGACCACGAGATCAAGCGCCTCGGCCTCGATTATGTCCACCTCGACATCAGCCACAAGGGCAGCGAGTTCGTGAAGGAGCATTTCCCGACGATCTATGCCCGCCTGCTCGATCTCGATATCGACATCACGAAAGAGCCGATCCCGGTCGTGCCCGCGCAGCATTATACCTGCGGCGGCGTCATTATCGATCTCGACGGGCGTACCGACCTGCCCGGCCTCTATGCGGCGGGCGAGGTGAGCGAAAGCGGCCTGCACGGCGCGAACCGTCTCGCATCCAACAGCCTCCTCGAATGCTTCGTGTTCGGCGAGGCAGCGGCGAAACACATCCGCGCGCATTGGGAGAATCTCCCCGCGCCACCGCCGATCAAGCCGTGGGACGAAAGCCGCGTTACAGACAGCGACGAAGAGGTCATCGTCACCCACAACTGGAAGGAAATCCGCCGCTTCATGTGGGATTATGTCGGCATCGTCCGCACCACCAAGCGGCTGGAGCGCGCCAAGCACCGCATCGATCTGCTCGCATCGGAGGTGGATGAATATTACGGCAATTTCCGCGTCACGCCGGACCTCATCGAGCTGCGCAATCTGGTGGAAGTCGCCCGCCTCATCATCCGCTCGGCTCTGAAGCGCCACGAGAGCCGGGGGCTGCATTATACGCTCGATTACCCGGAGATGCTGGAAAGGGCGGAGGACACAGTACTGGCGCCTTAGACCGCGCCAGCGCCGCGAACCCTGCCGCAGCCGCTCCTTCCCGCAATATTTGCACGCCGCGCTGGAGAGGGTGGCGGACCATTATCGCGTGGGGCGAACCGCACTCGGGATTGGCAACGCTGCCCTAAGCGGAGCGGTATTTTGTAAATCGAACTGCGGCAATCTTTCGGCCGTGGCGTCATGATAGCAAACCCAAATGGAGCGTACTCATGGCCGACTTTACCTATGCACCCGAAGCGTCCCTCTATCAGCCCTGGCAGCAGACCTTTGATGCCAGCTCGATCACTCGGCAGGCGCTGCCGGGCGGCTATACGCTCTGGTTCGGTCAACTGATGGATGGAAACAGCTTCTGGTTTCATGAACGCGCAGGAATGATCGTCAGCATGACGGTCAGCGATTTCACCACAGATTATATGACAGCGACAATGGCGCTCCCTTCAGCGCCGCTCCTTGCCATGTTGAACAATAGTCAGTTCAGCCCAGGAAAATGGGTGAACTATCTAACCGGCGGCGATGACAATGTTTTCGGCTCGGATGGCAATGATCGCCTGCTCGGCGGCAATGGCGTGGACCATATGTTCGGCTATCTCGGCAAGGATAATCTCAACGGCGGCAACGGTAATGACGTGATCGATGGCGGTGGCGGGAATGACTCGCTGCAAGGCGCGGCCGGAGACGATGTTCTGATCGGTGGTGCTGGCCGGGATGTGCTTGCCGGAGGCGCGGGCAACGATACATTCGTGTTCGATGTGCTGGAAACCAGCTCCAACAAGGATACGATCCGGGATTTCGTATCAGGGGCCGACCATATCGAGCTGGCGATCTCGGCCTTTCCCGCTTTGGCGGGTTACGGCACCGGCGCGCTCAGCACGGGAGAACTGGCATTCGGCACTGCCGCGACTGCCGCCGATCAGCATCTCATCTATAATAGCGCCACAGGGGCACTTTATTACGATGTTGATGGTGCAGGTGGCGCGGCGCAGGTCCAGATTGCGCAGCTGGCTGGGGCGTCCATGCTGAACGCCGGGGACATAGTTCTGATCTAGGGCCGATCGACATTCAGCCCTAAGGCGCGCTGCGTTAAATCTGACGCAGGACGCGCGCTCTATATTTTTGATGTCGCATCGTTTTTTGCGCAAAACCGGTTCCCACTTTTGCGCACGATGCTCTGGCGCGAAGGGGAAAGCCCCGCGATCTTCATTTACCGCCCCATTTCCTCCGCCATCTCCGCCAGCTCAAGCCAGCGTTCCTCCGCGGCGTCCTTTTCGGCGCGGGCCTTTTCGATGGCCGCCATCAGCGCGGCGAAGCGGGTGGGGTTCTTGGCGTAGAGATCAGGGTCGGCGAGCGCGGCTTCGTCGCGCGTGATCGCGGTTTCCAGTTCCTCGATCCGCTTGGGCAGCAGATCGAAATCGCGCTGATCCTTGTAGCTCAACTTTGCGGCCTTGGGCGGCGGAGGTGGGGCCGCCTCCGCCTTGGGCGCGGCTTTTTTGGGCGCGGCGTTGGGTTGCCTGCGTTGCTTCTCCCAATCCTCATAGCCGCCCGCGACGATATCCACCCGGCCGGAGCCATCCAGCCCCAAGGTCACCGTCACCGTCTTGTCGAGGAAGTCGCGGTCGTGGCTGACGATCAGCACGGTGCCGGCATAATCCGCAATCACCTCCTGCAACAGGTCGAGCGTCTCAAGGTCGAGATCGTTGGTCGGTTCGTCGAGCACGAGGAGGTTCGATTCGCGCGCGAACTCCCGCGCCAGCAGCAGACGGGACCGCTCGCCACCCGAAAGCGTGCCGACCCGCGCGTCCGCCAGCTTGGGGTCGAACAGGAACTCCTTCAGATAGCCCTGGATATGCTTCTTGATTCCGCGCACCTCGATCCAGTCGCCACCCTCGGCCAGCACGTCGCGCACCCGCTTTTCGGGTGACATCAATTTGCGCTGCTGGTCGATCACGATGCCGTCGAGCGTTTTCGCGCGGATGACGGATCCTTCGTCGGGCGCGAGCTCGCCGGTGAGCAGCTTCAGCAGCGTCGTCTTGCCCGTGCCGTTGCCACCGACAAGGCCGATACGATCCCCGCGCTGGATGCGAAGCGAGAAATCGCGGATGATCGTGCGCTCGCCGAAACGTTTGGTCACATTCTCCGCGACGATCACGCTCTTGGTCTTCACGTCGTCATTGACCACCGCGAGCTTCGCCGTGCCTTGCGGCCCGATCATGGAGGCGCGGGCGGCGCGCATCTCGTACAGCTTCGCCAAGCGCCCCTGATTGCGCTTGCGCCGCGCGGTGACGCCGCGTTCCAGCCAGTGCGCCTCCAGTTTCAGCTTCGCGTCGAGCTTGTCCGCCGCGCGCGCCTCCTCGGCATAGACCTTCTCCATCCACGCCTCGAACCCGCCAAAGCCGATTTCGTTGCGCCTGAGGCTCCCCCGGTCGAGCCACAATGTCTGGCGGGTGAGGCGGGTGAGGAAGGTGCGGTCATGGCTGATGACGACGAACGCGCCGGTATAGCGCTTGAGCCAGTCCTCCAGCCAGTCGATCGCCGCGATGTCGAGATGGTTGGTCGGCTCATCGAGCAGCAATATGTCCGGCTCGCTCGCAAGCGCGCGGCAGATCGCGGCGCGGCGGCGCTCGCCCCCGCTCGATGTCGCTGCCTCGCGGGAGAGATCGATGCCGATCTGGTCGGCAATCGCCTCCACCTCATGCGCGGGCGGCGCATCCGGGCCTTTCAGCGCGAAATCCCGCAGTGTCGCGAAGGCTGAAACGTCCGGGTCTTGCTCCAGCGTCACGACACGCGTGCCGGGGACGATCGAGCGGCGGCCCTTGTCCGGCTCTATGCTTCCAGCGATGAGCCTGAGCAAGGTCGTCTTGCCCGCGCCGTTGCGGCCGATGAGGGCCAGCCGGTCGCGCTCGCCGATGAAGATGTCGAGATCCTGAAACAGCCAGCCCGCGCCCTGCACGAGGCCCAGCCCTTCATAGGAGAGGATAGGTGCCGCCATAATGACCGCGCTGTTATGGGAGTGTAAGCCAGGCGGCAAGCCTTTCCATATCCTGACCCCGCTATTCACCGCTTGTTCAACGGGGTGGACTTATGACACAAGCATGACGATGTTCCTCCGCGTGTTTCTTGCCGGCCTGATGGGTGTCTCGGCTTTCGCTGCCGTTTCGGTGCCCGATGCGTCCGCGCTTGGCCCCAAGGACGAGCAGGACGCCGCCCGCCGCGCGATGCTGGAGGGGCGGGTGATGCCCTTTGCCGTCATCAAACGGCGGATGGAAAGCGAGATGGGCGACGCGACCTATCTGGGGTCTGAATTTCACGAGCAATCCAACCGCTATCGCCTGAAATATGTGCGCGAAGGGCGGGTGGTTTGGGTCGATGTCGATGGCCGCACCGGCCAGGTTACAGGCTGGGCGCACTGACGATGGGATACGGCACCAGCCCTCTCCCCCGCCCAACCGAAGCTGGAAATTGGCGATTGAGCCCATTTCCAAACAGATACTGAAGGGACTCGCATGAGGCTGTTGATTGTTGAGGACGAACCCAATCTGGGCAAACAGCTGAAAGCCACGCTGGAAGGCGCGGGCTATGCCGTCGATCTCGCCACCGATGGCGAGGATGGCCACTTCCTCGGGTCGACCGAAAGTTACGACGCCGCTGTGCTGGATCTTGGCCTGCCGGAAATCGACGGGCTTACGGTTCTCGATCGCTGGCGCAGGGAAGGCCGGGTCTTCCCCGTGCTGGTGCTGACCGCGCGGGACTCCTGGTCAGACAAGGTGGCGGGGCTGGATGCCGGGGCGGACGACTATCTCGCCAAGCCGTTCCAGTCCGAAGAGCTGATCGCGCGGCTGCGCGCGCTCATCCGCCGCGCGTCGGGCAATGCGTCGAGCGAGCTAACCGCTGGCGATGTCCGCCTCGATACCCGTTCGGGCAAGGTCACGCTGAAGGGCGAGCCGGTGAAGCTCACCGCGCAGGAGTATAAGCTGCTGTCCTACCTCCTCCATCACAAGGGCAAGGTGGTGAGCCGCACCGAGCTGATCGAGCATATCTACGATCAGGATTTTGACCGTGATTCCAACACCATAGAGGTGTTCGTTACCCGCATCCGCAAGAAGCTGGGGCAGGATGTCATCACCACCATCCGCGGCCTCGGCTACAGCCTCGAAGAGCCGGTGGCGTCATAATCCCATCCCGCTATAATCCCGTCCCGTGACGGACAGCGAACCCCTCTCTCCCTCCGCGCCTCCTTCCGCGCCGCCCTCCGCGCGCTCGACCGGCTCTCTCAGCCGGCGCATGATGGGTGTTGCGGCGCTGTGGATTCTCATCATGCTCGTGGGCGGCGGCATGGCGCTGGATCGGCTGCAGAGCAACGCGATTACCCGCAACTTCGACGACGGCATGTCCTATGCCTTGACGGCGATGATCGCATCCGCCGAGATCGGCCCGGATGGCGAGGTGTTCTTCAACCGCCCGCTGGCGGACCAGCGCTTCCTCGAACCCAATAGCGGCCTCTATTACCAGATCAGCGCCAGAGACCATGAGGACTGGCGCTCCCGCTCGCTCTGGGACCGCGCGTTGAAGCTGGATGTCGACCGGCCCGGCACGGACCTGCGCGTCTATGACAGCGACCAGTTCCCGGACGAGAGCCTGCGCGTGATGGAGCGGCCGGTGGTCATCCCCGGCTCCAGGGACCGCTGGATTTTCGCGGTGGCGCAGGCGCGCGCCGGGCTGGACGGCCAGATCCGCGCATTGCGCACGACATTGATCAAGAGCTTCGCGCTGCTCGGCGTGGGGCTGTTCCTGATGGCGAGCATCCAGAGCGTCTATGGCCTGCGCCCCCTGCGGGCGTTGCGGCGCGAGATCATCCGGATGCGCGCAGGCGAAAAGAGCCGCGTGACGGAGGCGGTGCCCAACGAGGTGCTGCCGATGGTCGAGGAGCTGAACGGCCTCCTCGCGCATAACGAGCAGCAGGCCGAGGAAGCGCGCGCCCATGCGGGCAACCTCGCCCACGCGCTCAAGACCCCGCTCACCGTCATCATGAACGCCGCCACCGCCGACGCGCCGGACCTCAAGGACACGATCATGCGCGAGGCGGCGACGATGCGGCGGCAGGTCGATCACCATCTCGCCCGCGCCCGCGCGGTGGGGCGGCGCGGCATGGCGCAGAGCCGCGCCAATGTGTGGGAGAGTTTGACGGCCGTGGAGCGCGCCGTGGCCCGGCTCTATCCCGAGGTGCGTATCGACATGGATGGCGATGCCGAGGCCAATGTGCTGGTCGAGCGGCAGGATCTGGACGAGCTGCTCGGCAACCTGATCGAGAATGCCGCAAAATATGGCGGCGGCAGCGTGTTCGCGACCGTGAAGGCGGCGACGGATGGGCGCAGCGTGTCCGTGGATGTCGAGGACGACGGGCCGGGCATTCCCCCGGCGGAGCGCGCGCATATCTTCGATCGCGGCGCGCGGCTCGATACCGGCAAGCCCGGCACTGGCCTCGGTCTCGCCATCGTGCGCGACGTGGCGGAGATTTATCGCGGGTCGGTGGAGCTGCTGGAGAGCGAGGATCTGGGCGGCCTGCTGGTACGCCTGACCTTGCCTGCGGGATGAGCGTTCCCACGGCGGCAAAAAGGGATTAGAACCACATCATGACAGCGCATCTCTACAACCGCGACATCCTGCGCCTCGCGACCTCGCTTGCCGGGCAGCAGCGGCTCGTCGGCGCGGACGCGACTTCCGACAAGCGCTCGCCCACCTGCGGCAGCCGCGTGATCGTGGACGTTGCGCTCGATGATATGGGCCGCATCGCGGAAGTCGGGATGGAGGCCCATGCCTGCGCGCTGGGGCAGGCCTCGGCGGCGCTGGTCGCGGCCGATGCGTGCGGGCGGTCGGCGGAAGACGTGGGGGCTGCGCGCGATGCGTTGCGCGGCTTCCTCGCCGGGGAAAAGGCCGAAGCGGATTTCTGGCCGGGTATCGAGGTGTTCGCGGCGGCGAGGGATTATCCCGCGCGGCATCCTTCCATCCTTCTCGCATTCGAGGCGCTGGCCGAAGCGGCGGGCGCCGCTCTCGCCGCGCGCAAGGGGGAGGCCGCCTGATGATCGCGATATTCGCAGCGCTAAGCGCAGCGCTCGCCATTGCGGCAGGCGCGTTCGGCGCGCATGGCGCTTCCTCGCCGCAGGCGGCGGAATGGCTGCGCACCGGGGGCATGTATCAACTCGTCCACGCCGTCGCCGCTCTGGTGCTGATGCAGGCTCAGCGTGGCCCGGCGATTGTGATGCTCATCGGCGCGGTGATCTTCGCGGGCACGCTCTACCTGATGGCGCTCGGCGCACCGCGCTGGCTGGGCGCGATCACGCCGATTGGCGGGTCACTGCTGATCGTCGCGTGGCTCTGGGCGGCGTGGGGGTATTATCGGGCTTAGGCGAACCGCTCTGCGTCCAGAAACGCCGCCACGGCCTTGAGGTCCACCGTCTTGTCGAGATAGGTCTGCCCGATCCCGCGCGCGAGCAGGAAGGGCAGGGTGCCGCCTTCCATCTTCTTGTCGTGCAGCATGTGCGCGACGAGCGCCGCGCCATCCGCGCCATCCGCGCCATCCGCACCATCCGCGCCGACGCCTGCCTCCGCCAAGCTCGCGGGCAATCCCGCCGCCCGCAGATGCGCCGTAACCCGCGCGGCATCGTCGGCACTGCACAGCCCCTGCGCGGCGGAAAAACGGAACGCCAAAGCCATGCCCGCCGCCACCGCCTCGCCATGCAGCAGCCGGTCCGAATAGCCCGTCTCCGCCTCCAGCGCATGGCCGAAGGTGTGGCCGAGGTTCAAAAGCGCACGCCGCCCGGTCTTTTCTTCCTCGTCCTCCGCGACGATCGCCGCCTTGGCGCGCACGCTGGTCTCGATCGCATGGGTGCGCGCGGCGGAGTCGCCAGAGAGGAGCGCCGCACCGCTCGCCTCGCACCAGCCGAAGAACTCCGGCCGGTCGATGAGGCCATATTTCACCACCTCGGCATAGCCCGCGCGTACCTCGCGCGCCGCCAGCGTATCGAGGCTGGTCGGGTCGATCAGCACGAGGGCGGGCTGATGAAACGCGCCGACGAGGTTCTTGCCCGCCGCCGTGTTGATCGCCGTCTTGCCGCCGACCGAGCTGTCCACCTGCGAGAGCAGCGTCGTCGGGATCTGAATAAACCGGCAGCCGCGCTTCAGGATCGCCGCCGCAAAGCCAACGAGATCGCCGATCACACCGCCGCCTAGTGCCAGGATCGCGTCCTTGCGCTCCACGCCCAGCTCCAGCAACTGATCCATGAGAGCGGAAAGCCCATCCCAGCTCTTGGTGCCTTCGCCCGGCGGCAGGATGATCGGGCAGACCGCGATCCCCGCCGCCGCGAGGCTTGCTTCCAGTCGCTTCAATTGCGTCGCCGCGACATGCGCGTCCGTCACCACGACGAACCGCCCGCCGCGCGCATGAGGCGCGAGATGCTCGGCGGCGCGATCCAGCAGCCCGTCCTCGATCAATATGTCATAGCTGCGCGTACCCAGCGACACCGGAACGACGATCATAACCCCAAAATCTCCACTATCTTGTCCACCGCCTGCTCGTGCGGGCCGGTGCCGCTGGTGATGCGGATCGGCGCGAGCGCATAGACGGGATTCCGCACCGCCGAAAGTTCGGTCAACACCGTGCGCGGGTCTTTTCCGGTGAGCAGCGGGCGGCCCTCGCGGCGCGACACCCGCTCCACCAGCACGTCGATATCGGCATCGAGCCAGATGGCGATCGCCTTGTCGAGGATCAGGCCGCGCGTTTCCTCGTTCATGAAGGCGCCGCCGCCGGTGGCGATCACCTTGCGCCCTTCCTCGATCAGCCGGGCGATCACCCGGCGCTCGCCGTCGCGGAAGCCCGCCTCGCCATATCTTTCAAATATCTCGGGAATGCTCATCCCCGCCGCATGGGCGATTTCCTCATCGGCATCGACGAAGGGCAGGCCGAGGCGCGCGGCAAGGCGGCGGCCGATGGTGGATTTGCCAACCCCCATCATGCCGATCAGCACAATCGGCCGGTTATCCCGCGCTTTCGAAGATTTGCTGTTTTGTTGCATGCCGGGCGCGGCTATACAGCCATGCGCATTCAGCGCAAAAGCGAAAATACCCCAGGCTTTATTCAGGCGGACCTACGCGTAAGTTATGAAAATCAGACGTACCAACAGCTTTGGCGAACCAACCCGGCGGCGCAGCCCGGTGCCGCTCGGCCTCATTCTTGTGCCTCTCGCCCTTGTCGGCGCGCTTGGCTGGGCCTGGCATCAGGGTGGCGAGAAGCCGCTCACCCATGTCGAGAAGCCGGTCGCGGCGGACAAGCTCGGGCACTGACGCATGGCGGGGGGAGGTCACAGGGGCTGGCGCTGGGCGGCGGGCGTTGCCGTGGGCGGGCTGGCGCTGACGCTGGCCGCGCCGCTGATCGCGGGACACGCGCCGACGTCGTTATTGCCCCCCGGCTTTGGTGACGAGCCCGCGCCGTCCAGGCCCGCGCAACAGCCTCAGTCCCCGACTCAGCCTGCCACCACGAGCCAGACGCCCAAGCCGGGATTGCAGCTCGATCTTTCCGATCTCGCTCCACCCGCCGCGTTGCCGCCCGATGCCGATAACGCCGCCGCGGCGGAACTTTCCCCGGAAGAACTCGCCGCGCAGCAGCAGAAATATGACCTGCCCGAAGGCGCGCACCGCTCGCTTGATCGGGTCGGGCCGCTGGTGCAGGCGGCAGGCGGGCTGGCCCCCGGTGCGTTCGGCAACCGCTCGGGCGAGTATCTCTCCATCCTGCTGCGCGAGACGAAGGCGCCGCTCGCGTCGCGTTGGGGCTCGATCCTCCTGCGCCGCGCGCTCCTCTCCAACACCGATACGCCCGGCGATGTCAGCGGCGCGGACTGGGTGGCGGAGCGCGCCTGGATGCTGGTGCGCATGGGTGAGGCGGATGCCGCGCGCGCGCTGGTGCAGAGCGTCGATCCCGATCAATATAGCAAGCGCCTCTATGCGGTGGCGATGCAGGCCTATCTCGCCAGCGCCGATCCGGTCGGGCTGTGTTCGATCCAGCAGGGCGGGGCGTCGTCCAGCGCATCGCCGAGCTGGCGCATGGCGGAAGCGATCTGCGCCTCGTTCGCCGCCGAACAGGGCCGGGCGAGCGCCATCCTCAACCAGACCGAGCGCAAGGGCGATGTCTCAGGGATAGACTATCGCCTGACCGAGAAGATCGTCGGCGC
The DNA here is from genome assembly GCA_022652485.1 of Sphingobium sp. GTDB lineage: Bacteria > Pseudomonadota > Alphaproteobacteria > Sphingomonadales > Sphingomonadaceae > Sphingobium. Next base: position 56,923 of record JALCRK010000001.1, read on the forward strand.
CGGCGCGAATGCCCGCCGCTCGGTCAAGATCGAGTGGGACGATGTCGACCGCCTGACCGCGTGGCGCTATGGCCTCGCCACCGCCGCCAATGTCGATATCCCGAAGCCGCTGATGAACGGGGTCGGCGCGCATGTGTGGGCATGGCAGGCGCGTGCGCCGATGCTGTCTCCCGCCGCCCGCCTGCCTGCGGTCGAGATCGCGGCCCGCCTTGGCGTGTTCTCCAGCAGCGCGCTGGTCGATTTTTACAGTGGCTTCGAGGGGCAGGAGGAACTGCCCGAGGGGCTGGCGGATCGCCTCAAGGCGCTGCGCGAAGCCTATGCGGGCACCGATGCCGATGATCGCCTCGGCGGGATGCGCACGCTCTGGACGGCGGGCAACGGCTGGGACATCGTCAATCTGCTCGCGCTTTCCCGCGCCGCCGCCGCGCTGCCGCTGATGGAGGTGAACGGCGCGGAAGTGAGCCATCTCGTCGCCGCGATGCTGAGCGCAGGCTATGACACCAGCGCGCTGCGCTGGGCATCAGCCGCCGAAGCGCTGGCCGAGACCGACGGCACCGACGGCTGGGCGATGCTGTGCGTCGGCGCGCCGCGCATGGCGGTACGCATCGACGCGGGCAGGCTGCGCGATTATGCGGAAGCAGGCTTGCGCGGACGCATGGCGCTCGCGGGCCTTGCCGGGCTGGGCAGGATCGGGGGGCAGAGCCTCAAGGAGGCCAATGACGGAGCGGCGCTCGATTTCCGCGCGCGCAGCCGCTGGGAGCGCGCGATCGGGGAAGCTGCGCGCCGGGGCGAGCAGGGCACCGTCGCCATCCTCGCTGCCGTGGGGATGCAGACCACGCAGTGGAGCAAGATGGTCCCCGAGCATCTCTATCATATCGTCGCGGCGCTGCACCGCGTGGGGCTCGATCCCGAGGCGCGGATGATCGCCGCCGAAGCGATCATGCGGAGCTGATGGCCGAGGTCGCCGAGCGTCCGCAAGCCCATCCCGGCGATGCGCCGCTCATCGATCGCTATCTCGAAATGCTGAGCGTGGAGCGCGGCGCGGCGCGCAATACGATCTTGGCCTATCGCAATGATCTGGAAGCCGCGAGTGGAGAGGTGCGTGGGCTGGCGCAGGCCGATACCGACGCCCTGCGCACTCTCTCGGAGCATTGGGCGGCGCTCGCCCCCTCCAGCGTGGCGCGAAAGCTCTCTGCCCTGCGCGGCTTTTATGCCTTTCTTGAGGCGGAAGGCCTGCGCTCCGACAATCCGGCGTCCGGCGTCGCCCGGCCCGGCCAGCGGCGCCCGCTGCCGCGCATCCTCAGCCACGAGGAGGTCAGGCGTCTGTTTGATGTGGCGGAGGCGCGCGCCGGTGGCGAGCATCCGGCCATGCACGACATTCGAATGCTCGCGCTGCTTGAGCTGCTCTACGGCTCCGGCCTGCGTGCGACGGAGCTGGTGTCTCTTCCCCGCAACGCGATCCACCCGGACCGGCCTTTCCTGATTCTGAAAGGCAAGGGCGGGCGCGAGCGGCTGGTGCCGGTGTCGGATCGGGCCCGTGCGGCGGCGGCGAAATGGGCTGTTCATGTGCCGACCGGCCAGCCGTGGCTGTTCCCTTCGGGCAAGTCCCACCTCTCGCGGGTCCGCCTGTTCCAGATGGTGCGGGCGCTTGGTGCCGGGGCGGGGATCGCGCCGGAGCGCCTCAGCCCCCATGTGCTGCGCCATGCCTTTGCGACGCATCTGCTGTCTGGCGGGGCGGATCTGCGCGCGCTGCAATCGATGCTCGGCCATGCCGACATCGGCACGACGCAGATTTACACCCATGTCGACAGCGCCCACCTTGTCGAACTGGTTAATCGCCGCCATCCGCTCGTTGACCTCGGGCGCACTCGGCCTTAACGCGATAGGCTATGGTTAGCTTCCTTGATTTTGAAAAGCCTGTCGCCGCGCTGGATGCCCGTATCGCGGAGCTGCGCGAAACCGCCCAGTCTGGCGAGCTGGATATAGACAACGAGATCGCCAAGCTGCAGCAGCGCTCCGCCAAGATGCTGGCGGATACCTACGCGAAGCTGACGCCGTGGCAGAAGACGCAGGTCGCCCGCCACCCGGAGCGTCCGCATTTCAAGCATTATGTCGCGGGCATCTTCGACGAGTTTCTGCCTCTTGCGGGGGACCGCGCCTTTGGTGACGATCAGGCGATTCTGGGCGGTTTCGCGAAGCTGGGCAAGCGTCGCGTGATGGTGATCGGCCATGAAAAGGGTGACGATACCGCGAGCCGCCTCCGCCACAATTTCGGCATGGGCAAGCCCGAGGGCTATCGCAAGGCGATCCGCCTGATGCAGCTTGCGGACAGGTTCGGCCTTCCGGTGGTTACCTTGGTGGATACGTCAGGCGCCTTTCCCGGCGTGCAGGCCGAGGAGCGCGGGCAGGCGGAAGCCATCGCGCGCTCGACCGAGCAATGCCTTGCCCTTGGCGTGCCGATGGTCGCGGCGATCGTGGGCGAAGGCGGCTCCGGCGGCGCGATCGCGCTTGCCGCCGCCAACCGGGTGCTGATGCTGGAACATGCGGTCTATAGCGTGATCTCGCCCGAGGGATGCGCCTCGATCCTGTGGCGCACGGCGGAGAAGGCGAGCGAGGCGGCTACCGCAATGCAGGTCACGGCGCAGGATCTGAAGGCGCTGAAGGTGATCGATCGCATCGTGCCGGAGTCGATGGGCGGCGCGCATCGCGATCCCGCCCAGACCGTCGCGGCGCTCGGCAAGGCCATCTCGGAGGAGCTGGACAGTCTCGCGAAGCGTGATTCGGCCACCTTGCGCAAGGAACGGGCCGATAAATTCCTCGCTATGGGGCAATGAGCGGGGGTTTCCTTCGGGGAACCAACCGGATTATCATAGGTTAAATAGGGAAGGTGGGGAGAGCTGGTATGCGCCTGAAAAACCTGTTGCTGAGCTGCGGTCTTGTCGGGTTCGCTATCGCCTGCGGCGGGGAGGGCAGCAGCAAGACCAAGTCGATCCCGCTCGCATCCTCGATCAGCCAGAAGGACAAGGATGCCGGCGCCAAGGCGCACCCGGAGCTGTTGCAGGAATTCGGCGGCGCCTATGACGGGCCGCAGACGGCCTATGTGACGAGTGTCGGCCGCAAGATCGCGTCGCAATCCTCGCTCTCCAGCGTGCAGAGCGATTTCACGGTGACCTTGCTCAACTCCTCGGTGAACAACGCCTTCGCGATCCCCGGCGGCTATGTCTATATCACGCGGCAATTGATGGCGCTGTGCAACGACGAGGCGGAAATGGCGGGCGTGCTGGGGCACGAGGTCGGCCATGTCGCCGCCATGCACAGCAAGCGCCGCCAGTCCGCCGCCACCAAGACCGCGCTCGGCGGTGCGCTGTTGCAGATCCTGACCGGCGCGGTGCTCGGCAACTCCGGCCTTGGTGGTATGCTGCAACAGGGCATCGGGCAGGGCGCTCAGCTCCTGACGCTCAAATTCTCCCGCAGCCAGGAATATGAGGCGGACGATCTCGGCATCCGCTATCTCGCCAAAGGGGGCTATGATCCCAAAGCGCTCTCGACCATGCTGAGTTCGCTGGCGGCGCAGAGCGCGCTGGATGCGCGGGTGGCGGGGCAGAACAAGACCATTCCCGAATGGGCCAGCACCCACCCCGATCCCGCCTCGCGCGTGCAGCGGGCGCTGGGCCGCGCCGCCGAAACCGGCTCAACCAGCACGTTCCGCAACCGGGATGTGTTTTTGAATGCCGTCAACGGCGTGCTCTATGATGACGATCCCAAGCAGGGCATCGTGAACGGCAGCCAGTTCATTCACCCCGATCTGCGGATCGCCTTCACCGCGCCGAGCGGCTATGCGATGTCGAACGGCACCACGGCGGTCACCATTTCCGGCTCGGGCGGGCAGGCCCAGTTCAGCGGGGCGGCCTATTCCGGCAACCTCGACGCCTATGTCACGTCAGTATTCCGGGCGCTGGCCAAGAATGACGGTTTCACGCCGCAGGCGATCCAGCGTGGGTCGGTAGGCGGCATGACCACCGCAAGTGCGACAGCGCAGGCCAATGGCCAATCGGGGCCGATTGATGTCACCGTCATCGCCTATGAGCTGAGCCCGACCCAGGCGTTCCACTTCGCGATGATTACCCCCCAGGGGCAGAATTTCGGCCCCTTCAGCGGCATGGCCCAGTCGTTCAGGCGGATCAATGCGCAGGAGGCGGCGGCGGTGAAGCCGCGCCGGGTCGCGGTGGTGGCGGTGAAGTCCGGCGATACCGTCGCATCGCTCAGCAACCGGATGGCCTATACGGATTACAAGACCGAACGCTTTCTGACGCTCAACGCGCTTACCGCGTCGTCAAAGCTGACGCCTGGCCAGAAAGTGAAGATCGTCACCTATTGAGAAACAGAAAAAGCGGCGGGATCGCTCCCGCCGCCTCTCTTTCAACATCGTAACAGCTTAGAGGCTGTTGGAAACGTTGTTGAACGTGTTGGTCAGCTTGTTGCCGACGGTGCCCATCGCGGTGATGGCAGCGACAGCGATGAGAGCAGCGATCAGGCCATATTCGATGGCAGTCGCGCCCTTGCTGTCTTTCAGCATCTTACGGATAAATTGCATATTTCACCCTTTATGCGCAGTTGTCGATTGGCTTGCCGAAACAAGCTTATCCAAGCGGTCGAGCTTAGAGCTTGTTCGACACGTTGTTGAAGGTGTTGGTCAGCTTGTTGCCGACGGTGCCCATCGCGGTGATGGCGGCGACGGCTATGAGAGCGGCGATCAGGCCATATTCGATAGCGGTCGCGCCCTTGCTGTCTTTCAGCATCTTACGGAAAAAAGTCATTTGCTGTCTCCTTGAAAGCAATGTTCATACCTACCCGGCCTCGTGGTTTCCCATTTCGGCAGATCGGAAATTAGGGGCGATGAATTGAAAAACCCTTAACAAAAGCGCGCAATTTCGGGCTTTCGGGGTTAATGCGCGTTAACCGCGTTGGCGACATTGCCCCACATGTTTCCTGTTTTTCCGGCCGTGACCGTCAGCGCTCCGATAATTGTCAGCGCTATCATGGCAATGATCAGGCCATATTCGATCGCGGTAGCGCCACGGGTGCAACGTACCAGAGAGTATTGCCCGCGCTGGCGAGGGAAATTTGTCATGCGGCTGCCCTCCCGATAAAAGACCGGATGAATGTATGGCGCAGGAGTTAACAAAATCTATGCAGAGCGAGTCCACCGGCCCCGAAGACAAGATTGCCGCATCCCCGCGGGCGCGCCTGCTGGTGGTGGCCGCGGCGCTGGTCGACGCCGATGGCCGCGTCCTGCTCCAGCAGCGCCCGGAAGGGAAGAGTATGGCGGGGCTGTGGGAGTTCCCCGGCGGCAAGATCGAGCCCGGCGAAACGCCCGAGGCGGCGCTGGTGCGTGAGCTGGAGGAGGAACTGGGTATCCGCACCTACGAGAGCTGCCTCGCGCCCGCCACCTTCGCGGCCGAATCGCTGGGGGAGAGCGATCTCGTTCTGCTGCTCTATGTCTGTCGCAAATGGAGCGGCGTGCCGGAATTGCGCCACGCCAGCGCGCTCCAGTGGGTGAGGCCGGCTCAGATGTTCGCGCTGCCGATGCCGCCCGCCGATCTGCCCATGATCGGGGTGCTGGAGGCGTTGATCTGAAGATCCCGGTCAGCTTTTCGGTTTAAGCGCCTGCGCCAGTGAAACGCTCGCCGATCCGCGCCGCGCTGGGGCGGGTTGCGAGGGGTCGGGCTTCCACCCGCTCCAATAGAGGATCGAGAATGTCTCGCCGGTCTTGCCGTCAAGGTCCGCCGCCGCCGCGAAATGCGCCGCTGTCTCCGCGATCACCTGGCGGGTCAGCGGCCCGCGCCGGTCCGCCGTCATCGCATTGCCGCTGCCCATGCCGCGCAGGTCATGCATCAGGCGCAGCACCGAGGCATAGCGCACGACGAGCGCCTCGTTGTCCGCCACCGGCAGCGCAAATCCCGCGCGCGACAGGAGATCGCCTCCCGCGCGCACGTCGATCTGGGGGTGGATATGGGCGCGGGGGCGATCCCCTTCCGCCAGCAACAGCGCCTGTTTGAGGCGGGGCAGCGAGCCAGCGCCGATACATGCCCCTAGGAACAGTCCATCCGGACGCAATGCCCGCCGTATCTGGATCAGCGCGCCGGGAAGATCGTTCACGCTGTCGAGCGTGCCGCAGGCGAGCACCAGATCGAAGCTGTTCTCGGCAAAGGGCAGCGCGTCCTCTTCGGCCTGTATGCCTCCGTTCAGCGTCGCGTTGCGCGCGCCGGGATCGGCGCAGGTCACGTCCATCCCGCGCGCGACAAGGGCATCGCGGGCGCTGGTGTCCGGGCATCCGATCACCAGCGCCCGCCGGAAATCGCGCGTCACATCGCCCAGTCGCTCAAGCAGGCCGTCGAGCATGTAGCGATACAAAAAGTCGTGTGCGGCGAACCCTGTCTGCGCCCTGTCCCGCAGGCGCGCACGTGTGCGAGGATTGAACAATAACGGCGGGCCCGATTCCTGGATCATTCGGGGGCTTGTGCCGGGCAATCACTTGTTGGACAAGCGGCGAATGTCGGGACACATCAGGGAGGGGCTGGCAAAAGTCGCGCGGGGCGCGCTGGACTATGCCCTGCCGCCGCGCTGCCCGGGGTGCGGGATTGTCGTGACAGCCGATCACGCCTTCTGTCACGCCTGCTGGGCAGACATGCGCTTCCTGAGCGAACCCTGCTGCGTCACCTGCGGTCTGCCGTTCGAGTTTGAGGAAGCGGAGAATGCGCAGTGCGGCGGATGTCTTGCCGAAGCTCCGCCGTGGACTTCGGCCCGCGCGGCGCTGGCGTATGGGCCGGTGTCGAGCCATGTCGCGATGCGGCTCAAATATGGCCGGCGCATCGGCCTCGCGCGGCTGATGGCGCGCCATATGGCCCCGCGCATAGCGGCCGCGCTGCTTGCGGAGAAGGAAAAGGCGCTTGTCATTCCGGTCCCCCTGCATCGCTGGCGGATCTGGAGCCGGGGTTTCAATCAGGCGGCGGTGATCGGCGATGCGCTGGCGAGGCTCACGGGGCTGACGCACGATCCCCTGATATTGAAGCGCACGAGGGCGACCCGTCCCCTGCGCGATCTCGGCACGGCGGAGCGCGCGCGCGAGGTGCGGCGGGCTTTCGCGCTCGATCCGGCGCGGCGCGGCATTCTCAAGGGTAAAAAAGTGCTCCTGATCGACGACATCCACACCAGCGGCGCCACCGCCCGGGCCTGCACCCGAACCCTCATGGAAGGGGGCGCGGAGGCCGTGCATCTGCTCTGCTGGGCGCGGGTATTGCAGGCAGGCGATTGACAAATACCCGTCAGCCCCCAATCTCCATTGCCGGAGGCATTGACGACATGAGCCAGGTGGAAATCTATACGAAGGCGTTTTGCGGATATTGCGCGCGCGCCAAGGCGCTGCTCGAAAGCAAGGGCGTGCCCTATGAGGAATATGACATCACTATGGGTGGCCCCAAGCGCGGCGAGATGATGGAGCGGTCCGGCGGCGGTATGACCGTGCCGCAGATCTTTATCGATGGCGCGCATGTCGGTGGTTCGGATGATCTCGCCGCGCTGGATCGCGCGGGCAAGCTGGACGGCCTGCTGGGGCTTTGAGCGACAGGCAGGTCATGCGCGCCGCGGTCCTTCAATGCACCAGCGGCATCGATCCCGCAGCCAACGCCGCCATGATCGCCGAGGCGATTCTGGAGGCCAAGGCGGGCGGCGCGGATATGCTGTTCACGCCCGAGATGGTCGGCTGCCTTGACCGGGATCGCGAAAGGGCGGGCAGGAACCTCACCGACGCGGCCCATGACATCGTGCTCACGCGGGTGCGCACCGCCGCCGCCCAAGCGGGGCTGTGGGTGCATCTCGGTTCGCTGGGCCTCACCGGCGAGCGCGCCGATGGCCGCTGGAGCAATCGTGGCTTCGTGATCGACGCCAGCGGCGCGATTCGCGCGCAGTACGACAAGATGCATCTGTTCGATGTCGATTTGCCGGGCGGTGTCAGCTGGCGGGAATCGGCGGTCTATGGTGCGGGGGATGCGCCGGTCGCGGTCGATACCCCCTGGGCGCGAATGGGCCTTTCCATCTGCTATGATCTGCGTTTCGCCGATCTGTATCGCCGTCTGAGCGATGCCGGGGCCGAGCTTCTGCTCGTGCCCGCCGCCTTCACCGTGCAGACGGGAAGGGCGCATTGGGAGACCCTGCTGCGCGCCCGCGCGATCGAATCCGCCTGCTTCGTCATTGCGGCGGCGCAGGTCGGGCATCATGAGGACGGGCGCGACACCTATGGCCACAGCCTCGTGATCGATCCCTGGGGCGAGATCCTGCTGGATATGGGAGAGGCGCCGGGGCTTGGCTTTGTGGATATTGATTTTGCCCGCATCGGGGAGGTAAGGGCGCGCATTCCGGTGCTCGCCCACAGGCGGCTCTTGCCAGAGGAAGTTTCGGTACTGTGATTGTCTTCGATCTCAAATGCCTTGCCGCCGATCACCGCTTCGAGGGCTGGTTCTCGTCGAGCGAGGACTATGATCGTCAGCGCGCCTCGGGGCTGCTCTCGTGCCCCGTCTGCGGCGACACGGCGGTGGACAAGGCGGTGATGGCCCCTGCCGTCGCAGCCAAATCGAACCAGCGTGCGCCCGTCGTCACCCGGACCGCCCAGCCGGAGGGCGGGCCGGTTGTCCCCATGAGCGCGGGCAACGACAATCCGAGGTTGCAGGAGCTTATGAAGGCGCTGGCGCTGGCACAGGCCGAGGTTCTGAAGCAGAGCGAATGGGTGGGGCGTGGCTTTGCCGACAAGGCGCGGGCGATGCATTATGGCGAGGAGGACGCGAAGCCGATCCATGGCGAAGTCGCCGCGCAGGAGGCGCGCAACCTGATCGAGGAAGGGATAGAGGTGGCCCCGCTGCTTTTCCCGGTCGTGCCGCCTGAGGCGCAAAACTGACGCGCCTTTCGTGCCAGCATGGTTGAACACGGGCGCAATGCGGGTTAGAGCGGGCGCCGCGCACCCCATGACATGCGCACGCGCCCATAGCTCAGCAGGATAGAGCGTCGGATTCCTAATCCGAAGGCCACAGGTTCGAATCCTGTTGGGCGCACCACCACCGAGCCCTCTTTTCAATAACTTATCACTGTCACAGCTGTGACGTTCTGTCGCTGTTCAACCCGTCTTTTTCTTTGGTTCCGTTCACCTGATTATCAGGAATACGGAACTTATCTTCAGTAAGAACAGGATTCGAGGCAAGCAAATCAATGCCTTGCACTAGGTCATCCGCCACGAGATGGCCGTACCTCTTCGCCGTCATGGAGATGTCCTTGTGGCCGAGCCACCGGCTCACGCGGTAGATGTCCATGCCATGCTGGAGCAGCCGAGTGGCACAGGTGTGACGCATACTATGCAGCACGACATCCTCAGCGTTCCCTAGGTCCTCCCTGATCTGCTTCCAGAGATACCATGCCATAGAGGGCAGCATCGGGAAGAGCCTTCCGCCGACGGAGTTGGAGCGGAGCCACGTCAGGTCATGCACGATGGCCGCTGAGAGAGGCACCTGACGAGACTTCTTGGTCTTCGTCCGGCTCCCCGAGAGGTGCAGGAAGTGGTGGCCGTTGCGCTCGATGATGTGGCTCTCGTGGGTCTGTAGGGCTTCATCGAGGCGGCACCCGGTGTCTATGAGGAACCGAAGGAGTCTCGCGAAGTGCGCCCATGCCCGATGGGGCTGCTTGCACCGCCGCTGCTCTATAAGCTCGAAAGCCTTCTTCTCCTCCTCGTAGGTGAGGACGCGCTCCTTCTCATTGCGGAGCTCGAACGACGGCTTGCGGGGCAGCTGCTTGAGCACCGGGGAGCCATCAGGGTACTTCCAATCAAGGGCCTCCTTCAGGACCTTGCCGATGGCGTCCACGTAGCCCTTGACGGTCCCCAAGGCGCGACCTTCGGCCACCATCTTGGCCTTGTAGTCGAGCAGCCAATCGTAGCTGATGTCCACCAGCAGAGTGTCCCCGTGGGTGCTGCTGATCCGGCGCACATAGCTGCGATACGTTGCCTTGGCCTTGATGCCCGCCCACTCGGTCTTAAGGCACCTGTCGAGGCCTTGAGCGAGCGTCATGAGTCCTGAGGGCGCGTGGGTGCGCTGGCGTGGCTTGATCTCGACCAGCTGCTTGGGGTGGACCCCAATTTTCCACTGGCGGAACTGCTCGGTTGCCGATGCGGGGTCTTTGGTGTCGAGGGAAATCCGACCACCGCCTGAGGCGCGTAGGTCGATGTAATAGACGCCCGAAGGCTTCTTCTTGAGTTTCATGGCTCATTTCTCCAACCGAGCATGACGCACATCACGGCAACGCCTTCCTCGGTCATGTGCATTGTCCGCCGTCGGCCGTCGGCTGGGTCCTGAACGAACCTCAGCCACTCAACGCCGTGGGGAAAGGTGGGGGAGGGACCAAACCACACCTTGTAGGTGGTGTGGACCGTGCGGCCGAACCTCTCGAATTCGTCCCTTAAATCCGAGTAGGTCGTCTCAATCCCATGAAGCTCCCTGTCAGCTATCCAGAAGAACATCGAAAGCTGAGGAATTGTGATCTTCCTATGCTTCGCTGTTATCTTCGCCGCTGTCAGGAAGTCTACGGCGAGACTCGAAGACCGCTCTGCGCGCATCCGCAGCCAGCTCAGCATACTCACATGCGAATCTGTAGATTTTACGCTCGTCGAGGTCCGCGAGGTAGGGGCTGGCCCCTCCTTGCTCGCTTGTATTATTGCCCCTGTCGATGGGCGTGGCTTTCTTGCCATGTCTTGTTACTCCCGCCTTGGTCCCCCGGCGAATGCACCATTGTTTGTCAGCCCTCAATCGCCGGGCGGGCGTATCCGCGCCCTTGGCTCTCCTCGCATAAGCTCGGGCGGCCGTTCGGCCTTGCGAACCCTAACGGGTTCGATGGCGCCCCTCTCAGGCGCGCCATTTTTATTTGCGTGATGCCGGGCAAGACCAGTTCGTGACCGTGAAATAGCTGCGCGGCTTGCTCTCGACGCCGTTCAGCCACGCGGTCGAGTCCTTGTCAAAGCGGTTGACATATTCCCATGTGATGCGGCCCCGGCCATCGACCTCGAACGCGCGGCCCGCATTCGCTTCGGTGATGAGGATGCTGCCATCCGGCTGGAACTGGTGCAGCCCGCGCTCGGGCGTGAGGAACATCTGGCCCTTGACGCCGCCGTACAGCGTGCGCGCGGTGCCGGTAGCCGGGTTGACCGAGACGATCCTGCTGCCGCCATTGCCCTGGCCCGGATGATTGTCGAACACGGTGATCGTGCCGTCGGGCTGCCAGTCCGGGTCGTGCTGGCGGATCCAGGGGCCGATCCTGTACCACTTGATCTTCTCGACTTTGGCGTCGGTCACGAGGACCATGTTGAGATTGCGGAGCGAGATGAGCAGATCGCCAGGCGCGAACATCGGGAACGCCTTCGCGTAGGCGGCGGGCAACTGCTCGATCTCATTGAGGTGAAACTCCCCATCGACCATCGGCTTGTCTTCGGATGCCGATGTCAGCAACGGCGCCATCTGGTTCTGCAGGAACAGATCGGTGATCCGCTTGTGGAACACGGGCCGGCCCTGCGCGTCGTAGATGCGCACCACGTCCTCCCAATAGGGCGTCTTGAAAGGCCAGGGGCGCGGGCCTTTGACATATTCGGAGCCGCCGATGACGATGTTCCCGTTTTCGAGGAAATTGGGCGAATGATGGGTGATTTCCTTGGTCGCCCACATGACGGCGCCGCAGCGGTTCATCTTCACCATGCCGCAGGATTCGAAGCTCAGGATGATGCTGCCGTCGGGCTGGATGATGGTATTGTGCGAGGAGGTGTTCCAGTCCGTCTGCGGCGGGTTGCGGCACTGGCCGATATTCGGCAGCAGGCTTTTGGGCAGCAGGCGCCAGCTCGCCAGCACCTTGCCGTTCCGTTCCATCAGCTGGACCTTCTGGTCATCGCCCAGAAACCCGGTCATCAGCAGCAGATCGTCCTTGCCGCCGCTGTTCACCGTGAGGCCGTTCCCCTTGTACCGCGCCGGGGCGAGGAAATGGATCGGGCGGGACCGCATCATGTTGGGGATTTCCTCGACCAGCGTATACATATCGTCGAAGGTGCCGAGCACTGCCTGCGCCACGCGGTTGTCCGCCCGCGCCGAATACAGCCCGGCCAGAAAGGTGCCGATGAGCACGATCAGCGTTGCGCTGACGATGAACATGGTGCGCGACACGTCTTTCATATATTCGCTGGCCCCCCGATCCGGCGTCCGCGCGGCGTGCGGACGCATATGTGCCGCTCACATCCCTTCCCGGCCGCGTAGATCAGAGACACGCGGCATGGGGTCTGGAATGCGAGCCCCTATAGGCACTTAGGAGAGGATGGCGCGCGTGACAATCCCGTCCGGCTCAGGGTCGGGATGCCGGCAACCGGACCTGGACCGGCTTTATATCCCCAGCTTCACCACGAACCGCACATTGCGACCGGGCATCGCCACCACATCCTTGTTGAGCGCGGCGGCGTTGCGTTGCAGGTCGTCGGTCAGGTTCTGGCCGATGACTGCAAACTCGATCCCCGGTTGCGCCCGGAAGGGGCGCCACGCGATCTGCGCGTTGAGCGACACATAGCCGGGCGTTGACGTGTCGAACGCGCCGACCTTGTCCTGCCGCCCGGCGTAGAGCAGCGTCATGCCCGCATCGAGCCGGTCGGTCTCCAGTTCCACACCGCCGCCCAGCCGCCACGGCGGGATGCGCGGCACGTTGCTGCCGTCATGAAGCGTCGCGCGCGTCACGTCGCCCAGGGCTTTGAGCGTGAAGTTGCCCGCTTGCGTTTTCGCGACCGTGAAATGCGCCTCGCCCTCGATCCCCCGGAAATGCGCGCCCTGCTGGCGATAGCTCAGCTCGCGCAATCCCCCCGGTCCGCCAATCGCGCACAGCCCGTCCTCGTCGCACAGCTGCCCGCTGAGGTCTCCATAGATATAGTGGTGGAACCAGCTCGAATAGATGCTGCCATCGAAGCTGAACCGCCCGGCGCGGATGCGCAGTGATGCCTCCAGCGCGTTGGCGCGCTCGCTTCGCAAGCTGGGGTCGCCGGTCTCGAACGTGGCTGGCCCGTCATGCGCCCCGCGCGCGAACAGCTCGGTCAACGCGGGTGCGCGTGCGGTGGAGGAGAAAGTCAGGCCGAGTTTCACCGCCGCCACCGGCTGATACAACATGCCCAGGGCGCCGCTCACCGGCGTCTTCCGTACCCGCGCGGGAATGTCGGACGCGGGCGTGCCATTGACGCGCACCCGCTCCACGCGCGCGCTCGCTTCCAGATGCAGCTTACGCGCCAGCTCCAGCTCGGTGAAGACATAGGCAGCGATACTCTCTTGGCTGGCGGGGAGGAGGTAGCTCGCGCCTTCGCCCAGCGCGGAGAAGCGGCGGTGCTGATATTCCACGCCCAGCGCGCTGTTGCGGACGAAGCCGATGCGGTTGAGCAACAGTTCGGCGCGCACATTCCCTTCCTTGTTCTTGAAGGTCGAGTTGATCGTGCCGTCCGGCTCCACCTCGCTATGCTGATAGTCGGCATAGCTGCCGTCCACATCCAGCATCTTCAGCACCCCATCGCCGAGCGCGAACCCGTTGCGGGTGATGACCTTGGTCTGGTGCACGTCGATATAGGGTTGGTCGGCGGGGATGCCGTATTTGGCGTCATAGCGCGTCACCGCCGCGCCGATATGGCTCTCTCCACCGCCCAGAAAATAGGAACCGCCGAGCGACCCGCCGTGGCCGCGAAAGAAGCTGTTGGTCTGGCGGCCGATCGGCGTGGCGTAATCCTGCGCATCGCGCGCGAAGCCGTCGGCGTGGAGCACCACATTGCCCAGCGCCACATCGGCCAGCGCCGATCCCTGCCAGATGTCCGCCACCGTGTCATGGCTGCCGCTGACCTCCCCGGAAAAGGCCTTGGCGGGCAGGCTGGTCGGCACGCGGTTGTTGAGGATGTTGATCACGCCGCCGATCGCCTGGCTGCCATAGCGCAGCGTGCCCGCGCCCCGCACGACCTCGATGCTGCGCGCGGCGAGCGGATCGACCGGCAGGCCGTGGTCCGGGCCGATGTCCGACACGTCCGAGCTGCTGGTGCCGTCTTCGAGGATGCGCACGCGGGTCGCGTCCATGCCGCGGATGATCGGGCGGCTCGCGCCCGAGGCAAAGCCGGTCGCGGCGATGCCCGGCATGTTGGCAAGCGCGCCCGCGATGCTCGCGCCGCCGCTGTTGCGGATGCTGTCGCTATCGACGCTCACCACGATGGCGGGCGTATCCTCGCGGCTGTGCGCGAAGGGGGAGGCGGTGACGATGATGTCGCTGGCGCTTGCGTTTGCGCTGGCGTCTGCTCTTGCGACCTTGCCCTGGTCGGCATCCGGCGCAGCCTCGTCGGCTTGGGCTACGGGTGCCAACAGCAGGGCGGGCAGGGCGATGCCCAGGTGGAGGAGTGAAGCGCCCTTGGTGCGCGCGCGGGTGCGACGGACCTCATGGGAGTTCGGGAAGGGCGGGCAAGGGGGCGACCCTTCCGGGGTGTCCTTGCGTCCTGAGTCGGCGAACGGCTTTGTTCCCTGCGAAACCACTCTCATCGCGGCATGTCTCACACTCATCAACGGCTCCACTGGATCGGAAGGTTTCCCTGTCCCCTCCTTCCAAGCACAGAATGATATAACATATCAATAGAAAATGGCAGCGGCATTTCATATCTCAACGACATACCCAACGAACATGTCGCTATTTGCCTAGCGGAAGAGGAATTCCGCCAGCGCCATGATCGCCGGATCGTTGGCAAGCGCAGGGCGGATCGCCTGCCGCACCTGGATCTGCGGCAGGCCGGAAGCATATGCGAGGCGGCCGATCCCCGCCATCCGCCCAAAGTCCCGCGCCATCGATCCGAAGGCCGCGAAACAGGCATCGCTCTGCTTCAGGTGGTTCATGATGCGATAGAGGTCGTCCGTCTCCAGCTCCGCCTCGGGCATATCAAGGCCGCTCGCCGCCAGCGCGCCCTCGGTCAGCGTGCGCGAGAGGTTGCGCCGCTCCAGCGCGGCATAGGGCAGGGCGGCGATCTCCCGCGCACCCAGCGCTTCCTCGTCGGCCAGCGGGTGGTCCGCCCGCACGAACAGCGAGATGCGCTCGCTCCACGCATAGCGGCTGGGGAAATGATGCCCCTCGGCCAGCGCGTAATAATAGGCGATGTCGGCCTTTTCCTGCAGGAACAGCCGCGCCGCCTGATCCTCGTCGATATTCTCCAGCATCAGGTCAATGCCGATGTCGGGGCTCGCCTCCTCGAACGCGAGCAGCGCCTCCTGGAAATGGCTGAAGATCGCCGGGTTGGAGGCGAGGGTGATGACCTGCACGGCATCCCGCGCAGGGGAGGGTGAGACGGCAGCGGCGGGCGTCGCGATGTCTTCCTCCGGCGGCGCTGGTTCGGTGAGGAGCAGAGGTTCCTCTTCCTCGCGCTGATACGGACGGAAATGCTTTGGGGTGACGGGTGCCTCTTCCTCGACGGGCTCGAATGCGACCGTCTCTACCTCCAGTTCTCGCGGAACCTGGACGAGCGCCGGGGAAACGGCCTCCGCCGCTGGCTCCGCCAATTCCCCGGCCCATTGCACATGGCCGTCCAGCGTCATTTCGTTCAACGCGCCCACGATCTTGCGTCCCGAAGGTGTTAGCTCGACCGCGCCGCCCTCGATCGCGAAGATCTGGCACCCGATCAGATCCTCAAGGCCGCTCATCGCCTCCAGCACAGCGGCGGGCGCGATCGCCAGCGCCTGCGCGCACTCCGCGATGCTGCGGGTTGCCACAAGCCGGGCGAACACATCGAATTGCCGGGTCATTGCGCCGTCCATGCGGCAAGGATAGGCGAAGCGCGCCCGCGCCGATAGAGGCAATCGAACCCCTTGGCCAATTCCGGAAAAATCGTTGGGCAGGGTTCCCTGCACGCGCCGTCTGCATTTGTTGCGAGGAGCCTGTGTTCATTAGAAATCGGTTTAAAGAGCAGATTTATTCCTTCATTTTGACTTGCGTCATCAATTTGGCGCATGTCTGGTTTAATAGATATTTACTCTGTTCTGCGCTGTGATAGTGGGGACGGCGAGAACCAAACAATATGGTCGCAACCCGTTGAACAATTCTCTGGATTGAAAGGACCAATCATGGTTGTGGCAACTTCCGATGGACAAAAGACCTACGTAACCAACGGCGCCGACGGTGGCGTCATCTATGCCCTCTCGACCGATGCGGACGGCAGCAACCTGACCGGGCTCGGCGGAGACGACAGCCTGCGCGGCAACAAGTATAATGATGTTCTGGACGGCGGTTCGGGCAACGACATGTATTATGGTGGCCAGGGCATGGATATATTCCGTGTCGACATCAGCGATATCAAGGATGGCACCGATACCGATACGTTGCTTGACCTCAACCTTGAGGATGGCCCGGATGGAGACATCCTCTCACTTAGCGGCTTTGCTGGAGGCACCTTCCACGATGTCGGCGGCGCGGACGCGAATCTGGCGGGAACGACCGTGCGGGTCGGCACATGGGATGCGCTGCACGACGCACTGACCACTTCGGTCGGCCTCAACATCTCGGCCTCGCAGGTCGGCAGCACCGACAACCTGCTGCTGGTGATCGACGACAATGCCGGCCATGTCCAGAACCTGGTGATCAGGGGTGGCTATGCCGCGTTCATGGCCGCAGGCGGTCTCGTCGCCTGATCGCAGCCTGAGACAATAAGAAAAAGGCCCGCCGGACAGCGGGCCTTTTTTTAGTGCTTCTTGCCGACCTTGCCGGTGGCCATGCCCTCTGGCTGCGCGTTGATGACCGTTGCGCCGCTGGGGAGGCTGGTGCCGCCCATGTCGAACTGGGCGATATTCTGCTTGAGGCGAGTTGAAGGATTGTCCCGCGCGGCAATCGCGGCCTTGTCCTCCGGAGCGTCCGCCTCCACGTCACCCTCGTCCGGCATCGCAGACCCAGCGCTCCAGGCGAGGATCACGGACATGCGCCGGTTGCGCGGGTCATAGATGTCACCCGCCACATAGGGATCCCTGTCCGCCACGCCCTCGATCTTGGCGAAGCGTGCATTGGGGATGCCCAGATCGGAGAATGCCTTGCGCGTCGCCTCGGCGCGCGCGGAGGAAAGCATCCAGTTGTTCATCGAGCGCCCGCTGGTATAGGGCAGACCGTCGGTATGCCCGCGCACGATCACGTCGTTGGGCACCCCTGCGATCACCTTCGCCACTTCGCTCACCAGCGCGCGCGCCTGCGGCAGAAGGCGGTCGGTTCCCATGCCGAACATTGCGAAGTCGGCCTGGTCGATGAGGTCGATGCGCAGGCCCTCGCGGGTCTCGGTGAAGCGGATGTTCTTCGCGAACTTCCGCAGCGCCGGATTGCTGGCGAGCTTCGCCTCGATCTGCGCCTTCACCGCCTTGAACTGGGCCATGTCCTTTTCACGCCGCTGCTTGCGGTCCTGCGCGCCCTTGTCCTTGACGCCGGTGGTGTCCTTGGGGATCGTGATGGAAAGATTGCCCTGGCCGCCGGAGGTGGGATAATTTTCCTTGCCCTCCATGCTGTCGCCGCCAAGCAGGCCATTGGAGCCTGCGCTGCCTTCCTTCATCTCCACCAGCGTCGGTGTGAAATAGTCCGCGAGGCCCTTGCGCTGCTGCTCGGTTGTCGCGCCCAGCAGCCACATCAGCAGGAAGAACGCCATCATCGCGGTCACGAAGTCCGCATAGGCCACCTTCCACGCGCCGCCATGATGGCCGCCGTGCCCGTCGACGATGATTTTCTTGACGATGATCGGCCGTGGTTCCGGCTCGTTCACCTGACGCTTGTTGCCCCCGGCCATATCTTACTTGCCCCGCATTCCGTCGAACACTTCGGCGAAGGCCGGCTGGTTGGCATGGGTAAGGCTGGAGCGCGCGGCCTCGATCACCAGCGGCTGCGGATGGCCGTGGAGCGAGGCGACGATGATCTGCTTCACCACATGATAGATCGCGGCGTCCGCCTCGATCACCGCGCGGCAGCGATTGGCGAACGGACCGACAAGGCCATAAGCCAGCAACACGCCTAGGAAGGTACCGACGAGCGCCGAGCCGATCATCGCGCCGAGGATCGCGGGCGGCTGGTCGATCGAGCCCATCGTCTTCACAACGCCCAACACCGCCGCGACGATGCCCAGCGCCGGAAGCGCGTCGGCAAGGCCTTGAAGGTTGTCCGCCGGGCGGATCGCCTCGTGGTGGTGCGTCTTCAGGCCGTTATCCATCACCTCCTCGACCGCATGGGGGTCGAGCGTGCCGGACGACACGACGACGAGACGTAACGTGTCGCAGATCAGGTTCGTGAGGCCATGGTCCTTTGCCAGCTTGGGATATTCGTTGAACACGGAGGAGGAGTGCGGATCCTCGATATGCGGCTCCAGCGCGACCGGCCCCTCCACGCGCAGCATCTTCATCAGCCGCGCGACGAGGAAGATGCAATCGAGGAAATCCTGCTTCTTGTATTTCGGTCCCTTGAAAACCTTGCCCAGGCCGCCGCCCAGCGCCTTTAGGTCCGCGCCGCTGTTGCCGATGATCAGCGCGCCGACAGCGGCGCCACCAATTATGAGCATTTCGTGAGGCAGCGCGTGCAGCACGGGGCCGATGTCGCCGCCGGTGAAGATGAAGCCACCGAAGACCATACCGAGAAGAACGACAATGCCGATGATGGCGAACATGCTTTACCCCGTGCAACAGACTATTGTGCGTGCCGGCACCTTTCGATGCCTGACACAGCATAGAACGGCGCGTTTCAGATATGGTTTAGTGGGATGGTTATTTTGCGGTTTACCACTCGCCATAAGAAAGGCGCGGACAGCAAAGCTGCGCGCGCCCCCCAAGCTGATCGCATTTGAATGAATCAGCTGATCAGGTCGAATAGCGACTGGCGGTTGATCCGAGCGAATGCTGCCTGCGCCGCTTCCAGCGAAAGCAGCTTGGCCTGAATGCGGGCGATCGTTTCCGTGAGGTCGGTATCCTCCAGCCCGGAGCGGCGTTCCTTGAGATCGAGCCGAATGCTGGTGTTCTGGCTTTTGGCGGTGTCGAGCCGGTCGGAGCGTATGCCCTGAATCGACTGTTGCAGGATCACATGGTCGAGGCCTGCCTCCGTAGAGGTCAGCGATGCATCCAGCGCAACCTGAGTGCCGCTGCTCACCGCATTATAGGCTTCCAGCAAGATGTCGTCGAGCGTACGGGGTGTGCTGTTCACGGTAATGCCCGATTCGATGCTCTGCCGGGTGCCGACCGCCTCCAGCGTCAGACCGCGCGAGACCGGGACCATCGTCGGGTTGGTGTCGTCGAACACCGGAACGCCCTGATAGTCCTTCTCATTGAGTAGGTCGGAAACGCTCGCGCGGATGCCCGAGAGTTCCGCCAACACGGCGGCCTTGCCCGCCGCGTCCATCGTTGATGTCGAGGCGCTGACCATCAGCGCGCGTGCGCGGCTGAACAAGGTGTTGAGCTCGCCGAGATTGCCCTCGGCTTTCTGGGAGCGCCCCTCTGCGTAGGAAATATTGTCCGACCAGGACGCGTTTTGCGCTTGCGCACGCCCGATGTCGGAAATCTGGACCCACGCCTGGGGATCCTGCGAGGAGAGGGTAATCCGCTTTCCGCTCGATACCGCCGCCTGATCGGTGGATATGCTTTGCGCCAGCAGTTGCTGCCTGCGGATTTCATCGGCCATTGCCTGAGTGGTGATAGCGACCATGATTTATCTCCCTGGCATCAATTGAGACGCAAGATGGTATCCGCAACTTCCTTGGCGGCCTGGATGATTTTCGCGCTGGCCTGATAGGCCTGTTGCACGCGCAGCAGATCGGCGGCTTCCCGGTCCAGATCGACGCCCGAAACCTGCTCGCGCGCGGAACGGGCGTTCTGGTCGCGCAGCTCGGCGGCGGTCTGTTCGGTCTGGGCGGTATTCAGCATCGATCCATGATTGGCGACCAGTGCCGTCCATCCCGCCTCGACGCCGCTGTTGCCGCGTGTTGTCGTGATAGCGAGCAGATTGCCGTTGAGCGTGCCGGAAGCGGATTTCGCCGCGATCTGGGTGATGTTGCTGATGACCATCGCCAGGCTCGCCGCGGTGGTGCCCACGGAAACCAGCGCGCCGCCTGCCACATTGGCATCGGTCAGCCCCTGGGTATGCCATGTGTTCATGTCGGTGGCGAACTGCACTGCGAGCGCATCGAGGCTGTTGAGCCGCGTGCGAGCCGTCGTGGCGCTGGTGAACTCGCCGCCGAGCGCGCCGTTGGTCGGGTCGGCCGTCGCGGTGCCGTTGATGTTGAAGGCGAGGGTGCCGTTGGCGTTCTGCGTCACGCCAAAGCTGCTCGCCGTGTTGCCCTGAAGCACCGTGGTGCCGTTGTAGCTCAGGATCGCGTCGTCGTTCGGCCCGAAGCTGATGTCGACGTTCAGGCGCTGGGTGATCTTGGTCAGCTCCGCGTCGCGATTGTCCATCAGCTGCGCGTAGTTGGACGTGCCCTTTTGCGAGCGCAGCAGATCCTCGTTGATGCGTGTGAGCGCGGTGAGGCTGTCGTTGACGATCGTGGTGTCGCTTTGCGCGGTCTGATAGGTGCCCTGAAGCACCGTGTCGAGCCCATCAGAGCTTTTGTGAAACGCGTTTACCACCTGCTCGATCGAATAAAGCATGTTGGTGCGCAGCGAGGTGTCGCTCGGGCTGGCGGCGAGCTTGTCGATCGCGCCATACATGGTGTTGAGTGTGCCGCCGACACCAAGGCTGTCATCGCCCAGCGCGGTTTCAATTTCCGTCAGCCAGCGCACGCGGGCGTTGGAGTTGCCGAGCGCCATGCCGGTCTGGCGGGCGGAGGCATCGAGATACATGTCGTTCGAGCGCGAGACACTGACAATTTCCGATCCGCCGAAGCTGGCGCGCGGTACGTAGAGCGGCTCGCTCGACGCGGCGACCGAGCTTTCCTGCAACAGCACCGTGCGCCGGTTGTAGCCCACTGTGTTGGCGTTCGCGATATTGTCGGAGATCGCGCCCATCTGAGCGCGCATACTGCGCAGGCCCGAGGAGCCGATGGCGAAAAGATCGGACGAACTCATGGCGCTTCACTCCGGGTAATGGCGAGCGGCGCCTGCGCGCTGCCGTTGGCGATTTCGGGCTTGGCCGTGAGCGACTGCGCCGCAGTCGCCCGTGCGCCGAACTGCTGGATCAACAGCTCGGCGACGCCGAACTTGCCGGTCTGCGCCATGTTCTCAGCCGTCTTGGCGTCTGCCATGTCACGGAACTGCTCGGTCGCGCTGCTGTCGAAAATGCCTTCGCCCATGCTGGATGCACGCATCGCGCCGATCATCTGGCGCAGGAAGACTGCCTCGAACGCCTTGGCGGCCTTCTCCAGCCCGGGGTCGCGCGGCGCCTTTGCCGGAGCCGCCTTGCCCGCATTGAGAGCTATTCCTGTCGTCGTGCCGATATCCATCAGATCACCACCAGTTCGGCCTTCATCGCGCCCGCCTGCTTGAGGGCTTCGAGGATCGCCACCATGTCCGCGGGCGAAGCGCCAATGGCGTTCAACCCTTTCACTATATCGGCAAGATTGGCTCCACCTTTAAAATCTATTACCGGCCGCTTCTCTTCCTCGACCTTGATCGAGCTTGAGGGCTCGACAGCGGTCTCTCCCTTCGAGAACGGCGCGGGCTGCACGATCTTGGGCGCTTCCTGCACGCTGACCGTCAGCTTGCCATGCGCGATGGCGGCGGGCGCGATCCGCACCGCGCCGTTGATGACGACCGTGCCGGTGCGCGCGTTGACGATCACCTTGGCAGGCGCGTCGGCGGGCTTCACCACGATATTCTCAATGAGGCCCATCATCATGATGCGGCCTTCCGCGCCGGGATCGGCATCGATCTGGATGGTGACGGCGTCCATCGCGCGGGCGCGTTTGTCGCCAAAGGCGAGGTTGACCGCATCCGCCACGCGCAGCGCCGTGGTGAGATCCGCTTCGGCGAGATTGAATTCCAGCTTCGGGGCAGTATCGAACCCGGTCGCCACCGCCTGCTCGACAGTCGCGCCGCCAGGAATGCGGCCGGCTGACGGGATGTTGACCGACACCTGGCTGCCGTCAGACCCGGAGACGCCAAGGCCGCCCACTTCGAGGTTGCCCTGCGCCATCGCGTAAATCTGTCCGTCTGCACCGCGCAGCGGCATCATAACGAGCGTGCCACCGCGCAGCGACTTGGACTTGCCGAGCGCCGAGACGGTCACATCGAGCCGCTGGCCCGGCTTGGCGAAAGCGGGTAGCTCTGCCGTCACCATCACCGCCGCCGCGTTTTTGAGGGACGGGTTGACGCCCGGCGGCAGTGTGAGGCCAAAGCGCGAGATCACGCCCTTCATGCCCTGCGCCGCATATTCGAGGCTATCGTCGCCTGTTCCCGCGAGGCCAACGACGATGCCATAGCCCGTGAGCTGGTTCGGGCGCACGCCCTGAAAGGTGCCCAGATCCTTGATCCGCTCGGCATGAGCGGGCGTCACGCAAGCCAGCGCGGCAAGGAGGGAGATGAGGGCGGTGCGAAGGAAGGTCATGATGCTCTTGTCCATCAGAAGGGGCTCAACATGCTGAAGAAGCGTTGCAGCCAGCCCTGGCGGCTGGCGCGGGCGATCTCGCCCTTGCCCGAATAGGTGATCCGCGCATCCGCGACGCGGGTGGAGAGCACCTTGTTGTCGTTCGAAATGTCGGCCGGGCGGATGATGCCCGCGATCTGGATGAACTCGTCGCCGCGATTGAGCGTCAGCGCCTTCTGCCCGCGCACTAGCATGGTGCCGTTGGGAAAGAGCTTCGCCACGGTAACCGTGATCTCGCCATTCAGACTGTTCGACTGGCTGGCGGCGCCGGTGCCCTTGAAGGTCTGCGTGCCGCTCGAGGCGATGTCGGTTGACTTGATGATGCCGGAAAGCGGCCCGGTGCTCGGCGGCGTCAGGCCGATGCTGCCGTCGCGGCCCATATTGGCGGCGTTGCTCTTTGAGGCCTGCGTGCTCTCGACCAGCTGGATGGTGATGATGTCGCCCACCATCGCCGCGCGCGCGCCACTGGTGAGCGGCGCATAGCCGTTCGCCGCCTGAAAGATGCTGCCGTTGGCGGGCATAGACTGGGGTGCGGGTTCGGAATAGGTCGGCGCATAATCGAGATGCTCCTTCTTCTTCCCCGCGAAAGCGGGCGAAGCGAGCAGAAGCGCGGAACCGAACAGCAGGAAAGCGGAATGACGCATGATCTTCATCGTCCTCACAGCTGCTGGTTCACATATTGCAGCATCTCGTCGGTCGACTTGATCATCTTGCTGTTCACCTCATAGGCGCGCTGGGTCTCGATCATGTCGACCAGCTCCTCGACGATGTTGACGTTCGAGCCTTCGAGCGCGCCCTGCTTGATCGTGCCGCGCCCGTCGAGGCCCGCAGCGCCCACCTGAGGTGCGCCGCTGGCCGCCGTTTCGATCAGCACGTTGCCGCCAACCGATTGCAGGCCCGAGGCATTGGCGAAGCTCGCCAGCTCGATCTGGCCGAGATCGGTCGGGTTGGTTTGCCCCGCGATTGTGGCCGAGACGGTGCCGTCATTGCCGATGGTGATCGAGGTGACGCCATCGGGCACCTGAATCTGCGGGATCAGCGGCAGGCCGTCCGAATTGACCAGCGTGCCTTCCGCCGTGCGGCTGAAATTGCCGTCGCGGGTATAGCCGATCGTGCCGTCCGCGCGTTGAAGCTGGAAATAGCCGCCGCCCTCGATCGCCATATCGAGCGCGCCGCCTGTTTCCTGCAGCGTGCCCTGCGTATCGATGCGGCTGGTGCCCGCGAGCGCCACGCCGGTGCCGAGCGAAAGGCCGGTCGCGAATTTGTTCTGGCTGTCCGACGCAGCGCCTGCGGCGATCAACTGCTGATAGGCCAGCGCTTCGAAGTTCGCGCGGTCTTTCTTGAAACCCGTGGTGTTCACGTTCGCGAGGTTGTTCGCGATCACCTGCATCTTGGTGTTCTGCGCATCAAGCCCGGTGCGGGCGACGTGAAGAGCGGCGTTGGTCATGGAAATTTCGTCCTTCGGTTAATCGGGTTACGCGGCGGCTATCAGTTTAGGCACCCGGCAATTTCATCAGGCTGGCGCCGCCGTCATCGATTTGTTTGGCGGTATCGATCATCTTGACCTGGGTTTCCCAGGCGCGGCTGGCCTCGATCATCTGCACCAGCATCTCCGTGGCGTTGACGTTCGATCCTTCAAGCGACCCGCCCGTCACCCGCGCCAGCGGATCATCCGGCAGCACGCCGCCGTTCACCTCGCGGAACAGGCCGTCCAGCCCCTTGGCGATCTGCGATCCCCTGGGATTGGCGAGCTTCAGTCGGTCGATCTGCTGGGGCGATTTGGGGTCGCCGCCCGCGGGAATGATCGAGATGCTGCCGTCCTTGGCAATCGTGATTGCATCATAGGGGGGAAGGGTGATCGGCCCCGAATTGCCGATCACGGGGAGTCCATCTCCCGTGGTCAGCAATCCCGAGTCCGACAATTTGAGGTCACCGCGCCGTGTATAGGCTTCGGAGCCGTCCGACGCCTGCACCGCGATCATGGCCTCTCCATTCACCGCGACATCGAGCGGGTTGCCGGTCGCGGTGATGGAGCCTTCCTTCATGTCCGCGCCCAGCACCTGCTCGCCCGCCTGCGCGCGCGTCTTGAAGGTCTGCCCCTCGATCCACACAGTATTGGCGTTCGCGATTTCGGCACGAAAGCCGACCGTGTTGGCGTTGGCGAGATTGTTCGCGATGGTGCTCTGGCGGGAGAGCGCCGCGCGCATCGCCGTAAGAGCGGTATCGACCAACCTGTCCATGAGTCAGACCTCTCGGTTTTCAGTCTATTAGCTGCGCAGGTTCACGATCGCGTTCGAGATGGTAGACGCGGTTTCGATCGCCTTGGCATTCGCCTGGAAGTTGCGCTGGGCGGAGATCAGCGCCACCAGCTCTTCCGTCAGGTCGACGTTGGAGCGTTCTAGCGCGCCCGAGCGGATCGCGCCATACAGACCCGCGTTGGCCGCGCCATAGACGGGAGCGCCCGATTGCAGTGTCGCTTCCCAGTGCGCATCGCCCTTCTGGCGCAGGCCTTCGTTAGAGGGGAAGGCCGCCATCGCGATCTGGCCGAGGATCTGGGTGGTTGAGTCCGCGAAGGTCGCGGTCACGGTGCCATCCACTGTCACGCCCACCGACGAGAGCTGGATCGTTGGGGAGCCCGGCTTGGTCAGCGGGATCTGGAGATCGGACTGCGTCGTCATATCAATGCTGCTGGTCGTGCTGTTGTAGGGAAACACCTGCAACCGTCCGCCCACGGTATCCACCACGTAGCGGTTATCGTCGAGAGAGAAGGCGCCGTTGCGGGTATAGCTGACCTGCAAGGTCGGCGGAGGAGTCTTCACGGTGAAGAAGGCTTCACCGGTGATCGCGAGGTCGAGCGTCTTGTCGGTCGTCTCGACGGTGCCCTGCGTGAACTGCTGCTGGATCCCGGTGATGCGCGTGCCCTGTCCGGCGACCTGTGTCGTCGTCTGCATCGGAGCGGCGGCGAAGATGTCGCCGAAATTGGTGCGGCTTTTCTTGAACGCGGTCGAATTGACGTTGGCGACGTTGTTCGAAACGGTGGCGAGGTCGGACTGTGCCGCCTTGAGGCCGGTGAGCGAGGTGTAAAAGGACATGGACTAGGCTCCTTGGTTTGAAACGTGTGAGATAAATCAGGTGAGTTTGATGGCTTCGCTGGGCGAGAAGCTGCCGAGCGGAGTGATGAGCTTGGCCTGGCTGCCGTCTGCGGGAGATTGCACCGCCGCGATGCTGGCCCAGGTATCGATTTCGGTCGGCGTTGCGCCATTGACCTTCACCCGGAGCGGCTGGCCCGCGACATAGTTGCCCGCGTCGTCGCGGCCGTTCCAGTAGAAGGAAACGTCACCTGCCGTATGCGCGCCGAGATCAATGGTTTTCACCGTGTTGCCGCTGCTGTCGACCAGATCGACGCTGAGCGCAGATGCATCCTTGTCCAGCGTCAGCTGGCCCGCATAATTGCCCTGGGCGTCAGGGGCGGTGATGTTGCTCTTCACCAGCATAGAGCGACCGATCCAGCTAGCGGCATCGTTGATGCGGCTGCCGGATACGGCGGCGGATATGGTCGCCAGCGACTTGTTCATCTCCGCGATGCCGCTGGTGTTGCTGATCGTCGCCATCTGTGCGACGAGATCGGCGTTATCCATCGGGTTGAACGGATCCTGAGATTTGAGCTGCGCGGTGAGCAGCGTCAGAAAATCGGTCTGCGCCATGCTCTTCTGCGTGACGCCGGCCGATTTCTGGCCGAGGGTGTCCGCCGTGCCGGTATAGGTCACGGTGCCGTTATTGGTGGTGGCGGTTACGGTCATTTGCCCATCCTAACTGTGTCGAGCATGAGGGATTTTGCGGTCTGCAAGACCTGCACATTGTTCTGGTACATCCGCGAGGCTTCCAGCATGTCGACGAGCTCTGTGCTGCTGTCGACTGCGGCCTCGAAGACATTGCCGTCCTTGTCCGCGAGCGGGTGATTGGGGTCATAGCGCTTCACCGGCTTGGCATCGGTGGTGACGACGCTCTGCACCTTGACGGTCGAAATGCCTGGCTGCTCCGTGACCGATTGAAAGATCGGGCGGATCGCGCGATAGGCCTGTTTTTCGCTTCCCGTAACGGTGCCCGCATTCGCCATGTTGGAGGCGGTGGCGTTCAACCGCACGAGCTGCGCCGACATGGCGCGGCCAGCGATATCGAAGATGTTCATGGGCGCGTTTGCCATGCTCATTCTCCCTTCAATGCGCGGGTGATGGTATTGATGCGGCTCTCCAGGAAGGAGAGGGTGGTCTGATATTTGACCGCGTTCTCCGCGAAGAGGGTCTGTTCGGTCGAAAGTTCGACCGTGTTGCCGTCGAGCGCGGGTTGCAGCGGAATGCGGTATCCCATTGCGGCGTTGGCGGCCTGGGTCGCGCTGTCGCCCTTGTCGGTGGCGTCTTTCAGCGCCGCCTCGAAATCGATGTCCCGCGCCTTGTAGCCGGGGGTGGAGGCATTGGCGATGTTGGAGGCGAGTAGGTTCAGACGCTGCGAGCGAAGCTCCAGCGCCTTTCCGTGCAGTCCGAACAGTGCGTCATCCAGTCCCATCGTTTTTCCGTTCAGTCCTCTAAACTTTGCCCTGAACCCGCCGTTCTTGCCTTATGGATCGCCGGGCAGGTTCATCCGACATGATATAAGCAAAGGCCGTGCCAATTTTACCCAAGTGGCGGAATTGCACTGGTTTTGGGCTGGGCCGGGTTTGCGGGAGAGGACACTCCGGCAAGCGCGGCACCGTTTTGCCGGAGGGCGGCAAATTTTTGCCGTTCGTTAAGCATAGCCCTACGCGCTTTGGTAAACAGTGCCCGGTATTGATGCGGACCAGAGGTAACAAGATGCAACTGCTCACCCATCTCTTCAATCCGCTCACTCTGGGATGCATGCTTGCCGGCTGCGTCCTCCTCGCGCTTTTGCAAAACGGCCCCAAAGCCCTGGCGCGTGGCGTCATGGCGCTGCCTGCCTTGTGGCGTGCGGACCCGGAGCGGGACATGCTGCTCGCCCGGGCGACGATGACGCGGGTGGACCATGTGGCGCAGCTGCGCGGCCTCCAGTGCACGGATCGCGTGCGCGCCGCCAACCCCTTCCTCGCGCTTGCCATTCGTAAACTTGCCGACACCGAAACCGTCGACCGGTTCGAGATGTGGGCGGAGCAGGCTCTGGCAGACCGCCGCGCGCGCCATGAAACCGCGCAGAAATTCTGGCTCTCCATCGCCGATGTCGCGCCTGCGCTAGGCATGGCGGGTACGATCATCGGCCTCGTCGGCATGTTTGCTGGCATGGACGATCCCGCGAAGATCGGCCCGTCTATGGCATTGGCGCTGCTCACGACGCTCTATGGCGTGGTGCTGGCAAACCTGGTTGCCGCGCCGATCGCGACCCGCCTTGCAGACCTCACGGAGCGCGAGCTCGCCTGGCAGACGGAGCTGTGCCAGCGTATGCTGCGCGTCGCCCGTCGCGAGACGGCTCCGGTGCGCCGCGCCTCGATCCGCGAGGTGGCATGAAGGCGCGGGCGATAGCGCAGGCCCGGCGCAACCGCTGGGCGCTGAGCTTTGCCGATCTCGCTTTGCTATTGCTCGGCTTTTTCGTGCTGCTGCAAGCCAGCAATGGCCGCCAGCATGAAGTGGTGAACGGCGTGGCGCAGGAATTTGGCGCGCCGGTAGCCCAGGCGGATAAGCTCCTCGCACGCAGCCTGTTCCAGCCGGGAGAGGCGCTGCTCACCTCCTCAGGCGAGCAGGCGATCGAGGCGGTGGCACTCCATCACAAGGGCGGCAGTGCGCCGGTTGAAATCCGCTCGGTCGGCCTCGACGCTGCGACCAACCGTTTCGACACTTGGGATCTCGCGGCGGCGCGTCTCGGCGCGGTGGCGCGCGGCCTGTCCTCGCACGGCATCGCGCGGGAACGCATCGTCATCCGCGGCCTCGATCAGCAGAGCGAGAGCAAGGCGGGGCAGCAGTTCCTCATCAAGGCGCGATAAGCTGTCCCGATAACTGGCACGATAATTGCTTAAATTGCCCTGATAGATTTCTGTCAGGAGACACCAGTGGCACCTTTTACCGCCAAGACCAGCCTGTTCCTCATCGCGATGGGCATCAGCGCCTCGGCCCATGCCCAGCAGTTCGAAAATCTCGACCGGCTGGACAGCATCGTCGCGATGAGCGTCGGCGCGAATATCGGTGAGCCGGGCGGGGCGGTCGCTCCGGTCGACCGGCGGCTGAAGCTCGCCGCCTGCCCGCAGGTGCCGCAGATGTCCGGCATGATGTTCGGTGCGGCGATGGTGGAGTGCAAGCCTTTGGGCTGGCGCATTCGTGTGCCGCTCCATCCCCGCGGGCAGCAACAGCCGATGGCGAGTGTGCAGCCGACGGCTTATGGGCGCCCCGCGCCCGTACAAAAGCAGACGGTCGTCAAGAAGGGCGACCCGGTTCAGCTCATTGCGGGGGGCAGCGCCTTCATGGTCACCCGCATGATGATCGCTGACGAGGATGGTGCGCCCGGCGACATGATCCGCGTGCGCGAGGACAAGAAGTCCGATCCCGTCCTGGCGCGGGTGCAGGAAACTGGCGTCGTGCGTGCGCCCGATCGCTTTTGAGGATGTGGGTGATCTGAAATTGATCGCGTCGCTGAATTTCGGATGGACGGCTCCAGCCTCTCCCCGTCCCAACCTCCCAATATGCTATCCTATGGGGGCTGGGAGGGGGAGAGGGCCGACATCGCTTTCGTACTCAGAGCGTCGCATTAAAAAATTGCTTCGACGGTTTAAAGATTTCTGAAACTTGTCGTATTTAGGATGGTAAGTCAGAAAGGACAGAACAGTGATCAAGTCTGTTGGCCCATCCTATGGAACGCCTATCGCTCTCGGCTCCGTGCGCGAGAACGGGAAGAGCAAGGCCGCCGAGAAGATCGGTCATGGCAACGCCGTGGCCTCTGTTGCGTCCAGCAACGCGACGCCCATTCGCGCGATGGCCGGCGACGGCGCTCCTGTTGATTTCGACAAGGTGCTGGCGATCAAGGAAGCCATTGCCGCGGGCAAATATCCGGTCGATGCCGACAAGATCGCCGAGCGGATGATCACCCTCGATCTGGGCGAATAATGGCGAACGGCATCGCCTCTCTGGACAGGCTGGCGGAAGCGTTCGGCCAGCTGCGCCGCGCGCTCGACAGCGGTGAGGCCAGCGAGATCAACGCCGCCGCCGCCATCGTGAAGGCCGCCACTGACGATGTTCGCGCGCAGGGCGCATGGCGGATGGACCCGGTGCTCAAACAGAAAATCGAGGCGCTCAGGCCGATGATCGAATCGGCGCGGGTCCGCGTCAATCTCGCTACCGATGATGTGCGCCAGCGCATCGCGCTCCTTGCGCACACCGGCGCGGAAGGCACGCCGCTTACCTACGGGCGCTGATTTCCCTGCTGCGGAACTGCCCGGAGCAATATTCTCAACGCGCGTTAACCATTTCTTTGGCACCTGTGCTGCTTAATGGCCCCGCCAGCGGTCTGGACCTCCGTTGGCATGGGGACTGTTATCAATGGCAAATTTTGCCAGCATTGGCATGGATGGAGCGGGTTCGACACGCAATCGCGTGACGAATGCCATCGCGCTCGCCAGTCAGCGGACGGGCGTCGATTTCGCGTATCTGCTGGGGCAGGCGAAGATCGAGAGTAGCCTCAATCCCAATGCGAAGGCCGCCACATCCTCCGCCACCGGGCTCTATCAGTTTGTCGATCAGAGCTGGCTCGGCGTCATCAACCAGCATGGCCGCCAATATGGCCTCGGCTGGGCGGCGGACGCGATCGGCCAAACCTCCAGCGGCCAATATTACGTGTCCGACTCGACACTGCGGCAGCAGATCCTCGACCTGCGCAATCATCCCGAAACCGCCTCCGTGATGGCGGCGGAACATGCGGCGGATAACAAGGCACGGCTGGAATCGAGCCTTGGCCGAGAGGCGCAGCCGGTTGATCTCTATCTCGCGCACTTCCTCGGTGTCGGCGGCGCGACCAAGTTCCTCTCCGTGCACGATCAATATCCGGGCGCGTCCGGCGCTTCGCTGTTTCCGGCAGCCGCGCGGGCCAACCGGGCGATCTTTTACGACAGGGCGGGCAATCCGCGCAGCCTCTCCGAAATTCGCAACAGCTTCGCCAACCGCCTGCAACAGGGCACGGCGGGCGCGATGGCGGCGGGCGCGTCCACATGGGCGGGCCGCGCCGACGACGATAATTTCTCCGATGCATCGGCCGCGCTTCAGAGCGAGCCCTCGGATTATGCGCGCGAACAGACGCAGCGCTTGCAAAACTCGATTTCTTCCGAGGATCTGATCCGGCCCCAGCCCGCCACCGCGCGGCTCGCCTATCTGATGCTCGCAACTCTTGGTCGCTGAAAATAAAAGGCAAAATCCTGTATGACCCGCAGTGAAGTGAACGGCAAAGTCTGGGTGCAAACCGCCAAGGGCGCGGTGCTTCCCATCGCCACATTGCTGCTCGTCATGTTCATGATCGTGCCGGTGCCGTCGTTCGTGCTCGACATGGGCTTCATCGGCAACATCGTGATTTCGCTCGCGGTGCTGATGGTTGCGCTGAACGCCGCCAAGCCGCTCGATTTTTCGAGCTTCCCGACCGTGCTGCTGTTCGCGACATTGATGCGCCTTGCGTTGAACGTCGCCTCCACCCGCGTCGTGCTGGTGGATGGCCATACCGGCGCTGACGCGGCGGGGCATGTGATTGAGGCATTCGGCCATTTCCTGATCGGCGGCGACTATGTCGTCGGCCTGTTCGTGTTCGCGATTTTGATGATCATCAACCTCGTCGTCATCACCAAGGGCGCGGGCCGCGTGTCCGAGGTGTCGGCGCGCTTCACCCTGGATGCCTTGCCCGGCAAGCAGATGGCGATCGACGCGGACCTGAACGCGGGCCTCCTCACGCCCGAGGAAGCGAAAGCCCGCCGTTCCGAAGTCGCCACCGAGGCGGACTTTTACGGCTCGATGGACGGTGCGTCGAAGTTCGTGAAGGGCGATGCCATCGCGGGCGTGCTCATTCTTGTCATTAACATCGTCGGTGGCATCATCCTCGGCATGGCGAGCCACGGGCTTTCCATCTCCGAAGCGGCGCAGACCTATATCGTCCTCGCCATCGGCGATGCGCTGGTCGCCCAGATTCCGGCGCTGTTGCTTTCGATCGCGGCGGCGAGCATCGTCACCCGCGTCAACAGCGAGCATGATCTTTCCGGCCAGATCGCCTCGCAATTCGGCAGCGCGAAAGCCTGGACGCCGGTCGCCGCGATCCTCGGCCTGCTGGGCGTGCTGCCCGGTATGCCGCACATGATCATCCTGCCCGCCGCCGCTGGCGCGGGCTTCCTTGCCTGGCGCTTGCGGCAATCCGCCGAACAGGCCGCCGCCGCACCTCCGCCCGCCCCGGAACCGGAAAACCCCGCAAATATTGAGTGGGACGATGTGTCCGAAGGCGCAGTGCTCGGCCTCGAAATCGGCTATGGCCTCATCGGCCTAGTCGACGATCGCAAGGGCGC
This sequence comes from Sphingobium sp., assembly GCA_022652485.1. GTDB lineage: Bacteria > Pseudomonadota > Alphaproteobacteria > Sphingomonadales > Sphingomonadaceae > Sphingobium. The sequence continues at coordinate 89,093 of JALCRK010000001.1, forward strand.
GCCACTGATGGGCCGCATCACAGGCATCCGCAAGCAGCTCTCCAAGGAACTGGGCTTCGTCGTGCCGATGGTGCGCGTGAAGGACAATCTTGCGCTGGAACCCAACAGCTATCGCATCACCATCGGCGGCGTGATCGTCGGCGAGGACGAGATCTTCCCGGAGGATCTGCTCGCGCTCGATAGTGGCGCCCTCGAATCGACCGTCCCCGGCCGCCCGGCGAAAGACCCGACCTTCGGGCTCGACGCGGTGTGGATCACCCAGGATAAGCGCAGCGAGGCGGTGATCGCGGGCTATACCGTGGTCGATCCCTCGACCGTCGTCGCGACGCATTTGAACCAGCTCATCACCATGAACGCCGCCGAGATGTTCGGCATGGACGAGGCAAAGAAGCTGCTCGACGCGCTGAAGGAAAACGCGCCGCAGCTGGTCGATGGTCTGACGCCCGCGCTTCTCTCGCTTGCGCAGGTTGCCGCGCTGTGCCGTGCGCTGCTCGCCGAGGGCATTCCATTGAAGGATTTTCGTCGCATTTGCGAGGCGATGGTTGCCGCCTGGAGGCCGGAGATGAGCCATGAGCAGCTCTTCGAGGCGGTGCGCCAGCGCATCGGTTCGCTCATCATCCAGACGCTCGTGCCGGTGAAGATGCCGTTGCCGGTCATCACACTCGATGGCGAGCTTGAAGGTCTGCTGGCGCAAGCCATGCGGATCGCGGGCGATGCCAGGCATCCGATCGAACCGGCGCTTGCCTCCCGAATCACGGACGCGGTGACACATGCGGCCCGTCCGCTGATGGCCGAGGCGCGCAATTTCGCCATCGTCACCTCGCCGGTGGCGCGCGCCGCGCTGTCGCGCCTGTTCAAGCCGCATCTGCCAGAAACGCCGGTATTGTCGTTCCTCGAAATTCCGGACGGCAAGCCGGTCGAGGTGTTCGCGGTCGTCGGCGGCAACGACAGGGCGCAGCCGCGCCACGATCCGGTGCCCGGAGCGCCGGGCATACTGCGTGAAAGAATTGCATAACTATTTGCGCGTACAAGGGTTTCGGGAACACGGGGGCAATAGCCACTTATGTATGCAAGCAGGATCGGAGTGGAAGGCGAGGCACTGACCTATGGTCGCAAGGCCGGGGTGCAAAGCCCCGAGCGCCTGGCGCGTCAGTATATGCCGCTTGTCCGCAAGATTGCCTGGCACGTGCATGGCCGCGTCTCCAACGCCATCGAAATCGAGGATCTGTTGCAGATCGGCATGGTTGCGCTGGTCGAGGCCGCGAACGGCTATGAAGATCGCGGCTTTGGCTTTGCGACCTATGCGCAGATGCGCATTCGCGGGGCGATGATCGATCATCTGCGCCGCCACGCGACGCTGTGCCGCTCCGGCATGGCGAAGCGCAAGGAGCTTGCCGCCGTGCGCGCGCGGCTGGAGCAGAAGCTCGGCCGGACGCCGCTCGAAGCGGAGATGTCCGCCGAAATGGGCCTGGAGCCCGCCGATTATCGGGAGCTCGCCGATGCGGCCGAGTTCGTGCAGGAACACAGCATGGACGAGGTCTATTCGGACCAGTCCATGTGGTTCGCCGATGTCGAGGATCGCGTCGACGATGTGATGGAGCGGGAGTCGCTCAAGAAGGCGCTCGGTGCCTGCATTGGCCGCCTGCCGGAGCGCGAGGCGATGGTGCTTCAGCTCTACTTCGTCGAGGAGATGAACCTCGAGGAAATCGGCGCCACGCTGGATATCGGCGCGGCGCGCGTCTGTCAGATCAAGAAGGCGGCACTGGACAAATTGCGCGTGCTGCTCAAGGATTGGGTTTCCTGACGTTCATCGGGAAAGCCCATGCCCAAGCGTACCATCTCCAAAGCCAAGGCACAGAAGATTTTCGTCGGCACCATGGCGGGCGCGATGGCGCTGACGCTGGGTGTTGCGAGCCGGGGATTCTTTCAAGGATCATCGGCAGAGGCACCGAAGCCGGTTCCGGCCAAGGCGCCGAACGCTGAGCCAAGGCTGGCTTCGCCGCACAAGAGCGCGCCTCTCCCCAAAATCAAAACGCCGGCGGCAGCAGACGCAACCGCCCCGTCGTTTGTCGTCAAACGTGTGCTGGATATTCCTGGCCCGCTCGATCATGGCGATTATGTCTGGAATGACGCGGGGGTACCTGCAGGGCCGATGGTCGTTACTGTCGACCTAAAGGCGCAGACGCTCTCCGTCTTTCGCGGTGGCTACGAGATCGGGGTCGCGGTGATCCTCTATGGCGCGACCGACAAGCCGACGCCGCTGGGAACCTATCCGATCCTTGAGAAAGACAAGGATCATTTTTCCAGCCTCTACGACAACGCACCGATGCCCTACAGCCTGCGGCTGACGCAGGATGGCGTGTTCATTCACGCCAGCGATGTGCAATGGGGCAATGCTACCCACGGCTGCATCGGCCTCCCGCTGCCGTTCGCCAAAAAGCTGTTCGCGGTGATGAAGGTCGGCGATCCTGTTGTCGTCACCAATGGCAAGCGGATGGATTTGAGCGGCCTGCGCTGATCTGTTTTCACTGGCAGGCAAACCCCGGCTTTGTCCTGAAGAGTAAGCGTCACCCTATCCTGCCATACGGAAAAAACCTCGCTTCGGGGGAAGCGAGGTTTTTGGGTTTTTCCGCGATTGTTCTGTTCTTGTGGTCGCTTGATCGAAGGTGAGACCCCCGGCACGAGAGGGGACTGGAGTGTGCCGGGGGTCATCAGACCGGCTTTCAGGCGGACCAAAACCTTGGGGCCGGTCCTAGTTGAAGCCGAACTGTATTACTGGATCAGTTTCAGGACGCCCTGCTGGGCCTGGTTGGCCTGCGCGATCATCGCGGTGGAGGCCTGGTTGAGGATCTGCGCCCTCGCAAGCGTCGTCGTTTCCGCCGAGAAATCGACATCCTCGATGCGAGAACGCGCTTCGGTCAGGTTGGTCACGGTCGACGCAATGTTATCCACCGTAACCGCAAGACGGTTCTGGCTGGCGCCGAGCGAGGCGCGGGCCGAGGCAACAGCTGCTAGAGCGGTGCTCAGGGTGGCGAGGGCGCTGGAGGCATTGGCGGCGCTGGCGAGGTCGATTTCGCTGGTGCCGGCGGTGCCTTGCGTGGTCGCCTTTTTGATGTTCAGCGTGTTGGTGCGGGAGTCGGCGAGCGTGATCGAGACGGTGTCGCTCGCATTGATGCCGGTCTGGATGCTTACGCCAGCGGCCGAACCGTCGAGCAGCGCCACGCCGTTGAAATTGGTGGTGGTGGCGATGGTGTCGATCTGATCGAGCAGCGCGCGGCTTTCATTGTCGAGGCCGAGGCGGTCCGCGTTGGTCACGGTGCCGTTGGCGGACTGGACCGCCAGCTCGCGGATGCGCTGGATGATGTTGCTGATCTGGCCGAGCGCGCCTTCCGCCGTCTGCGAGAGCGAGATGCCGTCGTTGGCGTTGCGGCTCGCTGCAGTCAGTCCCTTGATCTGCGCGGTCATCTTGGTCGCAATGGCGAGGCCGGCGGCGTCGTCCTTCGCGCTGTTGATGCGCTTGCCCGAAGACAGACGCTCCATCGATTCCTGCAATTGCATGGAGGCACTTTGCGAGGCACCCTGGGCGCGCATCGCGGCGATATTTGTTCCGATAACAGTCATTTTGGTCCCTTTCTAACAGGTAGGTCGCTCAGGCTAAGGAGCCATCGCGGCCTCGAAAGGGAAAAACGGCGGGTGCCGGAGGTTCTTTAATTCTCATGGTAAATTTTTTAGTGGATCTTATTTACTATGTTGATTTTAAAAGAAAATAATTTTTTTAATACACAAAACCTCCGCCCTTGGGGGAAGGGCGGAGGGGGGATTGTGCGTCTGTTTTGTGCTTGTGCTGTTGTGTTCTTGTGATCCGGGATCGAAGGTGAGACCCCCGGCACGGTGGGGACTGGAGTTGTGCCGGGGGTCTTATGACAGGGTGAGGCGGACCAAGACCTCAACCCATCAAGTCATTGGCCGATCTTAGCGGATCAGCGAGAGGACGCCCTGCTGAGCCTGGTTGGCCTGCGCGATCATCGCGGTGGAGGCCTGGCTCAGGATCTGCGCCTTGGCGAGGTTGGTCGTCTCGGACGAGAAGTCCACATCCTCGATGCGCGAGCGGGCTTCGCTCAGGTTGGTTACGGTGGAGCTGATGTTCTCGACAGTAACCTGCAGACGGTTCTGGCTGGCGCCGAGCGAGGCACGAGCCGCGGCAACGGTGCTGAGCGCGGTATCGAGCGTGGCAAGGGCCGACGAGGCGTTGGCGGCGGTGGCGAGGTCGATTTCGCTGGTGCCGGCGGTGCCCTGGGTCGTCGCCTTCTTGATGTTCAGTGTTGCGACGCGGGCGTCGGACAGGCTGACGGAGACAGTGTCCGAAGCGCCGGTGCCGGTCTGGATGCTGATGCTGGCGGCCGAACCGTCCAGCAGCGCCACGCCGTTGAAGTTGGTCTTGGTCGCGATCGCGTCTACCTGGTCGAGGAGCGCACGGCTCTCGTTGTCCAGGCCAGCGCGGTCGGCGTTGGTGGAGGTGCCGTTGGCGGACTGAACCGCCAGCTCGCGAACGCGCTGAATGATGTTGCTGATCTGGCCGAGCGCGCCTTCCGCCGTCTGCGCCAGAGAGATGCCGTCGTTGGCGTTGCGCGAAGCAGCCGAGAGGCCGCGGATCTGGGCGGTCATCTTGGTGGCGATGGCGAGACCGGCGGCGTCGTCTTTCGCGCTGTTGATGCGCTTGCCCGAGGACAGACGCTCCATCGAGCTCTGGAGCTGGTTGGTCGCGGTGTTGGAAGCGGCCTGAGCGCGCATCGCGGCGATGTTGGTTCCGATAACAGTCATGGTTTTTCCTCTTTCCTGAAGAATGTTTCGGTCGCTTGCCTTGTGACGATGCTTGCGGCCTCGAAGCGGAAAAACGTCATTTGCCGGGTGCGCTTAAATCGTTAACGGCCCGAATTTGCCGGTCGGGCGGCAAAAAAGCGGCAATTTGCCGCCGCGTCACCTCCCTAAAAAGCCACGCATTTCCGCCAAAAAAAGGGGCGGAAAAAAGCATCCGGCAAAAAAATGCAATTATGCGGAAAAAAATTGCCGGACGGCAATAAAGGCGGCAGCCGTTAACCATATCCTAAGCGTTATTACGCACAATCGCCCTATCGAAGGGACAGAAACGTGCGGGGGCACGGGCCTGTCGACACATAGGGACTGGAAATAGGATGTCGACTTTTGGCATCAGCGATGCGCTGTGCGCCCGCGTGCCTGCCTTGCAGGCTTGGCTGGAACACGCATATCTGGATATTGCGCCCGTTGCGGCACATCTGCCGCGCGACAAGGGTAGCATCTACGTGATGCTGGCGAGCGAGATCGCGTTCGCGACCTGCCGGGATGTGCTGATCGATTACCGCCCCGGTGCGCCGCGCTATATCCGCGCTGCCAACGGATTGCCCGCCCGTGTAGAGTTCGGCCCGGCCGACGTGGAATTCGCCTGTGCACTGGTGGCGGAGCTGCTGCGCCCCTCGGGCACGCCTGCCGTGGGCGATGGCGCCAGCGCACGCCTGATGGCGCTTGCATCGCGCATCGCGACCAGCGACGCGACCGTGCTCATCCAGGGTGACACCGGAACCGGCAAGGAAGGCATTGCGCGCTTCATTCATGCGCGCTCGGGCCGCCGGGACAGGGATTTCATTGCAGTCAACTGCGCGGCGCTACCCGAAACGATGATGGAAGCGATGCTGTTCGGCCACAAGAAGGGCAGCTTCACCGGCGCGGCGCAGTCGTCAGACGGCCTGTTCCTCGCGGCGGATGGCGGCACGCTGCTGCTCGACGAAATCGCGGAGCTGCCGCTCAACCTTCAAGCCAAGCTGCTGCGCGCATTGCAGGAAGGGGAGATACTGCCGGTCGGCGCGACCCATCCGGTGCCTGTGAACGTCCGCGTCATCGCCGCGTGCAACCGCGACCTTGCCGCCGAGGCAGACGCCGGGCGGTTCAGGAGCGATCTGTACTGGCGCCTCAACGTCATGCCTCTCGCTATGATCCCGCTGGCGGAACGCCGGGGCGACGTTCTCGCGATCGCGGCTTCGATGCTGCTGGGCTTCGACGAGAAGCACAACAACGGAGGCGAGTTCGTCTGGCCGACCGCCGAGTGCGTCGGCGCGCTCAAGGGGCATGAATGGCCCGGCAACGCCCGCGAGCTGGGCAATGTGCTCCAACGCGCGCTGGTGCTGCGCGACGGGGAGCGGATTGCCGTCGGGGATCTTTCGCTGATGTCCCTCCCGGCGCCGACGGTGCCGCCTCGGACGACAGCGGCTCCGCAACCCTATCAGGCGCAGCCGGCCGCGCCGGAACCTATTTATGCGCCTGCACAGCGCGGACGGCCGACCCGCCTCCAGGATATCGCGCGCGCCTCCAAGCTCGATGCGGTGCGCCATGCGCTGCGTGAGGCGGATGGGCACCGGGCGCTCGCCGCGCGCAAGCTCGGCATTTCCGAACGCACTCTGCGCTACCGGCTCGCCGAGCTGCGCACGATGGCACTGGCTTGAGACGAAGGAAGGGCTGAGACATGAACGGCATTTCCACGGACAGCATCATGGCGATCCGCAGCGCCATCCTGCAGAAGAACGCCGCTCTGCGCGACGTATCGGCGACGCCCGGCGGTGCGCAGGTGGACGGCGTCAAGGGTGGCAGCATTGGTGGTCCCAGCGGCCCGCCTGATTTCACCTCCGCGCTCAAAGGTGCGCTGGAAAAGGTCAACGGCCTCCAGAAAGACGCGAGCGAGGCGGCCTCCGCTTTCGAACGCGGCGAGACGACCGACATTGCGGCGGTGATGCTGGCAAAGCAGAAGGCGTCCGTCAGTTTTGAGGCGACGCTTCAGGTGCGGAACAAGCTGCTCTCCGCTTATCGCGACATCATGAGCATGCCGGTGTGAGCTGGGTAAGAACGAGGGAACAGACTAAGCCATGAACGATCCTTTCACGCCCGCGCCTGCCGCCGCTCCCGCGCTTCCCGCTGTTCCGGCCGCGCCGTCGGGAGGCTTCAACATGCCGCGCTTCCGCTTCAGCGACATCTTCACCCAGCCTGCGGTGGCGAAGAGCCTGCCGATGCTGGGCTTGCTCGGCGTGGTGGGCGCAGCTGCTCTCGCCTGGACGACATTGCGCGAACCGCCGCAGCGCGACCTGTTCCGAGGTCTGCCCGACAGCGAGAAGGCCGCCGTTGCCGACGCGCTCGACAAGAATTCGATGAAATACAAGTTCGACAACGAGTCCGGCGCGATCACTGTCGCGGAGGACGATTATTTCAAGGCCAAGATCATGCTCGCCTCTGAAGGGCTGCCTAAGAGCGCGCCCGATGGCAACAGCATGATCGACAGCTTGCCGATGGGCGCCAGTCGCGCGGTGGAGGGCGAAAAGCTCCGCTCCGCCCGTGAAATGGACCTGGCGCGCACCATAGAAGCCATCGATGGGGTTGAAGCCGTGCGCGTGCATCTCGCCATCGAGACGCCCAGCATCTTCCTGCGCGAGCGTACAAGGCCCGCCGCATCCGTGATGCTGCGTCTTGCCAGCGGCAAGTCGCTGACGGACAATCAGGTGCAGGCGATCGTGCATCTCATCGCCTCCTCGGTTCCCGATCTTGCCCCCGAAGCCATCTCGGTGGTCGATCAGAACGGTCATCTCCTCTCCAGCGTCGGCGGGGTCGAAGGCGAGACCGACAGGCAGATCGGCGTGCAGCAGAAGATCGAGGAAGGCTATCGCCAGGCGGTCGTCGCCTTGCTGACGCCTATCATCGGCGCGGGCAAGTTCTCGACCGAAGTCCACGCGGACGTTAATTTCAACGAACGCCAGGCGACGCGCGAAACCTATCCTCAGGACGAGGCGCGGCTTCGCGTCGAGCAGGGGACATGGCAGGCGGGCAATCCCAACGGCGGCCCCGGCATCCCCGAAACCGCAGGTATTCCCGGCGCGCTTTCCAACACCGCGCCGCCCGCGCCGGGCGTCGGCACGCAGGCCGCGAATGCGCAGGCCGCGACCAATGCCGCGCCGACGCCGCCTTCTGCCGCGCAGAATGGCCAGACCACGCCCAATCTCGCGCCGCTGCGCACGCAGGAAAGCTACAATCGTAGCTTCGAGCTGGGTCGCGAGGTCTCCGTCACCCGTGACGCGGTCGGCACGGTGAAGCGCATCACGGTTGCCGTCGCGCTCGATAATGCGCCCAACGGCAAGCCGCGCACGCCGCAGGAAATCGCCCAGCTCGAAACGCTGGTGAAGAACGCGGTCGGCTTCGATGCCGCGCGCGGCGATACCGTGGCACTCACCTCGCGTGGCTTTGCCAAGGACGCGCTCGGTGAGGATGCCGGCCCCGCCTTCTATGAAGCGCCGTGGTTTAAGATGCTGGTGCGGAATCTCTCTGCGCTTGCCGTCGTCATCGTGGTGGTGATGGGCATCGGCAAGCCGCTTTTGAAGAAGATCGGCGAGATCAAGGCCGGGCCGACCATTTCGCCCGCCGCCAGGCAAGCCAAGCGGCAGGAGATCGGTATGCAGATGTCGCAGGAGCTGGCAAAGGCCGCGCAGGCCAACCCCGGCAGCCATATGGTGACGCTCGACATGATCAGCTCGACGCCGGACTATGCCCAGCGCGCCGACCTTATCCGCAATTTCGTGAAGCAGGACCCGGATCGCGCCGCGCTGGTGGTACGCGATCTGCTGAGAGAAGGCAGCAAGGCCAAAGAGAATGCCTGAGTCCGATCTCGCCATTGACGAAGAGAACCTGAAGCCGCTGCATGGCAGCGCGGCCGCCGCCGTGCTCCTGATGCTCTTCAGCGAGGACGAGGCCGCCGAAATCCTCTCCCGCCTGGAGCCGGACGAGGTGCGCCAGCTCGGCTACGCGATGTACGACGTGGCCGACGTCGAGATCGAGGAGGTCAACCAGGCGCTCGATCAGTTCGTCAGCAAGGCGCGCCGCCGCACTACCATCGGCTATGGCGCGACCCGCCATATCCGGGGCGCCATGCACAAGGCACTGGGGCCGGAGCGCGCGGACAATATTCTTGCCCGCATTACGCCGCCCACGCGCACCACCAAGCTCGCCATGCTCAAATGGATGGAAGCGGGCGAGATCGCCGCGATCATCGAGAGCGAGCATCCCCAGGTAATGGCGATCATCCTCGCCCATCTGGAACCGCGCGCTGCGGCTGACGTGCTCTCGATGCTGCCGCTCGAATGCCAGGAGGACGTGATCTACCGCGTCGCCACCCTCGGCCCGGTGAGCAGCGACGCTCTGGATGATCTGGAGGTCATGATGTCGTCCGGCACGCCGATGCAGAAGAAGGGTGCCCCCTCCCAGCGCGGCGGCACCAGCGAAGCGGCGGCAATCATGAACAATGTCCGCAAGGACATGGAGCAACGCATCATGAAGGCGCTCACCAAGCGCGACAAGATCATCAGCCAGACGATCGAGGAGGAAATGTTCATCTTCGACAACCTGATCGAGCTGGACGACAAGAATATGGGCGCCCTGCTGCGCGGCATCGATACCGAGCTGCTGGTCGTGGCGCTGAAGGGCGCGAACGAGATGCTCAAGGCCAAGATGCTGGGCTGCATGTCGCAGCGCGCGGCGCAGTCCATCGTCGACGAAATGGAGGAGCGCGGCCCGATGCGGCTCGCCGATGTGGTCGAGGCGCAGAAGAAGGTCGTGGCCGAGGCGCGCCGTCTGGCCGAGCAGGGTACGATCATGCTGGGCGCGGGAGGCGACGACTTTGTCTAATATCTTCACCGCCGCACAGCTTTCCGAAGCGCAGCCGGTCGCCATCGGCATGTTGGGCAAGACCGGCGGCGGCGCGCCGTTCCGCGCGCGCTTCGCCGATGGGCAAGAGATATCGCAGGCGCGGGCCACCAGCCCGCAGGCGATGGGCCGTCAGGATCCGCTGGAACAGGCACGCGCCGATGCGTTCGCCGAAGGGTTCGACGCCGGGATGCGGATCGCCACCGAGAACCACGCTGCGGACGCTGAGGCGAGCATCCGGCTGGCGCAGGCGCTCGAGCAGCTCGTGCCCGCCGCCAATGGCGCGCTCTCCGAGATGCTGTCCGCCGCCGTGATCCGCCTGGTTACACAAATCGTCGGCGAGGCGCCGGTCAATGCCGATCTGCTGCATCAGCGGGTCGAGGCCGTCGCCGCCTTCATCACCGAGGAGCAGGAGCGCAGCGCGCTCTCGCTCAACCCCGAGGATATCCCGTTGCTCGCCGGGCGCGAGATCGCCTGGCGCATCCAGCCCGATGCCTCCGTCGCGCGCGGCTGCGTGCGGCTGGACGCGGGTGATGGCTGGATCGAGCATGGACCAGATGTGCAGCTCTCGCGCCTGAAGGCCCTGCTCGATGACATGGAGGAGCGCGGATGATCAGTGCCGCGCTTGCCCACGCCGAGAAGCTGCTCGATCATACCGTGCTGCCGGATACGCCGCGCCATGTCGGGCGGCTGGTAAGCCACGATGCCGGGATGCTGGAGGTGACGGGCTTCAACCGCCCGATTGGCACCGGCGCGAAGCTCATCTGCGGAGATGGCACTGCCGCCCGCGCCGAGGTCGTCGGCTTTCGCGGCAATAAGGCGGTGCTCGTGCCGCTGGATGTTGATGCGCCGCTCGAAAACGGCGTGCGCGTGGAGCCGGATAGCGCCGCCAATCAGGTGCAGGTGGGTGAGGGGCTGATCGGCCGCATCATCGATGCGATGGGCCAGCCGCTCGACCGCAAGGGACCGATCCTCGCGCAAGGCCATTGGCCGATCAACGGCGTGCGCGGCAATGTGCTCGACCGGGGCCGCGTCACTGAGCGGTTCGATCTCGGCGTGCGTGCGGTCAACGCGCTGCTCACCGCCGGGCGCGGCCAGCGTATCGCCATCATCGCAGGCTCCGGCGTCGGCAAGTCCGTGCTAATGGGCCAGATGATCGCGGGGGCGGAGGCGGATATCGTCGTCGTCGGCCTGATCGGCGAGCGTGGCCGCGAAGTCACTGATTTCATTGAGACCAAGCTCGCTGGCGGGATGATGCGGAAAAGCGTCGTCGTCGCTGTGCCTGCGGATCATCCGCCGGTGCTGCGTCTGCGTGCCGCCGCCCGCGCCACCGCCATCGCCGAATATTTCCGCGCGCGCGGCAAGCAGGTGCTGCTGCTGATCGACAGCCTCACCCGCTGCGCCCATGCCCAGCGCGAGATCGGCCTCAGCCTTGGCGAACCGCCCGCGATGAAGGGCTATCCGCCCTCCGCCCTTGCGCTGATCCCGCGTCTGGCGGAGCGGGCGGGGGTGGACTCGCGCTCCGGCGGCTCGATTACCGCGCTTTATACCGTGCTCGCCGATGGCGACGACACCGACGACCCGATCGTCGACGCTGCCCGCGCGATCGTCGATGGGCATATCGTCCTTTCGCGTCATCTTTCCGAGCAAAGCATCTTCCCGGCAATTGATATCGGCAAGTCGCTCTCGCGCGTGATGGCAGATGTGACCGACGAGGAGCATATGCGCGCCGCCGCCATGTATCGCGCACTCTGGGCCGCCTATGAGGAAAACCGTGATCTCATCCTGATGGGCGCCTATCGCCCCGGCAATGATCCGTTGATCGACGAGGCGGTCGCTCGGCGTAACCAGGTGCTCGATTTCCTGCGCCAGAGCGCCAAGAGCCAGATCGATATCGACGCTAGCATCGCCGCGTTGCAGGCGGAGTTTGGCGCATGAGCGGCAAGCTCGTTTCGCGCCGCCAGCGGCTCGTCCGCGTGCGCGAGGTGCAGCACGCGATGGCCGTGGCGGATACCGTGCGTGCGCAGGACGAGGCGAACAGCATCGAGAACAACGCCAGGCGGCTGGAGCGTGTTCGTGCTGATTTGTTTAAAAGCGATTCCAATATCTTGGGAGGCAGTTTTGCCGCCTATCGTGAAATGGCGGACCGGCTGGAGCGTGCAGGGCGGCAGCTCGAAGGTGCGCTCTATGACGCGCGCAAGACGATTGATCTGCGCCAGGAGCAGCAGGTCGTCGCCAGTCGCGAAAAGGAAATCGCGGAGCGTCTGCGCGAGCAGGCCGCCGCGCGGGTAGAGGCGCAGCGCGAGGCGCGCATCGCCGCCGTGCCGCCGCACAAGATGCTGAAGATGCGCATGATGGCCCAATCGGCCGACCGGACAATAGTGGGGAATAAGGAATGAGCATGGCACTTTCAAACGCGACGCAACAGGCGCCGGGGAAGGCGCACGCCCTTGCCGGCAAACATGGCGCCAAGCACGCAGCGCAGCTCACCGGGCTGGAGTTCCTGACAGGGGCGGGTGCCGATGCCGATGGCGCGGCGCTGGAAGGCAGCGGGTTCGCGTCGCTGGTCCAGTCACTCGCCAAATCCATCATTCCGGCAACGCCGAAGGTACCGGAAGCGGGCGTTCTGCCCGGTGCAGCCGAGACCGGGGCGCAGCCTGCGGCGACAGCGACGGTGGACAATCCCGATGCCCTGTTGGCACTCGCGTTGCAGGGGGAGAAGCAGGCAGGTGAGCAGGCTAAGGGGGCGGATATACCCGTCTTGCCGGAAACCGAATCCGCTGTGCCCCCCGATCCAAAAGCGGTTCGGCATGGCGACAAACACAAGCGCGCGCACGATGGAAAGCTGCGCGGGCAGGCCATCGCTGCCGCCGCCCGATCCGGTGACGAGATCGCCAAGCGCCTGGCGATAGGCGAGAAGGGGGAGTCTTCTGCTCCACCGCCGAACAGCGAGACACCTGGGACACCAGTGCCGGCGACTTCCGGCGCTGTTCCGCAGAGCCTGGTTCCCGGCCAGCAGCCCAACGAGGCAGTGGTCGCCGCCGGTGCGCAGGGTGAAGGCTCCGGGCGGGAGAGCATCCCCGCCGATGCGCGGCCCATAGCGAAAAGCACCTCTCGACCGGAAGGTCTTCCGCAGCCGGAAAGGCGCGACGAACAAGCGGAAACTGCATTTAAGCAAATATCTGAATCTATTTCTACAAATAACGGAAAAGAAAAAGAAAAATCAGAAAAATTGACATCCAATTCTGCGCCAGGGGTGACGCCGTCGCAAGCTGGGCAGGGCGGCGTGAAAGCAGCGGGAGACGGGGACAGGATCGCACCAACAACAGCCTCCCAGCATGACAAGGGCGAGAGCACCGCTGACAAGACCGACAAGACTGATCGAGCCGAAGCTCCGCGCGTCGCCGCCGAACCGGTATCCTCCGCCCGCGGCGGAGCGCCCGCACCCGAGTTCCGGTCGTCGGCCCCGTCACCCGCCTTCTCCGGCGCCAGCGCGCAGCCAGTCGATCTGACCGCCGCGCTGGGTAGCCAGGTGGTCGACATGGGTGTGAGCGGCCAGTGGATCGACGACATCGCCCGCCAGATCGCCAGCATCGGCGCGAACCCCGGTCATGGCAGCTTCCGCATCGAATCGCAGGGGCTAGGCGGTGTGCGCGTTGACATCGCGCCGGGCGAGCGCGGCTCCAACGTGGTCATGCGCGTCGATAATGATGCGGCGTTTGCGGCGCTGGACAAGGATCGCGACCGGCTGATGCAGGATGCGCGCATGGGCTCCGTCCGCATCGGCGAGCTACGGATCGATCGTGTCGCCGCAATGCCGGATGCGCAGGGAAGTGGCAGCGCCACATCGCAGCAGAATGGCAACTCCGGCCAGCAGCCCGGCCAGCAATCGTTCGCTCAAAACAATGCGCAAACTGGCGGACAGGGCGCGCCGCAGCAAGGCCGCCCCGATGCCTCTCTGCTCGGCGGGCAGGGCAACGGCGCGCGCGACAATCAGCCAAGCCCTAAAGCTCCGTTCACCACGACCGTTATGAGAGAGGGGCAAGCCGATGAGGCCTCCCTATCCTCGCGTTCCGGCCGTAGCGACAGCGCGCGCTACGCCTGATCACGCGTGAGGAGATGCGACTAGCAGGACCGGACCGATGGCTGACGACATAGTGGATGCGCCCGCAAAGGGCGGCAAGGGCAAGGGGATGATCGTCATCATCCTGATCGTGCTGCTGATGAGCGGCGCGGGGGTCGCTGGCGGCCTCTATGCCGCAGGCGCGCTCGGCAGCCATGAGGAGGAAGAGGAAGCCCCCAAGGAAGACCCCAATCGGCCGCTGCTGGTCAAAAAGGGCGAAGATCCGCTCGCGGTTGCCGAAAAGGCCGTGGCCGAAGCTGGCGGTGGCGCCGAGGCGGAAGGCGGCGGCGAGGGCGGCGGCAAGAAGGAAGCGACAGTTCCCCATGTCGAGACCGATTTCAAGCTGCCCAAGGGCGGCATAGACCTGCCGCGTCCCAAAAAAGTCGCGGATTATCAGCCGACCTATTACCAGATGCCCGCGCCCTACACGTCGAACCTCGCGGATACCGATTCGCTGGTGCAGGTCGCGATGGCAGTATCGACCTTCTACGATGCGCGAGTGACCGACGCGCTCAAGACTCATGAGCTCGCTATCCGCTCCGCCATCCTGATGCAGCTGTCGCAGGAAAGCGGCGCTGAGCTCTCCACGCCGCAGGGCAAGGTTGCGCTCCAGGGACGTCTCACCGCGCTTATTAACAAAATATTGCGCGAAAAGACGGGTTATTCCGGGGTCGATAACGTTTATTTTACCAATTTCATTATTCAATAGGGCGTCCAAAGCCTGAGGTGTCCTCCGGTCGCGGACAGGGGACACTATTGAATGGACGACGTACAGCCCTACAAGTTCGGCACGTCTGAACCGCAGACGCCCGTATCGCTATCCGGCATGGACCGGATCGGCGAACGCGTGGCGCGTCAACTGCGCGCGCTGCTGGAAAATTTCACGGGCACCAAACCCAATCTCACGACGCAACCCGCCGAAATGGTCAATTATGACCTGTGGTCGGCGATGGCGCCCAATTTCTGCTCGCTCTCGACCTACAAGCTGCACCCGCTGAAAGGCTCGATCCTGGTCAAGCTCGATGCGGGAATGATCTCCAGCGTGGTCGAGCGTTTCTACGGCGGCTCGGGCGTGCGCCCCGGGGCGGATCGCAATGAATTCACCCGCAGCGAGGATCGGCTGCGCGCCAAGCTCTCCGACGACATCATGAAGGCGCTGATCGCCGCCTGGGCGGACCTGCTGCCGATGGACATGTCGCTGGTCTCGCGCGAGCATGATCCGCAGGCTCTGGTCTTTGCCGAGGCGAACGACCAGCTCCTCAGCCAGACATTCACGCTCAATTTCGGTAAGGGCGGCGAGTGGACCATCGAGCTGATGTTCCCGGTCGTCGCATTGCGCCAGCTCGAACCGCTGCTCGCGACCAACGCGCCGGATGAGATCCAGCTGAAAGATCCGCTGTGGCAGGCGCGCCTTGCCCGGCAGATGGGCAATATACGACTGCCCGCGAAGACGGTGCTGGCCCGGCCCAGCCTGACGCTCAACGAGCTTCTCAACCTCAAGAACGGGGATGTCATCCCCGTAACCATCGAACGCTTCCTCCCCCTTCTGGTGGGCAATCGGGTGCTCGCCCACGGGACTATCGGCGAGCAAAGTGGTCGCGCGGCCTTCATGATTGAAAAGATAAACTAAGGACCAAGATTTTATGAGCGATATGAGCGAAGCACCGAAGATGGAGAGCGCGATTGGCAAGATGAATGCCAGTCCGCAATATCATCTCCTGTCGAACATTCCGGTGCGCCTCACGGTGGAAGTCGGCTCGACCAGCCTCAAGCTCTCGGAGATCCTCGATCTCGCCGAGGGCAGCGTGGTGGAGCTGGATCGGCAGGCAGACGACCTGCTCGATATCATGGTCAACGGCGCGCTGATCGCGCGGGGCGAGGTTGTCACCGTCAATGGCCGCTATGGCATCCGCGTGGTGGATGTGGCGAACGCCGAAGCCATGATGGCGGGCGTCGAGCGGCGGTCCTGAGACGATGTTCTGGTATTTCATGAAGCTCGTCATCATGCTGCCGCTGGTCGGCGGCATGGCCTATGGCGCGCTGTGGCTGTGGCGCAAATATCAGCCGGGCCTTCTGGGCGCGCAGGGCGACCGCGCGATCAAGGTGCTGGAAATGCTGCCGATGGGCACGTTCGGTAAACTCGCCGTGGTGGAGTTCGATGGCCAGCGCGTACTGATCTCCGTCACCCGGGGCCGGATCGAGAAGATCGCCGATGGCGCTCGGGCTCCCGGCGCCGCACCTTCGCTCGGGAGCGACTGGCGTGCGCGTTAAGGCTCTTGTGGTAGCGGTCATCGGGCTGCTCGCCGCCTTCATCATCTCGCACCCCGTGATGGCGCAGGTGGCGCAAGCAGCGCCCGTATTGCCCCAGCCCGTACCTCCGGCAACCTCCAACGGCGGCGCGCTGACCCGCGCGCTTGGCGAGATGTCCGGCAATGGCGGCGGCTCGCTTTCCTTAAGCCTTCAGATCCTCATCCTGATGAGCCTGCTGACGGTGCTGCCGTCGCTCATCCTGATGATGACCAGCTTCACCCGCATCATCATCGTGCTGTCGCTGCTGCGGCAGGCGCTGGGTCTGCAACAGACCCCGCCCAACCAGGTGCTGGTCGGTCT
This sequence comes from Sphingobium sp., assembly GCA_022652485.1. Classification (GTDB taxonomy): domain Bacteria; phylum Pseudomonadota; class Alphaproteobacteria; order Sphingomonadales; family Sphingomonadaceae; genus Sphingobium. Next base: position 105,576 of record JALCRK010000001.1, read on the forward strand.
TGCGCTGTTCCTCTCGATGTTCGTGATGCGCCCGACGATCGACACGATCAACCAACAGGCCTTCACGCCCTATGGCGCGGGCCAGATCACGATCGAGGAAGCCGTCGGCCGCTCGGCCAAGACTTTCCATGTGTTCATGGCGAAGCAGACGCGTCAGAGCGACCTCAAGATGTTCTCCAGCCTCGCCGAAGCGCCGCAGTTCCGCACCATCGACGATGTCCCGTTCTCGATCCTGCTGCCCGCCTTCGTGACGAGCGAGCTGAAAACCGCGTTCCAGATCGGTTTCATGATTTTCCTGCCGTTCCTCATCATCGATCTTGTGGTGGCATCCACCCTGATGTCGCTCGGCATGATGATGCTCTCTCCGACGATCATCTCGATGCCGTTCAAGCTGCTGCTGTTCGTGATGGTGGACGGCTGGGCGCTGACGATGGGGTCGCTCGCCGGCTCGTTCGCGACATAACGGAACACAAGGGGACATGGAAAACTCGGATTTCTTCGTCGGCATCGCCCAGCAGGCGCTGTGGATCACGGCTCTGGCTTCCGCGCCAATCCTGATCCCGACTTTGGTCGCGGGGCTGCTGCTCGGCATGATCCAGGCGGCGACATCGATCAACGAGCAGACGCTGACCTTCGTACCGAAGCTCATTGTCGTCGCTGTGGTGTTGGCGCTGTTCGGCGGCTCGATCCTGATGCTGATCGCGGATTTCACGCGCGAGATCTTCGAGCGCATCCCCGATGTGATGAATAACTAGAGGGCGGCGCGGGCGTATGTTCCCTACCGGCTTCATCGGCGTCGAGAACCAGCTCTGGATCTGGCTGATCGCGATGATCCGCCCCGGCGCGGCGTTCCTTGCCGCGCCCATCTTCGGTGCGCGCGCAGTGCCGGTGCAGCTGCGCCTCATCCTCAGCCTCGCCATCGGCATGGCCGCAATGAACAGCGTCGTGTTCCAGATGCCCCAGGGCGGTGTCGCGAGCTTCTCAGGGATTCTCCTCGTCATGGGTGAGGTTCTGACAGGCTTAGCGATGGGCTTCGCGCTCCAGATCGGCTATGCCTCCGCCTTCGTCGCGGGCGAGACGATCGGCAACGCGATGGGCCTCGGTTTCGCCTCGATGATGGACCCGCAGTCCGGCGCTTCGACGCAGGTGGTGGGGCAGTTCCTCTCGATCCTCGCGACCTTCATCCTCTTGGGTATGGATGGGCATCTGTTGCTCGCGAGCTATGTGGTGAAAAGCTATCAGGCGATGCCACCCGGCGGGCCGATGCTCTCCAGCGACGCGATCTACGACCTCGTGATGTTCGGCGGCTCGCTGCTCGGCGCGGGGCTGACCGTGGCGCTGCCCGTGGGTTTCGCACTGGTGCTGATCCAGCTCATCATGGGGATGCTGGCGCGCACCGCCCCCTCGCTCAATCTCTTCGCGGTCGGTATGCCGGTCGCGATCATCAGCGGCCTGCTGCTCCTCGCCATCACCGCGCCGATCATGGCGCAGGGCATCGCGGACTCGCTGCAGGCGGGCCTCGACCGCGCCCAGATGATTGCAGGGGGTAAGTAATGGCCCAGCAATCCAACGGCGGCGGTGAAAAGACCGAGAAGCCATCAGCCAAGAAACTTGCCGATGCCGCCAAGGAAGGCGATCTTCTCCAGTCGCGCGATCTTGCGACGGCGCTGGTCATGATCGCGGGAGCGGGCTGGCTGGCGATGATGGGGCCGATGCTGATGCAGGCCATGCGCGAAATGCTGGTGCGGGGGCTGCAGTTCGGGCGCGAGGATGTGATCGATTTCCACCCGGCGGAGCGGGGCGGCGCGCTGTTGAGCGGCCTCTGGGTTCCGGTCGGCGGCATCATGCTGGCAACGGTCATCGCCGCCATCGCCGCGCCCGCGATGCTTGGCTCATTGGGCTTCCGCACCTCTGCGTTCATGCCCAAGGCCTCCAAGCTCAACCCCGCCAACGGTTTTAAGCGCATGTTCGGCATGAACGGCCTTGTCGAGCTGTGCAAATCCATCGCCAAGGTGTTGCTGATGGGCAGCGTCGGCGTATGGCTGATCTGGAGCAAGCTCGCGGACATCACGACGATGGGCGCCGGCGGCCTCGAAAGCGCACTCTCCGAAGTCGGCAGCCTGTTCGTGATGGCGTGTATCGTGATGGCGGGCGTGCTGATGGTGATCGCGGGCGTCGATGTGCCGTGGCAGATGTTCCAGCGCTTCAAGCGCCTCGCGATGAGCAAGCAGGATCTGAAGGACGAGCACAAGGAGTCCGAAGGCTCGCCGGAACTGAAGGGCCATATCCGCCGCCGCCAGATGGCTGTGCTCTCGGGCAGCGTGCGCAAGGCGGTGAGCGAGGCGACCGTGGTGCTCATGAACCCGACCCACTTCGCGGTCGCGCTGCGCTATCAGCCGGGCAAGGATTTCGCGCCGATCGTGGTGGCGCGCGGCTGCGACGCCATCGCCTTCGCGATCAAGGATCTCGCCGAGACCAGCAATGTGCCGGTGCTGCAATATCCGGCGCTCGCCCGCGCGATCTACTTTACTTCGCGCGCGGGTCAGGTGGTGGACGAGGCGCTCTACATCGCCGTCGCCACGATCCTCGCCTTCCTCTATCGCGTCGAGCATCGCATGTCCGGCATGAGTGAGCTGCCGGATATCGATTTGCCCGACACCATGAAGTTCGACGCGGACGGCAAGAAGACAGTCTGATCCGAAACAGGCGGCTACGCAGTGTTTCGGATAGGCCGGAGCCGCAAAACAAAATTCGCTCTTCCGCGAATTTTCCAAAAACGGTTAATCCGGCCTTAAACGCCTTCCTACACCCATGCTTTACACCACCCGTATAATGGTGGTGCCATGAATGAATTTGTGCCCCGGATCGATGCTGTAGCGCCCGAGCGCCACATCGCGACGCGCCCAGCGCCGGCGGCTCCGCTTGTCGCTCCGACAGCGGCGGCCGCGCATACGGCGCAGGATTCCGGCGTGCAGTCCGATCATGGCGAACAGGCCCGGCGCGAGCAGATGGCGAGCGCGTTCGATTACGCGCGGGTGCAAGCCCGCGTTGCGGACATCCTCTCCGATCTCGCGGGCAGCAGCCAGCCGCCGCCCGAAGCGCGGGTGAGTGCTGAGGGGCAGCTGGACGCGTTGCGGCCTGTCCCGACAGTCATCATCCCGATGCTGCCCGCCAGCGTCGAGGTGGTCGAACGCGCGGTCGATGTCGCGCGGGCGATGGCGCAGCAGGCGGAACTGGCCCGCGCCGCGCAGGCGCATGTGAACGTCGGCACCGTCGATCAGATACTGGCGGCCTGAAACTCTCCCCCACCCGTCATCCCGGAAGTCGATTTTCTCCAAATCCGTCAGGATTTGGCCAGAAAGGCGTGCTGTCCGGGATTTAGGATTTAATAGCGGGATCCCGGACCAAGTCCGGGATGACGTTGTATCTGGAAATTCCTCCAGCATTTTGCCTCTAAAACTTCGCTGCGACGAGCCGTTCTATCCCAACAGAGGGAACGACTATGACGACCAGCATCGGCACCAGCATTGCGGCATTACTTGGCGGCACCGGCAGCATTGACACGGGTGCGCTCGTATCGCAGCTCGTGACCGCCTCTCGCGCGCCGCGCGAAAAGGTCATCACCAGCGCCCAGAGCCTCAACGGCACGCGCATTTCGGCGCTCGCGTCCGCCACCAGCTCGCTCGATACCTTCTCCAACGCGCTCAACGAGGTTATGAAAAACGCGAACCTCGCGGGCCAGCCGGTTTCCAACGATCCGACCATCGTCGCGCTGAGCACGCTGCCGGGCGGTGCGCCCCAGGGGCTTCCCGCGCAGATCGAGGTGCAGCAACTTGCCGCCGCGCAGGTGCTTGAGTCGGTCAGCCTGCCGACGCGTACCGATGCCGTCGGCCTCGGCACCCTGACCCTCACCACCGCGTCCGGCGCCAAGACAATCACGATCGACAGCAGCAACAACACGCTGGACGGCCTCGCCGCCGCCATCAACGGCGCGGCTGCGGGCGTAACGGCAAGCGTCGTGGTGGACAGCAATGGCGCGCGTCTGGTGATGAAGGGTGCGACCGGCGCCGCCAACAGCTTCACGCTGACCAAGGAAGCGACCGACACTGCGGACACGAACCTTTCCCGCTTCACGTTCGATGGCACCACCGGCGGCATGACCAAGCGCCAGTCTGCCCTGAACAGCATCGTCAAGATTGACGGCATCACCCACACCAACAGCAGCAACACGCTCGACAACGCGCTGCCTTATGTGCGGATCGACCTCAACAAGGCCGCCCCCGGCACGCTCGTCACGCTGGCGACCAACCAGCCCACCTCGACGATCAAGGATTTGCTGAACGAATTCGTCAGCGCCTACAATACGCTGCGCTCGGCGCTCAACAGCGCCACGGCCGCAGGCGGCGAGGGCAAGAGCGCGGGCGCGCTGGCGGGCGACAGTGGCGTGCGCGACATGGTCAACAAGCTGGGCAAGCTCACCACCACCAGCCTCGCCACCACCGGTGCGTATCGCACCCTGAGCGATCTCGGCGTCAAGACCAACCAGGACGGCACGCTGGCGCTCGACAGCACCCGCCTCGACGCGGCGATGCTGGCCGATCCGGCAGGCGTCGCGCAGATGATCAACCCGTCCGTCAGCAATGCGTCGACCCCCGGCCTCGCCAAGATCGTGTCCGATCTCAAGACATCGGTCGAGGCGTCCGGAGGGTCGCTCGCGGGTTCCAAGGCGAAATATGACAAGCTCGCCGCGGAATATACCAAGCAGATGGAAAAGCTCGACAAGGACATGGACAGCTACGAGACCCAGCTCAGCAACGTATATAGCGCGATGGGGACCAAGCTCGCCGCCCTCAAGGCAACGCAGACCTATCTCAACAATCAGATCGACGCCTGGAACAACACAGGCAAGAACTAAGCTTTAACCCAAGAAAATAACAGGACTGGACCACATGTATTATTCTCCCGGATTTGCAGGATCAGCAAGCCGCCGTTATGCCGCCGTGCACGCGGGCAGCCGCATCGAGAGCGCCACGCCGCACGGCCTCGTCAAGATTTTGTTCGATGAACTCATGCAGGCGATGGATGCCTGTGCGCTGGCGATGGAACGGGGAGACCGCGCCAAGGCCAACGACAAATATATCCGCGCTATCTCGATCGTCCACGCGCTCGATTCCAGCCTCGATTTCGATCATGGCGGTGAAATCGCGGTTGGCCTTGCCCAGATCTACCGCGAGACCCGCCGCCTGCTGATCCGCGCGCACCAGAGCGGCCAGTCGGCCGACGCGCGCAAGGCGCTGGGTATCATCGCCGAAATTGCCGATGCGTGGAACCGGATCGGCTGACTATTAAGTCGTCATCCCCGCGAAAGCGGGGATCCAGTGTCTCACAAACTATCATTCGTAAACCGGATTCCCGCGAACGCGGGAATGACGCGAGTGTTCCGTCACCAGCCCGGCATAACGGTTGACGTTAACCTATGCGCCGCGATATAGGCGCGTCTCGCAAAGGGCGGCCCGGCGGGGGTCGCCTTTTTGCGTTGTAGCGATTTCGCGCGAAACTCAACCGGCCTCAGTGCCCGTTCAGGAAAGGGAAGACCATGTCGATCACGCCGCTCATGCCTGTTTACCCCCGGTGCGGTGTGCGTCCGGTCCGAGGTGAAGGCTGCTACCTGATCGGCGAGCGCGGTGAGCGCTATCTCGATTTCGCTGCCGGTATCGCGGTGAACGCGCTGGGCCATGGCCACCCGCACCTGACGAAAGCGATTCAGGAGCAGGCCGCTACGCTGATGCATGTGTCGAACCTCTATGGCTCGCCGCAGGGCGAGTCGCTGGCGCAGCGCATTGTTGACAACTGCTTCGCCGATACGGTGTTCTTCACCAACTCGGGCGCCGAGGCGATCGAGTGCGCGATCAAGACCGCGCGCCGCTATCATTACGTCAACGACAATCCGCACAAGACGAAGCTGATCACCTTCAATAACGCATTCCACGGTCGGACTCTGGGCGCCATCTCCGCGACCAACCAGCCCAAGATGCGCGATGGGTTCGAGCCACTGCTGCCGGGCTTCGCCTATGCGCCGTTCAACGATCTGGAGGCCGCACTGGCGCTGGTCGATGAAAACACCGCCGGTTTCCTCGTGGAGACGGTGCAGGGCGAGGGCGGCATGACCGCTGGTACGCTTGAATTCATCCAGGGGCTGCGCAAGGCGTGCGACGAGCATGGCATGTTGCTGATTTTGGACGAAATCCAGTGCGGTTATGGCCGGACCGGCAAGTTCTTCGCCTATGAGCATTACGGCATTGTGCCGGATATCATGACGGTGGCGAAGGGCATCGGCGGTGGTTTCCCGCTGGGCGCGTGCCTCGCGACCGAGGAAGCGGCGAAGGGCATGGTCATCGGCACGCATGGCTCCACTTATGGCGGCAATCCGCTGGCGATGGCGGCGGGGCAGGCGATCCTGGATATAATGCTGGAGCCTGGCTTCTTCGATCATGTCGCGGCGATGGGCGAGCGTCTGCGCGGCGCGTTCGAGCAGCTGCTCCCCAATCATGACGACCTGTTCGAGGAAATCCGCGGCAAGGGGCTGATGCTCGGCATCAAGATGAAAGAACCGGCGGTGAGCCGCGATTTCGTCGCCCATCTGCGCGACAATCATGGCTTGTTGACGGTCGCTGCGGGAGAAAATGTGTTCCGCGTATTGCCGCCTTTGGTGATCGAGGAAAGCCACATCGCCGAGTGCGTCGAGAAGCTCTCTGCCGGCGCGGCGAGCTATAAGGCGCCCACGTCATGACTCGGCATTTCCTCAATCTCTCGGATGCGGGCGGAGACGCCATCGCTGCGATGCTGAACGACGCGATCAGCCGCAAGACCGCGCGTGCGGGCAAGCCCAAAGGCACGGCGGATGCGGATGCGCCGCTCGCGGGTCATACCCTCGCGATGATCTTCGAGAAGAACTCGACCCGCACCCGCGTGTCGTTCGATATGGCGATGCGGCAACTGGGCGGCACCTCGCTGATCCTCGATGGCGGCACGTCGCAGCTCGGCCGCGGCGAGACGGTGGCGGATACCGCGCGCGTGCTCAGCCGCATGTGCGACGCGATCATGATCCGCACCGACGATCACTCGAAGATCGAGGAGATGGCGGCTCACGCCACCGTCCCCGTCATCAACGGCCTCACGGACCTCTCGCACCCGTGCCAGATCATGGCGGATCTGCTGACCGTGATCGAGCATGGCCTTGCGCTCCCCGGCAGCCAGTGGGCGTGGCTGGGCGATGGCAACAATGTGCTGCACTCGATCATCGAGGCGGCAGGACTCATGAAGTTCGACGTGCGCGTCGGTTGCCCGGAGGGTTATGAGCCGAGCCCGCTGTTCATTGCCGAGGCGGTGAAGTTCGGTGCGGCGATCACCTTGAGCCAGGATCCGCAGGAGGTCGCGCGCGGCGCCGATGTCGTCGTCACCGACACCTGGATCTCGATGGGGCAGGCCCATGCCGAGGAAAAGCTCGCGGCGATGATGCCCTATCAGGTGACGCCCGAGCTGATGGCGCTGGCCAAGTCCAACGCCAAATTCCTCCACTGTCTCCCCGCCCATCGCGGCGAGGAAGTGGTCGATGCCGTGATCGACGGGCCGCAGTCGCTGATCTGGGACGAGGCCGAAAACCGCATCCACGCCCAGAAATCCGTGCTGCTCTGGGCGCTCGGCCGCCTGTAAGCCTGCGCGATGAGTGAAGCGACGCCTCTCGACAACGCCCTCGGCTTCACCATCCCGTCGCGTCATGTGCGCGGGCGCGTGGTGCGGCTGGGGGATGTGCTGGAGGAAATCCTCTCCGCCCATGCCTATCCGCCGGCGATCGAGCGGCTGCTGGCGGAGGCGCTGGTGCTCGCCGCGCTGCTCGGCAGCACGCTCAAGAACGAGGCGGGCCAGCTTACCCTGCAGGCGCAGACCGAGTCCGGCGCGGTTAGCCTGCTGGTGGCGGACTATATGGCCCACCCCGGCGGCGCGGCGGCCTTGCGCGGCTATGTTCAGTTCGATGCCGACAAGCTCGCCGAGCAGGGGCCGCACCCCACTTTGTTCGGCCTGTTCGGCAAGGGCTATCTCGCCATCACCGTCGATCAGGCGGCGAGTGGGGGACAAGAGGCGCATCGCTATCAGGGCATCGTGCCGCTGGAGGGAGAGAGCCTCGCCAAGGCGGCGGAGCATTATTTCTTCCAGTCCGAGCAGATCCCGAGCTTCGTGCAGATCGACGTGCGGCATAAGACCGGAGAGGGCTGTGTCGCCGGTGGCATCCTTGTCCAGCACTTGCCGGAGGGCGAGGTGGGCCGCGAGCGGCTCCATGTGCGCCACGATCACCCGGAGTGGGAGCATGTTCAGGCGCTCGCCCACACCATCAACGCGGCGGAACTCACCGATCGCGCGCTCGGCCTCGACGAGATCGTCTGGCGGCTGTTCCATGAGGAGCAGGAAATCCGCGTGCAGGAAACGAGCGCCCTTTCGCGCGGATGCCGTTGCGACGAGGCGCATATCCGCAGTGTAATCGGCCAGTTCCCGGCGGAAGAACGCGTGGAAATGGCGGATGCAGCGGGCAACATCAATGTCGATTGCGCCTTTTGCTCGAAAATCTTCCCGATCTCGCTGGTCAGCCTCAATAATTAGAGCATCGTGCGCAAAAGTGGGAACCGGTTTTGCGCAAAAAACGATGCGACACCAAAAATATAGAGCGCGCGTCCTGCGTCAGATTTAACGCAGCGCGCTCTAGCGCAAACCTCTGTAATCTTCTGTCATCCCGGACCCTTCGGCACAGCTCAGGGCAGGCTTGACCCGGGATCCGGATTGACTGGGTGCGCGATTTCCCTCGGCTTCACATCTTGGCAATTGTCATATTAACCATGATTGTTCGGCGGCCATCCCTGTTTTTGCCTTAATTGCGCATTATCTCTTTTGGCAGAGGGGATGATTGCCCGGCCGCGCGGCGGCTGGGGCGGGGCGATGCGCAAGGTAGGCATGATGCTGCATAAGGTTTTGCGTCCGGTATTCTGGGCCGGTCTTTCAGTCTGGGCGGGGGCGGCATGTGCCGTGTCTCCGGGCGGTTCTGCACCATCCTCCGGGCGCCTCACCGCGCTGCGCCAGCTCGAAAAAGGCCAGTGGGAATTGCGCGAACGCGGTGCTCGCCCGGTTGCCGCGCCGCAGCGCATCTGCGTCGGCGATCCGGCCCAGCTGTTGCAGGTCAAGCACAGGGATGGTGGATGCAGCCGCTTTGTCGTCGCCGATACCGCCCAGCGCACCGTCGTCACCTATCAGTGCGACGGCCGCGGCAATGGCCGCACGGACCTCCGCGTGGAAACGCCGCGTCTGGTCCAGATCGACTCGCAGGGCGTGATAGACGGCGCACCGTTTGCGGTGTCGATCGAGGGGCGGCGTACGGGGGAGTGCCCTTAGGGTTGCGTTGAAAGCCGACTGTCGGGACGCGACGACATTGCGGACGCTTTTTCTAGGGAGTAACGGTGTATCCCTCGGCCGGGTTTATCCACTTTACCAATACGTCTTGGTCCGGCCGGTAGGTTCCAGCAATAGATATTTTTGCGGTGAAGTCCGATCCTTTCGGTTCGTATTTTGTACAGATTTCCTTATCTGACATCGGTATCATTGCTGAAGCTACTCGCTCCAAGATTGGCTTAGCTTTTTCAGCGTCAACTATCACACCGTTGACGCGCAATATGCCGGCCAGCGCGTCTTCGCCCCTAATGAAACCACAGACTGCACCTTCCTTGATAGTAACGGGAGAATGGGTTTCCAATGCCGCACTTGCAGATAGTGGGATAATTGCCTTGTTATCGTAAGCCTTCAGTCCCGCTTGCTGATAAGAAGCAATCGACTGGCACGTCCTCTGTTCGACATTTGGTCGGTAGCATTGGAGTTGCCCCTTCTCCGCCATTGCCAAGGGATTAGCTGTATCAACAGCACTTGATGCCCCCATTGCAGCAACAACGAATATTCCGCTCAACATAATCCCTCCATAATCAGATTTAGGGTATCACGCCGAATGTCCGCTTCCCACAACATTCCTGCCATTAGCCTCAAAAGCAAAATTCCCAACCGGCTTGCACCATCCGTCCACTCCGCCTAACGCGCGGAGCATGACCGACGTACACTCCCCCAAGGCCGTAGTCCTGCTCTCCGGCGGGCTGGACAGCTTCGTTGCCGCAGCATTGGCGCGCGAGACGGGGCTGGAGCTGTATGCGCTCACCATCGACTATAACCAGCGCCACAAGGTCGAGCTGGACTCCGCCCGCCGCATCGCCGCGACGCTGGGCGTCGCGCGCCATGTCGTGCTGCCGCTTGATCTCACCGCGTTCGGCGGCTCGGCGCTCACCGCCGACATCGCCGTGCCCAAGGATGGCGTCGGCGCGAGCGGGGAGGGTGGCATCCCGATCACCTATGTCCCCGCGCGCAACACCATCTTTCTGTCGCTGACCCTCGGCTTCGCGGAAGTCGTCGGCGCGCAGGACATCTTCATCGGCGTCAACGCGCTCGATTATTCGGGCTATCCCGATTGCCGCCCGGAGTTCATCGAAGCCTTCGCGAACATGGCCGCGCTGGCTACCAAGCAGGGCGTCGAGGGCGCGCCGGTGCGGATCAACACACCGCTCCAGTTCATGACCAAGGCGGACATCGCACGCGAGGCGGCGCGGCTGGGTCTGGATGCGGGATTGAGCTGGTCTTGCTATGATCCGACGCCGGACGGTAAGCATTGCGGGCAGTGCGACTCATGCCGCCTGCGCGCCAAGGGCTTTGGCGAGGCCGGGTTGCCGGACCCGACGGTATACGCATGATGAGTTTAGGTTACTGTGCCAGCCCGCTCCCCCTCCCAACCACCCGACAGGGTATCTTATGGGTGGTTGGGAGGGGGAGCGGGCTGGTGCGGCCCATCCGAAACGCTGCGAAGCAAGCGCGTTTCGGATCAGGAATTAAACCATGACTTACGCGGTAAAAGAGATGTTCCTCACCCTTCAGGGCGAGGGCGCGCGGGCGGGGCGGCGCGCGGTGTTCGTGCGTTTTGCGGGGTGCAATCTTTGGTCCGGGCGGGAGCAGGACCGAGCAAGCGCTGTCTGCCGCTTCTGCGACACCGATTTCGTCGGCACCGATGGCATCGGTGGCGGCAAGTTTGCGCGAGGAGACGCGCTGGTCGCGGCGGCGGCGGCGCTATGGGGCGAGGGGAAGGACATGCGCTATGTCGTCCTTACCGGCGGCGAGCCGATGTTGCAGGTCGACGATGCGCTGGTCGATGCGCTGCATGAGGCGGGGTTCGAGATTGCGATCGAGACCAACGGCACCCTGCCTGTGCACCCCGGCATAGACTGGGTATGTGTCAGCCCGAAGATGGGCAGCGAGGTGGTGCAGCGGGAAGGAAACGAGCTCAAGTTCGTGGTGCCGCAACCGGGGTATGAAACTTCATCTAACTATCTGGAAAATATGGAAAGTTGGAACTTCGCGAACCTGCTCGTACAACCCAACGACAATCTCAACAAGGCAGCCAATATGCAGGCTTGTATTGACCTCGTGATGGCCCGTCCGAAATGGCGTCTCAGCCTCCAGACTCACAAGCTGCTGGGCCTGCAATAACCCCGCTTTACTGATCCGCGACCACTTCTTCCTGCGCCGGGGCGGCGGTGTTACTCGCCTGCTTGTCGCTGGCGTTGCCTGCCGGGGAGGCGGCGGGTGCCGCATTGGTGAGCGCAACTGCTGGGGTCTCGGTCTGCACCCCGTCAAGGTCGGTCATCCCGTCATTGATCGTGCCATCGGCCTTTTCGAGATCGGAAAGATGCGCCTGCGTGCTGTTGCCTGCCGACTTACCGCCGCATCCGCCCAGCAAGAGGCTGGCCACCAATGCTGCGGCAAGCGGCGCGAGGCGCAGGCGGGCAGGGTGGACAGGCATGGTCGTCTCCTCAAAGAATATTCTACCTGCTTCCCTAGCGGCGCGGCGCGCCTCGCTCAAGCAGAACAGGCGGGTTGCGCGGGGCATTTGCGCTGCGAGGCCAGAAAGGCGGGGAAATGGGCGCGGAGGGCCGCATCGAAATCTGGCATAGAGGCCGTTATCCCCAGCGCCGCGAGGCTGGTGACCGGATATTCGCTGATCCCGCACGGCACGATTCCGGAGAAGTGGGTCAGGTCCGGGTCGATGTTGACGGAGAAGCCGTGCAGCGTCACCCATCGGCGGACCCGGACACCGATCGCACCGATCTTGGCCTCGCGTCCCTCGCGATTATCGGTCCAGATGCCGATGCGCCCTTCCGCCCGGCGGGCGCTGACGCCGAAATCGCCGAGCGCGGCGATTACCCAGCCTTCCAGATTATGCACGAAATTGCGGATGTCCTTGCCCCGGCGGCTTAGATCAAGGCTGAGATAGCCCACCCGCTGCCCTGGCCCGTGATAGGTGTAGCGCCCCCCGCGCCCGGCATCATAGACCGGAAAACGCGGGTCGAGCAGCTCGGCGGAGTCCGCGCTGGTCCCTGCGGTGTAGAGTGGGGGATGCTCCAGCAGCCACACTCGTTCGCTCGCTTCGCCCGCCGTGATAGCGGCGGCGCGTGCCTCCATATCCGCCAACGCCTCGGGGTAGGGCGTGGGTTCGGCGTCAATGCGCCATTCTACCGGATTATCGTTTTGATCGTGCCGCATGGCTTTTCTTGACTTGAATTGCTGCACCCATCAAGAGGATGTTGAGGCGGACGAGGGGCTGCAACGGAGAATTTGTCGGGATGAAGCCTTTTTCCCTGAGTGTTGCCTGGCTTGAGACGCTTGCGTTTGTGAAGCGCGAGGGCGGACTGGTTTTTCCGGTCGTCCTCCTTTTCATAGCCATCCCGCTGGCGTTGATCATGCATGTGATCCCCGACGATATGCGCCAGATGACGCCCGGCGCGGGGGCGCCCAATGTAAGCCTTCCGCCTTATGCGATGGTGGTTATCCCCTTTGCGCTGTTCTTCGTTCTGGGGGGCACGCTGAGTTGCTATGCGCTGGCACTCAAGCCCGGTATCAGCCTCAGGGAAGCGCTGTTTCTGGGGTTCCGCAGAATTCCCCATGCATTTTCGGCATCGGTACTCATCGGTGTGGCGCTCGCGATCCCGATGCTGTTGGTGGGCTCGTTGTCTCCGGCCATCGCCAGTCTCTATATCACCGGCGCGACCATATTTTTCTCCGTCAAATTTCTGTTTCTCAACGCTGTCATCGTCGACCGCATGGCCGGGCCGATAGCCGCGATCCGGCAGTCATGGGTAATGGCGCGCGGCAATGCTGCAAGGCTGTTGTTGTTGATTGTCGCGATGACGATTCCGATCATGCTGGCACAGGTGACGGCGGGGATTTTGTTTGGATTGATAGGCTTTGCGGTGGGGGGCGCGGAAGCCGGTCGCCAGATCAGCGATTTTGCCGGCGCGGTGATGCTTTCCCTCGGGCAGCTGTTCATTATCGTCGTGACAACGCGCCTCTACCGGCAGCACGCCCTCGGCTGATCATCGGATTATGGGCACATGCGGCGCCGCGCCCGCGGGCAACAAGCCGTTCACCCGTGGATCGGGAAAGATCTCGATCGATCTCAGGACCGGTTCGAAACCCGCCTTCATATAGTATGCGATCGAGCGCGGATCGTCGAGGCTGGATGTCTTTACCGTAAGGCGCATCACGTCCTTGCGCCACCCCAGAGCAAGCGCCTGGGCCATGAGCCACTGGCCCAGCCCCTGGCCTGTGAGCTGCGGAACGAGCCCCAAAAATGCGATGGTGCAGGAGCCGGGGGCACGGAAATCCAGCTCCAATATTCCCACTTCGATCCCCTTGGGATCCTGAACCGCATACACTTCCACCAGAGGATCATGGACGACGGCTTTCAGCTCGGACTCGTCCAGAACGAGCCGCGAGAACCACAGCCAGTGTTCCCCCACGCGACGGAACAGGATGCGATATTTGTCCGTATCCGGCATATGCCAGCGTGTCAGCCTCAGCGGGCTGGCCACAAGCGGCTTGGGTTTTGGGCGCTGGGACATTTCCAGTCGGGTTACGATCGCCGCCACTTCTCCGGCCTTGAGCGGAAATGTACCCACCGTTTCAGCTCCAGGTAGCCAACGGCGGAAGGCTCATCAGGATCGCGTCGATGTTGCCGCCGGTCTTGAGGCCGAACAAGGTGCCGCGATCATAGACCAGGTTGAATTCCGCGTAGCGCCCGCGCCACTCGAGCTGGCGCGCCTTGTCGGAGTCGCTCCAGGCATGATCCATCCTGCGGCGCACGATGGGAGGGAAGGCGGCAAGAAAGGCTTCGCCCACCGCGCGGGTAAAGGCGAAATGGGCATCGAACGCGGCGTCGTCCGTGCATTCGAGATGATCGTAGAATATCCCTCCGACGCCGCGATGCACCTTGCGATGAGGGATATAGAAATAGTCGTCGGCCCATTTCTTGAAGCGGTCGTAATAAGTGGAGTGGTGATTGTCGCAGGCCGCGCGCAATTCTGCGTGGAAGTCCGACGTATCCTGATCATAGGGAATTGGCGGATTGAGATCCGCCCCTCCACCGAACCAGCGCTTGGTCGTTACCAGGAACCGGGTATTCATATGAACGGCGGGGACGTGCGGATTGGCCATGTGCGCGACAAGGCTGATGCCGGTGGCAAAGAAATCAGGCGCGTCTTCGGTTGCTCCGTTGATTGTCCGGGCGAACTCCGGCGCAAAGGCTCCGCCCACGGTCGAGACATTGACGCCGACCTTCTCGAACACCTTGCCTTTCATGACTCCGCGCACGCCACCACCGCCCGCTCCTGGCTCCAGTCCCTCCGCTTCCCTGTCCCAGGGCGAATAGAGGAATGTCGCGCCGCTGCCCGCCTCACGCTCTATCGCCTCAAATTCCGCGCAGATGCGATCGCGCAGGGATTCAAACCAGGTTCTGGCGGCCTGTTGATGTGGGTCGAGGGGCTTCATTCTGGCAAAATTCCTGTTTGACGCATCGCTTCATGCAGCGCGATGCCCGCTGCGACGGCAATATTCAAGGAGCGAAATCCCTCCCGCATGGGAATACGGAGGCGCAGGTCGGCGCGCTCGTGTACTTCGTCTGGTACTCCGGCGCTTTCACTGCCGAGCAAGATGGTGTCTTCTGCGGTGAAGGATGCTGTGTGAAGCACTGTGTCCGCTTTGGATGTCAGCAGGACGATACGCGAACCTTCACCCTGCCTGTCGTTGAAAAAGGCTTCCGCATTAGGGTGGCGAACGATTTCCGCGCTTTCGCCATAATCCATCGCGGCGCGCCGCAGCTGTTTATCGGAAGAGGGAAAGCCGCACGGCATCACGATATCCAGAGGGACGGAAAAGCAGGCGGCAAGCCGAATGATCGTGCCCACGTTTCCGGCGATATCGGGCTGGTAAAGAGCGATCCTCATCCCGACTGATTAGTCGTGCCCCAAGGGTTTGTCACGGATGCGTCAAAATGCTGTTGGCAAAAACATCATTAGGGCGCTATCAGGCCCGCGGATGCGTCAAGGGGGCGGGGCGACAAACCGTTGGGGGCTTGCGCCAAACCACTTGAAAAAGCTCGGGCAACCGGGCAATGCAGCGCGAATTGCAGCCTCGCTGCGATCGTGAATCGGGTTTGAATGACAAGGGTTGAGTGCATGGCGACGCTAGAGAATACCGCAGACCAAGCGATTTCAGCAGATGGCGGCGGCGTCCGTCGGCGCGATTTTATCAATATTGCCGCTGTCAGCTTTGCTGGCGTGGGTGGCGTGGTTGCGGTGCTGCCGCTGGTCAACCAGATGAACCCCAGCGCGGATGTGCTCGCGATGGCGTCGACTGAAGTCGACCTTTCCGGGATCAAGCCGGGTCAGGCGATCAAGACGACTTATCGCAGTCAGCCACTGTTTGTACGCCATCTCACTCCTGAAGAGATCGCCAAGGCCGATGCTGCTGATGTCGCCAGTCTGCGTGATCCGCAGACTCTCGATCAGCGTACCATTGCAGGCAAAAAGGAATGGCTCGTCACGATGGGCGTCTGCACCCATCTGGGCTGTGTGCCGCTTGGCGCGGGAGAAGGTGAAAACAAGGGCGAGTTCGGCGGATATTTCTGCCCCTGTCATGGCTCGCACTACGACACCGCGGGCCGCATTCGCAAGGGGCCAGCTCCCAAGAATTTGGAAGTGCCTCCTGTAACTTTCACTTCTGATACTGCCATTCTCGTAGGCTGAGGAACAGATCCATGAGTTTTCCCTGGGCAAATCATTACACCCCCAAGGCTCCACTGATGCAGTGGATCGACGAGCGTCTGCCTCTGCCGCGCTTGGTTTATAATGCGGTGGGCGCGGGTTATCCGGTGCCGCGCAATCTTAATTATTTCTGGAACTTCGGTGTGCTTTCGGGCCTGGCGCTGATGATCCAGATTGTCACCGGCATCGTAATGGCGATGCATTATGGCGCCAATGAGCTGGTCGCCTTTGGTACCGTCGAGCATGTGATGCGCGACGTCAACGGGGGCTGGCTGATGCGTTATGCTCATGCCAATGGCGCGAGCTTCTTCTTTATCGTCGTCTATCTTCACATTTTCCGCGGCCTTTACTACAGCTCTTACAAGGCGCCGCGTGAGATGGTATGGCTGCTAGGCCTCATTATTTTCCTTCTCATGATGGCGACCGCGTTCATGGGCTATGTGCTTCCCTGGGGCCAGATGTCCTACTGGGGCGCGAAGGTGATCACCGGCCTGTTCGGCGCAATTCCAGTCGTGGGCGAGCCGATCCAGACCTGGCTGCTGGGTGGCTTCGCGCCCGGCAACGCCGCGCTCAACCGCTTCTTCTCGCTGCACTATCTGCTGCCGTTCGTGATTGCGGGTGTTATCATCCTGCATATCTGGGCGCTGCACATTCCGGGTTCCAGCAATCCGACCGGTGTCGAAGTGAAGGGGCCGCAAGATACGGTGCCGTTCCATCCCTATTACACCGCGAAGGACGGGTTCGGCGCGGGCATCTTCTTTATCCTGTTCGCAATCGCGGTCTATTTTGGCCCGAATTTCCTTGGCCACCCAGATAACTACATCGAGGCCAATCCGCTTTCGACCCCGGCACACATCGTGCCTGAATGGTATTTCTGGCCATTCTATGCGATCCTGCGGGCCTTCACCTTCGACTTCTTTTTCATTCCGGCGAAGTTGCTGGGGGTGCTGGCGATGTTCGCATCGATCCTGCTGCTGTTCTTCCTACCTTGGCTAGATACCTCGCCAGTGCGTTCGGGCAACTATCGCCCGCTGTTCAGGAAGTTCTTCTGGATCCTAGTTCTCGACGTTCTGGTGCTCGGCTATTGCGGCGGCGCGCCGGCGGAGGAGCCGTTTGTCATGATCTCGCAGGTTGCAGCGGCCTATTATTTCGCTCACTTCCTGATCATCCTGCCGCTAATTGCGGCGTTCGAGAAGCCGTTGCCGTTGCCCGGTTCTATTACTGAGGCAGTCTTGGCGAAGCACGGCGAAGCAGCCGAATAAGGGGGCGATAGAAAATGGTTCGCATAGGTGCATTTCTCATCGGCCTGTTCTTTTCCGGCTGGCTGCTCGTATCTTTCCTGATGGGTGCGGTCGCTTATGTAAGCGAGCCGCCCGTGCCCACCGCTGAGAAGGAGTTTCATCTCCATCCCAAGCATGTCAGCTACAGTTTCGATGGTCCGCTCGGCCATTATGACAAGGCGCAGCTGCAGCGCGGCTTTCAGGTGTTCAGTGAGGTCTGCTCGGCCTGCCACAGCCTGAAGTTCGTTTCGTTCCGCGATCTTGCCGACCTTGGCTACAATGAGGCCGAGATCAAGGCGATTGCGAAGAACTGGAAGATCAAGACGCCTGATATTGACCCCAAGACGGGCGAGATGGCGACGCGTGAGCCTGTGCCGTCAGACAAGTTTCCCAAGCCCTTTGCCAACAATGTTGCGGCGGCTGCGGCGAACAATAATGCCATTCCGCCCGACCTCTCGCTGATGACCAAGGCACGCCACAGCGGTACGGCCTATGTCTATTCGCTGTTGACCGGGTATCAGCAACAACCGGCGGAACTGCTCCAGAAGTTCCCCGATGTGAAAACTCCGGCTGGCCTTCACTACAACCCTTATTTCGCGAACCTCAACCTCGCGATGGCGCCGCCGCTGACTGCCGAGGGGCAGGTGACCTATGGCGAGGGGCAGCCCAAGCCGACCGTCGATCAGATGGCCAAGGACGTTGCGGCGTTCCTGACCTGGACGGCCGAACCGAAGATGGAGAGCCGCAAGAGCGCGGGCCTCGCGGTGCTGCTGTTCCTCCTCGTCGCGACGACGCTGGCTTACATGTCTTACCGGAACATCTGGGCCGAAACCAAGCACTGAGCCTGGGGCCGGACAGGCTGAAACAAAGGGGCGGTTCCGCAAGGAGCCGCCCTTTTTCGTGTCGTTGGTTGGGAATGCCGTTGATACCAACGAAGGTTTTCGGCGGGGCGCTATACGCCTGCCGTTTCCTTCTAAGCTGTTGATTTAGAGGGGGAAATGGTGGGCGTGGCAAGGATTGAACTTGCGACCCCTGCGATGTCAACACAGTGCTCTACCACTGAGCTACACGCCCACTCACTTTCATCACTGTGCGGCGGCGGAAACCGCTCCGCATCAGGAGAGGCGCTGTTAGCCGCGTTGCGGGCGGAGTGCAAGAGGGAGATTGTCGAAAATGCGGGCCCCGGCGCAAAGGGCGCGGCCCGGGCAGCGGCGGTCGTGGTGGAGCGGGTTCGGTTGCATCAGCGCAGGTGGGAGTTTGCGCAAAATTGGGACATCCGCCGGGTGCAATTTAGCGCCGTGAGGAGAGGCGTTGCGGATTTGCGTTGGGTATGGCGCGCCGGGCCGCGCCGGGCCGCGATCCGCGCGCCGGGAGAACCGGAGCAGGAGCCGCGAGCCGGAGCGGGTGCCCGATGTGGCGGCGGCTGATGGGGAGTGAGTGCCAGATGTCACGACCATGAATTGCAGGCAGGATTGGCGGCGGCGACTGGCAAAGGCAGGTGGTAGGATTTGGCGGCCTATTGTGACACACCTCGCCCTGGATCCCGGATAGCGCGCTTTCCTGGCCAAATCCTGCCGGATTTGGAGGAAATCGGCTTCCGGGATGACGGATGGGAGGTAGGCTCGTCGAACCGGCTTCCTGGAGGACGGGTAGGGGGACGGGTTCCCCGAGCGCATTCCGGGAAGACGGGTAAGCGAGGGGCTTGGCGAACCGCGTTCCGGGAGGCGGAGTAGCGTGGTGGCCACCGCACCTCATCCGGGATGACGTGCGCTACGTGGTGCGGGCTAGGCCTGTTGCCGGGATGACGATTACTGGAAGTGCAGCTCGTGCCTGTCGATGCTCACCCCCCGCCGCACATAGTCCGCGAGCGTCCGCGCGTAGAGCTGGTGTTCGGCGATCAGCACGCGGGCGGCCAGCGTGTCCGCCGTGTCGCCCGGCAGGATCGCCACCCGCGTCTGGCCCAGCACCGGGCCGTCGTCCAGCTCCGCCGTCACGACATGCACCGAGCAGCCGCCGTGGGTGTCGCCAGCCTCCAGCGCGCGCTCGTGGGTGTGCAGACCCTTGTATTTGGGCAGCAGCGAGGGGTGGATATTGAGCATCCGCCCGGCCCACCCGGAAACGAATTCCGGCGAGAGCAGGCGCATATAGCCCGCGAGCGCGACATATTCGGCGCCTGCCTTGCGGATCTCGGCATCGAGGATGGCGTCGAACTCGACGCGCATCATCCCCTTGTGGCTGTGCCCGAAGGTGGCGATGCCCTCGGCGCGGGCAAATTCCAGCCCCTGTGCTTCCGGGTCGTTGGAGGCGACGAGCACGATCTCGAACGGGCAGTCTGGCGCCCGAGAGGCATAGACCAACGCCGCCATGTTGGAACCGCGCCCGGAAATCAGAACCGCGACGCGCGCCTTTTCAGCCCGAGCCTTTCCGACCTGCGCCCTATCAGGCCCGGATTCAGGCCCAGATTCAGGCATCGTGATGCGCTTCCCACGGTTCACGCGCCGACCACGCCCCGCGCGATCCGGCAACGGTGCAGCCCCTCGGCCCCCGCTCGATGCAACCGATGCGCTCGACCCGCTCGCCCGAGCTTTCCAGCACGCGGGTGACGACGGTGACATGCTCCTCGGGCACCACCAGTACCATGCCGACGCCGCAATTGAAGGTGCGCGCCATTTCCGCCGGCTCGATATTGCCCTGCGCCTGCAGGAACGCCATCAGGCGGGGCTGCTCCCACGCATTGGCATCGACGAATGCGCGGCAGTGCTCCGGCAGCACGCGCGGGATATTTTCGAGCAGGCCGCCGCCGGTGATATGGGCGAGCGCGTGAATGCGCCCGGCACGGATCTGCGGCAGCAGCGCCTTCACATAGATGCGGGTCGGCGCCATCAGCGCGTCGATGAGGAGCGTATCCTGATCGAACAGCGCGGGGCGATCGAGCTTCCAGCCCTTGTCGGCGGCGAGGCGGCGCACCAGCGAATAGCCGTTGCTGTGCACGCCCGAGGAGGCGAGGCCGAGCAGCACGTCGCCCACCTCGACCTTGTTCCCGGTCAGCGCCTGTCCGCGCTCCACCGCGCCGACGCAGAAACCGGCGAGGTCATAGTCGCCATCGGCATACATGCCCGGCATTTCCGCCGTCTCGCCGCCGATCAGCGCGCAGCCCGCCTGTTTGCAGCCCTCGGCAATACCCGCGATGACGCGCTCGGCGATGCCGCTTTCCAGTCGCCCGGTGGCGAAATAATCGAGGAAGAACAGAGGCTCCGCACCCTGCACGATGAGATCGTTGGCGCACATGGCGACGAGATCGATGCCGACCGTGTCGTGCTTGCCGCTGTCGATCGCGAGCTTGAGCTTCGTGCCGACGCCATCGTTGGCCGCGACCAGCAGCGGATCATGATAGCCCGCCGCACGCAGATCGAAGAAGCCGCCGAAGCCGCCGAGGTCCGCATCCGCGCCGGGGCGGCGGGTCGCCTTGGCGAGCGGCGCGATGGCCTTCACCAGCGCATTGCCCGCAGCGATGTTCACGCCTGCCTGCGAATAGGTGTAGCTTTGCGGCTGGCCGCCTTCTGCGGCGGAGTCGGATGGATTTGTCATGGGCATAAGCGCCTAGCCTATCTCCCGATTTTATCAAGGTCTGCGCGTATTCTTGTGTTCTCGTCATCCCGGAAGCCGATTTTCTCCAGATCCTATAGGATCTGGCCAGAAAATCGCGCTATCCGGGATCCAGAGGTTGTGCGAGGGTCTCTGGATCCCGGATCAAGTCCGGGATGACGGGGGCGCTACACCTTCAGTCGTGCACCGATTTTGAAATGCCTGTTATTTGCCTGTTGGATTTCGGCTCGTTTGCCGCCAAAAGAGCGCCGTGACGATATCCGAACGCCTTTCCCCGATAATCGCGATGCGCGGATTGATACGCCTGCTTGCCATTCCGGCGGTGGTGGCGCTGGGCCTCATGGCGGCGCATCTGGTGGCGCAGATGGAGGGCGAGCGCGGCGTGCCGCCGATCGCGAGCAGCGGCGATTTCGAGGTGGGCGGCATTCATGTCGATGTGGTTGCGGGCAGCGCGGATGCGGCGCGCACCGCAGGCTGGCGGCTGGCGCAGCGGCTCGCGTGGAAAAAGCTCTGGGCGCAGACCAATGGCGGCGCGCTGGGGCTGTCCGACGGGCAGCTCGACCAGATCGTCTCCGGCATCGAGGTGGAGTCCGAGCAGATCGGCCCCAACCGCTATATCGCGGACCTGCGCGTGCTGTTCGATCGCGCGCGGGCCGGGCAGATATTGGGCGTCACCAGCACCGCGCTGCGCTCGCCGCCGCTGCTCGTCATCCCGATCCTGCGGCAGGGCGGCGCCTCGACCGTGTTCGAGACGATCAACGAATGGCAGAAGGCGTGGGCGCGCTATCATACAGGGAACAGCGCGATCGATTATGTGCGCACCAGTGGCTCCGGGCCGGATGCGCTGCTGCTGAATGCGGGGCAGATCGACAGGCGCGGGCGCAACTGGTGGCGCAATATCCTCGATCAATATGGCGCGGCGGATGTGGTGTTCCCTATCGCGCGGCTGGAGCGGCAATGGCCCGGCGGCCCGGTGATCGGGCGCTTTGCCGCGCGCTATGGCCCGGACAACCGCCTGCTCGGCGAGGTGACGCTGCGCGCGGAGAATGACGCTGCGGTGCCGAAGATGCTCGATCAGGCGATCGAGAAACTGAATGCGATCTACACCCAGGCGCTGATTGACGGGCGGCTGCGGCCCGACCCGTCGCTGGTGATCGAGGAGCCGCTCAATGCGTCCGCGCTGGACCTCGGCAATATGAGCGATCTGCCGGTGGAGACGACCGATCTCGCGCCCGCCGCTGGTGTGACGGCCTTCTCGATCCAGTTCGATACGCCGGACGACCGGGCGGTGACGGCGGGCGAGGCGAGCGTGCGCGCGATTCCGGGCGTGCGCTCGGCCAGCACCACCAGCCTTGCATTGGGCGGCGTCTCGGTGATGCAGGTCAGCTTCGAGGGCAGTGTCGAGATGCTGCGCGCGGGCTTGCAGGCGCGCGGCTATAGCGTGAACGCCAATGGCACGACGCTGCGCATCAGCCGCCGGACCGCGGGCGGCGGAGCGGCGGGCGCGCCATGAGCCAGATCGGCCTGCCATTCGACTGGCAGGAGCGGGGAGGGGAAGCGCCGTTCATCGCCGGGGAAGCGAACCGGCTGGCGCTCGCGCATATCGAGCGGTGGCGCGAATGGCCGATCCCTATTTCGGTGCTGTCCGGCCCGGCACGCGCAGGCAAGACCGCGCTGGGGCGGCATTTCGCGGCGATTTCGGGCGGCACGGTGATCGATGAGGCCGATGCCCAGGCGGAGGACATGCTGTTTCACCGCTGGAACGAGGCGCGGGACAGCGGTGTGCCGCTGTTGCTCATCACGGACAGGGCTCCGGGCGAGTGGCAGGTTGCGCTGCCCGATCTCCGCTCGCGCCTCGCCGCCGCGCCGCATGTCAGGATCGAGGAGCCGGACAATGCGCTGATGCGCGCCCTCATAGAGACCGGCCTCGCCCGTGCCGGATCGGCCTTCGCCGCCGATGTGCCGGAGTGGATCGCGCGGCGGCTGGAGCGCAGCTATGCGGCGGTGGCTGCCGCGCTCGACGTGCTCAATCGCGCCTCGATAGAGTCCGCGCGCAAGATTTCCGTCATCTCCGCAAAAGAGATGCTACAAAATTGTCATCTTTTGCCTATAGAGGAAGAGGATTGAAGGTTGCCGCTTCGGGGCGGCGCCACCCGAATGAATGGAAGCATCGCCAAGCCATGTCTGAGGCCGATCCGGTCATCTCCCTTGCGGGCAGCGAGGAGCGCTATTTCAACCGCGAATTGAGCTGGCTGGCGTTCAACCGGCGCGTGCTGGAGGAAGCGAGCAATCCGGCGCATCCGTTGCTGGAACGGCTGCGCTTCCTCTCGATCAGCGGCAACAATCTGGACGAGTTCTTCATGGTCCGCGTGGCGGGCCTCAAGGGGCAGCAGCTCGACAATGTGGACCTGCGCTCCGCCGATGGCCTGACCCCGGCGCAGCAGCTCGCGGCGATCGCGGTGGAAGCGGACAAGCTGATGCGCGAGCAGCAGCGGGTGTGGCATATCCTGCACGGCGACCTCAAGGAATGCGGCATCGAGGTGATCGATACCCAGCCGCTGAGCGCCGATGTGGAGGCATGGCTGGAGGAACATTTCCTCACCCAGATCTTCCCGATCCTCACCCCGCAGGCGCTGGACCCGGCGCACCCGTTTCCGTTCATTCCGAACCTCGGCCTGTCGCTGCTGTTCGATCTTATCCGCAAGTCCGACGGGGAGAATGTGCGCGAGCTGGTGATGATCCCGTCCTCGCTGTCGCGTTTCTTCCGCATTCCCGGCCACCCCGCGCGCTATATGGCGCTGGAGAGCGCGGTGCGGCGCTTCGGGCACAAGCTGTTCCCCGGCTATGAGGTGCGCGAGAGCGGCATCTTCCGCATCATCCGCGACAGCGATATCGAGATCGAGGAAGAAGCGGAGGATCTGGTCCGCTATTTCAAGAGCGCGATCAAGCGGCGGCGGCGCGGGCGCATCATCCGGCTCGAAATCGAGGCGCGGGTGCCTGACGCGGTCGAGGATATGCTACAGGAGCTGATGCACGGTCAGGACGCGCTGATCGCCGACATCGACGGCTTCATCGGCATCGGCGATCTCTCCGCGCTGGTGGAGGAAGACCGGCCGGATTTGAAATTCGAGCCGTTCGCGCCGCGCTTCCCGGAGCGCATCCGCGAATATGGCGGGGATTGCTTTGCCGCGATCCGGGCGAAGGACATCGTCGTCCATCACCCTTATGAGAGCTTCGATGTCGTCGTCGCGTTCCTGAAACAGGCGGCGGCGGACCCGGATGTGGTTGCGATCAAGCAGACGCTCTATCGCGCGGGCAAGCAATCCGCCGTGATCCGCGCGCTGATCGACGCCGCCGAGGCGGGCAAGTCCGTCACCGCCGTGGTGGAGCTGAAGGCGCGGTTCGACGAGGAGCAGAATTTGCTCTGGGCGAGCGCTCTGGAGCGGGCGGGTGTGCAGGTCGTCTATGGCTTCATCGACTGGAAGACCCACGCCAAGATCTCGATGGTGGTACGGCGCGAGGGCGAGGCGGTGCGAACCTATTGCCACTTCGGCACCGGCAATTATCACCCGATCACCGCGCGCATCTATACGGATCTGAGCTTCTTCACCGCCGATCCGCGGCTGGGGCGGGATGCGGCCTCGGTGTTCAATTACATCACCGGCTATGTCGAGCCGGGCGCGCTGGAACTGCTCACCATGTCGCCGCGCGATCTGCGGCCCAGGCTCTGCGCGCTGATCGATGACGAGATCGCCCACGCCCGCGCCGGGAAACCGGCGAGCATCTGGGCGAAGATGAACAGCCTCGTCGACCCCGCGATCATCGAGAAGCTCTATCAGGCGAGCAATGCCGGGGTGCAGATCGATCTCATCGTGCGCGGCATTTGTTGTCTGCGTCCGCAAGTCGCGGGCATGTCGGAGAATATCCGGGTTAAGTCCGTGGTGGGCCGCTTCCTTGAGCACAGCCGCATCGCGGTATTCGGCAATGGCAGGAAGCTGCCGCATAACGACGCGCGGGTGTTCATCAGCTCGGCGGACTGGATGCCGCGCAATTTCGACCGGCGGGTGGAATATATGCTCCCCATATTGAACCCCACGGTGCACGATCAGGTGCTCGATCAGGTGATGGTCGCGAACCTGATCGACACCGAACAGAGCTGGGAGCTGGGGCCGGACGGGCGCTATACGCGTCTGGAACCGGGCGAGAAGCCGTTCAACCTGCACCGTTATTTCATGACCAACCCGTCGCTCTCCGGGCGGGGGGCGGCGCAGGGACATGGGGGATCGGCGCCAAAGCTGAGCTTGCGCTATCGCGTTTAGGGCAAGTTACATTCAATTCATGCAGGCCTGCAAACCGGATTTCCAAACCGATCCTGAACCACTAGAGCGGAGCGCATGACTCTGCTGGATGAATATGCGCGCTCGCGTCCGAAATCTGCTGTGGGCCATGCGCCCGTTCAGCGCCGCCGCGCCATCATCGATATCGGTTCCAACAGCGTGCGCCTCGTCATCTATGACGGCCCGGCGCGGGCACCGTTCCTGCTGTTCAACGAGAAGGTGTCGGCGGGGCTGGGTGCGGCGCTGAGTGAGACCGGGCGGATCGACGATGTTGCGATGACGCGCGGGCTGGAGGCGCTGGCCCGATTCGCGCTGCTTTGCCAGGAGATGGACGTGGTGGAGACGCGCTGCATCGCGACTGCCGCCGTGCGCGAGGCGGCGAACGGGCGGAAATTCGTCGCGCGGGCGCGCGAGGAGGCTGGCCTCACCGTCGAAATCCTTTCCGGTGAGGAGGAAGGCCGCGCGGCAGGGCTGGGCGTGCTCTCCGCCATCGCCCAGGCGGACGGCATCGTTGCGGATCTCGGCGGCGGGAGCCTCGAACTGGCGCGGGTGAAGGGCGGTGCGGTGCATGAGGTCGTCTCGCTGCCTCTGGGCGTGCTCCGCCTCGGCGCGATCCGCGCGAAGGGCAAGGGCGCGCTCGACAAATATGTGGCCAAGGCGCTGAAAGACTCGGGCTGGACGAAGGTGGAGAGCGGATTGCCGCTCTATCTCGTCGGGGGATCGTGGCGCGCGTTGGCGCATCTCGATATGGAGCTGGTGCATTTTCCGCTGCCCGTCATCCACCAGTATCAGATGCCCGCGGGCCGCGCCGCGACGCTGGCGCGCGTCACCGCCTCGATCGGCAAGGCGCGGGTGAAGAAGATAGCGGCGATCTCCGGATCGCGCCTGCCCGCGCTCGCCCCGGCGGCGGCGCTGATGCGCGTGCTGGTGCGGCAGCTCGGCAGCGCCTCCATGATCGTTTCCGCGCATGGTTTGCGCGAGGGGCTGCTGTTTCAGGGGTTAAGCGCCGAGGAGCGCGCGCTCGATCCGTTGCTGGTCGCGGCGGAAGCCGAAGGCGAGGCGCAGGGGCGGTTCGCCGGACACGGCGCGCTGATCGACCAGTGGATCACGCCGCTATTTGCCGACGACGCGCCGGACTATGCGCGCATTCGCCGTGCGGCCTGCCTGCTGGGCGATGTCGGCTGGCGCGCAAACCCGGATTTCCGGGCGGAGCGCGGCATGGAGATCGCGCTGCATGGCAACTGGGTGGGCATTGACGGCTGGGGCCGGGCGATGCTGGGGCAGGCGCTCTACAGCAATTTCGGCGGTGGCAACGCGCTGGCGCCCGGCCTCGAAGTGCTGGCGAGCGCGCAGGATCTTGCCCGCGCCTGCCAGTGGGGTCTTGCGATCAGGCTGGCGCAGCGCCTGTCCGGCGGCGTCGCGGGGCCGCTCGAAGAGGCACGGTTGCGGCGCGACGCGGGCGGCATCGAGCTGCTGTTCCCGCGCAGCCATGCGCACCTCGCGGGCGAGACGGTGAACCGTCGCCTGCGGAATCTGGGGCAGGCGATGGGGCTGGCATGGCGGGTTACCGCGCGGGATTGAATCAGGATCCGATTTCCGCGCGCGTCATCAGCAGCTTGCCCTCGTAAACGGTGAAGGCGAGGCGACCCTCGACCAGATCGAGCGCGTCGCGGCCGAACTGTTCGAAGCGCCAGCCTTCGAGGATGGCCAGCCCCTCGCGCACGCCCGCCGCCAGCATTTCCACGTCATCCGTGCGGGCGATGAGCCGCGCGGCGACGTCGATCTCCTTGGCACGGATCTTGAGCAGCAGCTTCAGAAGGTCCGCCACCAGCGCGCCGTCCTTGCCGAGGCCGGGGCGCTTGGGATCGCGCTCGGGCATTTCCTCGCGGGGGAGCGGCTTCGCGTTGCCCAGCGCCTGCATTAGCCGCGAGCCGATGTCGTTCACCTTCCACGAGGCGGAAAGCCCGCGCACCTTGCCGAGATCGTCCTGATGGCGCGGCGGGTGGGAGGCGAGGTCTGCCAGCGTCTCGTCCTTGACGATGCGGCCGCGCGGGATGTTCTTGTCTCGCGCCTCGGTTTCGCGCCATGCCGCGAGCGCCTTCAGGCGGCCGAGCACATCGGGCTTGCGGCTGGAGATGCGCACCCGCTTCCATGCGTCCTCGGGACGGTTTTCGTAATTGGAGGCTTCGGCGATGCGCTCCATCTCGTCGTCGAGCCAGTCGCCGCGCCCGGTGGTGCGCAGCTTCTCCAGCATCATCGGGAAGATGCGGATGAGATAGGTGACATCGCCGATCGCATAATCGATCTGGCGCTTGTCGAGCGGGCGGCGCGACCAGTCCGTGAAGCGCGCGCCCTTGTCCAGCACCACGCCCATCCATGCATCGACGAGATTGCCATAGCCCACCTGCTCGCCCAGCCCGAGCGCCATCGCCGCGATCTGCGTATCGAACAGCGGGTGCGGCGTCTTGCCGGTGAGGTTGTAGATGATCTCCAGATCCTGCCCGCCAGCGTGGAAGACCTTCAGCACGTCCTCGTTGTTGACCATGAGGTCGAGCAGGGGGGTGAGGTCCAGCCCCGGCGCCTTGGGGTCGATGGCTGCGGCCTCATGCTCGTCCGCGATCTGCACGAGGCACAGCTCCGGCCAATAGGTGTTCTCGCGCATGAACTCGGTATCGACCGCGACCCAGGAGGACCGGGAGAGGCGTTCACATAAGGCGGCGAGGTCTTTGCTGTCGGTAATCAGCGGATGAATTTGCATATGTCCGTCGTTCACATTATGGGCTGGCGCGCGGGCTGCGCTTTGTTCTGTTACAGGTACAAGACGCCCATAGCCCGGTTAACTTCGTTTGTCATTTATCTCGAACAACCAGGCCAGAAACGATCATCATGCACGCATACCGCACCCACACCTGCGCCGAACCGCGCCCTGCCCATGTCGGAGAGATCATCCGCGTTTCGGGCTGGGTCCACAGAAAGCGGGATCATGGTGATCTCGTGTTCATCGACCTGCGCGATCATTATGGCATGGTGCAGATCGTTACCGAGGTGGATGGCCCGGTATTCAAGGTGATCGAGAGCCTGAAGCCCGAGAGCGTCGTGACGATCACCGGCAAGGTGGTGGCGCGCGCACGAGAGGCGGTGAACCCCAATCTGCCCACGGGTGAAGTCGAGATCCGCGCCGAGGACGCCGTGCTGCTCTCCGCCGCCGCCGAGCTGCCGCTGCCTGTGGCGGGCGAGCAGGAGTATCCGGAGGAAGTGCGCCTGCGCTATCGCTTTCTCGATCTGCGCCGCGAGACGCTGCACGCCAACATCGTCAAGCGCACGAAGATCATTTCGGACATGCGCCGGAGGATGGAAGGCGCGGGCTTCACCGAATATTCGACGCCGATTTTGACCGCTTCCTCTCCCGAGGGCGCACGCGACTTCCTCGTGCCGAGCCGTATTCATGCGGGCAAGTTCTACGCGCTCCCCCAAGCGCCGCAGCAGTATAAGCAGCTGCTGATGGTGGCGGGGTTCGACCGCTATTTTCAGATCGCCCCTTGCTTCCGCGATGAAGACCCACGCGCCGACCGTCTGCCGGGCGAGTTCTACCAGCTCGATCTCGAAATGAGCTTCGTTACGCAGGAAGATGTGTGGAACACGATGGAGCCGGTGATCGCCGAGGTGTTCGAGGCGTTCGCGGACGGCAAGCCGGTGACGCCTGCGGGCAGCTTCCCTCGCATTCCTCATGCCGAGGCGATGCTCAAATATGGCTCGGACAAGCCGGACTTGCGCAACCCGATCCTGATTACGGATGTGACCGAGCATTTCGTCGGCTCGGGCTTCGGCATCTTCGCGGGGATCGTGGAGAGCGGCGGCGTGATCCGCGCGATCCCGGCGCCCGGCGCGGGCGCGGGCAGCCGCAAGTTCTTCGACGACATGAACAACTGGGCGCGCGGCGAGGGCTTCTCCGGCCTCGGCTATATCAACATCAAGGATGGCGAGCCGGGTGGGCCGATTGCGAAGAATCACGGACCGGAAGCGACCGCCAAGCTGATTGAGGCGCTGGGCCTCGGCCCCAATGACGGCGTGTTCTTTGCTGCGGGCAAGGAAGCGCAGGCCGCGAAGCTCGCCGGGTTGGCGCGCATCCGCGTCGGCGAGACGCTCGACCTGATCGACAAGGACCGGTTCGAGCTGTGCTGGATCGTCGATTTCCCGTTCTACGAATATGATGAGGACGAGAAGAAGCTCGATTTCGCGCACAACCCGTTCTCGATGCCGCAGGGAGGTATGGAGGCGCTGGAGGGGCAGGATCCGCTGACGATCAAGGCCTATCAGTATGACATGGTCTGCAACGGTTACGAGATCGCCTCCGGCTCGATCCGTAACCAGCATCCGGACCTGATGGTGAAGGCGTTCGAGCTGGTCGGCCTTTCCAAGCAGGATGTGGAAGAGCGCTTCGGCGGCCTTTATCGCGCGTTCCAATATGGCGCTCCGCCGCATGGCGGCATGGCGGCGGGTGTCGACCGCATCGTGATGCTGCTGTGCGGGGCGCAGAACCTGCGCGAGATCACGCTGTTCCCGATGAACCAGCGCGCGGAAGACCTGCTGATGGGCGCGCCTTCCCCGGCGGCGTTGAAGCAGCTGCGCGAGCTGAACATCCGCGTGGTGGAACCGCAGAAGGGATAAGTCCGTTCCGGATGGAAGGACTTGTGATTTTGTGAAACTGTGATACTGTGGTGATATGAAGAATGTCACCATATCGCTGGATGATGAGACCCATCGCAAGGCGCGTATTCGCGCGGCCGAGATGGGCACCTCGCTCTCCGCCCTGGTGAAGCAATATCTGGAATCGCTGGGCGAGGCGCCCGGCAAGGTGCCCGATCAAGCGGAGGTGCGCGACATGCACATGGGTTATACTGCGCCGCCTGCGTCTCTGGCGAAGCCGGATGGGCCGCCCTACTGGGTGAACGGCAAGAAGGTGTTTACGCCGGACGGCAAGCCGCGTCAGCCCGGCGCGCTGCGGGGGAAGATCCACATGGCCGAGGATTTTGATGAATGGCCGGAAGGCTTCATCGAGGCGATGTATGGCGAGGATACCGACAAGCCCTGGTATAAATGAGGCTGCTGCTTGACACCAACGCCCTGATCTGGTGGCTGACGGACGATCCGAAGCTCGGAAGACGCGCTCGCGCGCTGATCTCTGACTCCGAGAATACCGTTGCCACCAGCATCGTGTCGCTGTGGGAAATCAGCATCAAATGGCGCGTCAACAAGATGGACTGGCCGGGGAGTCATTTCGCCGCGCTGCTGGAGGACCAGCGTATCGACATTCTGCCGATCGAAATAGCGCATCTCGCCGCGCTGGAAGAGCTGCCGTTCCATCATGGCGACCCTTATGACCATATGGTGCTGGCTCAGGCCAGGGTGGAAGGGGCGAGCATTATCACCAGCGATCGCCGGATGGCCGATTACGATATTCCCTGTATAAGCGTAGCCTGATGACTCTATCTCTCTCCGATTTTGAAGCCGGGGCCAATTTCAACGGCGATTACGACGCCGTGCTCTCCGCCTTGCAGGAGCGGCTGGAACGCATCCAGACCGCGCATATCGTGCATGACAAGCGCAGCGTGATCCTGTTTGAAGGGTGGGATGCGTCCGGCAAGGGCGGCATCATCAAGCGCCTCACCACCAACCTCGATCCGCGCTATTATCAGGTCTGGCCGATCGGCGCGCCCAATGAGGAGGAAAAGGATCATCATTTCCTGTGGCGCTTCTGGAGCCGCCTGCCGGCGGGGCGCAATATCGGCATCTTCGATCGTAGCTGGTATGGGCGCGTGCTGGTCGAGCGGGTCGAGGGCTTCTGCACCGAGCGCGAGTGGAAGCGCGGCTATGACGAGATCAACGAGTTCGAGGCGCAGCAGATCGACAGCGGCACCAACATCGTCAAGCTGTTCATTCATGTGACGCAGGAGGAGCAGGACAAGCAGCTCGCCGAGCGGCTGGACGATCCGTGGAAGCGGTGGAAGACGGGAGCCGAGGATTATCGCAACCGCGCGCGGCGGGAGGATTATCTCGCGGCGATGCACGACATGTTCAAGCATACCGATACGCGCTGGTCGCCCTGGACGGTGATCGACGGTAATGACCGCAAGGCGGGGCGGATCGCCGCGCTCACCGCCATTGCGGACGCGCTGGAAAAGAAGGTGCCCATGACGATGCCGGAGGCCGACCCCGAAGTCGTGAAGCTGGCGCAGGCGGCGTTTGGGTATAGCCCGAAGGATGCGGATTAAGGTTCGGGCGAACTATCCTCTTCGTCATCCCGGAAGCTGATTTTCTCCAATCCGTCAGGATTGGCCAGAAAATCGAGCTATCCGGGATCCAGTGACCCAAGCGCAGCGTGCTGAAGCTGGATCCCGGATCAAGCATTGCCGCGAAAAAGCAGGGCTTTTTCGGGCAAAGCCAAGTCCGGGATGACGCGTTGGACAGGTCTGCATCAGCCGTATCGCCGCCCGCACTGGAAAATTAAGCCATGTCGTGCTATATAGCCGGTTTGGAACAGGGAATGATGCCATGCCCGGCAGGCTGATTGCATATCTGGACTCGATCAAGGCGCGTGATCCCGCGCCGCGTTCGCGCGTGGAGATTTTGCTGTATCCGGGCGTCTGGGCGGTGTTCTGGCACCGTGTCGCGCACGCGCTGTTCAAGGCGCGGCTCTATTTTCTCGCGCGTGCGGTCAACCATTTCTCGCGCTTCCTCACCAGCATCGACATTCATCCCGGCGCGAAGATCGGCCGCCATCTGTTCATCGATCATGGCTTTACCGTGATCGGCGAGACGGCGGAGATCGGCGACAATGTGACGCTTTACCAGCATGTGACGCTGGGCGGCACGGACCCTGCGAACGGCATCGGCGGCAAGCGCCATCCGACGCTGATGGACGGTGTCATCATCGGCTCCGGTGCGCAGGTGCTCGGCCCGATCACGGTGGGCGCGCGGGCGCGGGTCGGCGCGAACGCGGTCGTGACCAAGGATGTGCCGGAAGCGGCGACGATGGTCGGCATTCCGGCGCGGCAGATGCTGGTCGACGTGACCGCCTATCAGCGGGAGTTCGTGCCCTATGGCACGCCGTGCAGCGAGGTGTTCGATCCCGCGACGCAGAAGCTCGAAATCCTCCAGTGCGAGGTGGAGCGGCTGACCAAGATGATCGCCGAAATGAAGCAGGAGCGCGATCTCAAGCGTGAAGGCGGCGCGCTGTTCCGCGACGATGAAGCCGAGGAGCGCGGTTGCGCCTGATGGCGGACATCACGCCATTTCCCCAACAACGGCAGCCGGGTCAGACCGGGTTCGAGCGGCAGGAACTCTCCCGCATCATGGATCTTTATGGCCGCATGGTCTCCGCCGGGCACTGGCGCGACTATTCGATGGATTTCAGCAAGGATGCCGCCGTTTTCTGCGCCTTTCGTCGCGCGGCGGAGCGCCCGGAGTATCGCATCGAGAAGCGCCCGGCGCTGCGCCACCGCCAGGGCATGTGGGCGCTCATCGGTGAGGCGGGCGCGGTGCTGAAGCGGGGGCAGGAGCTGGCCGGCGTGCTGGCGCCGGTGGAGCGGAAGCTGGTGAAGCTGATTGATTAGGCGGCGTTGAGAGATCAGCGCGAAACTCTGTCCACTTTTCAGCAGGTCGATTCGATGGTTTGATAGACGGGAATGTTGTGGTTAGCTGCCGTCTGCCCACTCGTCATGCTGAACTTGTTTGGCTTCGCCGCCCTGACGGGTCAGCATCCATCTTGCACCACAATGCCTTGTTCAATCTGGAGAAATGGACCCTGAAACAAGTTCAGGGTGACGGTGAAAGATCGGCGCTTTTTGTCGTGTCCCGACAGACCACTTCTATCCGTTAAACGATAGAAGCGGACTTTGCGAATTTGCCCACGCGTTAGGAACGATTTTCAGGCCGCTTCGGAATCCAGCGCATAGCCTGCCGAGCGCACGGTGCGGATGATGTCGCGCTTGCCGCCCATGTTGATCGCCTTGCGCAGGCGGCGGATGTGCACGTCGACCGTGCGCAGCTCGATGTCGCTGTCATGGCCCCAGACGCTGTCCAGAAGGCGCTCGCGCGAGAAAACCCAGCCGGGATGTTCCAGGAAATGCTTCAGCAGGCGATATTCGGTCGGGCCGAGCGGTATCATCTGGCCGTCGCGGCGGACCTTGTGGCCGACGGTGTCCATCTCGATGTCGCCGAAGTTCAGCGTCTCGCCCGCAAGGCCGGGGCGGACCCGGCGCAGCACCGCGCCGACGCGCGCCACCAGTTCGCGTGGGGAGAAGGGCTTGGTGACATAATCGTCTGCGCCGGTTTCGAGGCCACGCACGCGGTCTTCCTCCTCGCCGCGCGCGGTGAGCATGATGATCGGCACATTGGCTGTGTTGCTGTTGCGGCGCAGGCGGCGGCAGACCTCGATGCCGGAGAGGTTCTCTACCATCCAGTCGAGCAGCACGATGTCCGGTACGCGCTCCTGCGCCATGATGAGCGCTTCCTCGCCATCAGGCGTGTGGGCGACATCGAAGCCTTCCTTGCGGAAATGCCAGGTGACGAGTTCCGCCAGCGCGGCGTCGTCCTCGACCAGCAGCATATGCCCACGGCTCATGGAAATTCCCCCTTGATTGCTATCGACCCGGTCTTCTGTGCTTAGCTCTCGATGATCGTGGTCCGGTCGCGCTCCGGCAGATACTGGCCGGTTGCGGCATAATAGACCATCTCGGCGACATTGGTGGCATGGTCGCCGATGCGCTCGATATTCTTGGCGATGAACAGCAGGTGCGCGCACTCTGTGATCGTCTTCGGGTTCTCGACCATGTAGGTGACGAGCGTGCGGAAGATGCTGTTGTAGAAGCTGTCGACCACCGAGTCGCGCTGCACCACCGCCTCGGCGAGCAGCGCATCGCGCGCGGCGAAGGCATTCAGCGCATCGCCCACCATCTCGCTCGCGACCTGCGCCATCGAGGGGAGGAGGGAGATCGGTTCGATCGTGCGATGATCGCCGATCTTGGGCACGCGCTTCGCGATGTTCTTGGCATAGTCGCCGATGCGCTCGACCACGCCGACGATCTTCAATGCCGCGATCACCTCGCGCAGGTCGTCCGCCAGCGGCGCGCGCAACGCGATGATCTGGACCACCAGGCGTTCCACCTCGGCCTCCAGCGCGTCGATGCGACCGTCATTGTCGACGATGGCCTTCGCTTTCTTCTCGTCCTGCTGAACGAGCGCGGTCATCGCCTCCTCGATCGCGGTTTCGACGCGCCCGCCCATCTCCGCGATAAGACCGCGCAGACGGTTGATGTCCTCGTCGAACGCCTTGACGGTATGTTGATCGACCATTGCTCTCTCCTCCGGCGTAATTGATCAGGGTTAGCCATAACGGCCGGTGATGTAATCCTTGGTGCGCAGCTCGCGCGGATTGGTGAAAATCTCCGAGGTGACGCCATATTCAACCAGCGTGCCGAGATGGAAAAAGGCGGTGCGCTGCGAAACGCGCGCGGCCTGCTGCATATTGTGCGTGACGATGACGATGGCATAGCGCCCACGCAGCGCGTGGATCAGCTCCTCGATCTTCGCGGTGGCGATGGGATCGAGCGCGGAACAGGGTTCGTCCATCAGGATGACCTCCGGCTCGACGGCAATGGCGCGGCCGATGCAGAGGCGTTGCTGCTGGCCGCCGGAAAGCGCGGTGCCGCTGTCCTTGAGGCGGTCCTTCACCTCGTCCCACAACCCGGCGCGGCGCAGCGAGGATTCGACGATCTGGTCGAGATCGGCCTTGGAGCTGGCGAGGCCGTGGATGCGCGGGCCATAGGCGATGTTGTCGTAGATCGACTTGGGGAAGGGATTGGGCTTCTGGAACACCATGCCGACGCGGGCGCGCAGCTGCACCACATCCATGCCGGAGGAGTAGATATCCTCTCCGTCGAGCGTGATTTCGCCGGTCACCCGCGCACTCGCCACCGTGTCGTTCATGCGGTTCAAGGTGCGCAGGAAGGTCGATTTGCCGCAGCCCGAGGGGCCGATGAACGCGGTGACGTTGTCGGTGTCGACATCGATCGAGACGTTCTGGATCGCCTGCTTCTCACCATAATAGACGTTGACGTTGCGGGCCGACATCTTTGGGTTTGGCGTTTTGGGATTAGAAATGTCGGTCATAAGCGCGTTACCAGCGTCTTTCGAACTTGTTGCGGAGGTAGATGGCGATGCTGTTCATGCCGAGCAGGAAGGCCAGCAGCACGATGATCGCGGCGGAAGTCTTCTCGACGAAACCCTTGCTCACCTCGTCCGACCACAGGAAGATCTGCACCGGGAGCACGGTCGCGGGATCGGTGATGCCGCCGGGCGGGCTGGCGATGAAGGCGCGCATCCCGATCATCAGCAGCGGCGCGGTCTCGCCCAATGCGCGCGCCATGCCGATGATGGTGCCGGTCATGATGCCGGGGAGGGCGAGGGGGAGCACATGGTGGAACACCACCTGCACTGGCGATGCGCCGATGCCGAGCGCGGCGTCGCGGATCGAGGGCGGCACCGCTTTGATCGCGTTGCGCCCGGCGATGACGATGACCGGCATGGTCATCAAGGCCAGCGTCAGGCCGCCGACGAGCGCGGCGGAACGCGGCAGGTGCAACGTGTTGAGGAACACCGCCAACCCGAGCAGGCCGAAGATGATCGATGGCACCGCGGCGAGGTTGTTGATCGAGACCTCGATCATGTCCGTCCAGCGGTTGCGGGGCGCATATTCCTCAAGATAGAGCGCGGCGAGCACGCCGATCGGGAAGCTCAGCAGCAGCGTCACCGTCATAGTCAGAAGCGAACCCTTGAACGCGCCCCAGATGCCGACCTGCGTCGGATCGGTACCATCGCTTGCGGTGAGGAAACTCCAGTTGACGGCGCGGTGGACCAGGCCTGTTTTGTCGAGGCGGGCATAAGCGGCTTCGGCTTCGTCCGATCCGTCCGATTTGGCGGCGAGATCAAGCTCGGCCGAGGCGGGGAGATTGAGCGTCGCCACCTTTTGCAGCACGGACGGATCATGCTTCACCGCGTCGCGCACCGCGACCCAGGCGCTGGGCGCGAGCCAGATGCTGTCCTTGCCGAGGTTCTCCTGCGCCGCCTGATCGGTGAGGCTCTGCCAGTTGACCGAGGCGAGCGCGGCATCGGCGTTGGCGCTGCGCAGGCTGGCGGGATCGAGCACGATCGGCGCGGTCGGGAAATCGATGCGCATCGCGATCTCGGTGCGGGTGAAGCCCGCGAGGCCGTCATGCAGCATCGAGATCAGCAGGTAGGCGAGGAACCCGGCCGACATGACGATCGCGGTGAGGCCAAGGGTGCGGAAGCGGCGTTCCGCGCTGTAGCGCGCGGCGATGCGCTTCTGCATGGCGGCGCCTTTCCAGTCGGTCGGCGCGCGGTCCGGCTGGGGAGAGGGGACGGGCGCGGTCATTCGTAGGCCTCCCGGTAGCGCTTCACCACCCGCAGCGCGACGATGTTGAGGAGCAGCGTCACGACGAACAGCACGAGGCCGAGCGCAAAGGCGGCGAGCGTCTTGGGGCTGTCGAACTCCTGATCGCCGGTCAGGAGCTGGACGATCTGGGTCGTCACCGTCGTCACGCTGGCGAAGGGATTGAGAGTGAGGTTGGCGGCGAGGCCGGCGGCCATCACCACGATCATCGTTTCGCCGATGGCGCGGCTGACGGCGAGCAACACGCCGCCGACGACGCCGGGAAGCGCGGCGGGAACCAGCACCTGCCGGATCGTCTCGCTGGTGGTCGCGCCCATTGCGAGGCTACCGTCACGCATTGCCTGCGGGACAGAGGCGATGCTGTCATCCGCCATCGAGGAGACGAAGGGGATGATCATCACGCCCATCACCAGCCCGGCGGCGAGCGCGCTCTCGGACGAGGCGTTGGGAATGCCGAGCATCACCGCGAAATCGCGCATGTTGGGCGCAATGGTGAGCGCGGCAAAATAGCCATAGACCACGGTGGGCACGCCCGCGAGCACTTCGAGGATCGGCTTCAGCCAGGCGCGGGCGCGCGGCTTCGCATATTGGGTGAGATAGACCGCGCTCATCAGGCCCAGCGGGATCGCCACCACCATCGCAATGATCGCGCCGATGAAGATCGTGCCCCAGAACAGCGGCACCGCCCCGAAGGCATTGTCGCTGCCATAGCCCAAGGCGGCGGATTGCGGCGACCATTTGGTGCCGAAGAGGAAATCGAACGGGTTCACGAACGAGAAGAACCGCAGCGATTCCCATAGCAGCGAGGCGACGATGCCCACCGTGGTGATGATCGCGATCAGCGATGCGGTGAGCAGCGCGCCCATCACCACGCGCTCCACCTTGTTGCGGGCGCGGAAATCAGGGCGGACGCGGGTGAAGGCATAAGCGCCGCCCGCAAAGGCGAGCATCAGCGCGACAATCGCGCCGCCGAGCGAATAGAGGCGCTGCGCGGCGCGATAGGGCTCGACCAGGGCATTGGCGCGCGGATCGAACGCCACCTGCGCGCCGCCCTGCGCCACGTTGCGGGCTTCGCTGAGGATCGCGCCGCGGCTCATCGGATCAAGCGGGAGCGTAGCGGCGGCGGGATCGTGCAGAACCCGGTCGGTGACGAGCGCGGGCATGACGTTCGCCCACACCGCCATGAACAGCATCGCCGGGGCGACCACCCACAGCGCGGCGTACCAGCCGTGAAAGCCGGGGAGGGAGTGGAGCAGGGGGCGACGGTGCGCGGCCGGGCCGGCCTCGGACGATGCCGAGGCCAGCCGCATCGCCTTGGCGCGCGCACTGAGCCAGGCGATAAGGCCCAGCCCCAGTATCAGCGTGAAGATGGAAACCGCGTTCACCTATACCAATCCCTGCTCGTGCCTGTTCCGGCCCGCTATTATTTCAGATAGCTGCCGTCCATTACGGGCAGGGTCTTTGCGGCTTCGGCGCTCTTGGCGCGCGCGGCGTCAGAGGCGGCGACCATGCCGCGCTTGGCGAGCGGACCGCCCGGCTCCCACGACTTGGCGAACTCCGCGACATATTGCTGGAGGCCCGGGATCACCGGCACATGCGCCTTCTTCACATAGATGTAGAGCGGGCGCGCGCCGGGATATTTGCCGCTGGCGACATTATCGTAGGTCGCCTCGACGCCGTTCAGCGGCACGTCCTTCAGGCTGGCGCGGTTTTCTTCCAGATAGCTGTAGCCGAAGATGCCGAGGCTGTTCGGGTTGGCGGCGAGCTTCTGGACGATGAGATTGTCGTTCTCGCCCGAGTCTACATATTTGCCGTCTTCGCGGATCCGGGTGCAGGCGGCCTTGTAGGCCTTCTCATCCTTTTCCTTCAGTTCCTTCATCGCGGGATCGGTCTGGCAGCCCTTTTCGAGGATCAGCTCGGCGAGTGAGTCGCGCGTGCCGGAGGTGGAGGGCGGGCCGAAGACCGAGATGGCGACCTTGGGCAGGCTGGGGTCGACATCGGCCCAGGTCTGCGCTGTGTTCGCGCTCTTGCCGAACGGATTGGCGGCGAGCGCCTTGTAGATCAGCTCCGGCGTCAGCTGGAAGCCGGGGCCGTTTTTGGCTTCGGCAAAAGCGAGACCATCGACGCCGACCTGGATCTCGACGATCTCCTTGACGCCATTCGCGACGCACTGTTCGAACTCGCTCTTCTTCATCCTCCGCGAGGCGTTCTCGATATCCGGGTGCTGCGCGCCGACGCCCGCGCAGAACAGCTTCATGCCCGCGCCGGTGCCGGTCGATTCGATGATCGGAGATTTCATGCCCGCGTTCGCCTGCACGAATTGCTCGGCAACGGCGGTGGCGAAGGGATAGACGGTGGAGGAGCCGACCGCGCGGATCTGGTCCCGCGCGCCGCCCGCAGCGCCGCCTCCGGCCTGATCCTGGCAGGCGGACAGCGAGGCTGCCAGCGCCAGGGCTGAAAATGCGAAAACGATGTTGTGTTTCATGGTGCGTTCCTCAAAATCTTCGCTGCCGACCGGGATATGCTTTAGCGTCTAACGGCGTGCCGCGCACCCATTGTGACGTTTTGATTGCACTTTTATGACAATGTGGCGGGAACGGCGTCTTGCGGTGCGCGCGCCCCGGCTTCCCGCTCCGCCTGGGGCAGCAGAACCGACACGGTTGTGCCCTTTCCGGGCGTGCTGGCGATATCCAGCCTGCCCCTGTGACGCTCGACGATATGTTTGACGATGGCGAGGCCGAGGCCGGTTCCACCCAATGCGCGGCTGCGGCCCGAATCGACTCGGTAGAAACGCTCCGTGAGGCGGGGGAGGTGATCGGGCGGGACGCCCTCGCCCTCGTCGCTGACCTCGAGCCGGATCATCGCCGGTTCGATCGCCTGCGCGCGCACGGTGATCGGCGAGCCGGGGCGGCCATATTTCGCGCTGTTGCTGACGAGATTGTGCAGCAGCTGCCCGATCTGCGTCCGGTCCCCGGCGATCGAGGGTAGGTCATCCTCCAGCGCGACGATGATGTCCCCGCCGCGCTCGCCCAGATTCTGGCGGGATACCGCCATCACCTCGCCGATCAGCTCGGGCAGTGCCATCGGTTCGGTCGGCTGGCGATATTTGTCCGCCTCGATGCGCGAGAGCGACATCAGGTCATCGACCAGCTGGCGCATCCGCTTCGCCTCGTTCTCGATGATCGAGAGGAAGCGCGCACGCGTCTGGGCATCGCCCCCGGCGTTGGGATCGTGCAGGGTTTCGACAAAGCCGAGGATCGCGGCCAGCGGCGTGCGCAGCTCGTGGCTGGCGTTGGCGACGAAATCGCCCCGTGCCCGCTCGGCGGCGTGCAGATCGCTCTCGTCGTCGAGAGTGACGAACAGGCGTGGGTGCTCGGCCTCGGGATCGATCGGGATGATTCGCATCGCCCAGCGCTGCGCCCGCGTGCCAAGGCCGACGATATCGATCTTGACCGGGGCCGGAAGGGGATCGCTGCTCGCCAGACGCTCCGCGGCGGCGGGATGGCGGATCGCGATGCGAACGTCCTCGCCCAGAATATGCTGGCCGAGAAGCCGGAACGCGGCCGGATTGGCGGCCATCACCTTGCCGCCTTCCACCACCAGCACGGGCGCTTCCAGCCCTTCGAGAATGCGGCGGAAGCCGGGATTTTTGAGGAGGTCGGTATTGCCGGAGGAGCGCGGCCTTGGCGCCGGTTCCCGTGCGCGCTCGCCGTCCTGCAGCAGGATGAGGAACACCAGGGCAAGGGCGCTGATGAACATGATCGCGATGACATCCGCCCCCGCGCCAGCGATGAGCGCCGATAGGATTGCGATCGCGATCACCGCGCCTGCGGTGACCAAGTACGGAGCCTTGTTCTGAATCATCATGTGCAGTCTGGATTATTCCGATAAATATTGCGATGGGATGACAGCGGATTTTTTGATCGGCCGTGGCGGGGAAAGTGCATGAGCGAGTCAACACAGGATAGCGGATCGTCCGAAGAGGGGGCGGACGAGAATGCGCGGATCGCCCGGCGCAGGCTGTTGCTCGGCGGCGGCATGGCGGCGGCGTCTGCCGTCGTCTCGATCCGCCCGGCGCTGGCGCAGACGGCGGCCTCAGTGCTGCACTGCCAGATCCCGGTACCCGATCCCGGCCGCAAGGGCCAGGCCATTGCGGCGGACGGATCCGTCGTTCCGGCGGGCACGCAAGGCTCCTTTCCGGGGAGCGGGCGTCCGTTCACGGGCGAGGAGGTGAAGGCGGCGTTGCGTGGGCGCAACTTGCCGGGCACCAGCTACGAGCAGAACCGCGCCTATCTCAACTATATCCGGCGGCTGCAGGGTGGCACCAGCGGCTTCACCTGCTACGCCTCGTTGCAGATGCCGCGCTGAGGCGGCGTGGGCGAACCCGCGATATGGTGTCGCTGCAACGAGGGCGAAATCCTGCTGCGGCAAATCGACGGCCTGATGCTCGCCTATCACCGCCCCTCGGGCCTGACCCACATGCTCGCCTCGCCACTGCCGGAGATATGGGGTGCGCTGGATGCCGAGCCTGTATCGGCGGAGACGCTGCTGGAGCGCTTGTCCGCGCACTATGACCTTGGGAAAAACGCGCTGGCGGAATTGACGGCGCATCTCGAAGAATTGGCGGCGCTCGGGCTGATCCGGGAGCGCGCGTGCGCCACAGCCTGACTCTCACGATCGGTCCCGCCCGCTTTCGCATCGGGTCCGCCTGGAAGGAGCCGATAGCGCGGCTCCGCGCGCTCTATGCCGCCTATCCGCAGGAGGAAGGTGTCGCGGATTTCACCGTGCGGCTGGAGCCTGCGGGAGTGGGGCGGCGCTGGTGGCGGCCTTCGGTGCGGATCGCCGGGGATCATATGCTGCCCGATGCGCTGCCGATGGCGCTGCGTCATGGGCTGCTCGCCGCCGAAATGGGCATGAACCTGCAAATGGCGCTGGGCTGGCGACGGCATCTTTTGATCCATGCGAGCAGTGTGGAGAAAGACGGCCGCGCGCTGGTGATGACCGGCGAGTCGGGATCGGGCAAGTCGACGCTGGCGGCGCTGCTGGGGGAGCGCGGCTGGCGCTTCATGGGTGATGAGTTCGCGCTGATCGATCTGGCGGATGGCAAGGTGCATCCGTTCCCGCGCCTCGTGTCGCTCAAGAACGCCAGCGTGGCGGCGATGCGGGTGGAGGTGGTGGATGGCGCGCGTTTCGGCCCGCTGATGCGAGGCACGCCCAAGGGGGACATCGCGCATCTCGTGCCGCCCGCCGCTGCGACCGCGCGGATGGGAGAGGCGGCAGCGCCCGCGCTGCTGCTGTTTCCGCGCTATGGCTTCGCGCGGGATATCCGCCCGGTGGGGCAGGGCGAAGCGTTCATGCGGCTGACCCAGGCCTCGACCAATTATGTCGCGCTCGGCGAGGCGGGGTTCGAGACGTTGCATCGCTTCGTCACGGGCGTGCCCGCGCTGGCGGTGGATTATGAAAGCGGCGAGGAGGCGCTGGAGCTGATCGACGCGCTGTGGGCCGACCTGTCATGAGTGCGCGGACGCTGATGGCGCTGTTGCGGGAGCCTTCCGGCGCGTCGGGGCTCGGCGCGCGGGCGTGGAACGGCGTGATCTCCGCCGCGCGGGCGGAGCGGCTGCTCGGTACGCTGGCGGTGCGGCTGGAAGGCGTGGAGGTGCCGGAGGGGG
Organism: Sphingobium sp.; assembly: GCA_022652485.1. Classification (GTDB taxonomy): domain Bacteria; phylum Pseudomonadota; class Alphaproteobacteria; order Sphingomonadales; family Sphingomonadaceae; genus Sphingobium. The sequence continues at coordinate 148,170 of JALCRK010000001.1, forward strand.
GGCGGGCAGTATTGGTCGATGCGCTGCTCGACACGGAGCGGGAGGCCCGTATCGCGCTGTGGGAGGCGGATCGGGCGGCGCGCGCGCTCGCACCTTTGGGGCTGGAGCCGATCCTGCTGAAGGGCGCGGCCTATGCGGCGGCCGGTCTGGAAGCGGGCCGGGGCCGCATGATCGGCGATCTCGATATCCTCGTGCCGCGTGACCGGCTCGACGAGGCAGAGGCCGCGCTGCTTGATGCGGGATGGGAATGGGTGAAGCCCGATCCGTATGACGATGCCTATTACCGGCAATGGATGCACGAGCTGCCGCCGCTGATCCACCGCGAGCGCGACCGGATGATCGACGTGCACCACACGATCCTGCCGCTGACCGCGCGGCCAAAGCCGGATGCGGCGGAGCTGGTGGCGGAGAGTGTGGGCGTGGGCGGCGGGCTGCGGGTGCTCTCGCCGGAGGATCGCGTCTGCCATGCGGTGGCGCATCTGTTTGCAGATGGCGATCTCTCGGGCGGGTTGCGCAATTTGTGGGATGTCAGATGCTTGTTGGGTGAAATGGGAGATGAGGCCGCGCTGGAGCGGCGGGCGGCGCGGCATGGCCTGGGCGCGCATCTCGCCCGTGCGCGGCGGCTGGCGGATCATGTCTTTGGCGCTCGGGGGGAGCGTCTGAGCCTCGCGGACCGGCTGTTCCTGTGCCGCCTCCTTGCCCGTGATGGCTGGGGGCGCGATGGCGCGAAGCTGCTCGGCCTTGCGTTTTACATCCGCTCGCATGTGCTGAGGATGCCGCCGCTGATGCTCGCGCGGCATTTGTGGACCAAGTGGCGCAAGGGGCATCGGCCGGTATAATCTCCACGTCATCCCGGACTTGATCCGGGATCCCGCTTTCGCCAAATTCTGAGGGATTTGGAGGAAATCGGCTTCCGGGAGGACGGTTATAGAGGCTGGCTTTGCCACCCCTCCAGCAAGCCCACCAGATCCTCGAACCGATGCAGGATCGCGTCCGCGCCCAGCTCGTGGCTCACGTCGACAAAACCGAAGCTCACCGCGACGCTTGCCATGCCGGCATTTTTCGCGCCGTCGATATCGTTCGAGGTGTCGCCCAGGAACACGCAGCGCCCGCCGCCCGCGCGGCGCACCATTTCGTGCAGCGGCTCCGGGTTGGGCTTGGCCTTGCCGACCGTATCGCCGCCGATGATCGCGTCGAACAGCGGTTCCAGCTCCAGCGCGCGGAGCAGGGGAAGGGTGAAGCGCTCATATTTGTTGGTGCAGATCGCGAGCTTCACCCCGCGTCCGCGCAAAGCCTCCATCGCCTGCCCCGCGCCGGGATAGAGGCGGGTATGGTCGGTCAGATGCTCCTGATACCAGGCCATCAGCACGGGCGTGAGCTGATCGAGCAGGTCCGGCGTGTAATCGCCCGAGGCTTTCAGCGCGCGCTCCAGCATCACGCGCGTTCCCTTGCCGACGAAGCGCTTGATCTCGTCCACCTCATGCGGCGGCAGGCCGACGGTGGAGAGGGTGTAATTCACCGCCGCGGCGAGATCGAGGCTGCTGTCCACCAGCGTGCCGTCGAGATCGAAGCCGACGATGTCGAAAGGAATTTGTGCCATGCGCGCGCCCATGCACGTAAATGTGTTTCCGCACCAGCCCTCTCCCCCACCCGACCTCCCATAGCATATCCTGTTGGGAGGTCGGGTGGGGGAGAGGGCTGGTGCCGCTCATCCTGTATGGAAAAGCCAACTCAAACATGGCACAGGTGCCGGGTGGATATGAGATTCAGGGCAATATCGTGACGAATGCAGCATCAGAACGGCCTCTCGCCGTCATCATCCTCGCCGCAGGGCAGGGGACGCGGATGAAGTCCGCGACGCATAAGGTGCTGCATCCCATCGCCGGGCGGCCGATGCTGCTGCATCTGCTGGCCACGGTCGAATCGCTCGGGGTGGAGCGCAAGGTCGTCGTCGTCGGCGCCGGGCGCGATCAGGTCGAGGCGGCGGTGGCGGGGCATGGTGTCGATATCGTCGTGCAGGCGCAGCAGCTTGGCACCGGCCATGCGGTGGCCCAGGCGCATGACGCCCTCTCGGGCGTCGCGGGCGACGTGCTGATCCTCTATGGCGATGTGCCGCTGGTGCGCGCCGAGACGATGCGCGCGATGATCGAGCGCTTGAATATGGGTGATGCGCCGCGCAGTGTCGTGCTCGGCTTCCGCCCCGATGACGCCGCAGCCTATGGCCGCATCATCGCCGACGGGCAGGGTCTGATCGGCAAGATGGTCGAGTATAAGGACGCCTCGCCCGAGGAGCGCGCAGTCACCTTGTGCAACAGCGGGCTGATGGCGGTGCGGATGAGCGATCTCTTCATCCTGCTCGACCAGATCGGTAACGACAACGCGGCGGGGGAATATTATCTGCCCGATATCGTGATGCTGCCTGGTGCCCAAAGCGCGGTGATCGAGACGGACGCGGAAGAAGTCGTGGGCGTCAACAGCCGGATCGAGCTGGCGGGTGTCGAGGCGAGCTGGCAGGCGCGGCGGCGCATCGAGGCAATGCGCGAGGGTGCGAGCCTGATTGCGCCGGAGACGGTGTTCTTCGCGCACGACACGGTGCTGGGCCGCGACGTGGTGATCGAGCCGCATGTCGTGTTTGGCCCCGGAGTCGTGATTGAGGACGGTGTGACGATCCACAGCTTCTCGCATATCGAGGGCGCGATTGTGCGCAGTGGCGCCGAGATCGGCCCCTATGCCCGGCTGCGGCCCGGCGCGGATATCGGTACACGAGCCAAGGTCGGCAATTTCGTCGAGATCAAGAAGGCGACACTCGGCGAGGGCGCCAAAGCGAATCATCTGTCGTACATCGGCGATGCCAGCGTGGGGCCGGGCGCGAATATCGGCGCGGGGACGATCACCTGCAATTATGACGGCTTCTTCAAGTACAGGACCGAGATCGGCGCGGGCGCGTTCATCGGCTCCAACAGCGCGCTGGTCGCGCCGGTGAAGGTGGGCGACGGCGCGATCGTCGCGGCGGGCAGCGTGCTGACGAGCGATGTCGGCGCCGACGCGCTCGCGCTGGTCCGCCCGGCGCAGCAGGAGAAACCGGGCTGGGCGAAGCGCTTTCGCGAGGCGATGACGGCGAAGAAGAAGGCGGAGAAATAAGCCTTAGTGCATCTGCTTCGCGCGCTGCTGCTGGATGTAGGCGAGTTCATTCTTCGCGCGGCCGTCATTCGGATCGAGTTCAAGGCATTTGTTGAAAGTCGTCTCCGCCTCGCTCAGCTTGCCCTGTTCGATCTGGATGAAGCCGATACCTCGCATCGCCCTGCCTTTTTCACTGACCTTTGAATTATCTGGGGAAAATTCCGATGCTTCCTGCGCGCGCTGGAACAATGCGAGTGCTTCCTCCCATTCGTTTCGCGCCTTGTGCCACTCGGCAAGCTCGGCAATGAACTGCGCGTTATAGGGTGACATGGCGACCGCGCGTTCGAGGAATGTGCGGGCTTCGTCCCCCCGCTGGAGGTCTATCAGGGCATAGCCTTTAATATAGAGCGCTGCTCCCCACGACGGTCCCATGACGACCACGCCCTCTTTATTGGGACCGGGCATCATCAGATATACCAATGTCTCGGTCTGCGTGCGCGCACCGTAAACCTGGCGCTTTTCATCGGCGATGATCTTGTCATGGGCGGCGATGATCGGCTCTACGCTCTTTATGGCCCAATCCGGCTTGCCCTGTGATGCAAAAACCATAGCAAACACCACAGTTTCATCTTCAGTGGCAACTCGACCGGCCGCCTTGTCTGCGGCCAATGATGATGTCGACTGCAAACCGAATAATAGTGCAATCAATAGAGCCAGCGATTTGCGCATGATCGTTCCTCTCCCAAGGGATCTGATTAAAGGACTAATGGCTGATAGGGCAAGCATGACGGCTTATTGATTGCATACGGGGGTAACAAATTTAATAGATAGCGTTCGTTATTGCGAAGAAGAAGGCGAGGAAATAGCGCGACTGCCTTGACATGATATCATGATATGATATCTATATATCATGCGTACATTAGTCGACATTCCCGATGAGGATATCCAGAAGCTCGATGCGATCGCAGCGCAGGAAAAGCGTTCGCGCGCATCCGCGATCCGCGACGCGGTGAAGCTTTATCTCGTGAAAAATGCCGAGGACAAGAGCTGGATCGAGCGGGCATATGGGCTCTGGGCGGATCGCGATGATATCGGGGATGCGGTCGAATATCAGCGCGCGATGCGCGAGGATCGCCGCCCTTACGACGACATCTGATCCGTGTCAGACCCATTTTTCGATACCAATATCCTGATTGACCTGTTGAAGCGCAAACCACAGGCGCGCACGGAGATGGCGCGCTATTCGCGTCACTGCATCAGCAGGGTCGTCTGGACTGAGGTGCTCGCTGGGGAGTCGCTGGAAGCGCGTGGTCCGCTATTGGAAGTATTGTCGCATTTTGTGGTCGTCGAGATCGACGCCCGCATCGCATCTGCTGCGGCGGATATCCGCTATCGCTCGCGGATGAAGCTGATGGACGCCTATATCCTCGCGACCGCGCAGGTGAACGGATCGATCCTCGTCACCCGCAATACCAAGGATTTCCCGGCGAATATGCCGGGCATCCGCGTTCCCTACACTCTGGACTGAAGGCAAGAGAAGCATATGTGCGGCATAATCGGCATTGTGGGTGGGGAAGATGTGGCCGAGCGGCTGCTCGATGGGCTGAAGCGCCTCGAATATCGCGGCTATGACAGCGCGGGGATCGCCACGGTGCATGACAACGCGATCGAGCGGCGGCGGGCGGAAGGAAAGCTCGTCAACCTCGCGAAGGAGCTGAGGGACGAGCCGCTCCCCGGCCATATCGGCATCGCGCATACCCGCTGGGCGACGCATGGCGCGCCGACGACGGCGAACGCGCACCCCCATGCGACCAAGGAAGTCGCGCTGGTGCACAACGGCATCATCGAGAATTTCAAAAGCCTGCGAGACGAGCTGATCGCGCGCGGGCGGCATTTCGATAGCCAGACGGATACCGAAGTGGTCGCGCATCTGGTGAGCGAAAGGATAGAGCAGGGCGCTTCGCCGGAGGACGCGGTGAAACAGGTGCTGCCGCGCCTGCATGGCGCGTTCGCGCTTGCCATCCTGTTCCGCTCTCATCCGGATATGCTGATCGGTGCGCGGCTGGGGTCGCCGCTGGTCGTCGGTTATGGCGAGGGCGAGACCTATCTGGGGTCCGATGCGCTGGCGCTCGCGCCGCTGACGCAGAAGATCGCGTATCTGGAGGAGGGCGACTGGGTCGTCATCACTCGGCAAGGCGCGAAGATCTATGACCGCGACAATGTTCCGGTCGAGCGGCCGGTGACAGTCTCCGGCGTATCCGGCGCGCTGATCGACAAGGGCAACCACCGCCACTTCATGCAGAAGGAGATTTACGAGCAGCCGGTTGTTGTCGCCCAGACGCTGCGCTCCTATCTCCGCCGCCTCGAAAATCAGGTGTCGCTGCCGGATATGGATTTCGATCTTGGTCAGGTGAAGCGCGTCACCATCGTGGCGTGCGGCACCAGCTTTTACGCCGGGCTGGTGGCGAAATACTGGTTTGAGAAGTTCGCGCGCGTGCCGGTCGATATCGATGTCGCGAGCGAGTTCCGTTATCGCGATCCTGTGCTGGAGGAAGGTGGGCTGGCGCTGTTCATCAGCCAGTCCGGCGAGACGGCGGACACCCTCGCCGCGCTGCGTCATGCCAAGGCGCGGGGGCAGATCATCGCTGTGGTGGTGAATGTGCCGACGAGCAGCATGGCGCGCGAGGCGGACCTGTTGCTTCCCACCCATGCCGGGCCGGAGATCGGCGTCGCCTCCACTAAGGCTTTCACCTGCCAGCTCGCGGTGCTGGCGGCGCTGGCGGCCAATCTCGCGCGCGCCAATGGCCGCCTGAGCGCGGAGGAAGAGGCGGAGATCGTCTGGCACCTGTCCGAAGCGCCCGCCGCGATGAACGAGGCGCTGAGCCACGATGCGGAGATCGAGGCGCTCGCGCCGCTGATCGCGCCGGCGCGGGATGTGCTCTATCTGGGGCGCGGGCCAGACTATCCGATGGCCCTGGAAGGGGCGCTCAAGCTCAAGGAAATCAGCTATATCCACGCAGAGGGCTATGCGGCGGGCGAGATGAAGCACGGCCCCATCGCGCTCATCGACGAGGCGGTGCCGGTGATCGTCATCGCGCCATCAGGCCCGCTGTTCGAGAAGACCGTCTCCAACATGCAGGAGGTGCAGGCGCGCGGCGGCAAGGTGGTGCTGATCTCCGACGCGGAAGGCTTGCGCCAAGCGGGCGAGAACTGCATGGGCGTGATCGAAATGCCCAAAGTGCACCCTCTCATCGCGCCTCTGGTCTATGCCGTGCCGGTGCAGCTCCTCGCCTATCATGTCGCGGTGGCGAAGGGCACGGATGTCGATCAGCCGCGCAATCTCGCCAAATCCGTGACGGTGGAATAGGGACTGCGGGGGATCAGCCCATACGCGTCTGCGAATGCCGATTTTCTGCGCTCCGGTGCTCGAAAATCAACCTTCTCGGCTGCGTCTGAGCTGAAACTCCACAGCCCCTAGGCTCAACAGCCTCAGAAGCTGTTCCACAGCGGCTCCTCTGCCGCTTCCGAGGCCGGATGCGTATCGAACAGCGGCTGGTGGGACTGGCTACCCCGGACGTGGTTCACCAGCCGGTCGAGCAGGCTGCGGCCATAGCTCCATTTGCCCAGCGACGAGTCCGCGTTGATGTGGCCCGCCGCCCCCGCGTCGATGAAGCCGCTGCCCCAGAAGGTGGCGAGTCTCCGGGCGCGCTCGAACTTCATATAGGGATCGTCACGGCTGGCGACCACGATCGAGGGGAAGGGCAGCAGGATGTTCGGCGCCGGGGCAAAGGGCACCAGCGCCTGCGCCAGCGGGGCATGATCCACCTCGGGCGGCGCGACGAGCAGCGCGCCAGCGACCGGGGTGCCGTAGGCCGGGCGCTCATATTGCGCCCACCACGCGACGGCGAGGCAGCCGAGGCTGTGCGCGACGAGAATGACGGGCCGGTCCGCATATTGCCGGATCGCGAGATTGAGCTTGTTGACCCAGAGCGTGCGCACCGGCCTATCCCACACGCCGAGATCGACGCGTTCGCAATTGTCGCGGTCATTTTCCCAGTGGCTCTGCCAGTGCTGTGGGCCGCTGTTGCCGAGGCCGGGGACAGTCAGGATCATGGGCTCCCGCCCGGAAGCAAAAGAATGATCTGCATATATGCTCGCCATAAACCGCTCCTTGGACTGTGTTTATACCGGCCTTTATAAATCTACTAATAAAATAGACAATTACATTTTGATATGCCGCCCCGCAGATGCGGCGAAACGAAAAGCAGGCGCTTTATCGGAGATAGAATCTCTTCTCTTGCGTTCGCGCGGCGCGGTCTTATGTGCCAGAATATCGGGTGAGAGGACGGGGTGATATGACCACGAGACATACGCGCATGTTGATTCTGGGCTCAGGCCCGGCGGGCCTGTCGGCCGCGATCTATGGCGCGCGTGCGGGGTTGAAGCCGCTGGTGGTGCAGGGGATGCAGCCGGGCGGGCAGCTTACCATCACCACCGATGTCGAGAATTATCCCGGCTTTCGCGATGTGATTCAGGGGCCGTGGCTGATGCAGGAAATGCAGGCGCAGGCGGAGCATGTCGGCGCGGAAATGATCTGGGACCAGATCGTCGATGTCGATCTGTCGCGCCGTCCGTTCCGCCTCACCGGCGATGGCGGCACGGTCTATACCGCCGACGCGCTCATCATCTGCACCGGCGCGCAGGCGCAATGGCTGGGCGTCGAGGGTGAGCAGCATCTCTCCGGCAAGGGCGTGTCCGCCTGCGCCACCTGCGACGGCTTCTTCTATCGCGGCAAGAAGGTGGTGGTGATCGGCGGCGGCAATACCGCTGTCGAGGAAGCACTCTACCTTACCAACCATAGTCAGGACGTGACGCTGATCCACCGGCGCGATTCGCTGCGCGCGGAAAAGATCTTGCAGGAGCGGTTGCACGCGCATCCCCACATCAAGGTGTTGTGGAACAAGCGGGTCGAGCGGTTTGTCGGTGGCGGAAGCCCGGAGGGACTGGTTGGCGTTGATCTTGTCGATACCGTGACGGGCGAGGCATCGCATGAGGCGGCGGACGGCGCGTTCGTCGCCATCGGTCACAAGCCTTCGACCGAGCTGTTCGCGGGCAAGCTGGAGCTGGATAACGGCTATCTGGTGGTGGAGAAGGGCGGCTCGAAAACCGCCATCCCCGGTGTGTTCGCCGCGGGGGATGTTGCCGATCAGGTCTATCGTCAGGCCGTCACCGCTGCCGGTATGGGCTGCATGGCCGCGCTCGATGCGGAGAAATTCCTCGCGGAAACGGATTTCGAGGCGGCGCAGGCGGCGGAGTAGCTGAGCGAACCTTAACCGGTTGATGTTCTACCCGTCATCCCCGCGAATGCGGGGATCCAGAGTCTCATGGCACTTGTTTATCAATGGATTCCCGCTTTCGCGGGAATGACGAGGGTGGTTTAAATATTTCCCCGCGCGGCGAGCTTCGATTCGACGAAGACGGTCAAGGTGCCGAACGTCTCGAATGTCTCGCCGTCGACATCGTCGTCGTCGATCATGATTCCGAACCGGTCCTCGACCTCTGTCAGAAGCGTGGCGACGGCCATCGAATCAAGCTCGGGCATCGCGCCGAACAGCGGCGTATCGGCATCGAGCGCGCGGGCGGTGGCGTCCTTGAGGGACAGGGTGTCCCGCAGCACGTCGCGCAGGCGCGCCTCGATCGAGGCGGATGCTGCGCTCATTCCGGTGGATTTGTTGTCCATAAACGCGCCTCTAGCCTCAGCCGCGCCGCCCTACAAGCTGGGAAATGCGGGTTCTGAGCGCGGGCAGCCACCACCGTGCGCTTCGGGGATGGAAACAGTCCAGCCGCAGCATGGGGCGCGCCCGGTCCATCCAGTCGCGCTTGTAGGGATTGCCGCCGGTGCCGTAGTCGATCCGCGCGACCTCCTCGACGTCGATCATGTGCGCGAACATATGGTGGCTGAGCAGGGTGCCAGGCGAATGCGTGTCCTCGCCGCTGTCATGCGCGATCTTGTGGATGCAGGCGGTGTCGCCCTCGATCGTCCAGAGCTGCGCGGCGACCGGGCGCTCCTCATGCCGGGTGATGCCGAGGCGCAAGGCACCGCGCCGCGCGGCATCCTCCGCAATGGCGCGGACCATATCGGGCCAGGGCTCGGCATTCTTCCAGCTTGCGGCATAGACGGCGCAATAGTCGGCCCACAGTGCGTCATCCATCTCACGGTGGATAAAGTGGGCATAATGCGCGCCCTTGCCCTTGCGCCGCACGGCAGAGCGCAGCGCGCCGGGCCGGGCCTTCCAGTAGCTCGCGAAATCCTGGCCCGCGACATCGGCGACATAGTTGCTGTTCTGATCCGTCAGCAACGCGATCCAGCCCGCCCGTGCGAAGGCTGCGCGCAGCAGATCGGGCATTCCGGCGCCATCGTCGACAAGGGGGTAGACGCTGATCCGGCTGTGTGACGCGCGCAGATCGGCCGCGATGCGGGCTAGCAGCGAGAGCGTCGTCGCGCGGTCCCCGTCGCCTTCCAGGATCGGCGCGTAGGAGAAGCTGTAATAGTTGGCGAGCGCGGACAGGGCATTGCCATCCTCCACCAGCGGAAGCGTTGCGCGGGTGGTGTTGGTCTGCGCCATCGGGAAGAGTACACGGGATTGCGCGAAACAGTGCCGCGCCAGCATGTCGAACCAGTCGCGGCGGTGGAAGCCCGCCTGCGCGTCTTTCGGTGATGGGGAAATGTCGCTATCCCGGTTCATGCCGATGCTATAACGCGAAGTCATGGAAATGCAGTTAAGTGAATTGCCTATCCGGCCTGTCGATCATCTTCCTGCCCTTGGTGCGGCGGATGACCAGGCGATTGCGGGCAAGGCGGGGGCGCTCAGCTATGCCGAGCTGAGCCAAGCGGTCGGGCGGCTGGCGGGGTGGCTCGCAGGGCTGGGTCTGGCGCCCGGCGCGCGGGTGGCGAGCTGGGTTGCGAAGGGGCAGGTCGCCTGCCTGATGCCGCTCGCCGCCGCGCGGGCGGGCATGATTCATGTGCCGGTGAATCCGCTGCTGAAGCGGGCGCAGGTCGCGCATATATTGGCCGATAGCGGCGCGGCGCTGATGGTGGGGACGGGCTCGCGGCTGGCGAGCCTGGAGGCGGGGGATGTGCCCGCCGCGTGCAGGACGGTGGCGGAGGACGCGGTGTTGCCTGCCGCTGAAGGCTATGCGCCGTTGCCGCCTTCCACAGCGCAGCCGGACGATCTCGCCGCCATCCTCTATACCAGCGGCTCGACCGGCAAGCCCAAGGGCGTGATGCTGAGCCACGCGAACCTTTGGCTGGGCGCGGTATCGGTGGCGGAGTATCTGCGCCTGACGCCGCAGGACAAGGTGCTCGCGGTGCTGCCGTTCAGCTTCGATTATGGGCAGAACCAGCTGTTCTCCACCTGGGCGGCGGGGGCGACCGTGGTGCCGCTCGATTATCTTACCGCGCGGGATGTGGTGAAGGCGGTGGAGCGGGAGGGCATTACCACGCTGGCCGGGGTGCCGCCTTTGTGGGTGCAACTGACCGAAGCGGAATGGCCGCCCGAGACCGCCGCGCGGATGAAGCGCATCACCAACAGCGGCGGTGCGTTGACCAAGGCGCTGATCGGCAGGCTGCGCGCGACCTTCCCTAATGCGGACATCTATCCCATGTACGGCCTCACCGAGGCGTTTCGCTCGACCTATCTGCCGCCCGAACTGGTGGCGAGCCATCCCGAGAGCATGGGGCGCGCGATTCCCCATGCCGAGATCCTCGTCTGCCACCCGGACGGAAGCCTGACGGCGGACGATGAACCCGGCGAACTGGTGCATTGCGGGCCGCTGGTGGCGCAGGGATACTGGAACGACCCCATCCGCACGGCGGAGCGCTTTCGCCCCGCACCGCCGTCATCGAGCTATGATGGCCTCGCGGTCTGGTCCGGCGATACGGTGCGGCGGGATAGCGCGGGCCTGCTCTATTTCGTCGCGCGCGCGGATGCGATGATCAAGTCCGCCGGCAACCGCATCAGCCCGACCGAGATCGAGGAGGCGGCGCAGTCCGTCGCGGGGGTGAGCGAGGCGGTGGCGCTGGGTGTGCCCGACGTGCGGCTGGGGCAGGCGGTGCTGCTGCTGGTGCGCGTGTCCGGCGACGCGCCAGCGGTGATCGATGCGCTACGCGATACTCTCAGGAAGGAATTGCCCAATTTCATGATGCCGTCCGATATCCGCGCCGTGGAGCATTTTCCCCGCAACCCCAATGGCAAGATCGACCGCGTGGAGATCGCGCACCACTGGCGCGCCCTGACCGAGGGGCAAACGGCATGAAACCGATGGGGCCGATACCGCCTTGGTTCGAGGCGGAAGAGGGGATGCTGCTGATCGAGGGCAGCGGCGTGGCGGCGCTGGTCGATGAGGCGGGCGATACGCCGCTGTTCGTCTATGACATGAACGTGGTGCGGGCCAAGATCGCGCTGCTGCGCGATGCCATGCCGGACGGGCTGCATCTGCACTACGCGATGAAGGCGAACCCTTATGCGCCGCTGTTGGCCGCGATCGGGCCGCTGGTCGACGGGTTCGATATCGCGTCTGGCGGCGAGCTGGAGATGGCGCTTGGCTCCGGCATGGCGGCCGAGCGGATCAGTTTTGCCGGGCCGGGCAAGCGCGACGACGAGCTGCGCGCGGCGATTCAGGCAGGCGTGACGATCAATCTGGAGTCGGAAGGCGAGGCGGCGCGAGCGCTCGGGATCGGCGAGATCGTGGGAGTCACGCCACGGCTTGCGGTGCGCGTGAACCCGGATTTCGATCTCAAGGGATCGGGCATGAAGATGGGCGGCGGCGCGAAGCCTTTCGGCGTCGATGCGGAACGGGCGAGCGCTCTGGCGCGCTCGGTCATCGCGGCAGGCGCGGAATGGCGGGGCTGGCATATCTTCGCGGGCAGTCAGGCGCTCGATGCGGCGGCGCTGATGGAGACCCAGGCGGCGACGGTCGCACTCGCGGCCCGGCTGTCAGACGAAGTCGGCGCAACTCCGCCGCTCGTGAATATCGGTGGCGGCTTTGGCGTGCCCTATTTCCCTGGCGATCTGCCGCTCGATGTGAAGGCGATCGGCCTCGCGCTGGAGGAAGTGCTGACCTTGCCGCCCGATTCCTTGCGCGGATCTGCCTTCGCGCTGGAGCTGGGGCGCTATCTGGTGGCGGAGGCGGGAGTGTATCTCACCCGCGTCGTCGACGTGAAGGACAGCCACGGCGAGCGCTTCGCCATCGTGGATGGCGGCCTGCATCATCAGCTTGCGGCGAGCGGCAATTTCGGCACGGTGGTGCGGCGCAATTATCCGGTCGCGATCGCCAACAAATTCGGTCTGGAAGGCCCGGAACAGGCGGTGACGGTGGAGGGCTGCCTCTGCACCCCGCTGGATCGGCTGGCGGACAAGGTGGCGCTGCCCGCAGTCGAGCCGGGCGACCTCATCGCGATCTTCCTTGCAGGCGCCTATGGCGCGAGCGCTTCCCCGGCGGCATTTCTCGGGCACAGGCCCGCGCTTGAGATGCTGGTCGGGGATTAACTCACCCCCCCCCGTTCGTGTCGAGCGCAGTCGAGACACGCCGCTTATGGTTCTCGACTGCGCTCGACACGAACGGGTGATAAGGCAGTGGTGTTCGTGTGCAACCCCGCTCACCACAACCCCACCCCCACATTTCACCTCAATCCTAACGCAATGTTCACCGTTTTGCGGCAATAGCGGCTATATATGGGCTGCGTCTGTGCCCGGGGTTTTCCTTGGAAAAGCCTGGCTAGGCAGAGGCCGCATGACGGGATGAACGACTTATGCGTGCGACGTTGACGAATTTTATCATGGGCTTGGCAGGCGTATCGATGCTGCTTTCCGGTTGCGCCAGTGGCCCTTCGACCAGCGCGCAGCTGCCTCCCGCCTCGTTCGTCGCCAGCCAGGAAGGGCCGGGCGAGGAATATGTGATCGGACCACTGGACGAGCTGACGATCTTCGTCTGGCGCAACCCGGAGCTGGGCGCGAAGGTGCAGGTGCGCCCCGATGGCCGCATCACCACGCCGCTCATCACCGACATGACCGCCGTGGGCAAGACGCCCAAGATGCTCGCGGAGGATATCAAGGGCGCGCTGGCGCAATATATCCAGAACCCGCTGGTCTCGGTCATCGTCAACAATTTCTCCGGCACCTACAGCCAGCAGGTCCGCATCGTCGGTGCGACCGAAAAGCCAGCCTCGCTGCCCTATCGCGCCAACATGACGCTGCTCGATGCGATGATCGCGGTGGGTGGCCTGTCCGAATATGCCGCCGGAAACCGCGCGCGGCTGGTGCGGTTCGACAAGGAAACCGGCAAGCAGAAGGAATATAAGGTGCGCATCAACGACCTCGTCAAGCATGGCGACACCAAGGCGAATGTGCTCCTCGCGCCGGGCGACGTGATCATCATCCCCGAAAGCATGTTCTAAGCGACTGGACTGACCCTGATGCCAAGCCTTTATGACGAACTGCTGATCGCGCTCCACGGCGTCTGGAACCGGCGCTGGCTGGCGCTGTCTGTCGCCTGGGCCGTATGTGCTCTGGGCTGGCTCGCGGTCTCGCTGATCCCCAACGCCTATGAATCGAAGGCCAAGGTCTATGTCGCCACGCAGTCGGTGATCCAGGACAAGGTCGGCATATCGAGCGTGGAGCAGCAGAAGAATCTGGACGCGATCCGGCAGACGCTGGGCAGTGCCGAGAATCTCGAAAAGATCGTGCGCGGCACCGATCTCGCGGGCACTGTCTCCAGCGACGCGGACGTGGCGGCGCGGGCGGGTTCGCTGAAGGACAAGATCGCGATCGTCTCCACCGAGGATAACCTGTTCGAGATCACCACGACGATGGCGGACAGCGGCAATTCGGACCGCACCAATGCCCGCCTCGCCAACCAGATCACGCAGAAGCTGCTCGATATCTTCCAGGAAGAGAACATCACCGGCAATCGCGACGAGACCAAGCAGGGCTTGGCGTTCCTCGATCAGCAGATCGCACAGACCGGCAAGGCGCTGGCTGCGGCGGAGAAGAAGCGGGTCGAGTTCAACCAGCAGTTCGCGGGCATATTGCCCGGCGCGGGGTCGATCTCCGACCGGATGGCGGCGGCGCAGACGGAGCTCAATCAGATCGATTCGCAGCTGATGGGCGCGCAGAGTGCGCTCGCGGCGATGAACGGGCAGCTTGCCGGAACCCCGGCGACGATTGCGGGCGCTGGCCCGAGCGGCACTTCGGCGCTGACGCAGGCACAGGGCGAGCTGGCCTCGGCGAAAGCGCGCGGCTGGACCGACAATCATCCCGATGTGATTGCGATGAAGCGCCAGATCGCGGCATTGAAGGCTGCCGGTGGCGGCGCTGCGGCAAATGGCGGCACGCCCAACCCCGCCTATCTCTCGATCAAGTCGATGCAGGCGGAGCGCGCGGCTGCAGTGCAGGCGCTCGCGGCGCGCAAGGCGCAGATCCAGTCCGACTTGAGCGCCGTTACCGCGCGGCAGATCGCCGACCCCGGCCTTGCCTCCGAGGGCGAGCGGCTGGACCGCGACTATGACGTGCTGAAGGCGCAATATGACAAGCTGCTCGCCGATCGCGGCGATGTGCGGATGCGCGGCGATGTGCAGAGCGAAACCAAGGGTGCGGCCTTCCGCATCATCGATCCGCCCAGCGTACCGACCGCGCCCGCTTCGCCCAACCGGCCCCTGCTGCTCGTCGGTGTGCTGATCGTCGGCATCGGCGCAGGGATCGGCGCGGCGTTCGTGCTGGGTCAGGTGCACCCCACCTTCCCGACGGCGATCCGGCTCGCGAAAGCGGCAGGCCTGCCGGTGATCGGCACGGTGACGGAAACGCTGAACGCGGCGCAGGTGGCCGAGCGCAAGCACAAGCTCAAACTGTTCGCTGGGGCAAGCGGCGCGCTGGGGGCGGCTTGTCTGCTGCTCATCGTCGTCGAATTCATCCAGCGCGGCATGGCATGAACGGAAAACCGGATATGGGCAAACAGGATTTTCCGCATCGCGACACGCGCTCCGGGGGCAAGGGCTTGCTGGAGCGCGCATCCGAGATGTTCGATTTTGGCGCGGCGCTGAAAGGCACCAACCTGCCGCCGCTCGACATTCCGGCGGAGCTGATCCCGCCGCCGCCGGTCGTGGCGGCGCCGGTGCGCTCCGCAGCTCCCGCCGATCCGTCCGTGTTCCGTGCGGCAGACTGGACGGCGCGTGTGACGCCTGTCAGCCGGGACGCGCTGGCAGAGCATGGCTTCGTCGTGCCGGGCGCCCCGATTACCGGGCTTGGGGAAGAATTCCGCATCATCAAGCGCGAGTTGCTGGCCGATGTGCGCGGCGGTGACCTCAAGGATGGCAAGGTGGTGCTGATCGCCTCGGCCCATCCGGGCGAGGGCAAGACTTTCTGTGCGGTCAATCTCGCCTTGTCGCTGGCGGCGGAAAGCGGGCTCGAAGTGCTGCTGGTCGATGCCGATGTGGCGAAGCGTGAGGCGGCCGGGCTGCTCGGCCTGCAATCGGACAAGGGCTTGCTGGATGTGCTGGCCGATCCGGCCCTGCGGGTCGAGGATCATGTGATCCGCACCGATTTGTCGGGCCTGGCCGTGCTGCCCGCAGGCACCGGCAACGCGCAGGATGCCGAATATTTCTCGTCCGCCCGGATGCGCGACGTGCTCGCCGCGCTGGTTGCGGGGCGGCCCGAGCGGATCGTCATCATGGACTCCGCGCCGTTGCTCGCGGCCTCGGCGGCATCGATCCTCGCGGCCTATGTCGATCTTGCGCTGCTCATCGTGCGGGCTGACCGCACCAGCGAGACCGCGCTGCGCGACGCGGCGGAGCTGCTGAAGGCCTGTAGCCGGGTGCAGCTGCTGCTGAACGGCGTCAAATTCTCGGCAAGTGGCCGTCGCTTCGGCAGCTATTACGGGCGCGAGGGATAAGCACGATGCGCCGCCTCGTCTCCTCCTTCGGCGCTTTGAGCATCGCGCTGCTGTCCAGCAACGCGCAGGCGCGCACCGAGGTGCACCCCTATATCGAGGCGGATCAGACCGTGCTCGCGAACCTGAAGGGCGCGGGCGGCGATGTGCTCACCTACACCACGCTCGCCATCGGCATCGACGCCACCTTGCAGACCCAGCGCACGGAGGTCCGCGCCGATGCGCGCTATGAGCATCAGTTCGGCTGGGGCAGGAAGGCACCGGACAGCGACATCATCTCCGGCCTCGCGATGGCGCGCTACAGCGTTATCCCCGGCAAGTTCAGCGTCGAGGGCGGCGCGCTCGCGACGCGCGTGCGCACGGACGGCCTCTCCAGCGCCAATGGCTCGCTGATTTCGGCGGGCGATTCGGTATCGCATGTCTTCTCGGCTTATGCCGGGCCGACGCTCACCACCCATGTCGGCGATCTTTCCGTCAATGCCGCCTATCGCATCGGTTACACCAGGCTGGAAGACGACGTGAATTTGAGCGTCGGAGGCCTGCCAGCGCTTGGCGCGTTCGACGAGAGCGTGTTCCAGACCGCAACCGCCTCTGTCGGGATGCAGCCCGGCCCGCTGCCGTTCGGCTGGGCCATCGGCGCGGGCTATGAGCATGAGGACGCGACCGAGCTCGACCAGCGTTACGACGACAAATGGATCCGTGCGGATGTCACCGTGCCCGTCACCTACACGCTCGCGCTGGTGGGGGGCGTCGGCTATGAAGCGATCAAGATCGATCAGCGCGCGGCGCTGGTGGACAATGACGGCAACCCGGTGCTGGACAGCAAGGGTCGGCTCATCTCCGATACCTCGGTGCCGCGCCTTGTGGCCTATGATGTCGATGGCCTGATCTGGGATGCGGGTGTCTTGTGGCGCCCCAGCCGCCGCACCAGCTTTGAGGCGCGCATCGGCGAGCGCTACGACTCGATGCATTATATCGCGAGCTTCAGCTGGCAGGCGAGCCCGCACAGCCTGTTTCAGCTTGCCTATTTCGACCGGATCGACAGCTTCGGCCGCGCGCTCCACGGCAATCTGATCGCGCTTCCGTCAGACTTCACCGCCGCGCGCAACCCGTTCAGCGGCGACCTGACCGGCTGCGTCAACGGCGCGAGTGGCGGCACCTGCCTCAATGACGCGCTGGCGTCGATCAACGGCTCCAACTTCCGCCATCGCGGGGTCGTGGTGCAATATGGCTGGGCCGGGCGACGCTGGAACTGGGGTGCGGCGGGAGGCTGGTCGCAGCGCAAGTTCATCGCACCGCGCGCCTCGATCTTCGCCGCTGCCAACGGCACGCACAACGACTATTATTACGGCCAGCTGTTCGGCGGCTACAAGCTCGACCCGCAATCGAGCCTGGGGGCAAGCCTTTATGGCAACTATCTCGATGCGGGCGGGGCGGGCCTCAACGTCGCCAATTATGGCGCCTACACCACCTACAACCGCATCTTCGGGCGGCATCTGAGCGCGCAGGCCTCGCTGGGCCTCGACGCACTCGATACCGAAGCCATCGAAACCATCGTCAACCTGCTGGGGCAGGTGGGCGTGCGATACCAGTTCTGAACCCACTGGGGCGCGGCCCCTGCGGAGAGTGAAACCGATGTACGACCAATATTACGAGCTCAAGGGCCGCCCGTTCCAGCTGACGCCGGACCCGCATTTCTATTATGAAAGCGGGACGCACCGGAAGGCGCTGTCCTATCTTGGCTATGGCCTCGCGCAGGGCGAGGGTTTCATCGTCATCACCGGCGACATCGGCGCGGGCAAGACGACGCTCGTTGGCCATGTGATGTCGACCATCGATCCGCAGCGGCTGACGGCGGTGAAGATCGTCTCGACGCAGGTGGAGGGCGATGATCTGCTCCGCCTCGTGGCGCAGCAGTTCGGCGTGACGGACGAGAATCTGCCCAAGGCGCAGCTTTTGCAGCGGATCGAGGCGTTTCTGCACGCGCAGGCGCGCAGGGGCTTGCGGACGCTGCTGATCGTCGACGAGGCTCAGGGGCTTTCGATCTCGGCCATCGAAGAATTGCGGATGCTGAGCAATTTCCAGCTCGGCGGGCAGGCGCTGTTGCAGATATTCCTACTCGGCCAGCCCGAATTCCGCGATCTGATGAACGCGCCGGAGCTGGAGCAGCTGAGGCAACGCGTCATCGCGACGCATCATCTGGAACCGATGCTGGCGAGCGAGGTGGAGCTTTATATCCGCCACCGGCTCTCGCTGGTCGGGTGGCAGGACAATCCGCATTTCACGGGCGACGCGTTCGCCGCGATCTATGCCGCGACCGATGGCGTGCCGCGCCGCATCAACGCGCTGATGAGCCGGGTGATGCTGCTCGGTGCGGTCGATCATCTGACGACGATTGACGCGCGGGCGGTCGAGGCCGTCGCGGCGGATATGGGGTTGGGTGAAGCGGAAGGCGGAAGCGCCGTGCCAGCCGTGGAGACGGAGCCTATGCACGAGGTGCACGTCGCGGATTCCGAGATTACGGAAGTTGAAGCGCTGACGGTGGTTGACGCCGAGGAAGCGGTCGAATTTGCCGGGGATATCGAGCCCGAACAGCACGCGGCCGCTCCGCTGGAGCTGCACCGCATCCGCGAGGAGCTGGATGAGCTGCGCCGTGTCATCAACCTGAGCGGGGATCGCGCCAGCCAGCAGCGTGTACTTGCCAACCGTCTCGACGCGATCGAAACGCGCGTCAACGGCCTTGAGGCGCGCAGCGATGAACAGGAAGCGGCGCTGCGCCGGGTGCTCAATATGCTTGTCGATTGGGTCGAGCAGGACCACAATGAGGTTCGCGCCGCCTGAACGGGGGTGGACCTTGAGGAATGCGGAGCGGGGCATTGATAAAAGCTGTAATCAATGCACTATCGGTCGATATTGAGGACTGGTATCAAGTCGGTGCGTTCGAGAATACGATCGCGCGAAAGGATTGGGGCGCCTGTGCTTCGCGGGTGGAGCGCAACACCGACCGGCTGATCGATCTCTTTGCCCGCAAGAATGTCCGCGCCACCTTTTTCACGTTGGGCTGGGTGGCGGAGCGCCATCCCGATCTGATCCGCCGCATCGTCGCGGGCGGGCACGAGCTGGCCAGCCACGGTTATGACCACCAGCGCGTGTTCACCTTCACCCCGGAGCAGTTCCGCGCCGATCTGCGCAAGTCGCGCGCACTGCTGGAGCAGGCGGGCGCGGTGCCGGTGCGCGGCTATCGCGCGCCGAGCTTCTCCATCGACGCGCGTACGCCCTGGGCGCACGCCGTTCTGGCGGAGGAAGGCTATAGCTATTCCAGCAGCGTCGCGCCGGTGCGGCACGACCATTATGGCTGGCCCGAAGCGCCGCGCTTTGCCTTTCGGCCTCTGGCGGATTCTCCGCTGATCGAGCTGCCGGTGACGACGGCGCGCCTGCTGGGGCGGACGATCGCGGCCGGGGGCGGCGGCTTCTTCCGCCTGATGCCCTATGGCTTCACGCGCTGGGCGGTGGGGCAGGTGAACCGGCAGGAACAGCGGCCGGCGATCTTCTATTTCCACCCGTGGGAGATCGACCCGGACCAGCCGCGCGTTCCCCACGCGCCGCTCAGGTCACGGTTGCGGCATTATACCAACATCGCGACGACCGAGGCGAAGCTGGAGCGGCTTATCGACGCGTTTTCATGGGGACGGATGGACGAAATTCTGGCCGCACAGGCGAAGGATGCTTTATGCTGGCCCGCGCCATGACGATCAGCCTCGCCGATCTGGAGAACCCGCGCGAGGCGGCAGAGCTGGACGCATGGATCTGCGCGCACGCCGGTTCGACGCCATTTCATCGCCCCGCATGGATCGGCGCGGTGGCGCGGGGCACCGGGCAGCAGGCGCTGATGCTGGTGTGCCGCCGGGGCGGCGCGATTTCGGGCGTATTGCCGCTCAATCTCATCCACTCGCCCCTGTTCGGGCGGGCGCTGGTTTCGAGCGGATTCGCGGTCGATGGCGGGATATTGGCGGACGACAGGGATGTCGCGGAGGCGCTGGCGGGGGAATGCTGGCGGCTGGCGGAGGCGATGAGTTGCCCCACGGCGGAGCTGCGCGGCGGGATGCTGCCCCACAGCGGATGGAAGATCAAGGCGGACAGCTATCTGGGTTTTTCAAAACTGTTGGAAAACAATGATGAAGATCAACTTCTTTCCATCCCGCGCAAGCATCGCGCCGAGGTGCGCAAGGGGCTGGACAATGGCCTCGATATCCAGATTGGCCGCAGCGCGCGCCTGCTGGAAATCCACTGCCGCCTGTATGCCGAGAATGTGCACCGCCTCGGCACTCCGGTGTTTCCGAAACGCCTGTTCGCTGAGATTCTCGCGGCTTTTGGCGCGGATGCCGATATCCTGCTGGTGAGCAAGAACGGCGCGCCGCTCACGACCATCTTCAGCCTCTATCATCGCGGCGCGTGTATGCCCTATTATCAGGGTGCGACCCTCTCGGCGCGGGCGATGCGCTCCAACGAGTTCGGCTATTTCCGCCTGATGAGCCATGCGCGCGAGCGGGGCTGCACGCTGTTCGATTTCGGTCGCTCCAAGGTCGGCACCGGCCCTGCGGCGTGGAAGAAGACCTGGGGCTGGGAGGGCGAGCCGCTCACCTACGCCACCCGCGCGGCTCAAGGCTGCGAACCGCGCGACATCAATCCGCTCTCGCCGCAATATCAGCGCAAGGTCGAGTTGTGGAAGAAACTGCCACTGCCGCTGGCGAGCTTCATCGGTCCGTATATCGCGCGCGGGCTGGGTTAGACGTCATGGCGGCGGGGGAAATCCTGTTTCTGGTGCACCGCATCCCGTTCCCGCCGGACCGCGGTGACAAGATCCGCTCGCACCATATCCTCCACAAGCTGCGCGGGATCGGCCCGGTGCATGTCGGCTGTTTCGCTGATGATGCGCGGGATATGGGCTTTGCGGACGAGATGGCGGCGCTGACCGCGAGCCAGTGCGTGCTCATGCGGGACCGATCGCGCGCGGTGGCGGGCGTGAACGGGCTTCTGAGGCGCCAGCCGATGCTGGTGGCGATGTACGAGAGCGCGGCGATGCACCAATGGGTGCGGCAAGTGCTGCGTGACAGGCCGATCCGCGCGATTGTCGGCTACTCGGTGCAGATGGCGCATTTCGTGCCGCGCGATCTGCCGGAGGGGGCGCGCTTCATCATGGATTTCGTCGATTTCGACAGCGCCAAATATGCGGCCTATGGCGCTGGGCAGGGCGGCGTGATGGGCTGGGTCAATCGGCGCGAGGGGCGGGTGCTGCTCGATTTCGAACGCGCAACGGCGCGGCGCGCGGATGTCTCGCTGTTCGTGAGCGAGGCCGAGGCGGCGATGTTTGCACAGGCGGCGCGGGTGCCGCAAGCGGACATCCGGGCGCTCGATAATGGCGTCGATCTGGAGTTTTTCTCGCCGGGCGGGGATTTCGCTGCCATCGACAAGCCGGGTGCGCCGCTGATCGTGTTTACCGGGCAGATGGATTATCGCCCCAATATCGAGGCGGTGACGAGCTTCGCGCGGGAGGCGTTTCCAGCGATCCGCGCGGTGCACAGGCAAGCGACCTTCGCCATCGTGGGACGCGGCCCTGCGTCCGAGGTGACGGCACTCGGCGCGCTGCCGGGTGTGGTTGTGACGGGGGCTGTGCCGGATGTGCGCGGCTGGCTGGCGGCGGCGGATGTGGTGGTGGCGCCGTTGCGGATCGCGCGAGGCATCCAGAACAAGGTGCTGGAGGCGATGGCGATGGGGCGCCCTGTGGTCGCCAGCCCCCAAGCCGCCGAGGGGATCGATGCGGGGGATGGTGAGCATCTGATCATTGCCTATGGTCCGGAGGACGAGGCGCAAGCCTGCCTGCGCCTGATCGCCGAGCCGGATCGCGCTGCGGCGTTCGGCGCAGCCGCGCGGGCGCGGGTGGAGGCGCGCTATGCCTGGGATGCGACGCTCGCGCCGCTGCGGGATATGGTGACGGGCGCATGAGCTGGCCGCAACGAGCGCAGGGATGGCGCGCGCACCTGACGCTGGTCGGCGGCCTTGCACTTGCGGTGGTCGTGCTGTTTCATCATGACGCCATCGACATGGCGCGCATCTGGTGGACCAGCTCCACTTATGGGCATTGCCTGTTCATCCCGCCGCTGATCGGCTGGCTGGTGTGGCAGCGGGCGGGGGTCTTGGCTCAGCTTGACCCCGCGACATGGGGCGCGGGGCTGGCATGGCTCGCTGGCGGCGCGCTGCTGTGGCTGCTCGGCGATGCGGCGAGCCTTGGGGTGCTGCGGCATGGCGGGCTGATCGTCATGCTGCAGGGCGTCGTGGCGGCAAGCCTTGGCCCACAGGTGACGCGCGGGCTGCTGTTTCCTTTGTTCTACGCCTTTTTCCTCGTGCCAGTGGGCAGTGAGCTGGAACCAGCGCTGCAGCTCTTGACCGCGAAGATGGCGATGGGGCTTCTCGGGCTGGTCGGCATCCCCGCGCATATCGAGGGCGTCTTCATCACCACGCCGACCGGCTATTTCAAGGTGGCGGAGGCGTGCTCCGGCGCGAAGTTCGTGGTGGCGATGGCGGCCTATGGCGTGCTCGTGTGCCATCTCTGTTTCCGCTCCTGGATGCGGCGGGCGGTGTTCCTGGTCGCGGCACTGGTGGCGTGCGTGCTCGCGAACGGCGTGCGCGCCTTCGGCACGATCTGGATCGCGCATGAACGGGGCATCGAAACGGCGGTCGGCGTAGATCATGTGGTGTGGGGCTGGCTGTTCTTCGCCGTGGTGATGGCGGCGGTGATGCTCATCGCTTGGCCGTTTTTCGATCGCAGGCCGGGGGAGCATGGGCTTGATGCCGCGATATTGCGGCGGGTGCGGACGCGCGCGGGCGGGGCACTCACCCTGACGGCGGGGCTGGCGCTCGGCCTCATGGCGGCAGGCCCGGCATGGAGCCATGTCTCGGCGCTGGTCGGCGCGAAGGGGCTGGCGCGGATCGCAGCGCCGGATGTGCGCGGCTGGCGTCGTGCACAAACACCGATGGCCGCCGCATGGGCACCGCATTTCGCCGATGCGGACCAGCACTTCCAGGCGCGCTTCGCCGATGGGCGCGGCCATATCGTCGATCTCGCGCTCATCGCCTATGACCGGCAGACGGAAGGGCGGGAGCTGATCGGCTTCGGGCAGGGGGCGGTCGATCCGGCGGGCGGCTGGGCATGGACCTCCCCCGCCTGGGCGCCGGGGGAGGCGCGGGGCGAGATCATCACCGCGCCGGGGCCGGTGCGGCGGCATGTCGTGAGTTTCTATCGCGTCGGCGTATCGGGGATGACGGGCAGCGCCGCGCGGATCAAGCTCGACACCATGACGGCCAGGCTCCTGATGCGTGACCAGCGCGCGATTGCAATTCTTGTCTCGGCCGAGGACCGGGAGGGTGCGCCCGCCGAGGAGGCGATCCGCGCGTTCCTGAAATCGCTTGGGCATCCGCAATCGCTGGCTGACGCCATCGCGCCAAGCCGCTAGAGCCTGAATCGATGTGTGGAATCGCGGGTATCTTTCATCTGGAGACGGCAAAGCCGGTTGATCCCGCGCGGGTGCAGGCGATGATCGATGCGATGCCGCATCGCGGGCCGGACGGGACAGGCGTGTGGACCGCACCGGGCGTGGGTCTGGGGCATTGCCGCCTCTCGATCATCGATCTGGCGGGCGGCGCGCAGCCGATGGCGAATGCGGATGGCAGCCTCATCGTCACCTATAATGGCGAGATCTACAATTTCGCGGAAGTGCGCGCCGAGCTGGAGGCGCGGGGGCATCAGTTTCGCAGCCATAGCGACACGGAAGTGATCCTCCATGCCTATCGCCAGTGGGGCGAGGGGTGTCTGGAACGCTTCAATGGCATGTTCGCGTTCGCGCTCTATGAACCGGCGACGCAATCCTTGTGGCTGGTGCGCGACCGGCTTGGCGTCAAGCCGCTCTATTACGCGCAGGTGTCGGACGGCAGCCTGATCTTCGGATCGGAACTGAAGGCGCTGCTGGCGCATCCGCTGCTGCGGCGCGAGCCGGATCTGCGCGCCGTCGAGGACTATATCGCGCTCGGTTATGTGCCGGATGACGCCTGCATCGTTGCGGGGGTCAAGAAACTCGGCGCGGGCGAGCATCTGCGGCTGGTGAGAGGGCGGGAGCTGCCGCCGCAGCGCCGCTGGTGGGATGTGAGCTTCGCCGAGCGCTCCGCCGCGAAGCCCGCCGCGCTGGCGGAGGAGCTGGTGGCGCTGATGCGCGATGCGGTGCGCTTGAGGATGGTGGCGGATGTGCCGCTGGGGGCGTTCCTCTCGGGCGGGGTGGATTCTTCCGCCGTCGTCGCCATGATGGCGGAGCAGAACGCCCAAGCGGTCAAGACCTGCACCATCGGCTTCGATGTCGGGAGCCTCGACGAGCGCCAATATGCCGACCATGTCGCGCGGCGTTTTGCCACCGACCATCGCACGCGCATCGTCTCGCCCGACGATTATGGTTTGCTCGACCGGCTTGTCGGCCATTTCGATGAGCCGTTTGCCGATGCGTCCGCTCTGCCGACTTTCCGGGTGTGCGAGCTGGCGCGGGAAGAGGTGACGGTCGCGCTCTCAGGCGATGGCGCGGACGAGGCATTCGCGGGCTATCGCCGCCATCTGTTCCAGCATCGCGGCGAGGGGTTGCGGGGGATGCTGCCGCAAGGCTTGCGCGGGCCGGTGTTCGGCGCGCTGGGCCGGATCTACCCCAAGGCGGACTGGGCGCCGCGCATTCTGCGGGCCAAATCGACTTTTCAGGAGTTGAGCCTCAGCGGTGGCGAGGCTTATGCGCGCTCGGTCGGCTTCACGCCGCCGGAGTTGCGGGCGAAGCTCTATGGCGCGGAGTTTGCCAAGGCGATCTCGGGCCATCGCGCCGAGGACCGGATCGTCAGGACAATGGCCAGCGCCCCGGCGCGCGATCCGCTCGACCGCGCGCAATATGCGGATTTGAAGATCTGGCTGCCCGGCGATATCCTTACCAAGACGGACCGGATGAGCATGGCGGTGAGCCTCGAAGCGCGCGAGCCCTTGCTCGATTACCGCCTGGTGGAGTTCGCGGCAAAGCTGCCTGTCGCCCAGCGCATCCACGGCAATACCGGCAAGTATCTGATGAAGCGGGCGATGGAGCCGCATCTGCCGCACAATATCCTCTATCGCGGCAAGATGGGCTTCGTCACGCCGATTTCGCACTGGTTTCGCGATGCGCTTGCCGGAGAAGCGGCGGCGGTGGCGGAGGGATCAATGCTGGCGCGCACCAGCTGGTTCGAGCGCGGCATGATGGCGAAGCTGGCGCAGGACCATAAGGCGGGCAAGGCCGATCATGGGCGCCTGCTGTGGCAGTTGCTGGTGCTGGATAAATCCTTGAGCCGACTGTTCGCCTGACGGGTCAGGTCAGCGGGATCATCACATGGCGGGCATAGCCGGGCCGTTGCTGAAGGCGTTCGTACCACCCCTTGAGGTGGGGCATGTTCGACATGTCGCCACCTATGCTGAAGAAGGTGTGGACATAGGCGCCCAACCCGATGTCGCCGATGCCGAAACCGTCACCCGATAGCCAGAGGCTGCGCCCCAGCGCCTCGTCCGCCATGCGCCACAAACGGGCCGACGCGGAGAGGCTCTTTTCGACCGCGGCACTGTCGCGCGCTTCCGGCGTCATGCGCACGATGCCGAGGAAGGCCTCGCGCTGGGCCTCGGCCAGGGTGAACTGCCAGTCCATCCATTTGTCGCCCACCGCCCGTTGGGCAGGGGAAAGCGGCCAGAAGGCCTCGCCGCCATATTGGGCCGCCAGATAACGCAGGATGGCGTTGGATTCCCACAGCACCAGATCGCCATCCTCCAGCGTCGGCACGAGGCGATTGGGATTTTTGGAAATATAGTCGTCGGGATATCCGAAAGCGCCGCCGACATCGTGGCGCACAAAGTCCAGCCCCAGCTCTTCGGCCAGCCAGAGGACTTTCTTGACGTTATGCGAATTGGTGCGGCCCCAGATGGTGATCATGGCTTTCCTCTCATGCGAACAGGATATGTGCGGCCTTTTCCCACATCGCGGGCGAGGCGGCGGCGAGCATTCCGTCTTCATCGGAGGAGGCGAGATAGGCGCGCCCGTCCATACGACAGGCCAGACCGCCCGCCTCGTTCAAAAACAGCACGCCCGCCGCATGATCCCACGCCAGCGTGCGCTTGAACAGCGCGAGGTCGTTCTGCCCCAGCACGATGCGGGGATATTGCTCCGCCGCACAGCGTGGGATACCGACGAGATCGAGATATCCTTCGGCGCGGGCTTCCATCTGTGCGCGCTCCTGTGCGTCGAGGAAGAGGGTGGAAATGCCGGCCACGGGCAGAGCCGCGCCGCTTTCCCGCGCTTCGACGCGCTCGCCGTTGATCGTCGCGCCCTTGCCGCGTTCGGCATGGCAGAGCCGCCCGGTCAGCGGATCGTAGATCCAGCCCGCCAGCGTCTCGCCCCGTTCGGCCAGCGCGACCATAACGCCGAAGGGCGCGCGCCCGGCGGCGAAATTGCCTGTGCCGTCGATGGGATCGATGATCCAGCAGAGATCGTTCGACAGGGCCGCCAGCAGCGACGGATCGGCGGCGCACGCTTCCTCGCCCACAATGCTCGCCTCCGGCAGCAGCCGCGCCAGACCTTCCATCAGCCGCGCCTCGCTCTCCCGGTCCGCCACGGTGACGAGATCGTCCGCCGCCTTCTCCATCACCTCATGCGCGGCGAGGTTCTGGAAACGCGGCAGGATCACCTCGGCGGATACCGCGCGGATCAGATCGGCCACCGGGTTTTTGAGGGAAACGCTCATAAATATCCCAACCGCAGCATTGCCATGCCGAGGCCGATGGCGATCAATAATGCGCCCTGGATATGCCCCAGCCGTTTCTCCGAGCGCGTTGAGAGCGATAGCCCGCCGAGCTTGTAGGCGAGCAGGCCATAGCCGGTGAGAACCATAATCTCGGTGGCAATGCCGATGATGGCCAGCACAAGCAATTGCGGTGCCACAGGCCGGTCGACATTCACGAACGGCGGCAGGAACACAGTGAAGAACACCAGTGCCTTGGGGTTGGAAAGCTGCACCGCGACCCCGGTGGAAAAGCCCCTCCACGCGCTGATCCGTGCCCGCTCCTGCCGCACCGCGAGGTGCGCATGGCTGCGCCATGTCTGGATGCCCATCCAGACCAGATAGGCGATGCCCGCCCAGCCGAGTATCGCGAACGCGAGCGGCGCGCTTTTGACGAGCGCGCTGAGGCCGATGCCGGCCATCACATACCAGATCGCGCTGCTGGTATTGATGCCGATGACGGCACCGGCCATGCCGCGCAAAGACCCGGTGAGCGCGATGCCTGTTACCGCCGCCACGGCTGGACCCGGCGTGATGCACGCGATGATTTCCGTGAGGAAATATGCGAGCAGCAGATGGCCGGTGTCAGCCATCGGTGCCCTCAGCTCCTGTAATCGGCGTTGATGGAGATATAGCCGTGGGTGAGGTCGCAGGTCCACACGGTCGCGCTGCCCTGGCCGAGGCCGATATCGACGCCGATCTCGATCGTCTGGCCCCGGAGGTGCGCGGCGACGGGGGCTTCGTCATAGCCCTCGACCGGATAGCCATTGGCGGCGACGGCGATGCCACCGAAGCGGATCGAGAGCCGGTCCCGGTCCGCCGGTTCGCCCGCCTTGCCGACCGCCATGACGACGCGGCCCCAGTTGGCGTCCTCGCCCGCGATGGCGGTTTTTACCAGCGGCGAGTTGGCGATGGACAGGCCGATGCGGCGCGCGCTTTCGTCCGAGGTGGCGCCGGTGACCCGGATTTCGATGAACTTCTGCGCGCCTTCGCCATCCTTCACCACCAGATGTGCGAGCTGGGTGCAGATGTCAGTCAATGCGGCCTGAAATGCGTCCGCACCGGGGCTGTCACGGGTGACGAGTGGCGCATTGCCCGCCTTGCCGGTGGCGAAAACGAGCACCGTGTCCGAGGTGGAGGTGTCACCATCGACGGTGATGCAGGAATAGCTGCGCGCATTGGCCTCCTGCATCATGTCCTGCAAGAGCGCTGGCTCCACGGCGGCGTCGGTGAAAATATAGCCGAGCATCGTCGCCATATCGGGCGCGATCATGCCTGAGCCCTTGATGATGCCTGAGAGCTGGACTTTCGTGTCCCCGATCATCGCGCTGCTGCAAGCGCCCTTGGGGAAGGTGTCTGTCGTGCCGATGGTGAGCGCGGCGTCTTCCCATGAGCAGGGCGCGGCGGTAAGCGCCGCTTCCACGCCCGCGCGCGCCTTGTCCTTGGGCAATGGTACGCCGATAACGCCGGTGGAGGAGACGAACACTTCCGAAGCCGCGCAGCCCAGATGGCCCGCGACCTGAGCCATGATCTGTTCCACCGCCTCGCGCCCGCGATAGCCGGTGAAGGCATTGCTGTTGCCCGCGTTGACGACGAGCGCGCGGGCGCGGCCACCCCTGATCCCCTCGCGGCACAGCTCCACTTCGCTGGAGCTGCAGAGATTTTTGGTCGTTACGCCCGCGACCGCCGTGCCCTCCGCAAGCTCGGCATAAGTGAGGTCGCAGCGGTCCCATGCCTTATACTGCGCCCGTGCCACGCGCAGGGTTACACCAGCGATGGCGGGGAGGGCGGGAAAGGCGGCGGGGGCGAGGGGCGAGCGTTCCATGCGTTGCGCGATTAGCGGATTTGGGGCGGGGGTCAACATCGCGCGCGAGTGGATGTGTTTGGATTTGACAGCAGAGGGTGCGGGCGGCACCAACGGCTCCGGGCAAAGGGGGGCGGCGGAATGCGGATTGCGGCGGTGCTGGGGGTGTTGGCGCTGGGCATAGGGGTGGCGCAGGCCGACATCCCCAAGGGCGCGCCGCCCGTTATAATCCCTCCGCCGCCTGTGCCGATGCCGTTACCGCCCAAACCCGCGCCCCCGCTTCCGCCGACGCCCAAGGTGCGGGCCAAGCCGGTCGAATCTCCCGGAAGCTGGATCAATCCTGATGATTATCCGCCGGTGGCGTTGCGCTTCGATATGACCGGAATCAGCGCCTTTCGTCTGTTCATCGATGCCGAAGGAAAGCCGAGCCACTGCCAGATTACCGCTGGAAGCGGGTTTCAGATACTGGACGATGCCGCGTGCGAGCGTCTGATGGAGCATGGGAAGTTTTCCCCCGCGCAGGATGCCAAGGGCAGGGCGGTGGCCGATGTGTGGAACAGCCGCGTGGTGTGGCGCTTGCCGTTTGCCGATCCTCAGCCATTGCGGGAGGGAAACGGCGTTGCGACCTTGATGATCAGCAAGATGGGAATCGTGACACATTGCGCCGTGAAGGTCGATGTCCCCGATCACGAAACGTCGCAGAATATGTGCTGGGACACGGATAGCATTCCCCGCCTCGCCGCGCTGGAGATGCGTGGCTATGGCGAGGCACCGATGACCGAGGTCGAGATGGAGTGGTCGTCGGCACTGAGCAGCGCCGCGCGGGACCGGTTTATCCTCGACAAGCCCGGCTATGAGACGCGCTCTCTCATGGTGTTCCGGTTCGAGATCGATCCGGCGGGCAAGATGACCCGATGTGCAATGGAGCGTCAGAAGGGGAACGAGAAGCTCGTCACCGATGTGTGTTACAACGCCACAAAACAGCTCTATGCGCCTTTCAAGGATGCAACCGGAGCCGCCGTTTCCACGCCGGGCTGGTTCATCTACCGCATCCTCCGCAAGCTAGGCCCATGATACGCGCCCTCAATTGACTTCGCGCTGCCCGAACCCTACATCGCGGCGGTATTTGTGCTTGCGCTCCATCCGGGGTGCGGCACCCGGCCAGTCAGGAACATTTCATGCTCGGCGCGCTCGCCAAATCCCTCTTCGGTTCGTCCAATGATCGTTATGTGAAGTCGCTCGGCAAGACGGTGGCGCAGATCGCGGCCTTCGAGCCGACGATTTCCGCGCTGACCGACGAGGAGCTGACCGACCAGACCCGCAAATTCCGCGAGCGTTTGGCCCAGGGTGAAAGCCTGGATGATCTGCTGCCCGAAGCCTTCGCCACCGTGCGCGAGGCTGGCAAGCGCGTGCTCGGGATGCGCCACTTCGATGTGCAGATGATCGGCGGCATCGTGCTCCATCGCGGCGAGATCGCGGAGATGCGGACCGGCGAAGGCAAGACGCTTGTCGCAACGCTTGCCACCTATCTGAATGCGCTGGAAGGCAAGGGCGTCCATGTCGTCACCGTGAACGACTATCTCGCCAAGCGCGACTGTGAGTGGATGGGGCAGATCTATCGCTTCCTTGGCCTCACCACCGGCGTGATCGTGCCCAATCTGCGCGAGGACGAACGGCGCGCGGCGTATGAGGCCGACATCACCTACGCCACCAACAACGAGCTTGGCTTCGACTATTTGCGCGACAACATGAAGTATGACCGCGCGCAAATGGTGCAGCGGCCATTCAACTACGCCATCGTCGACGAGGTGGACTCGATCCTCATCGACGAGGCGCGCACGCCGCTGATCATTTCCGGCCCGACGGACGACAAGTCCGAGCTGTATATCTCGGTGGACGCTCTGGTGAAGCAGCTGGACGATAGCGCCTATGAGAAGGACGAGAAGCAGCGCAACATCACGCTGACCGAGGACGGCACCGAGATCATCGAGCGGCTACTGGAGAGCGCGGGGCTGTTGCAGGGCAGCAATCTCTATGATTTCGAGAACACGCAGGTCGTTCACCACGTCAACCAGTCGCTCCGCGCCAACAAGATGTTCAAGCGCGACATCGACTATATCGTGAAAGACGGCAAGGTCATCATCATCGACGAGTTTACCGGCCGCATGATGGACGGACGCCGCTGGTCCGATGGCCTGCATCAGGCGGTGGAAGCGAAGGAAGGCGTCAATATCGAGCCGGAGAACCAGACGCTCGCCTCGATCACCTTCCAGAATTATTTCCGCATGTATCCCAAGCTCTCCGGCATGACCGGCACCGCCGCGACGGAAGCGACCGAGTTCCACGAAATCTACAAGATGAACGTGGTGACGATCCCCACCAACGTGCCGGTGCAGCGGATCGACGACGAGGATCTGTTCTACAAGAGCATCGAGGATAAGTTCGCGGGCATCGCGAAGACGATCCGCGAGCATCAGGCCAAGGGCCAGCCGGTCCTCGTCGGCACGGTGAGCATCGAGAAATCGGAAATGCTCTCGGAATATCTCAACAAGGAAGGCGTGAGGCACAGCGTGCTGAATGCCCGCTTCCACGAGAGCGAGGCGCATATCGTGGCGCAGGCGGGGCGTCTGGGCGCCGTCACCATCGCCACCAACATGGCGGGCCGCGGCACCGACATCCAGCTCGGCGGCAACCTTGAGTTCCGCATCGAGGACGAGCTGAAAGACGTGGCGGAAGGGCCGGAGCGTGATGCCGCCATCGAGCGTATGCGTGCCGAAATCGCCGAGGAGAAGGCGCAGGTTCTGGCAGCGGGCGGCCTCTGCGTCATCGGTACGGAGCGGCACGAGAGCCGCCGGGTGGACAACCAGCTTCGCGGACGCGCCGGCCGTCAGGGTGACCCCGGCCTCTCGCGCTTTTACCTCAGCCTTGATGATGATCTGCTGCGGATTTTCGGGCCGGATACGCTGTTCGCGCGCATGATGCGCTCCAGCCTTGAGGATGGCGAGGCGCTCCCCCCGTCCAAATGGATGTCGAAGGCGATCGAGACCGCGCAGAAGAAGGTCGAGGCGCGCAACTACGACATTCGCAAGCAGGTCGTCGAGTATGACGACGTGATGAACGATCAGCGCAAGGTGATCTACGAGCAGCGCGGCGACATCATGGATGCCGAGACGGTGAACGATGTCGTTACCGACATGCGCCACGAGACGGTGAACGATATCGTCGGTGCGCACTGCCCGCCGGGAACCTATCCGGAGCAGTGGAACGTCGAGGGGCTGAAGGTGCGGGTGCGCGATGTGCTGAGCCTGGAACCGGACATCGACGCCTGGTTGCAGGAAGACGCGGTTGCGCCGGAAATCATCGAGGAGCGGCTGGTCGCCCTTGCCGACAAGGCGATGGAAGAGAAGGCCGCCGCGCTGGATGCCGACAGCTGGCACGGGATCGAGAAGAGCATCCTGCTCCAGAACCTCGACCATCACTGGAAGGAGCATCTCGCGACGCTCGACGCGCTGCGCCAGGTGGTGCACCTGCGCGCCTATGCGCAGAAGACGCCGATCAACGAATATAAGCATGAGGCGTTTTCGCTGTTCGAGCGGATGCTGAGCAATATCCGCGACGATGTGACGCAGACGATCGCGCGGGTGCAGTTCCAGTTTGAACAGGCACCGGAAGGGCCGGAGCTGCCGACGCTGCCGGATTTCATCACCAATTACGACGCCGGGCAGGGCGGGGGCATGGATGAGAATGGCTTCCTCACCACGCGCATTCCGGGGATTTCGGCGGGCGCTGCGGCGGTTTCAGCCGATCCTTATGCCGGGCTGGGGTTGAGCCGCAACGCGGAATGCCCGTGCGGATCGGGCAAGCGGTACAAGCACTGCCACGGGGCTTTGGCTTAAGGCTGATCGATATTCCGCTCATGCGGGGCTGCAAAGCCCGATTTTCTGTACTCCGGTGCTCACGTACCTATAGTACGCTGCGCTCCGTTGCTCGAAAATCCGACTTTTCGCCTCCACCTGAACGAAATATCGTCAGCCTAATCGTCTTATCGCGGCCCAAGCATTCCGCTGAGCACGGCGAGGGGGGAGGCTCCAGCCACATCCCTACTGAGCAGGCGGCGCTGTTCCACCGGCCCCGGCGCGCGCCACCCGGAAGTGGCGTCGGCGCTAAACCCCCAGAAGCGGCCATAATATTCGGGGTCGCCGATCATCATCAGCGGTGCCTTCGCGCCTGTATCGGCGTCGGCGATCAGCCTGTCCATCAGCAGCTTGCCGAAGCCTTCGCCCTGCCGACCGGGCAGCACCGCCACCGGGCCGACCATGATGAGCGGCGTCTCCGCGCCGTCATCGCAGTGCAAGGCTACGGGCCAGCTCTGGAGGAGACCTGTGAATATTCCGGCATCGTCCGAGAGCGCATAGCTCAACTCCGGCAGCCAGCGCATCCCGGCGCGGATGGCATAGGCAGTGCGGCCATGCCTGTCCGTGCCGAACGCGGCATCCAGCAGCGCGTCGATCGCGTCGTCAGTCTGGCTGTCGAGGGGGGAAAGGGTCGTCACTCTTGCTGTTCTGGTTGTAAACGGGCATGAGCGCCCCGGAGCCGCGCGCTTTAGCGCGTAGCGGCCAAATTGAAAGACAAATCTGCGCACATAGGGGTCTGAGGCGAATGATCGAGGTTGGTGGCCAGGATGGCGCGTTTCTCGCACTGGAGGTCGAGGATCTGCATGTCGATATCCTCACCGGCATCTATTCC
The DNA here is from genome assembly GCA_022652485.1 of Sphingobium sp. Taxonomy (GTDB): domain Bacteria; phylum Pseudomonadota; class Alphaproteobacteria; order Sphingomonadales; family Sphingomonadaceae; genus Sphingobium. Next base: position 181,657 of record JALCRK010000001.1, read on the forward strand.
GAAGAGACGCATCTGCCGCAGCCGCTGAAGATTTCGGTGCGGGCGCTGATCGCGCAGGAGGATCATTACGATCCCGATACCCCGCTTTCGCACTCCAAGAATTACATGGACCTCAAGCACGCGGCGACCGACGCGCTGCCCAAGGACCGGCATTTCAAGCTGATCGAGGCGGTGGCGGATCACATCATCGACACTGTCTTCCTGCAGGATGACAAGGTGCGGCACGTCTCGGTCAAGATCGTGAAGCTGGCATTGTCCGAGCAGGGCGAATCGATCGGCATCACGATGGCCCGCGCCCGCCGCTGATCAGGCGGGTTTTTCGTCTCCGCTGCGCAGCTGCCGCAGGCGGGGGACATGGTCCAGCTTCGCCGCGCGCTTGATATCCTGGCGCAGATCCTCGCGCTGCTGGTGGATCGAGGCGATGACCGGCCCCATCGCGACGCCCAGCTCCACCAGCGCCGTCTCGGCCAACTGGAGCGAGCTTTCCAGCGTTTCCGGCACGGCTTCGGTCACGCCCGCGCGATAGAGCTGGCTGGCGTGGGCGGTGTCGCGCGCGCGCGCGATGATGGGCAGATCGGGGAAGGATTGCCGCGCCGCGCGCACGATCTTCACGCACAGCACGGGATCGTCCATCGTCAGCACCAGCACCTTCGCCTTTTCCAGCGCCAGATGATCGAGCGTTTGCGGGCGCGTCACGTTGCCGAAGCGGATCATATAGCCGTCCTTGCGGCCCCCGATCACGATATCCGGGTCCGAATCCACCGCGACATAAGGCTGGTCGTGGCTGCGCAGCAGATCGCACACCATGCGCCCGACACGGCCGAAGCCGAGTATGACCGTGCGTCCGGCACTCTCTCCCTCCGGCTGGATGGGAGCCTCACCCGCCGAGGAGGCGTAGCTTCGCTGCTCGATCCGGCGCGCGAGCGCGTGGCCCAGCTGGGCCAGCAGTGGCGTGAGCGTCAGGCCGATGGCGGTGGCGATCTGCCAGAACATCGCGGCATATTCGTTGATGATATGGGCGGCCGATGCGGCGGAAAGGACGATGAGCGTCGTCTCGGACGGGCTGGACATGAGGATGCCCACCTCCGCCGCGATGCTCCGCCGTGCGCCATAAAGCCGCAGCAGGAACGCCGTCACCAGCGTTTTGATAACCACGACGCCGCCTACCGCCAGCAGCAGGGACGGCCAGCGTTCGGCAATGAACCCCAGGTCGAGGCTCATGCCCACGGTGAGCAAAAATACCCCGAGGGCGAGCCCTCGGAACGGCGCGGTGATGCTCTCCACCTCGCCATGATAATCGGTCTCCGCGATCAGCAGCCCGGCGAGCAGCGCACCGACGATGGGAGATAGGCCGGTAAGCGCGGTGGCGAGGCTCGCCATGATAACGACGAGCAGGCTGGCGGCGAGGAAGACCTCCGGGCTTTTGGTGCGCGCGGCCTGCGCGAAGATGCGGGGCAGAATGAACGGACCGGCGAGCAGCATCGCGATCACCGCCGCACCGCCGAACAGCAGCGTGTTCATCATGATGCCGAAGCTGTCTCCGCCACTACCGGGAGCGATGGCGCCCAGCAGGAAGATGATCGGCACCAGCGCCAGATCCTCGAACAGCAGCATCGAGAAGGCGGCGCTGCCGACGGCGGATTGCGTGCCGGCAATCGGAAGCACCAGCGCGGTGGAAGAGAGCGCGAGCGCCAGCCCGATGCCGATTGCGGCCGCGCTGTGGTTTCCCATGAGATACAGCGCTCCCGCGATCAGCAGCGCCGAGCCTCCCAGTTCCAGCGCGCCGACGCCGAACACGAGCCTGCGCATCGACCACAGGCGCTTGAAGCTCAGCTCCAGCCCGATGGAAAAGAGGAGCAGGATGATGCCCAGCTCCGCGAAGGGCGCGATTGCCTCCGGGCGGGAGATGGTGGCGTATTCGAGCCAGGGAAACTGCTGCGTCATCGCCCCGAGGCCGGAAGGGCCAACGATAATCCCCGCCAGAATGAAGCCGATGACCGGGCTGATGCGGAAGCGCGCGAAGGTGGGGATGACGACACCCGCCGCGCCCAGGATGACGAGCGTATCGCTTAATCCGCTGGTGCTATGAATCTCCAGAGCCATGTGCTCCTTTAGAGCAGGCGCGGCGGGAGATGTCACCCTTTGCTGCTCTCGGCACGTCGCATCGCGCCAAGCGCAGACAAGAACTCGCCGTCATCCCCGCGAAGGGGGGGATCCAGTTAATAGCTTTACCATATCTCTGGATCCCCACTTTCGCGGGGATGACGATATTAAATGACTTATTTCCAGTCGCTCATCGCGGCTTCGAGGTTGACGCGGATCGCCTCGAAGAACTGTTCCGTCGTCATCCAGCTCTGCTCAGGGCCGATGAGGAGCGCGAGATCCTTGGTCATCGCGCCGCTCTCGACTGTCTTGATGCAGACTTTTTCCAGCGTTTCGGCGAAGCGGGTGACGTCCGGCGTGTCATCGAATTTGCCGCGATAGACGAGGCCCTGCGTCCAGGCGAAGATCGAGGCGATCGGGTTGGTGGAGGTCGCCTTGCCCTGCTGGTGCTGGCGATAATGGCGGGTGACGGTGCCATGCGCGGCCTCGGCCTCGATGGTCTTGCCATCGGGCGTCATCAGCACCGAGGTCATGAGGCCCAGCGAGCCGAAGCCCTGCGCCACCTGATCGGACTGCACGTCGCCATCGTAATTCTTGCAGGCCCAGACGAAC
>JALCRK010000002.1 GCA_022652485.1 Sphingobium sp.
GGCTTGTTCGGCAGCAACGGCGCGATCACGCACCATTCGAAATCGGTCAAATCGTAGCGGCTCATGCCGCCACTCTGAATCAGATCAATGCCGCTCTGGGAATCCCGTTTATGGGTTCACGACCTAAAGATTCCTTATCTAGGTCCCAAAGAACATGTAGCGGTTCAATTGCTCAATGGTCCATTGATAGGATCGGTCCGATGCTTAGAACAAAATGCAACATTTGTTGGCGTAAACCATCAGAGAATATATCCACGATGGTTTAACGGTGCTGTAGCGACCTTGCTTTTATGGGGGTTAGCTTCAGGATTCTATGTCATCATATTAAGTATATTATAGTTAGCACAATTCGGGAATTACGGTGACAGTGCACTGATCATTTATGGATACTTCCGCCGCGTATGCAGCACCGTCAGCACATCCACATCCGTCTCTGACGCAATTCGATACACGATTAGATAGGGCAGCCCGACCACGGAAAATTCCCGCGTGTCCTCGACCATTCCTGCGCGGCCCAGCATCGGAAATTGCCCGAACATCATCGCCGTCTGTACGATGCGCGCAACCACATTATCCGCCGCGCGAGGATCATCTTCCGCGATCCAGTCCCGGATCGCCGTCAGATCATCCCGCGCCTGTGGCGTGAAATTAACGTTCAAGACCAAAATCGCGCAAAATCTGCGCAACAGGGATCATCGCATCCCGATCCTGCGCCTGCTCCAGACCCTTCTCGATCTTGGCGCGCTTCCATGCGTCATAACCGCGCTCCGGCGTGCCGCCGGCTTCGCTAAGCTTTTCGGTCAAGGGCTGGTTCGGCTTCATTAAACGCAATATGCGCCTGCGCATATCATTCTACAAGCCGCATTTTCCCCTGTCCTACACCCCACCCTACCGCATATATGGTCCGTCCACTGTTGGGTCCGCCACACCCAAGCGACCCCGAAAGGAGGACAGATGCCCATTCTCCCGCCAAACCCGAATGCCCCCAAGGCCGCCGAACAAGGCCTGCCGAGCGACAGATATCCGTTCCTCTCGCGCACCGACGAGTCAGCCCCCAGCCTCACTGATGGGCGAACGCTCCCTCAGGCCGAATGGGAAACCATGCTGGACGCCGGCCTCATCATAAACCGCAACCCGCCGCCTTCGGCGGAAGTCGTCGCCGCCCGCGAGGCCGCAGACGCGCTCTTCCGCTCCTTCCAGACCAACCGCATCCGCAACTGATAGGCAGGCGCGCCCGCGCGGCCCGCTACTCTAAATCTCGACCTGGCTGCCCAGCTCGACCACGCGGTTGGTGGGGAGGCGGAAGAACTCCATCGCGCTTTCCGCGTTGCGCAGCATCCACGCGAAGATCTTCTCGCGCCACACCGCCATGCCGGGCCGGGCCGAGGGCAGCAAAGTCTGGCGCGCGAGGAAGAAGCTGGTGTCCATCATCCTGAAGCTCTGGCCGCAGCCCTCCACCCGCTTCAGCGCGGCGGGCACGTCCGGCTCCTGCATGAAGCCGTAATGCAGCACGAGGCGGTAAAAGCCCCGGCCCAGATCCTCAAGGTGGCAGCGGCCACCATCCTGCACCACCGGCACGTCGGCAATCTTGACCGTGAGCAGGATCACGCGCTCATGCAGCACCTTGTTGTGCTTGAGGTTATGCAGCAGCGCGTGCGGCACGCCATCGGCGGTCGAGGTCATGAAGACGGCGGTGCCGGGCACGCGCACCGCGCTGTTCGCGGCGGAGGCGACGAAGATCGGGATCGGCATGGCGGATTCGCGCATCCGCTCGATCATCAGCTTGCGCCCGCGCGACCATGTGGTGAGCAGGGTGAAGATGATGAAGCCGATCAGCAGCGGGAACCAGCCGCCGTCCGGTATCTTGGTCAAGTTGGCGGCGAGATAGGCACCATCGACGATATAGAAGACGGAGAGCAGGGCCACCGCGCCCGCCCAGTGCCAGCGCCACAGCTTGAACAGCACCACGGTCAGCAGCACGTTGTCGATGAACATCGCGCCCGTCACCGCGATGCCATAGGCCGCCGTCAGGTTGGACGAGGTGCGGAACGACATCACGAGCAGCACGACCATCACCATCAAACCCCAGTTGATGGTGGGGATGTAGATCTGGCCCGCCGTGGACGCGCTGGTGTGGGCGATGCGCAAGCGGGGCATGAAACCGAGCTGGATCGCCTGCTGCGTTACCGAGAAGGCGCCGGAGATGACGGCCTGGGAGGCAATGATCGCCGCCAGTGTCGCAAGGCCGATGAGGGGCAGCTGCAAATGGACCGGCGCGAGATTGTAGAACGGGCTTTCGAGCGCGGCATAGCCTTCGCGGGTCAGGAGCGCGCCCTGCCCCATATAGTTCAGCATCAGCGCGGGCAACACGAACACCAGCCAAGAAACGCGGATGGGGTTGCGCCCGAAATGCCCCATGTCCGCATAAAGCGCCTCCGCCCCCGTCACCGCCAGCACGACGGAACCGAGCGCGAGGAAGGCGGGCAAGGGATCGGTAACAAAGAACTTCACCGCCCAATAGGGATTGAGCGCGATCAGAATATGCGGCGAGGCGATAATGCTCACCACGCCAAGGGTCGCGATGACAAGGAAATAGAGCAGCATGATCGGCCCGAACAGCGCGGCAACCCTATTGGTGCCGCCGCGCTGGATCGCGAACAGGCCAATCAGGATCGAGACCGCCGCAGGCAGGATCAGCGGCTCCAGGCCGGGATTATAGACCGCGAGACCTTCCACCGCAGAGAGCACCGAAACGGCGGGCGTGATCATCGAGTCGCCATAGAAAAGCGCAGTCGCGAACACGCCGAGCAATATGATGCCCGAGGTCCAGCGGCGTCCTTCGGTGTTGCGGTTGATGAGGGCGAGCAGCGCCAGGCTGCCGCCCTCGCCCTTGTTGTCCGCGCGCATGATGATGGTCACATATTTGAGGGTCACCACCATCATCATCGACCAGAACATCAGGCTGATGACGCCGAGGATATGATCGAGATCCAGCGCCAGCTTGTGGTGCCCGGCGAAGGTTTCGCGAAACGCGTAGAGCGGGCTGGTGCCGATATCGCCGAAGACGATGCCGATCGCCCCCACGGCGAGGCGCAGCAATCCCTCGTTATGCGCATGAGGGTTATGCTGGGTGCTGTCTGGGGTATCCGTCACCGCTGCTGCGGTGCTGCTGTCTTCAGCCATGGGCATGCGCCATTGCTAGTCTCCGGGCGACCGATGCGGCGCGCTAGCACAGCGCGGTGTGCGATGCAACAAACCCGGCGTGGCCGACAGGCTCATCCGGCGGACTGTCCCGCAAGGATACGATCCAGTCGGGCGAGATCAGCCTCCAGCTCGGCATGAAGCGGCGAGTCTTTGGGCACGCGGGCGTAGAGTGCAGCCCAGAGCTTGCGCGCGGCATCATATTGCCCGGATTGCGCCAACGCGAGGCCGTAGAAATAGGGGGCGGCATAGTTGGCAGGCGCGAGCCGCATCGCCTGCTCATAGCTGTAGGACGCGGCGGGAGACACCGCGCCTTCCGCCTTGGTGATGAGCATATTGCCGAGCGCGACCCAGAGAGTCGCGTTGTCCGGGTTGGCCTTCAGGCCGGAGACGAGCGCGGCCGTGGCGCTCTCATAATCCCCCTGCCGCGCGAGACCGTCGGAAAAAGTGATCCACGGCCCGGCCTTGTTGTCAGTGCCCGCAAAGGCGTTGCGGAGATTGGCGAGACCTTCGTCGAACGGAACCGCCGTCTGCGATGCCGCGCGCGGCGCACCCGCGAGCGAGGGATTGCCTTGCCACGCATAGCCCGCAGCGCCGAGCAGCAGCGACGCGCCAACCAGCTCCCAGATCAGGCGGGGCATGTGAGCGAGGATCAGACCCGTCCCCACCAGCGCCGCCAGCAGCGCGAAGATCGCCCAACCCATCATGCGCTTTCCTTCTTTCGCCGCCGGATGCGCCCCCACACCAGCGCGCCGCCGCCGAGCAGCAACACGACCGGCGCGGCCCAGAGCGGCCACAGGATCGGCTCCGCCGTAGGTTCGTAGCTGATCCAGTCGCCATAACGCTCGATCAGCCAGGCGCGGATCTGCTCCGGGTCTTCACCGCGTGCAATGCGCTGGCGGATTTCCGAGCGCAAATCGCCCGCCATGCTGGCGTTGCTGTCCGCGATCGACTGGCTCTGGCAGGTGAGGCAGCGGATAGTGAGCATGAAATCATGCGCTTTTTTCTCTTGAGCCGGATCGTCGAGCTGGCGGTCGGCATAGGGCGCGGGCGGCAGCGCAGTCTGGGCGAGGAGCGCCGCTGAACTCATCAGTGCTCCTGCGAAAGCAGGAGCCCAGAGAAAAATGCGCGCTCTCCTAACCCGCTGGGTTCCTGCCTGCGCAGGAACACCGAGATGCCGTACCGTCCTCATTGCGCCGCCTTCCAGCGGTCCATGATGTCTGCCACGTCGTCGGCGCGCAGGTCGCCGATATGCTGGTGCAGAATGCGCCCGTCGCCGCCGATGAGGAAGGTCTCCGGCACGCCGGAACTGCCCAGGTCCAGTTGCACAGACGACCGCGCGTCAAGGCCGATACGCTCGTAGGGGTTGCCATAGCGGGCGAGGAAACGGTCCACATCCCCGCGCGCATCGCGGATGGCGATACCGTCGATGGGAATGCCCGCCTGTTTGAGCGCCATCAGCTGCGGCGATTCGGCGGCGCAGGGCACGCACCAGCTGGCGAAGATGTTGAGCAGGCGCGGCTTGCCTTTCGCGAACTGTGCGCTCGCCAGCGCCGGACGATCCGACGCTCCGGCGGGCAGGGCAAAGGCGGGCAGCGGTTTGCCCACCATCTTCGATTCGATCACCCGGCCTTCCGGCCGCAGCAGCCCACCCACGAACAGCAATGCGAGCGCAGCGAAAACGGCAAGCGGCAGCCATGTGAGCCAGCGGCCCTTCATGCCCATTCTCCCGCCCGGATCTTGCGGACTTTCAGCATCCAGCCGCGCCGCTCCCTCCCGATCAGGGTGAGCACACCACCGGCGGCGATCATGAAGCCGCCGAGCCAGATCAGGGTGACGAACGGCTTCCACCAGATCCGCATCTGCCAGCGGCCATCCTCCAGCCGGTCTCCCAGCACGATATAGAGCTGGCCCCTCCACGTAGTGAGAATGGCGGATTCGGTCGTATTGGTCGGGGGGTCGGAGAAGAAGCGGTTTTGGGGGTGGAGAAAGGTCTCGTCCCCGCCCCGGCTAACCGCCATATCCGCCTGCATCGCCACCCAGTTGGGCCCCGCGAGCGGCATCACCTTGTCGAACCGCACCCGCCAGCCTGCTGCCTCAACGCTCTCGCCCGGTTGCATCGCCACCAGCTTCTCGGCGGTGAAGGCGCTCTCCGCCGCCATGCCGCCGAGCGACACCGCGCAGCCCAGATGCGCGAGCACCATGCCATAGGTGAAAAGCGGTGTGCGGCGGAGGTTACGCTTGGTGAGCGGGATCAGGCTGCCCAGCGCCACGCCGACCGCCACTACCAGGCCGAGGAAGGGCAGCACGCCGATCCTGCCCCAGGCCGCCACGGCGAGCGCCGATGCGGTGCCCAGCATCAGTCCGGTGGGCCACAGCATACGTCCGCCGACCACGCGCGGCACATCCCGCCGCCAGCGCGTCAGCGGCCCCGCCACCATCGCCAGCATCAGTACCAGCGCGATAGGGCCCGCGACCGCGTTGAAATAGGGCGGGCCGACCGAAACCTTATGGCCGAAGGCTTCCGTCATCAGCGGATAGAGCGTGCCGACCAGCACCACGCCGAGGATGACGGTGAGCAGCAGATTGTTCACCACCAGCAGCGTCTCGCGGCTCATCGCCTCGAACTGCCGCCCCTCGCGCACCGTGCCGACGCGCAGACCAAATAGGGCGAGCGCGCCGCCGATGTAGATCGCGAGCAGGCCGAGGATGAAGGTGCCGCGTTCCGGGTCCACCGCGAAGGCATGAACGCTGGTAAGGATGCCCGAGCGCACGAGAAAGGTGCCAACCATCGACATCGAGAAGGCGACGACCGCGAGCATGATCGTCCATGCGCGCAGGGCATCGCGGGTCGCGAGCACGGTGACGCTGTGGAGCAGCGCGGTCGCGGCGAGCCACGGCATCAGCGAGGCATTCTCGACCGGATCCCAGAACCACCAGCCACCCCAGCCCAGCTCGTAATAGGCCCAATAGCTGCCCGCGGTGATACCGATGGTGAGCAGCACCCATGCGCCGAGCACCCAAGGCCGCATGGCGCGGGCGAAGCTGGCGTCGACAGTGCGGGTCAGCAGCGCGCCCACCGCGAAGGAGAAGGCGACCGAGAGGCCGACATAGCCGAGATAGAGCGTCGGCGGATGGAAGGCGAGGCCGGGATCCTGCAACAGCGGATTGAGGCCTTGCCCGTCTGGCGCGGCGGGGTTGAGGCGCGCGAACGGGTTGGAGGCGAACAGCAGGAAGGCGTAGAAACCGAGCGAAATCGCCGCCTGTGCACCCAGCGTCGCCATATGCGTCTCGCGCTTCAGGGTCCGCTCCAGCAGCGCGACCAGCGCGCCCGCCAGCCCCATCACCGTGACCCACAGCAGCATCGAACCTTCGTGATTGCCCCAGGTGCCCGCGAATTTATAGAGCCACGGCTTGGCGCTGTGGCTGTTCATCGCGACCAGCAGCACCGACATGTCGGAGCGCAGGAACAGCGTGATGAGGCTGCCGAATGACAGCGCAATCAGCACCGCCTGCGCAACCGCCACCGGACGCACGCCGGAGAGCAGCTCCGCCCTGCCCTTGCCCAGCCCCAGCGCCGAGAGCACCAGTTGCAGTAGCGCCAGCGCCGCCGCCAGCCACAGCGCACCAAGGCCCAGCTCGGCGATCACGGCTTGGGCGCCCCTTTCATCTGATGCGTCGTCTCGTCATATTGCATGCCTTCCATCTCGCGCGGCATGTAGCGCTCGTCGTGCTTGGCAAGGAGGTTGGAGGCGACGAAGGTGCCTTGTGTGTCGAACGCGCCTTCCGCGACGACACCCGAGCCTTCGCGGAACAGATCGGGTGCGATGCCCTTGAAAGTGACGGCCACCTGCGCCTTGCCGTCCGTCACGGTGAAGCGGATGGTGACACCGTCCGCCTCGTGTCGCAGCGAGCCTTTCTCGACCATGCCACCGAGGCGCACCGCCTTGCCGGGTTCTACGCCCTTGGTCTTTACGTCGTTCGGCACATAGAAATAGGCGGCCTCGTCCTTCAGGGCAGACGCCGCGAGCAGCCCCGCGGCGATGATCGCTACCAGTGCGGCGAGGGCGAGGATCAGGCGCTGGTGTTTCGACTTCATCGGAAATCCCGCACCTTTTCAGGCCGTGCCCCCGCGAAGGCAGGAGCCCAGCATGCAAGGGTGGCGCCTTGGCCTCTAGGTTCCCGCCTGCGCGGGAACACGGCAGATTTCGCGTTCTGGACGGACAAATCTAATGTTCCTTCCGCAAAGCATCGGCGCGGGCCTCGGCGCTGCGCATCGCGCGCCAACTCGTCCAGCTCACGCCCAGCGTGCCCAGCGCTGTGAGCGCATAGGCGGCGATGATGAAGGGCCAGTGGTTCATACGCTCACGCCTCCCGCGCCCGGCGGGCGAGCCGCGCCTCGACCTTGTTCTGCGCCAGTATCGCGCGCATCCGCATCAGCACGATCGCCCCGAACCAGAGCGAGAAGCCCATCATCGTCAACCCGAGCGGCCACAGGATCGCGCTGTCTATCGTCGAGCCGCGCATGGTGATGCTCGGCCCCTGATGCAGGCTGTTCCACCACACCACGCTGCGGTTGATGATGGGCAGGTTGACCGCGCCGACCAGCGCAAAAATCGCCGTAACGCGCGAGACGCCGCCATTGTCGCCGATGCCGCCCGCCTGCTCGGCACTGGCGCGGGCAAGCGCGATATAGCCGAAATAGAGGAACAGCAGTACCAGCATGCTCGTCATCCGCCCGTCCCACTCCCACCAGGTTCCCCATGTCGGGCGGCCCCAGATCGAGCCGGTGGCGAGGCAGATGGCGGTAAAGAGGGCGCCGGGCACCGCGATGGCGCGGCCCGCTACCCCGGCGAGCGGATGCCGCCACACCATCTGCACCAGCGCGGCTATCGCCATGCTGCTCCATCCGCCCATGCCGAGCCAGGCGGCGGGGACATGGATATACATGATCCGGACCGAATCGCCCTGGAGATAGTCCGCAGGAGTGAGGAACAGCCCGCAAGCGGCGCCCGCCAGAATCAGCGTCAACCCAAGCCAGAACAGCCACGGTGTAAGCGGCCGGGCCAGGGAAAGGAACTTCGCAGGGTTCGCGAAAGCGTGCATCGCGCGCCTCTTTAGCGGTGCAATACACAGAAGGCTAGGCTCCCCGAAGGTTGAAGTGCGACCAATGCCCATAAATGTGACAACCACATGAAAAAGAGGGGGGCGACAAAGCCGCATAAGCTCCCTATATGCGCGCTAACAGTCGCCCACATCCGAGAAACACGCATTTGCAATGGACGCCGCGCCCATGCTGACCACGCACCCTTTCGATGACGACAAGCTGCGCGAGGAGTGCGGCATCTTCGGCGTTTCCGGCGCGGAAACGGCCTCCGCGATGGTCGCGCTCGGGCTCCATGCGCTCCAGCATCGCGGGCAGGAAGCAGCGGGAATCACCAGCTGGGACGGACGTGATTTCCACACCAAGCGCGCGATGGGCCATGTCGCGGGCAATTTCGACAATGACGAGGCGATTCGCGCCCTGCCCGGCAAGGTCGCCTGCGGCCATGTGCGCTATTCGACCACCGGCGAGACATCGCTGCGGAACGTGCAACCCCTCTATGCCGAGCTTTCGAGCGGCGGCTTCGCGGTGGCGCACAATGGCAACATCTCCAACGCGATGAAGCTGCGGCGCGAGCTGATTCGGCGTGGCTCGATATTCCAGTCCACCTCGGATACCGAGGTCATCATCCACCTTGTCGCGACATCGAGCTATCGCACCCTGCTGGACCGGTTCATCGATGCGCTGAAGCAGGTCGAGGGCGCCTATTCGCTGATCTGCATGACGGCCGAGGGCATGATCGCCTGCCGCGACCCGCTGGGCATCCGCCCGCTGGTGATGGGCCGTTTGGGCGATGCGGTGATCTTCGCGTCCGAGACGGTGGCGTTCGATGTCGTCGGCGCCGAATATGTCCGCCAGGTCGAACCGGGCGAGCTGATCGTGGTACCGCATATCGCAGGCGCCGATCAGGTCCGCAGCCACCGCCCGTTCGGCGACACGCATCCGCGCCCGTGCATTTTCGAGCATGTCTATTTTTCTCGCCCCGACTCGATCGTCGACGGCAGCAGCGTCTATTCGGTGCGCAAGGCAATCGGCGCGCAGCTGGCGCTCGAGAATCCGGTCGAGGCGGATTATGTGATCCCGGTGCCGGACTCGGGCGTGCCCGCCGCCATCGGTTACGCCCAGCAGTCGGGCATCCCGTTCGAACTTGGCATCATCCGTTCGCACTATATCGGCCGCACCTTCATCCAGCCGGGCGATCAGGTGCGCCATCTCGGCGTGAAATTGAAGCACAACGCCAACCGTGCGCTGATCGACGGCAAGCGCATCGTGCTGATCGACGACAGCATCGTGCGCGGCACCACATCGCTCAAGATCGTGCAGATGATGCGCGAGGCGGGCGCGAAGGAAGTGCACATGCGCATCGCCAGCCCACCGACCAAGCATAGCTGCTTCTATGGCGTCGATACGCCGGAGCGTACCAAGCTGCTCGCACACAAGCTCGACATCGGCGGTATGCGCGAGTTCATCCACGCCGACAGCTTGTCCTTCCTCTCCATCGACGGCCTTTACAAGGCGCTGGGCGAGGTGAAGCGCGCCGACATCCGCCCGCAATATTGCGATGCGTGCTTCACGGGCGACTATCCGACCGCGCTTACTGACCAGGACGAGGCAGAGGTGCGCGATCAGCTGGAACTGCTGTCCGAACGGGTATCCTGAGCATCATGACTGACGTTGCAAACAAGCCGCTCGCCGGCAAGCTCGCCCTCGTGACGGGCGCCAGCCGGGGGATCGGCGCCGAAACCGCCGTGGCGCTCGGGTCAGCGGGCGCGCATGTCATCCTCGTCGCGCGCACGTCCGCGGGACTGGAAGAAATCGAGGCGCGCATTCATGAGGTGGGCGGCAGCGCCACCATCGCGCCGCTCGATCTGATCGACGGCGAGAGCATCGGGCGGCTGGCGAACGCGATTGCCGGGCGCTGGCAGGCGCTCGATATTCTTGTGCTCAACGCCGCGCTGCTCGGCAGCCTCGCCTCGGTTCCGGCGATCGACACCAAGGAATTCGCCAAGGTGATTACCTTGAACATCAGCGCCAACCAGGCGCTGATCGCGGCATTCGATCCGTTGCTGCGCGCCTCGCAGGATGCGCGGGTGGTGGCGCTGACCAGCAGCGTCGCCAAAACGCCCCGCCCCTATTGGGGAGGCTATGCCGCAACCAAGGCGGCGCTGGAGGCGCTGGTGCTGGCCTATGGCGAGGAAGTGAAGAACATCTCCTCAATCCGTACCCACATCGTCGACCCCGGCGCGACCCGTAGCGCGATGCGCGCCAAGGCATTCCCGGGTGAAGATCCGGCGACGCTGAAAGGCCCGGAAGTGGTGGGCCGCGCCATTCTCGATCTGGTGACGAGCGATGCGCCCGATGGGCACAGGATACGGGTGGAAGCGTAAAATCGCTGTATCGTCATCCCCGCGAACGCGGGGATTCAGTTGAGGGACGATTGGAGCTGGATTCCCGCTTTCGCGGGAATGACGAAGAGATTTCTTAACCCGTCAGCCCTTTTTGCGGCGCTCCGGGCCGTCATAATTCGCATCCGAACCCGCAACACGGCGGTCATGCGCCAGCAGCACCTGCCCCAGCCAGCGCGTACGCACATTCTCGGCATCGGCAACGGCCTGCAAAGATCCCAGCTCCTCGTAAAGCCGCTTCAGCCGCGCGGCTTCCTCATGGCTGACGGTCGGTCCCAAGAAGCTCATCCCACATTCCCTTCATTCGGAAAAACGCGGGAATTCTGCCCGATTGTGGTTAAGAAACCCTAAAAATCGGGCTTGTCATAATAAGGAGGAGGCACGATCACTTCCATCCGCTCCGACAGCAGCGGCCGGAACGAGGGGCGGGACTTGAACCCCGCATACCAGCGCTTGACCGGCTCGTGCCCGGCCCAGTCGATGCCGCCGAGATAGTCCGCGACCGAAATATGCGCCGCCGCCGCGATGTCCGCCAGGCTCATCGTGCCCCCCGCCAGCCAGCTGCGGTGATCGAGCAGATAATCCATATAATCCATATGGGTATTGGCGTTGCGCATCGCCTCGCGCAGGCGGCCACCATCAGGGGGCGCACGGTGGACGATGCGTTTGCGCATCCGCTCCTCCAGCAAGGGCGCGACGACATCGCGATAGAAGATCTGGTCAATCCATGCGGTGAGGCGACGGATTTCCGCGCGCGTGGTCGGGCTGCCGCTGATGAGCGGCATCTTCTCGACCGTTTCCTCGAAATATTCGCAGATCGCCTGGCTGTCGATCAGCACCGCGCCCTTGTCATCGTCGACCATCACCGGCGTGGTGCCGGCGGGATTCAGATCGAGGAACGCGTCCTGCTGCTCCCACGGCAGCTCGCGCACCAGATCATAGCCGACGCCCTTCTCGGCGAGCTGAAGACGGACCTTGCGGGAAAAGGGGCAGAGGGGGAATTGATAGAGACGCCACATGCGCCTTCTCTAGCGCGTTGAGTGCACGATGCCAGAGCATTTTCCGCAAATGCGCCGACCGACACCGAAGCGCCCCGCACGCGATCGGCTCAGGCGTCGATCATTTCCTCGTCCAGCGCCGCCGCGTTGTCCTGAATGAAGGCGAAGCGGTGGGCCGGGTTGGTGCCCATCAGCCGGTCGACCAGATCCTTGACGCCCGCCGCTTCCTCATATTCCTGCGGCAGGGTGATGCGGATCAGCCCGCGCGTCCTCGGGTCCATTGTCGTTTCGCGCAGCTGCGCCGGGTTCATCTCGCCCAGCCCCTTGAAGCGCGAGACATCGACCTTTTTGCCTTTCAGCTCCTTCGCAAGAATCTCGTCCTTGTGCGCATCGTCCCGCGCGTAGACACTCTTGCCGCCCGAGGTGAGGCGATAGAGCGGCGGCTGCGCGAGATAGAGATGCCCGCGCTTCACCAGCTCGGACATCTCCTGAAAGAAAAAGGTCATCAGCAGCGTGGCGATATGCGCGCCATCGACATCCGCGTCGGTCATGATGACGATGCGCTCATAGCGCAGATTGTCCGGGTTGCAGTCCTTGCGCGTGCCGCAGCCGATCGCCTGGATGAGGTCCGCAATCTCCTGATTGGCGAGGATCTTCTGCGCGGTGGCCGAGGCGACGTTCAATATCTTGCCGCGAATGGGGAGGATCGCCTGGGTTTTCCTGTCCCGCGCCTGCTTGGCGGAGCCGCCCGCGCTGTCACCCTCGACAATGAAAATCTCCGTGCCCGCCGGATCGTCCGCGCTGCAATCGGTCAGCTTGCCGGGCAGGCGCAGCTTGCGGCCCGAGGTAGCCGTCTTGCGCTTCACCTCCTTCTCGGCCTTGCGGGCGAGGCGCTCGTCCATCCGCTCGATCACATAGGCCAGCAGCGCCTTGCCGCGCTCCATATTGTCGGCGAGGAAATGATCGAAATGATCGCGCACCGCCTTTTCGACAAGCCCGCTCGCTTCGGGGCTGGTGAGGCGATCCTTGGTCTGGCTCTGGAACTGCGGATCGCGGATGAAGACGCTGAGCATCAGCTCGCACCCGGTCATCACATCGTCCGCCGTGATATCCTTCGCCTTCTTGACGCCCGCCAGCTCGCCGAAGGCGCGGATGCCCTTTACCAAAGCCGCGCGGACGCCCGCCTCGTGCGTGCCGCCATCCGGGGTCGGGATCGTGTTGCAATACCAGCTGTAGCTGCCATCGGACCACAAGGGCCAGGCCACTGCCCATTCGGCACGGCCCGTTGCTCCCGCGAACTCCTGCGTACCGGTGAAGAAATCCTTGGTCGCGCATTGCCGCTGGCCGACCTGCTCGGCGAGATGATCGGCAAGGCCGCCGGGAAACTGGAACACCGCCTCGGCGGGTGTATCGTCGATGATGAGCGAAGGATCGCAGCGCCAGCGTATCTCGACGCCCGCGAACAGATAGGCCTTGGAGCGCGCCAGCTTGTAAAGTCGCGTCGGCTTGAAGTGCAGCGCGCCAAAGATCTCAGCGTCCGGCACAAAGGTTACAGATGTGCCACGCCGGTTGGGCGCTGCGCCGATTTTCTCCAGCGCGCCCTGCGGATGCCCCTTCGAGAAACGCTGGCGGAACAGCTCGCGGTTGCGCGCGACCTCGACCGTCGTATCGACAGAGAGCGCATTCACCACGCTGACGCCGACACCATGCAGACCGCCAGAGGTGGAATAGGCCTTGTCGCTGAACTTGCCGCCGGAGTGCAGCGTGGTGAGGATCACCTCCAGCGCCGACTTGCCAGGAAATTTGGGGTGCGGATCGACCGGGATGCCACGGCCGTTGTCGGTGATCGTCAGGCGGTTGCCGGGTTCGAGCACCAGCTCGATCCGCGTCGCGTGGCCAGCCACCGCCTCGTCCATCGCGTTGTCGAGCACTTCGGAGGCGAGATGGTGCAACGCGCGCTCGTCCGTCCCGCCGATATACATGCCGGGGCGGCGGCGCACCGGCTCCAGCCCCTCCAGCACCTCGATCGAGGAGGCGTCATAATTGCCGGAGGATGTGGAGGAAGCGGACGCGAAAAGATCATCTGACATGAGAGCGGTATAGGGGGAGGAGTGGCCGGGGGGCAAGGGGTCAGACTTGGGTCAGTGCCCCCACCAACGACTTGACCTTCTTCTGCCGCCATTGGGGCGTCGGCGCGATGAGCCAGTAGCCCCGCGTGCGCTCGACCGGCGCGCCGATCTGCCGCGCACGTCCCGCATCGATCGCCGCCTGCGCGAGGAGCAGCGGCACCGAGGCGCGGCCCAGTCCGGCAATCGCCGCCGCAAGGGCCAGCCCGGCGTCAGCCACGCTGATGCTACCCGCCCCGCCGTCTTCCGGGCAGCCGGGCCAGCCGATCCAGCCATCTGCACCGCCATCAGCAGCTTCAACCGTCACGAATTCCGCCCGGTCGAGCGCCACGCCCTCATGCTCGCCCGGCCCGTCCGCCAGTACAACCGCGAGATCCAGATTGGCTTCAGTGAAATCGGGCGGGGTATCGGCGGCGATAAGGGTGAAGTGCAACTCCTCATGCGCGGACGCATAAGCCGAAAGGCGGGGCAGCAGCCATGCGGTAGAAATGTCCCTCGGCGCGGCGATGGCAAGCGCATTGGACGATTGCCCCGCCTGCATCGCGTGCACCGCTTCCTCGAACATCAGGAAGCCGCCGCGCAGCGCCTCCAGCGCGCCCTCGGTCTCCGGCGTCAGCTCCAGCCCCTTGGGCGTACGGCGGAACAGCACCACGCCGAGCATATCCTCCAGCGCGCGGATCTGCTGGCCCACTGCGGCGGGAGTGACCGCCAGCTCGTCAGCTGCGCGGGTGAAGGAGAGGTGCCGAGCCGCCGCATCCAGCACGCGCAAGCCGTTCAATGGCAGGTGGGTGCGCTTCATTGCGCCTCCGCCGGAGCGACCAGCGCGAAACGGGGAATGGCGACCCTCAGCATCCGCCCATCCGCCGCGACCATGTTGTAATGCCCCTCCATCACGCCCGTAGAGGTGGTGAGCGGGCAGCCGGAGACATAATCATAGGAACCGCCGGGGTGGATCACCGGCTGCTCGCCGACAACCCCCTCGCCCTCGACATGGTGGATAGTGCCGCGCCCGTCGGTAATCGCCCAGCGGCGCGAGAGGAGCTGCACCGGAGCGTCGCCCTCGTTCTCGATCCGCACATGATAGGCCCAGAACCAGCGCCCCCGCTCGGGGTCGGACTGCTCGGGCAGGAAGCTCACCGATACGCGGACGATGATGTCGTCCGTCGCGGAATAATATGGAAACAATGCCTTCACGGGGCCGAGCTTCCCCTAAAGCCCGACCGCCGTCAATGCCTGATCCAAATCGTCGATCAGATCCTGCGGATCTTCGAGGCCCACATTGATCCGCACCATGCCCTCGGTGACGCCCATGTCAGCCCGCACCTCCGGTGTCAGGCTGCTGTGCGTCGAGGAGGCCGGGTGCGTCATCAGCGACTTGGCGTCGCCAATATTGTTCGAGATGTCGATCAGTTCCAGCGCGTTCAGCATCGCCATCGCGTTCTCGCGCCCGCCGTCGATCTCGAACGAGAAGATCGGCCCGGCATAGCGCATCTGGCTCATGGCGAGCTCGTGCTGCGGATGGCTGGGCAGGCCGGGGAACAGCACCTTGCCGAGGCGCTGCTCCAGATGACGCGCGACGAGGAGTGCGTTTTCGGACTGCTTCACGGCGCGCAGTTCCAGCGTCTCCAGCCCTTTCAGCACCACCCAGGCGCTGAAGGGAGAAAGCGTCGGGCCGGTGTTGCGCTGGAACGGCAGCAGCTTGGTGTTGATGAAATCCGCCGAGCCGCACACCGCGCCCGCGAGCACGCGGCCCTGCCCGTCCATCAGCTTGGTCGCGGCATAGGCGACAACATCCGCGCCCAGCTCCAGCGGGCGTTGCAGCGCCGACGACGCGAAGGCGTTGTCCACCACGCTCAATATGCCGTGCTCGCGCGCAAGCGCACTCACCGCGCGGATATCCACCACGTCCATCGTGGGGTTGGCCGGCGTCTCGAAGAAGAACATCTTCGTGTTGGGCTTGATCGCCTTCTTCCACGCATCAAGATCGCGCCCATCGACCGGCGTCGCCTCGATGCCGAAGCGCGGTAGCAGATTGTCCGTCACCCAGCGGGTCGGGCCGAACGCCGCCCGCGCGATAACCATATGATCGCCCGCCGACAGGGCGCACAGCATCACCGCGCTCATCGCCGCCATGCCGCTCGCCTGCACGCGGCACGCTTCCGCGCCTTCCATCAGGGCGATGCGCTCCTCCAGCATCTGAACGGTCGGGTTCTGCGTGCGGGAATAGGTCATGCCCGGCTGCTCGCCCGCGAAGCGCGCGGCTACCGTCTGCGCATCGTCATAGCTGTAGCCGGAGGTGACGTAGATCGCCTCCGACGTCTCGCCCTGCTCGCTGCGCCACGTGCCGCCGCGTACGGCCTGCGTGGCCGGACGCCATTTGGAGGTGATGGCGCGGTTTTGGCCGGTATCGCGTTTCATGATGCTTCCTTACAACGCAGCGAGCACCGCGTCACCCATCTGTTCAGTCGTCATCGTGCCGCCAAGGTCAAAGCTGCGCGCGCCGCCTTCCAGCGCCTTGGCCACCGCCGCCTCGATCCGGTCCGCAGGTTCCGCCATGCCGAGCGAATAGCGCAGCATCATCGCGGCGGAGAGGATGGTCGCGAGCGGATTGGCCTTGCCCTGGCCCGCGATATCCGGTGCGGAGCCGTGGATCGGTTCATAGAGTCCCTGCCCCTCGCCGTTCAGCGTCGCGGAGGCCAGCATCCCGATGGAGCCGACGCACATGCTCGCCTGATCGGAGAGAATGTCGCCGAACATGTTGCCGGTCACGATCACGTCAAACTGGCCAGGGTTCCGCACCAGCTGCATCGCGGCATTGTCGACATACATGTGGCTCAGCTCAACATCGGGATATTCGGCGCTGACCTCAATCACCACATCGCGCCAGAGCTGGCTCGTCTCCAGCACATTCGCCTTGTCGACCGAGCAGAGTTTCTTGCGCCGCGCCCGCGCCGCCTGAAAACCCGAATGCGCAATGCGCCGCACTTCGGCCTCGTTGTAGGACATCACGTCATAGCCCTCGCGCAGACCGTCCGCGGTCTTCCGTATGCCCTTCTCGCCGAAATAGACATCGCCGTTCGTCTCGCGCACGATCAGCAGATCGATCGCGGAGGCGACCTCTTCCTTCAGGGCCGACGCCCCGGCGAGCTGCGGAAACACCTTGGCCGGGCGCAGGTTGGAGAACAGGGTCAATTCCTTGCGCAGGCCGAGGATCGCCTGCTCCGGGCGCAGGTGCCGCTCCAGATGGTCGCAATCGAAATCGCCGACCGCGCCGAACAGGATCGCGTCCGCGCGCTTCGCCAGATCGAGCGTTTCAGGCGGGAGCGGATGCCCTTTGGCCTTATAGGCAGCCCCGCCAACCAGCGCCTCCTCGAACACGAGGTCGAGATCGAGCGCATCCAGCACCCGGCGTGCCTGCTTTATGATCTCCGGCCCGATGCCGTCCCCCGCCAATACCGCAACCAGCTTGCCCATCTTCGCTCCAGATTCTTTATCCTGCTGGCGCCGCCATAGAGGCGGATGGCGCGTTCACGCAACCGCTCTTTTGAGCCGGTCGACAAGGCGATCGCGGCCGGCGAGCACATCGGCACGGCGCTCGGTCAGCACCGAGCGTTCGAGGAAATGGCGGGTGAGGGCGAGACCCGCCAATATGTCACCCCAGTCGGCCCGCCCATTGCCGTCCCGCAGGAAGGGGGGAAGGGGCAGCAGCTTCGCCTCATAGCCCCGCGCCCCGGCCGCACTGACCGCCGCCCCAGTGCGCGGCGAGATATAGGCAAGGCTCCCCTCGTCCGCCCCGGTGACGGCGCAGCCCGAGAGATCCAGCCCATATCCGAGATGCGAGAGCAGCAGCAGCTCATAGCGCACCAGCGCCACCGCCCATCCGCGTGCGGCAGGCGCTGCCTCCACCGCGTCCAATACTCCGCCCAATGCCTCATAGAGCGCGGGATAGGCGTTATCCTCAGGCAAGGCGGCGGCGGTGAGCGCGCACACCCACTCAATCGCGGCGGCGGGCAGCGGCTCGGCAAGAATGGGAGCAAGGCTGTGGCTTAGCTCAACGGAGAGCGAGGCGAGCTGCTCCGCCGTTCGCGCGCGATACTCCGCCTGTATCCGGTTTCCCGGAATCAGCACAGGACGCATCGTGCGCGAACGCCCGCCGCGCACATAACCCGCCATCAGCCCGTTATCCGGCGTCAGCGCACGCACTACCCCGCCATGCTCGCCATGCACACGCATGGAGCATATGATTGCCGGGGTCGTCAGGCTAACCAATGTCTGCTCCGTCCATGCCGAGGTCCAGATCGAGGATAGGCGATTGCCGGGATCCGCGCCAGCAGCGGATCGTACCTGGCCGGTTCAGCCCGCGACGGGCTCCGCCTCCACCTTGAACAGCGTCACATCGACATATTTGGCGTCGTTGGCGTCGAACAGCTCGGATATGGCGAACGGGCGTTCACTCAGCTCGATGTCCTTCAGGCCATCGAGCTTGAACGTACCGAGCTTGGGTTCGCGCGGAGGCTGGCCATCGCGCTCCAGCGTGATGGCATCTATGTGCAGCGCGTCATTCTTGGTATAGAGAATATGGGGCGCGAGCAAAACCTCGCCGCGATTGTAGCGGGACGTGATCGCTCGCTGCGTCGCAATCGCCTCGAAAATCTTCATATTGCTTTCCATGAGCCCGAATTTAACGCGGGTCGCACGCTTTGCAAGCGACTATATTGCGTTGCAGCATCAGCTGTTATGAAAATAGTCGTAGATCATCTGCGCGACCTTGGCCGAGACGCCCGGCGCCCGCCGCAGATCCTCCAGACGGGCATCCTTCACGGCCCGGGCAGTGCCGAAATGCATCAGCAGCGCCTTCTTGCGCGCTGGGCCGATGCCCGGCACCTCGTCCAGCGAGGAGGTGGTGATCGCCTTGCTGCGCTTCTGCCGGTGCGCGCCGATGGCGAAGCGGTGCGCCTCGTCACGCAGGCGCTGGATGTAGAACAACACGGGATCGTTGACCGGCAGGCTGATCTCGCGCCCATCGGGCAGGTGAAAGACCTCCCGCCCGTCGCGCCCGTGAAACGGTCCCTTGGCGACACCGACCAGCGGCACATCGTCCACGCCCATTTCCTGCAATATCGCGCAAGCGGCCGAGAGCTGGCCCTTGCCGCCGTCGATCAACACCAGATCGGGCCACTCGCCCTTCTCGCGATCGGGGTCTTCCTCCTGCGCGCGGAAGAAGCGGCGGGTGAACACCTCGCGCATCATCGCGAAGTCGTCATCGGTCCGGGTCTCGGGGTTCTTGATGTTGAACTTGCGATACTGGCTCTTGCGGAAGCCCTCCGGCCCCGCGACCACCATCGCCCCCAGCGCGTGCGCGCCCTGAATGTGGCTGTTGTCGTATATCTCGATGCGATCCGGCGGCTCGGGCAGATCGAACAGGTCGGCCAGCCCGCGCAGCAGCTTCGCCTGCCCCGCGCTCTCGGCCTGACGGCGCTCCAGCGCCTCGGCGGCGTTGCGCCGAGCCTGATCGATCAGCTTCACCTTGCCGCCGCGCCGGGGCGACTCGATCCGCACCTTGCGATCCGCCCTGACGGACAGCGCCTCGGCCAGCAGGTCTTCCTCGACGAGCGAGCGGTCCAGCACCAGCACCGGCGGCGGCGGCGCCTCTTCATAGAACTGTCCGAGGAAGCTCGTCAGCACTTCGTCTTCATCGACATCGGCGGTGTGGACGGGGAAGATCGAGTGGCTGCCGCAATTCTGCCCGCCCCGGATGAAGAAGGCCTGGATGCACATCGCGCCGCCACGGGCCGCGAGCGCGAACACGTCCGCATCCTCCAGCCCCTGGCCGTTGATGGCCTGATATGTCTGCACGAAGGTCAGCGCCTTGAGACGATCGCGAAACACCGCCGCCAGCTCATAATCCATCGCCTCGGATGCGTGCTGCATCTGGCTGGCCAGCTTGGCCTGCACGCCGCCGGCCTTGCCGGAAAGAAACGCCTCGGCGTCAGACACCAGCTCGGCATAGCCATCCGCATCGATCCGGCCAACACAGGGCGCGGAGCAGCGCTTGATCTGATACAGCAGGCAGGGGCGGGACCGGTTGGCGAAGAAGCTGTCCGTGCAGCTGCGCAACAGGAACAGCTTCTGCATCGCATTCAGCGTGCGGTTTACGGCCCCGCCACTGGCATAGGGACCGAAATAGCGCCCCGCGATCTTGCGCGCGCCCCGGTGCTTCTGGATGCGCGGGAAATCATGATCCTTGCGGACGAGAATATAGGGAAAGCTCTTGTCGTCACGGAGCAGCACATTGTACGGCGGTCGGTAGCGCTTGATGAGCTGCGCCTCCAGCAACAGCGCCTCGGCCTCGGTGCCGGTGGTGACGATCGTCATTGAGCGGGTTTGCGCCACCATGCGCTGCAACCGCTTGGGCAGGCGCGTGATCTGGGTATAATTGGTAACGCGGTTCTTGAGCGCCTTGGCCTTGCCGACATAGAGCACGTCGCCGCGCGCATCGACCATGCGATAGACGCCGGGCTGGAGTGTGAGGGTCCGGACCGTATCGCGGATAGCGGCGACGCCGGCCTCAATATCCGGTTGCCCCAGCCCGCGCAGCGCATAGGCGGCCTTGTCCTCACGGAAGCGGTCGGGGATGTGCGGCGGCGGGGATGACGACATGACGGATATGTAGAAAGGCCGGACTGGATTGCCCAGCCCGGCCTCAGGATTTTATTGTGAAGACGTGCGAATGGCTGACGCCGCTCAGTTGAGCGTGCCCAGCCCCTTGATCGCACTGTCGACCATGCCCTTGTCGGCGGCAGCATCGTGGCTCTGCGCGATCAGCGCGCCCGCAGCGGCTGCGGCAGCGCTGACGGCCTTGGCGCGAATGCTTTCGACCGCAGTGCGCTCGGCGGCGGCAATCTTGTCCTCTGCCATCTTCTGGCGGCGCTTCACCAGCGCGGCGGCATTGGTCTTGGCATCAGCGATCATCTGCGCCGCCTCTTCCTCGGCGCGGACCTTGAGCGCGGCGGCTTCCTTTTCCGCACCGGCGATCTTCTTCTGATATTCGGCCTTCAGCGCCTCCGCCTCGGCGCGCAGCTTGGCGGCCTCATCGAGCTGGGACCGGATACCGGCGATCTGGCCATCGAGCGCCTTGCCGATGGCGGCGGGCACCTTTTTCCAGATCAATACGAGAATGAACACCGCCATCGCGATGCTGACGATCGTGGTAGCGTTGAGATAGCCACCCGCGCCGCCGATGGCCGGATCGGGCGCATGATGTTCGGGGCCTCCGACCGATTCGGTGGTGGCGTGGACATCACCCTCGATGGTCTGCACCTTGTCGGCGTTTTCCAGATTGCTGGCGACAGCCGCGCTGTCCTGGCTCACATTGTCAACCATTGAGCGCCACCTTCACTGCCTTCTTGGCATCCGCTGCCGAAACCGTGGCGCCAGAGACACGGGCCACCATGTCCTGCGCGGCCTCTGCGGACACCGCCTCGATCTCCGCCAGCGCCTTAGCCGAAGCGGCGGCAATCGCTGCCTCCGCATCCGCAAGCTTGGCGGCGATCTTCTTGTCTTCCGCCGCGACCTTCTTTTCCGTGTCCTTGGCGGACTTGGCCTTGGCCTCGGCGACAATCGCCTGAGCGGCGGCACGGGCCTCCGCCTCGCGGGCGCGGTTCTGCTCTTCCAGCTCGTCCGCGCGGGCGAAGCTCGCCTTCGCGGTGGCGAGATCCTCTGCGATCTTCGTGTTGCGCGCGTCCACCGTCGACTGGACCTTGGGCACCATGCCCAGGCCAACGACAAAGAACACGAAACCGAACGTTAACAGCAGCCAGAAGATCTGGGAGCTGTAGGTCGCGGCCAATTGGGCTATCTGAGGCATTGCACCCGTCCCGTTAAATCGAACCATGAGCGGGCGGGCAAAAGGCTGCCCGCCACGCGGTACTTCAAGTCGTGCGCGTGTTAGGCGACGAAGATCAGGATCATCGACACGACGAACGCCAGCAGGCCGAGAAGCTCGGCGGCGGCGAAGCCGATGAACAGACGACCCTGCTGGCCATCAGCGGCCGAAGGATTGCGCAGCGCGCTCTCGAGGAACGAACCGAAGACATTGCCCACGCCCAGCGCGGCCATGCCCGCACCGATAGCAGCCAGACCGGCACCGATCAGCTTTGCGGCTTCTGCGTCCATAATGATAACTCCTTTTCTAAACTCTGTACTTGCAGATGGGGTTGGAAACTCAGTGAAGATGCTCGGCGTCGTTGATGTAGAGCGACGTGAGCAGGGCGAAAACATAGGCCTGGATGCAGGCGACCAGCATTTCCAGCGCGCTGATGCCGATCATCAGGGTGAAGCTGGGGATGCCGACCAGCGCGCCGTAGCCGAGGCCGGCGTTGGTCGAGTTGATGACGAAGCCCGCCAGCACCTTCAGCAGCACGTGGCCCGCCGTCATCGCGACGAACAGTCGCAGGCCGAGCGAGAACGGGCGCACAAGGAACGAGACCAGCTCGATCGGGAAGATCACCGGGATCATCGGCAGCGGCGTACCATGCGGCACGAACAGCGAGAAGAAATGCAGCCCGTGCTTCCAGAAGCCGACCGCGAGCACGATCGAGAAGCTCATGATCGCGAGCACGCCGGTCACGGTGAAGTGGCTGGTGAAGGTGAAGGGATGCAGGCCAAAAATGCCGATCGGCAGCAGGCCCAACAGGTTCGCCATAAGAATGAACATGAAGATGGAGAAGACATAGGGCACATATTTCTTGCCCGCAGAGCCTGCATTCTCCAGCAGCAGCTTGTTGATGAAGCCGGTGAAGAACTCCACCGCCATCTGCCAGCGGCCGGGAACGAGCTGGCGCTTCATGCCGCCCGCGACGAAGATCCACAGCACCACGGCGGTGATCACCATCCACAGCGCGCTGTTTGTGAAGGCGATATTGTAGCCGCCTACCGCGAGATGATCGGTGCCGAACAGCGGCTCGATCGCAAACTGGTGCATCGGGTCGATTTTGCCGGATTCTGCTGCCACGCTAAGCCCCTAAATTCACTACTACCTGCGACGAAAGCGCCCTCATTGCTTCGGGCGCTGCATCGAAATCCTGTAAATATTCCTGAAGGCGACGATGATCCCCAGAAAGAGGAACACCAACAGGAGCCAGGGCTGCGTGCCGA
Source organism: Sphingobium sp. (assembly GCA_022652485.1). GTDB lineage: Bacteria > Pseudomonadota > Alphaproteobacteria > Sphingomonadales > Sphingomonadaceae > Sphingobium. Next base: position 22,991 of record JALCRK010000002.1, read on the forward strand.
GGAAGTGGTCCAGGACCCATCCCACCAGCGCGCCGCCAGCAATCCCCCCGATCAGTTCGGCCAGAACCCGATTACCGAGGCGGGTGTTTGCATCCGCCTGTTCATCGCGCTCGCCGGTCCTGATCCGCTCGGCCTGTTCAACCTGCGCGATTCGCTTTTTGAGCGATGCAACGCGCGGATCTTCGCCGATGGGGTCTTGCCCGGGTTCGTTTTCCGCCATTTCCGCTATCCTTTCCCAGTTATCCCGAGGATCAGACAACGCTTGAAACGCAAAAACCGCACCCGTCAAGGCGCGGCCCGTTTAGAAAGGGGGAAGGATCAAGTCAACCGGGCTGATAGTCTGATCCGCAACAGGTCGCGTTGCGGCGTTTCGGATGTGCCGCACCAGCCCCTCCCCCTCCCAACCTCCCGATAAGCTATCCTATGGAAGGTTGGGAGGGGGAGCGGGCTGGAACCGCATCCATTAACCCGCAGTCGCGCAATAGTCCGGCAGCGCGATCGGCCCGCTGCCCTTGGTCTGCCACGGGCCGGTGCCGATACGATAGACCTGCCCCGGCTTTACGCGCGACCCGAGCGTCTGGCATCCGGTCGCGGCGGCGGCGTCCGCCACCGTCACGCCCCGCTTGGCGGCGAGGTCCGTATAGGCGGCGCGGCGCTTGATGTTGATCGCGCTCACCTCGTCGCGCACCGCCTGGCTCACCGTGCCCGCGATGCCGAGATAGCCGTCCGACTGCTCGCCCACCGTACCCGCGGTCAGCGCCTGCGCGACCAGCCCCTGCGCGCTGGCCGGGGCGGCGAGAAACGCGCCTGCGGCCAATACGCCCAGTGCGGCGGCGATGAAAAATGTCTTGCGTGTCATTGCGGGAACAACTCCGGGTTATTCTGGATAAGATCCTGTGCGTCCTTCTGGAGCCGCACGATCACCTCCTGCTGCACCTTCACATTGAGGTTGATCTCGATCGGCTTGTCCGGCGCCTTGACCGTGATGCAGCCCGCCAAAGCCAGGCTGGCCACCACCGCACTCAGCGCCATCATTCGCATCCGACCGGCATCCCCCTCGCTCTTTCCGTCGATCATTTCTGGCTCCCTGATGGCATAGTCTGGCTTTCGTTGGGCTGAACGGCAAGCGGTTTCCGCTTCACCGCCTCGTAACCGTCGCCCAGATGCTGACGGATCAGCAAGGACGGATCGGTGAACGAGCGCGCGGTGTTGATGAGGCCGCGAAACGGCGCGGCGATGGTGATGTTGAAGATGAACGGCAGGCCGATGAACTGCTGCGCAATCGGCTTGGGCACATTGGAAAGGGCGCCCCGGTTGACGCCGTTGAACGTCACCTGCGTCACCACCTCGCCATCCAGCGCGCCGTCCATGAGGATGGTAAGGCACTTATATTGAAGATCCTTCAGCGCATCGAAGGCCAGCTTGCCCATGAAGCCCAGATTCTCGTTCGACACCTGCCCGACATAGGAAAGCCGCCCGCCCTGCCGGGCGCGGTCGCACGGAATTTCCACGCCCTCGACATGATCGAGCACCAAAGGCGGCGTACCCTGTTGCCGCGCGGTCAGGATGCCACCGCGGATGCGCCCGCCTTCGGCATCGAACACCATCGGCAGCAGTCCGTCGAACGTGCCGGTGGCGGAGATATTCTCCAGCTCCATCAGCTGGATGAACTGGCCCGCATCCAGCCCGACGATACGGAAGCTCAGGTTGCGCGGCTTCTCGGCGCTCATGTCCATTACCGTTGGCAGCATCGAGAGCCTGCCGCCCGCGAACGGCCATGTGCCATCCTCGATCGCGACGCGCTGGCCTGGCAGCAGCGCATAATGGACGACGCCATCACGCACCTCAACGCCCGCGTTGACCAGCGGCAGGCGCATCTCCTGATGCGGTGCGGTGACGAGACCGAGCAGGTCAGTGAATCGCACTGTGGTCGATAGGCCGGTGACGGGGCCGAAGGCGGCGGCGAGGTTCATGCCATTGGTCGAGAAACTGCCTGTGCTGGTGACGCCTTCGCGCGTCCAGCGGATCTCGCCGGAACCATCGAGTCGCCCATCGACATTCGCGATCACGCCGAGCGCGATATGGGTGATCTCGTCGGGCTGGAGCGCCCGGTCGAACCGGAGGCCGTCCATGCGGAAATCCGCATTGCCCGTGCCATCGCCAAGGCTGTGACGAATCGTAACTGAGGCGATGGTGCGATCCTTGCCCGGCAAACGCACGGTGCCATTCGCATCGATCCAACTGTTGGCGAGGGTGAGGCGGAAGTCGTTCGACTCGAGCGGGTTGAAGCGATCGGGATTGGCATCATCGAGCACGAGGATACGCCCGTTGAGCACCAGCGCGCCCTTCGCGAAGCCCCAGCGCGCCGCGCCCTCCCGCACCAGCAGGGGTACGGTGCCGATTTTGGCCTCGATGCCGCTCGCGGAGCCGCCGACGCCTTCCGCGAGCGCGCGTCCTTCGAGCCGCCCGGCGCGCAGCAGCATCGGTGCGTCGGTCGCGCCCATGCGCACGTCCACATCCTCCAGCGCAAATCCGGCGCTCATCCGATAGCGCGCAGACCGCGCGGACAGCCGCATCGGTGATTCTCCCATCCGCCCAACAAGCTGCGTCGCGCCCAGCGCGATTCCGCCGCCCATACGGCCCTCCCGCAGCGTGATCATGCCGCCATCCAACGGGCAGGCGGTGAGGCGTGCATCGCCAAGCGCGACCGCACCGACTTTCAGCGCCGACACCCGGACCGGCGCACAGGCCGTGTTCACCGCGAGCCCACGCGGCCCCCAGTGCGCCGTCACGGGGATCTCCAGCCCGCGCAGCACGCCATCGGGCATCGGGCCATCCAGCCGGAGCCGGGTCACGATATGGGTCGCTCCATCCCGTCCGGCGGTGAAGCGCACCGGCTCCAGCTCCAGCCGCGAACCACGCGCCGCGTAAGGCTTCACAAACATCTGGCCCGCGACGCCGCCGTTCCTCGCCGGATTCAGCCGCAGCGCCATATCCGGCAAGCCGCCACCGCTGCTGACGAGGCCGCCCTGCATCGTCCAGCGCATATCGGGCAAGGACAGCTCGATGCGACCACCCCGGCCGAGCGCGATGCGGCTTTGCTTTTCGCCCTTCAGTTCCAGCGCGGTGACAGCCAGATGGGTGCCGCTCCTTTGCCGATCGAGCGCAAATGCCGCATGTAACTGATTATTCCGTTGCAGCGCGCCGACACCCTCCGCCAGCTGGCTCAAAAGCGGCCCGAGAGGGGTGGAGGCTGCGGAGCGGGCCGAGGCTCGCAGCCCGGCAAGGTTGAGCGCGGAGGCTGTAACCGCATCGGCCTCCAGCGTGCCGTCCAGCGCCATCTGCTGCGCCTGGCCCTCGAACCGTATCGCCAACCGGGGCCGAGAGGCGAGTACGCCCGAACCGCCTATCGCCCGCGCTTCACCACCGACTGTGCCCTTCCAGCCGTCAAGCGCGGAGGAGAGCACCACGTCCGTCTTCAGCGCCACCTCCGCCAGCGTCACCGCGTTATTGCGGGCGCCGCCGCAGCCCAGCGCACTGGCGCGCACCGGGCCGGAGAGACGCGGCGCGCCGTCGCGCATCGCCACATCGAGATAAGCGGTCAAACGCGGAGTGGCGCAACCGTTGGTGGACACATCACGCATCAGCGCGGCGATCTTGCCCGCAAAGCCCGATTGCAGATTGCCCGATCCGCTCACCGTCAGGCCAACAGGCCCCAGCGGCGTCTCGATCCGCGCTCCGGCATCGTCCAGCGTCAGGTCGATATCCGGGAGGTGAAAGGGCGCCGTAGAGCCGGGGTCACGGAACTTGTCCAGCTCGCCCAGATGCAGCCCGGCAGCATCGAGCCGTCCCCTCAACCGCGCGCCGCGCACCCGCACATTCGCAACATAGGGGAGGCCCAGGCCATAGCCGATATCCACCTCGACCGACTGCGCGACCAGATCAGGCCGTGCCGGATCGCCCAGAACGAGATTTTCGATCCTCTGCGTCCGCAGCGCAACCTGCGTGATGCGATAGCTGGCGCGCACATGCTTCGCGGCCAGGCTGCGCTGCACATAATGGTCCGCGATCCTGTCGCGCTGAAGCCAGACCAGCGCGAACATCGTGCACCCCAACAGGATCAGTAGCGCAGCGATCCTGCTTTTCGAGGAAGAGAGAAGACGCATCCTGTCGTAAATATCCTTGCGGGGGGATTTGGCAACGCCTAGCCCTGTGCGCATGAACGGCGACTTACCCGAACAGGATCGCAAGGGAGAGCGGCTGGAAGACGCCGCCTTCCGCCCGCCGACCGCCTCCGGGCTGTTCCCGGAGCTGCCTCCCCTCGCGTTGCAACAGGAAGGAAACGCGGCAGAGCCTCATCACGGCACGGGGCATCGCGCCCGGTTGCGCGGGCGGTTGCAGGAGGGAGGCCCGGAGGCGCTGCTCGACCACGAGCTGATCGAATATCTCCTCGCGCTGGCCATTCCCCGCCGCGACACCAAACCGCTGGCAAAAGCCCTGCTCGCGCATTTCGGTGGCATCACGGGCGTTCTGACGGCGGATTGGGAGGCACTGGCCCGCTTCCCCGGCATGGGCGACACAAGCACGGCGGCGGTCAAGATCGCGCAGGCAGCGGCGCTGCGCCTGCTGCGCGCGCCCGTGGTACAGCAGCCGGTGCTGTCGAGCTGGCAGGCGCTGCTCGACTATCTCCGCGCCGACATGGCGCATCTGAAGATCGAGCGGGTGCGCGTGCTGCATCTCAACGCGCGCAACATGCTGATCCGGGACGAGCATATGGGCGATGGCTCGGTCGATCAGGCCGCCATCTACACGCGCGAGGTGATTCGGCGCGCTATCGATCTGGGGTCGTCCTCCCTCATTCTGGTCCACAACCATCCCAGCGGTTCGCCCCAGCCAAGCAAGCAGGACATCGAGGTAACCCGCAACATCATCGAGGCGGGCAGGCGGCTGGGCATCTCGGTCCACGATCATCTGATCATCGGCGCGGAAGGTTACAGCAGTATGCGCGCGATGGGCCTTTTCTGACGCGGCAAGAGCGCGCGGCGGCATCGGCCTCCACGCGCTCTCCCGTGCGACCCCTGACGGGATTACGGCATCAACCCCCGAGGAATTTGCCCAGTTCCGCCTTGGTGACGGTCGTGCTCTTGTCGGTATCGGCGCTCGTAAAGGCCGCAGACGCCCATGACGCCATTTCGGTTTGCGCCATTGTCTTGCCGGTCGCCTTGAGCTCGTCAGCCTTGAGCGCGAGTATCCAGGTGGAAAACTCGTTCTTGTCGAGCTGGCCGGATTTGTCGGCATCGTAGGCGGGGAATTCCTTGTCCACCAGAGCCGACACCTGCGCCGCATTGTTGGCAGTGGCACCGGCGGAGGTGGACGAAGTGGCGGAGCTGCTGGCCGCGCCCGTCCCGCTCGCCGTACCTTCGGGAACATTAGTGGACTGCGTGGTCGTGCTGTCGGCGGGCGGCGTCGTCTGCGCCTGCTGAGCCACGGCGGGCAGGGCGAAGGCCGAAAGCGCGGCCGTCATCGCAACGAGTTTGATCGATTTCATATCCTCAATTCCTTAGTCTGTCCTAAATCGCTTTCCTCTGCCCAAAAGCGATGTGAGACGTCGTGCAGAAAGCTGCAAGATGCGGATTTGAGCCCTCCACCAGCCATCCCCGGAGCGGCTCGACCTGCCGCAAAGCTGTGCCGGATTCGGGGTATTCCGCGAAGAGATTTTCGCTGTAGCAAGGCGCTCCACTATCCGTGCCGCATTGCCGAGCACCGATCATGCTGCTACCCGGCGCGCGTTCTTTCATTCCAGCACGAAAAGAGTCGCTTCATGGTTCCGCGCTATGCCCGCCCGCAAATGTCCGCCATCTGGGAGGCGGAAAACCGCTATCGCATCTGGTTCGAGATCGAGGCGCACGCTACCGACGCCCTTGCGGAGCTGGGCGTGGTGCCACAATCGGCAGCCAAAGCGCTGTGGGCATGGTGGTCAACCAACCCGAAGATCGACGTGCCCGCCATCGACGCGATCGAGGCGGTAACCAAGCATGACGTGATCGCATTTCTGACCTGGGTAGCGGAACAGGTCGACGCGGCGGGCTATGTCGGCGAGGCGCGCTTCATGCATCAGGGCATGACCAGCTCAGACGTGCTCGACACCTGCCTTGCGGTGCAGCTGGCACAGGCGAGCGACCTGTTGCTGGCGGATTTGGACGCACTGCTCGAAGCGATCAAGCGCCGCGCCTATGAGCACAAGCTCACCCCCACCATCGGCCGCAGCCACGGCATCCACGCCGAGCCCGTGACGTTCGGCCTCAAGATGGCGGAAGCCTATGCGGAGTTCTCCCGCTGCAAGGCGCGCCTGATCGCCGCGCGCGTCGACATTGCCACCTGCGCGATTTCCGGCGCGGTCGGCACCTTCGCCAACATCGATCCGCGCGTCGAGGCCCATGTCGCGGCGAAGCTCGGCCTCAGTATTGAACCCGTTTCGACCCAGGTGATCCCGCGCGACCGGCACGCGATGTTCTTCGCGACCCTGGGCGTGATCGCCTCCTCGATCGAGCGACTCGCGGTCGAGGTGCGGCACTTGCAGCGCACCGAGGTGCTGGAAGCGGAAGAGTATTTCTCGCCGGGGCAGAAGGGCAGCTCGGCGATGCCGCACAAGCGCAACCCGGTGCTGACCGAGAATTTGACCGGCCTCGCCCGCATGGTGCGCAGCGCCGTGGTGCCTGCGATGGAAAATGTTGCGCTGTGGCATGAGCGGGACATCTCGCACAGCTCGGTAGAGCGGTTCATCGGCCCGGACGCCACCATCACGCTCGATTTCGCGCTTGGCCGCCTCACGGGCGTAATTGACAAGCTGCTCATCTATCCTGAGCGGATGATGAAGAACCTCGACAAGATGGGCGGCCTCGTCCATTCGCAGCGCGTGCTGCTGGCGCTGACGCAAGCGGGCGTGTCCCGCGAGGACAGCTATCGCTATGTTCAGCGCAACGCGATGAAGGTGTGGGAATCGGACGGCCAGCTCTCGCTCAAGGAGCTGCTGAAGGCCGATCCGGATGTCTCCGCCGCGCTTTCGGCGGAAGAGATCGAGGACAAGTTCAACCTCGATTATCACTACGCACAGGTCGATACGATCTTCGCGCGGGTGTTCGGGGAGTAAGCTGCCGCACGCGCAGCAGCGCTAAGCTCAGCCGTTGGCGACCTTGCGCTGCGGGCTCTCGGCGTAGCTGCGCCGCCAGGTCCGCTGGGGTTCGCCTTCCGGGCGCAACTCGCTGCGGCGCTCAAGCTGGAACTGGCCGACCAGCCCCGTGAGCGCGCGCGCCTGATCGGACAGGGTGCGCGACGCCGCGTTGGATTCCTCGACCATCGCGGCATTTTGCTGGGTGGTGAGGTCCATCTCCGAAATGCCGCGGCTGACGCCCTTGAGGCTCTCCGCCTGCTGTTCGGCGAACTGGGAAATTTCCTGCGCCTGACGGGTCGCCTCGCTCATCTGCTGAATAATCTGCTCCAGCGCGACACCGGTGCGGCCAACCAGATCCACACCATCGTCCACGTCCGCGCCGGATTTGCTGATCAGCTCTTTGATATTCTTCGCCGATTCGGTGGTGCGGTGGGCGAGCGCACGCACCTCGCTCGCGACGACCGCAAAGCCCTTGCCGGCTTCGCCCGCCCGTGCCGCCTCGACGCCTGCGTTGAGGGCAAGCAGATTCGTCTGGAACGCGATCGCCTCGATCACCTCGGTAATCTGACCGATTTCCGAAGAGGACGCCTTGATCTTGTCCATCGCGCCGACCGCCTGCTCGACAACCGCGCCACCTTCCTGCGCCTGGAGATGAGCGCGCGAGACACTGCGGTCGACCTCCTTGGCGTTGGCGGCGGTATCCTGCATCCCATCGCTGATGGAACGCATGATCGCGGTGGTGTGGGCGAGGGCGGCCGCCTGCTGCTCGGTCCGCGTCGCCAGGTCAGCCGCTGCGGAACTGATCTCTCCGGCGCCGGTATTGATGCTGTCCGCCGCGTCAGCCATCTGGCTGACGACCGAGCTGATCTGGTGGCGCATCGCGTGAAAATCATGCGCCAGCTGCGCGTAGGTGCGAGGCAGATCCTCAAGCTGGGCGCGCAGATCACCCGTAGCCATCTTGGCGAGCGCCTGACCCAGCGAATGGATCACTGCGTTGCGCTGCTCTTCCTCGGCAGCGAAATATGCGGCCAGCGCCTCGTTCATGTCGAACAGCGCGGTCTTCACCAGCGTCGCGATGACATTGCCGAGCTCCTTGCCTGAAAGCCGCGTGTGAATCCCCTGCGTCGAGATGGCGACGATCATTTCTTCCAGCACGAGCGCATAGCCGGAGATGTAGAAGGGGGGCGTGAGGCCGATGCGGGAGTGAACCTGCCCAATTTTCTGTGAGCGACCACGGGCCGCATCGCCGAACTTGCCGGTGAACAGCTCCTGCCAGTGGCGGGCCTGCGCCGAAGCGGCACCAGCCCGGGCCTCCTTCGTAGGCAATAGTTTCGCGGTGACCGGGTGGGCGGCGATGCGGGAATAGAGCTTTTCCAGCGCCCGGCCCGAGAAGCGTTCGAGATGGGACTTGATACGGGGGAAGGCTTTATAATTCTGGTCCGATAGTCCGACAAATTCCTGCCCCGTGGACGAGATTTCGGCCTGCGCGTTCATGGATCGTAGCTCCTGCTCCGCCAGCTTCCCCTCTGGCTTTGTTTAAGAACCAGCCGCGCTTTCGATACCAAAATTTCGATACCAACAGCCGGGCCAGTAACGAGGTGAAATTACGGGGTTTTTGGTTAACGCCGCGTTATTATTACCTGTTTTCAAAGTGATACCGTACGAACAAGGGAGCGTAAATCCGACAGAATCCCCTTATATCATTGTTATTACGCGATATTTTTACATCCAAAGTGGATGAAGTTTCCCGGCCCTCCGGGCGGTGCTTTCGGAATAAGGCCTTGGCGACGCACGAGATTTGGTTTCCGCCTCGGTTACCAAATATCAAGCCTTTGCTTCTATGAACGCTAGCCAAAGAGGTTGTTACAAAGGAAAATGCCGTGCCCAAGGGTATAACCATATCGGCGAAGATGATGTTCGCGTTCGCCGCGCTTCTTGCGCTGGTGGCCGCGATCGGCGGCTTCGCTATAATGAAAATTGGCGAGGTAAATCAGCTATCGGCACAGATGCGTTCCAACACGCTGCCCGCCACGCAGCTGATCGGCGACATCCACGCCTATACGTCGCAATATCGCATCCAGCAGAGCGGCATCGTCACAGCGCCGACACCGGAGTCTAAGGCAAAGGCGGAAAAGATGATCCGCAATGCCAGCAACGCGATTTCCGGGATGATGGACGATTATGAAAAGCTGCTCAACACCAAGGAGCAGAAAGATCTGTTCGCGACCCTGAAGACCAATTGGGCACAATATCAGCAGCAGACCGACCAGCTCATCAGCCTGGCTCAGAGCGGCGACTCGGCCGCGGCCAGCGCGATGTTCGAGGGCGAATCGCTCGACATGTTCTACACGGTCGAGGACTCGATCCTCCAGCTCATCGATCTCAACCAGAAGAGCGGTCAGGCGATCAGCGCCAAGAGCGAGAGCATCTATGCCGACTCGCGCCGTATGCTAATGGGTGCGGTGGGCCTCGGCCTTGTCGTTACCCTGCTGCTGTCCGGCATCCTGATGCAGACCATCGCCAAGCCGGTGCGGAAAATGGCGGGCTCGGTCGGCCTGCTGGTCGAGGGTGACCTTACGGTTGAAATTCCGGGGATGAACCGGAAGGACGAGCTGGGCAGCCTCGCCCGCGCGCTCGACAGCTTCAAGGCGCTGTTCGAGGCAGACAAGCAGCGCGCCGAAGCGGAAGCCATGCGCGCCCGCGAGACCGAGGAGACCATCAACGCCATCGGCGCCGGTCTCTCCGCGCTCGCCAAGGGCCAGCTGACCCACCGCGTCGACGAGAACGCGAACGGTCCGCTTGCCAAGCTCTACAACGACTATAACGATGCGCTGTCTCATCTGCAGGACGCGATGGTACAGATCGTCGAAGGCTGCAACACCATCAAGAACGGTACTAACGAGATCGCGCAGGCATCGTCTGACCTCTCGCTGCGCACCGAGCGTCAGGCCGAGTCGCTCGCGCATACGTCCAAGACGCTGGGCGAGTTTACCGGATCGGTGAAGGTCGCGGCGGACAATGCCCGCCAGACCAGCAGCCGCCTTGCCGTGGCGCGCGAATCGGCCGAGAAGGTCGACGAGACCGCCAAGCGCGCGGTTGTCGCTATGCGCAACATCCAGGCCTCGTCGAAGGAAATGAACGAGATCATCTCGACCATCGACGGCCTTGCGTTTCAGACCAACCTGCTGGCGCTCAACGCGGGCGTGGAAGCGGCGCGGGCGGGCGCATCGGGCGCGGGTTTCGCGGTCGTTGCAACCGAGGTGCGGCATCTGGCGCAGCGTTCGGCCGAAGCGGCGAACTCGATCCGCCAGCTCGTCGCCACCTCCAACGCCCAGATCACCGACGGCGTGTCGCTGGTGGAAAACAGCGGTGAAGCACTCCGCCAGATCGTTACCGAAGTGACCGAGGTGTCGGACCTGATGGACGAGATCGCACAGGCCGCCTCACGGCAGGCTTCCGGCCTCGCCGAAATTTCGGACATGGTCACCGCGATGGATACCGCCACGCAGCAGAACGCCGCGATGGTCGAGGAATCGACCGCCAGCTCGCGCAACCTCAACGACGAGACCGAGCGGCTGTTTGAACAGCTCTCGTTCTTTGAGCTGGGCCGCGCGGGAGGATATACCGGCGGACTGGGCGTTGCGCCCTCCCATGAGGAAGAGCGCGCCCCGAGCTATCGCCCGCCCGCTCCGGCAAGCCGAGGCAATCTCGCCCTCGCCGTGGATGAGGACGACTGGGCCGAATTCTGACCCTCGCTTCCTGCATACCCCCCGATCTGACCCGGCATTGGATAAATGCCGGGTCTGTTTTTTGTGTCGATTCGGACCAACCGGAGGGACGAACCGCACCGGGGGTAAGGCGGCGCGGAACGGGCGTGGAACGGAGGATGTTCGTCGCCCGGACAAGACCCCAGAGAAGACCGGAAAGCGAACGGTCTTCTTGAGCACAAAGGAAGGGAAACGACCTGCCGCCCCGGATCGCCGAGAGATGCTTACGGCGAATTAACCATGCGCATAAACCGCATCTTATCCCCTCCTGCTTATAGAAGGAGGCACCCGGTTCAATCTTCATTGGAAAAAATGAAGCAACAAAGGATAGCTATATGTTCGCAAAAATTTCTGGGAAGACAATCGTCGTAGCTGCCATTGCCGCCGCTACCATCGCTCCCGCCTTCGCGCAGCCAGCCGCATGGCAGCAGGCCGTCGCCCGCCAGATCGCTTCCAAGCAGACCTATCCCCGCGCGGCGCAGATGCGCGGCGACGAGGGCACCGTGAAGGTGAAGGTGTATGTCACGGCCAGCGGCGCGGTGGAGAAGACCGAGCTGGTTGCTCCCTCGGGCTCCTCGGTCCTGGACCGCGAAGCGCTCGCCCTGCCCTCCAAGGTCGGCACTCTTCCGGCTCCTCCGGGTGGCCCGGCCGCCGTCATCCTTCCGCTGACCTACAAGCTGATGTAATCACACTTCTTCTTGTAGCGCAGGTTTCGGCCCGCCCTTCTTCCGCCAGCGACCGGCTATGGCGAGGGAAGGGTGGGCTTTTTTATTGGGCTGCACATGAGAGGCCTGCGCCCAGCTTTCCGCCGCCCTGCTCCGGCACGCGATTCCCGCACTGGCAAAACGCGCAAAAATTGCCTAGGCTGGCCCCCTTGCTGGTTTGAGGGGTTCTCATGCAGGTGCTGAAGACCATCTTCTGGGTTGTCGTCGCCGTGGCGCTGGCACTGTTCACCAAGGCGAACTGGGAGGCGGCAGCCCCTGTCGTTCCTGGCCGGGTGGCAGTGAAGCTCTGGGGCGATGCCATCATGGAAACCCGCCTGCCGGTGTTGATCCTCGCTGCGTTCCTGCTCGGGCTGCTGCCGACCTGGGCATGGGGCCGCACCGTCAAGTGGCGGCTGCGGCGCAAGCTCACCAGCGCGGAACGCGCTTTGGAAAGCATCACGCTCCAGCAGCGCCCGGCTGATCCGCAGCCCGTCACCACCTCCTCTCCTGCCGTACCTCTGGAACAACCATGAAAAGCCCGATTTACGTCGCCATTGACACCCCAGACCTGTCCCGCGCCGAGCAGCTTGCAAAAAATGTGCGCAATCACGTCGGCGGCATCAAGCTCGGCCTCGAATTCTTCTGTGCCAACGGGCATCACGGCGTGCACGAGATGGCGAAGATCGGCCTGCCGATCTTCCTTGACCTCAAGCTGCATGACATTCCCAACACCGTGGCCAAGGCGGTGCAGGCGCTGCATGTGCTGGAGCCCGCGATCCTCACCGTCCATGCGTCGGGCGGACGCGCCATGCTGGAGGACGCCAAGGCGGCTGCGGGCGTCAACACCAGGGTCGTCGCCGTCACGGTGCTCACCAGCCTCGATGCGGGCGACCTCAATGAAATCGGTGTGGCGCGCAACGCCGCCGCGCAGGTCGAGCGCCTCGCCGACCTCGCGCAGGATGCCGGGCTTGATGGCATCGTCTGTTCTGGCGAGGAAGTGGGCCTTGTGCGCAAACGCTGGCCGGGAGGGTTCTTCGTGGTGCCCGGCGTCCGTCCGGCAGGCGGCGCGATGGGCGACCAGAAGCGCGCCGTCACGCCCCGCGCGGCGGTCGACGCGGGTGCATCCATCATCGTCGTCGGGCGGCCCATCAGCCAGGCGGAAAATCCTGATCTGGCCGCAAGGGAGATCGAGGCCACCTTGTGAGCCTCGGCATCGATCGTCTGTGCGTTCGTCCCGCGCGGCATGAAGATCTGCCCTCGCTGCACGCCGTCATCCAACGCGCCTATCGGGGAGACAGCGCGCGGGCGGGGTGGACCCATGAGGCGGACCTGCTGGATGATGAGCGCATCAGGCTGGACGTGCTGGCCGCTATCGTCGACGACCCTGGCTCTCTCCTTCTTCTCGCAGAGCAGGAGAACGCGCCGATCGGCTCGGTCCAGCTCACAGACAAGGGAAACGGCGAGGTTTACCTGGGGCTGTTCTGCATCGATCCAGCGCATCAGGCAGGTGGGCTGGGCCGCACGCTTCTCGCCGCCGCGGAAGATTGGGGGCGACGCCATTTTTCGGCGACGCGCATGACCATGACCGTCATCGACAGCCGCACCGAGCTGATCGCTTATTATCGGCGCCGTGGATATCGTGAAGTCGCTTGGGGTCTCGATTTTGTCGTGCCGGTGGAGCCGCCGCTGTTCATGACGAAGCTGGAGAAGCATCTGGCCTGAGGACGCGTGGCTTTCCCTCGGGCTGCGGGGCGGGTAAAGCGGCCCCTTCATGTCCCGAATCGCGATCAAGATCTGCGGCCTTTCGACGCCGGAAACGCTGGATGCGGCGCTGAAAGGCGGCGCAAGCCATGTCGGCTTCGTGCATTTCGCCAAAAGCCCGCGCCATGTGGATGGGGACCGTCTGGCGCAGCTTGCCGCGCGCGTGCCTGGCCATGTGCGAAAAGTCGGCGTGGTGGTAAACCCGGATAACGCGGAGATCGAGATGCTCGTCAGGGTTGGCGATTTGGACGCGCTCCAGTTGCATGGAAGCGAGGCCCCTGAACGTCTGGCGCAGATCCGCGCGCGCTTTCCGCGCTTGCATCTCTGGAAAGCCGTTCCCGTCAAGACCGCAGCCGATATCGCTGGCTCCGCCGCCTATCGGGAGGTCGCGGACCTGATCCTGTTCGATGCCAAGACCCCCGATCATGCGGATCTTCCCGGCGGCATGGGCCTGCGCTTCGACTGGAGCCTGCTTTCCGGCTACCGCTCGCACAGCCCCTGGGGGCTATCCGGCGGCCTCGATCCCGACAATGTCGCCGAAGCGATCCGCATTTCCGGCACGCAGCTAGTCGACGTTTCTTCGGGCGTGGAGTCCGCGCCGGGCATCAAGGATGTGGACAAGCTCGCCGCCTTCTGTAAAGCGGCAAGGTCATGATCACCAACCGAAATGGATTTTTGCCGGCACGATGGCGCTGATCGCTCTCCCCACGGATTGAAGCGAAACACACCCTTGCTGCCTGAAAGAAGATCATTGCCATGACCCTCAGCTCACCCATGACCAATTCCCTGCGCACCCAGCCCGATACCGACGGGCATTTCGGCCAGTTCGGCGGCCGCTATGTCGCCGAAACGCTGATGCCGCTGATCCTCGATCTCGAGAAGGAATATCGCAGAGCCAAGACCGACCCGGCGTTCGAGGAGGAGTTCCAGTATCTTCTTCGCCAATATGTCGGCCGCCCCAACCCGCTCTACTTTGCAAAACGCCTGACGGAAGATCTGGGCGGCGCAAAGATCTACCTCAAGCGCGAGGAACTGAATCACACCGGCGCGCACAAGATCAACAACTGCATCGGCCAGATTTTGCTCGCCAAACGCATGGGCAAGACGCGGATCATCGCGGAGACCGGCGCGGGCCAGCATGGCGTCGCCACCGCGACCGTCGCCGCTTTGTTCAACATCCCGTGCACCATCTTCATGGGCGCGCTGGATGTGGAGCGGCAGGCACCCAATGTGTTCCGCATGAAGCTCTTGGGCGCGGAGGTGCGCGCGGTGGAGAGTGGCACGCGCACCTTGAAGGACGCGATGAACGAGGCGCTGCGCGACTGGGTCGCGAATGTGCACGACACCTTCTACATCATCGGTACGGTCGCCGGGCCACACCCTTATCCCGAGCTGGTGCGGGATTTCCAGAGCGTGATCGGCAAGGAAACGCGAGAGCAGATTATGCAGGCCGAGGGCCGCCTGCCCGATATGCTGGTCGCGTGCGTCGGTGGCGGATCGAACGCCATCGGCATGTTCCACCCGTTCCTTGATGATACCGATGTCGAGATCGTCGGCGTCGAGGCGGCGGGGCGCGGCATCGAGCTGGGCGACGGGCATCATGCGGCGAGCATCGCGGGCGGCGCGCCCGGTGTGCTTCATGGCAACAAGACCTTCCTGTTGCAGGACGAGGACGGCCAGATCACCGACGCGCACTCGATATCGGCGGGCCTCGATTATCCCGGCATCGGCCCGGAGCACGCATGGCTGCACGAGATCGGCCGCGCGCGCTACGTTTCCGTGACGGATGACGAAGCGCTGGAAGCATTCCAGAAGCTGTGTCGTTTGGAAGGGATCATCCCGGCGCTGGAAAGCGCGCACGCCCTTGCGGCGATCGAGAAACTCGCACCGCAGATGGGCAAGGACAAGATCATCGTCGTCAACCTCTCGGGGCGCGGCGACAAGGACATCTTCACCGTCGCCAAGGCGCTGGGGGTGGAGATATGAGCGGCACCCTGTTTAAGCCCTCTCCACTTCAGGGGAGAGGGTTGGGAGAGGGGCCATCCAATGCGTGATCCGTCTCTCGTCAAGCATGCGAAGAACATGCGCGCGACACCGACCGAACCGGAACAACGTATGTGGTTCGCGCTGCGGGCGAAAAGGCTGGGCGGAGCGAAGTTTAGGCGTCAAAAAGTGATCGGTCCCTACATCGTCGATTTCGCAAGTCGGGACCCGATGCTGGTGATAGAGGTCGACGGTGACAGCCATTCCTCTCAAATCGATTATGACACAGAGCGCACCGCATATCTGCAAACACAGGGGTATCGCGTGATACGCTTTTCCAACACGGATATCATGGGAAATATCGAGGGCGTATTGTCAGTGGTTCAAACGATGATTGCCACTCCCCCTCTCCCTTCCCTCTCCCCTGAAGGGGAGAGGGTATGACGGTGCAATCCGACCGCATCTCCTCCACCTTCGCCAAATGCCGCGCCGAGGGGCGCGCGGCGCTCGTCTGCTTCGTCACCGGCGGTGATCCGACCCCGCAGGACACCGCCGCCGTGCTCGATGCGCTGGTCGAAGGCGGCGCGGACCTCATTGAGCTCGGGATGCCGTTCACCGATCCGATGGCGGATGGCCCTGCGATCCAGCTCGCCAATCTGCGGTCCTTGGGCGCGGGCACGAAGACCGCCGACATCCTCGCCATCGCCTCGACATTCAGACAGCGCCACCCGGAAACGCCGCTCATCCTGATGGGCTATGCCAATCCGATGATCCGGCGCGGGGCGGAGTGGTTCGCCAACGCAGCGGCCCAGGCGGGCGTCGATGGCGTAATTTGCGTCGACATCCCGAATGAGGAAGATGCCGAGCTTGGCCCGGCGCTGCGCGCTTCCGGCCTCCACTTCATCCGCCTTGCGACGCCGACAACTGACGCCGCACGCCTCCCTGCCGTGCTGCAAGGGTCGAGCGGCTTCCTCTATTATGTCTCGGTCGCGGGGATCACCGGCAAGCAGCAGGCGGCGCAGACCAGCATCGAGCAGGCGGTGGCGCATTTGAAATCCGGCACCGATCTTCCGATCGCCGTGGGCTTTGGCGTGCGCACGCCCGAACAGGCCGCAGCCATCGGCCGGGTGGCTGATGGCGTCGTCGTCGGCAGCGCGATCGTCGAGATCGTCGGCCAGCATGGCGCCCATGCCGCGCCTCATGTGAAGGAGTATGTCGCGTCGTTGCGCGCGGCGCTGGAGATCAGGGAGACCGCAAGATGAGCTGGATCAGCCGCGTCCGCAAGGCGATACCCTTCATCGCGAAGAAGGAAACCACGACCGACACGCTGTGGCACAAATGCCCCGGCTGCGCGCAGATGATCTTCACCAGGGAATGGGAGGAAAACCTCTCCGTCTGCCCGAAGTGCGATCATCATGGCCGCATCGGCCCGGACGAACGCTTTGCCCAGATCCTCGATGAGGGCAGTGTAAAAATACTTCCCACCCCGCAGGTGAAGGAAGACCCGCTCAAGTTCCGCGATACCAAGAAATATACCGACCGCATCAAGGCGGCGCGCGCCAGTACCGGCGATCAGGATGCGCTCATCAACGCATCCGGCAAGGTGGATGGCTTGCCCATCGTGATCGGCGTGCAGAATTTCGCCTATATGGGCGGGTCGATGGGCGTCGCGGTCGGCGCGGCGTTCGTGCAGGGCGTCGAGGAGGCGATCAAGCGCAAATGCCCCTACGCGATCTTCACGGCGGCGGGCGGCGCGCGGATGCAGGAGGGCATCTTGTCCCTCATGCAGATGCCGCGCGCGACGGTAGCGATTCAGAAGCTGCATGACGCGGGCCTGCCCTATATTGTGGTGCTGACCGATCCCACCACCGGCGGCGTCACCGCGAGCTACGCGATGCTCGGCGACATCCAGATCGCCGAGCCGAATGCGCTGATCGGTTTCGCGGGCCAGCGCGTGATCGAGAGCACCATCCGCGAAAAGCTGCCCGAAGGGTTTCAGCGCGCCGAATATCTCCTTGCGCATGGCATGATCGACATGGTGGTGCACCGCAAGGAGCTGAAAGAGCGCATCGCGCAGATAGCCGCTTATCTGATGCCGAAGAAGGCGGCTTGAGGAAATGCCGGGGATGTACACCCTTCTCCCCCTCCCCTTCAGGGGAGGGGGCCGGGGGGTGGGGGCGATTGCGAGAGGCCCTTGCCCCACCCCTAACCCCTCCCCTGAAGGGGAGGGGAATTAGACTGTGGCCGATCACGCCGTTTCCGATAACCCCGCCGTACAGGCGCAGCTCGACCGGCTGACCAGTCTCTCGCCCGGCGCGGATGTGCTGGGGCTGGACAGGATCACCCGCCTGCTGGCCGCGCTCGGCAATCCGCAGCTGCGCCTGCCGCCGGTATTTCATGTCGCGGGGACGAACGGCAAAGGCTCGACCTGCGCCTTCCTGCGCGCGGCATTGCAGGCGGAAGGCTATAGCGTCCACGCCTACACCTCGCCGCATCTGGTGCGCTTCAACGAGCGCATCCGCCTGAATGACGTGCTGATCGACGACCTGCGCCTGGCCGCCTATCTGGAGCGTGTGCTGGACGCGGCAGGCGACATCGGCCCGAGCTTTTTCGAGGCCACCACCGCCGCCGCTTTCCTGGCTTTTGTGGAACATCCGGCGGACGCCTGCATCATCGAGGTGGGGCTGGGCGGCAGACTGGATGCGACCAACGTCATTCCCACACCCGCCGTCACCGGCATCGCGCAACTCGGCATGGATCATGAGGCCTTTCTGGGCAACGACCTCAAGACCATCGCGGGCGAGAAGGCGGGGATCGCCAAATCCGGCACACCACTCGTCACGCTGGATTACGAACCCGCCATCGCCACCGTCATCGCGCAGAAGGCGGCAGAGGTCGGCGCGCACTGGTTGCCGATGAAGGGCGCGTGGGACGCTGCGCTCTATCGCTCGCGCCTGCATTATCGCGACGAGGCCGGGCGGATCGACACGCCGGAGCCGCGCCTAGCCGGGCCGCATCAGGCGATGAACCTCGCGCTCAGCATAGCGATGCTAAGGCATCAGTCGGCGCTTCCCATCGGCGAGGCCGCGCTCCACGCCGCTCCGCTCTGGGCGCACTGGCCCGCGCGGCTACAGCGGCTGACGGCCGGCCCGCTGGTGGCGCGGTTGGGTGGCACAGAGGGCGCGGAGGGCGCGCGCGCCATCTGGCTCGACGGCGGCCACAACCCGGCGGCGGGCGAAGCCATCGCGCGCTTCTTCACGGGCGAGCGGCTGGGCGGCGGCAAGCTCACCCTGCTCATCGGCATGTTGGCGAACAAGGATATGGCAGGTTTTCTCAGCCCCCTGAAAGACAGTATCGGCGCAATCCACAGCGTGCCGGTGGAAGGCCACGCCCATCACGGGCCGGAAGCATTCGCGGCACTGGCAAAGGACTGGGGCATAGCACACACCGCGCATCCCGACCTAAGCGCAGCAGCGGACACGATCGGGCAGGAAGCCCCCGCCCCGCTCCTCATCACCGGCTCACTCTACCTCGCGGGCGAGATCCTGAAGGCGAACGATCAACTGCCGGATTGAGGGGCTGTGGCAGTAGCGAATCTAATTTATATGTTACTCTGCGGGAGCACCTTGCGGATCTCGAACCAGCCCCGCGGATGTACGAATGAAAGCCGACCCTGCGGGTGCATCGAGCAACGGGATTATTTCAGGGTCATAATTGGCAATAGTGTTCACATCGTAGATTGCGTGATTTTTCGAATCATTCATGTAGGCATCACCTTCATCGCCCGCGAGAAATGCCCACCCGCTATCCAGATTATTATGGGGGGCTGTCCTATACATGTAACCGACCGGACGACCATCGACGGTAATTCGGTCGCTCGCTATTGCTCCTCCTCGACCCATGACCAACGGGCGAATTTGCTCGGCGGATAGTTTGTAATGCTTCTGCACAGAGTTTCTTTATTGTTCTGATTTCGCTGACGAGTAGGAAGCCATAAACAATAAGGCTAATCCCAACAGCAGATGCATGTTTCGGTGCATACGGACAATCCTCACCCCAGCATGTTATCATATAAACGCGATAGCCGCTTCAAGCAGCCTTCACCCTTTTCTCCCGCATCCACTCCAGCACGCACAGCGCCACCGCGATAAAGCCCAGCCAGGTGGTGAAGTAGAACACGGCGGTATAGCCCTGGCTTTCGATCATCTGGCCCAGCGCGCCGCGCCCCAGTGTGCCCACCAGAAACGTCAGCGACGACAGCAGCGCATATTGCACCGCGCTATATCCCTTCGAGGTGATCGAGCTCAGATACGCCACCAGCGCCGTGCCCGCGAGGCCGCCCGCGATATTCTCCCCGCCGATCGCCAGCATCAGCTTCGCCATCCGCTCGTCACCGCCCAGATGCTCGACCGCCCAGGTGAAGCCGGTCGCGCGCGCTGTCGCCGCCATCACATGCCCGCCGGTACTCAAATCCGCATAGAGCAGGTTGGTCAGCGCCGCCGTCAGCGCGCCGAGCGTCATCGTCGCCATCCGCCCCAGCCACGCCATGCACACGCCACCCAGCGTGACACCCAGCATCAACGCGCCGACGCCGAAGAATTTCGACGCCACCGCCATCTCGCTTTTGGTGTAGCCCAGCTCATCAAGGTAGAAAGGCGAGGCGAAGCTACCCCAGATCGTGTCGGTGAGGCGATAGGTCAGCACCAGCGCCATCACCAGCACCGCCGCCCAGCCCAAACGCCCCATGATGTCGATCAGCGGCAGGATGAGCGCGCGATAGCCATGATCGAGCGCGCGGTCTGCCCCCGTCCGCGCTGGCTCCACGGCGGAAAGCACATGCCTCCCCTCCCGCTCCCACTTCGCCAGCACGGCGGCGATGATCGCCGGAATCACCACCGTCGCCAGCACGATCACCGGCCCCTGCCCCTTGATGAAGGCGGTGCTGTCTGGCCGCAGCTCTTTGGGGAGAGCGAGCGATGCGATCATATAATAGAGCACCAGCCCCAGCGATACCGCCCAGAACGTGCCGACCAGCCCCAGCGCCGCCGCGCGCACCTTTGGGTCGAGATGGCCGGGCTGACGCAGCGCGTCGGCATCATGCGCTACCGCTGCCGCCACCACATCGTTCTCGGGCGCGAAGATGCTCAAGCCACCAAGCGCCAGCATCACGCAGCCCATCAGCGAATAGACCGGCACCCACCCCCACGCATCCGCCATGAACAGCGCGATCGCGCCGCCCAGCAACACCGCCGCGCGATAGCCAAGCTGATAGACGGTGGACAGCGTGTCGACCGGCGCATCCTCGCCAGCCACATCCACGCGCCATGCATCGATCACGATGTCCTGCGTCGCCGAAGCGAACGCACCGATCCCGGCGCACAGCGAGAACATGCCGATCGCGTTCAGCGGGTCCATCTGCGCCATCGCGAGCAGCATGATGCCGAGGAGGAACTGCGCGGCGACGATCCACTGCTTGCGCCGGCCTAGTTTTTTCAAGCCCGGCAATGACAGCCGGTCAAGCAGCGGCGACCACAGGAACTTGAACGCATAAGCGAGGCCAATAAGCGAGATGACGCCCATCGTCTCCAGATCGACCTTCGCGTCGCTCAGCCATGCCGTCAACGTGCCAAGCAGCAGCGCATAGGGCAGGCCGGAGCCGAAGCCGAACAGCGTCATATAGCCGGTCTTGGGGTTGGCCAGCACAAGCCGCGCGCGCGTCCACACCGATGTTTTTACCGATCGTTTCGCTGCGGCTGTCGCCATTATGTCCCGTTCCTTCGCCCCTGTTCGTCATCCCCGCGAAAGCGGGGATCCAGCCAGACAAGCCTCGATCACTGGATTCCCGCTTACGCGGGAATGACGTCGCACTGTGGATCGCCGTTGTAGCGAAGTTGATCGCCAAGGCCAGCCCTGTTGCCAGTGGCGCGTTCATCGGGCATGGGCAGTGCGATGAAGCCGCCCTCCCGCCCGCCCCGTAAATCGGCCACCGCACCCACCGGGGATACCCGCCGCCCTGCCCGCCCTGCCGTCAAGGGCGCCGCCAAGGCACGGCCCCCTGTGCCCACTGCCGCCAAATCACCTGCCAAGCCGCGCACGCCGTCCAAGGCCAGCGCGCCGGTCCGGGAAAAGGAAGGCGGCGAACAGCGCATCGCCAAGCTGCTGGCCCGTGCAGGGATAGCATCCCGCCGAGAGATCGAGCGGATGATCGCGGAAGGGCGGATCGCATTGAATGGCGAGGTGCTCACCACCCCCGCGACCCTGCTGACCTCGCTACAGGGCATTACGGTGGACGGCGCTCCGGTAAGCGAGACGGAGGAAACCCGGCTATTTCTGTTTCACAAGCCGTCGGGCTGCCTCACCGCCGAGCGTGACTTTTCCGGCCGTAAGACGATTTACGATTTCCTGCCCAAGGATCTGCCGCGCCTGATGCCCGTGGGGCGGCTCGACATGACCACGGAAGGCCTGTTGCTTCTCACCAATGACGGTGGCCTCAAGCGCACGCTGGAGCTGCCGTCCACCGGGATCGAACGCACCTATCGTGCCCGCGCCTTCGGCGCCGTGACCCAGACGCAGCTCGAAAGCCTGATCGAGGGCGTGGAGATAGACGGGATGCGCTATGGCCGCATCGACGCCAATCTCGAACGCAGCACCGGGCATAACAAGTGGATCGAGTTGACCCTTACCGAGGGCAAGAACCGCGAGGTGCGCCGCGTGCTCGAACATCTCGGCCTCACGGTGAGCCGCCTCATCCGCACCCGCTATGGCCCGTTCGACCTTTCCGACAGCGCACCGGGCGCCCTCATAGAAATCCGGCGCGGCGATCTCGATCGTTTCCTCGGCGCATTGAAGAAGCTCAGGAAATGAGGATCATTGCTGGGAGTCCTGGAGGTCCGCAATGAGGATCATTGCTGGACAGTGGCGCGGGCGGCCTCTGGTCGCACCGAAGGGGGACACTACCCGCCCAACCGCTGACCGCACGCGCGAGGCGCTGTTTTCCATGCTACTGTCCCGTCTCGGCGATTTCGAGGGACTCGCCGTGGGAGATTTTTTCGCCGGGTCGGGCGCGCTGGGGCTGGAAGCGCTCTCCCGTGGGGCGGCTTCCTGCCTGTTCGTCGAGCAGGACAAGGCCGCGCTTGCGGCTTTGCGGATCAATGCCGAAAAGCTCGGCCTCGCACGTCCCGATATCCGTGCCGCGTCAGTGCTGGCGCTCGGCCCGGCGGCGAGCCCGCTCGACGTGATCCTGATGGATCCGCCCTATGACAGCGGCGCGGGCGCGGTGGCGCTGGACAAGCTGAACCGCCTCGGCTGGGTCGGCCCGCATAGCTGGATCAGCATCGAAACCGGCCGCACCGAAGACGTGCGCGTCACCGGCTTCGAAGTCGAAACCGTGCGCGATGTAGGCAGGGCGCGTCTGCATCTGCTGCGCCCAGCCTGATCGCCGAAATCTTACTTGGCGCGATGCTTCTTGGCATAGCCCTTCGGCGCTTCGCCCGGGTTCATGCAATGGTCGGTGACTGACTTGCTGCACAGCGGATAATCATCCGCCGCTGCGACAGGCGCCGACGGAGCGGCTGCCGGAGCCGGGGTCGCCATATAGGCGCTTGCCGGAGCGTCGGACGTGGCGGGGGCCGGTGCGGCTGGGGTCGGGGCGGACGTGGAAGAGGCCGGGACATCCGTTCCTGGAGCCGGAGTTGCCGGCATGTCGGTTGCAGGAGCCGGCGGAGCAGGCACATCGCTCGCGGGTGGGGTCATGGGCGAGCTACCGCCCATATCCTGCGCCTGCACCATCGCGCTCGCGCCGAGCAGCAGCGCCGCACCTAAGCTATAGATCGTCTTCATGTCCGTCCTTTCCGAAAATAATATCTCGCCGATAGAAAGCGCTCGCCGCCGGGACGGGTTCCGGCGCTGGCTTCGCTTCGTCGTCTTCCTGAGGGGGCTGGGCGGAAAAGCGATCAAAATACCGGTTGCCCGGCGCAGCTCTGTTCCCTAATTGTTCGGCATGACATCCCCCTCCCTCCCTGCCGATGCCCAGCCGTCCTATCTGTCCGGTCTCAATACGCCCC
Organism: Sphingobium sp.; assembly: GCA_022652485.1. GTDB lineage: Bacteria > Pseudomonadota > Alphaproteobacteria > Sphingomonadales > Sphingomonadaceae > Sphingobium. The sequence continues at coordinate 46,440 of JALCRK010000002.1, forward strand.
AGCGCGAGGCGGTGTTGACCACGGAAGGCCCGCTGCTGGTGCTTGCCGGTGCGGGGACGGGCAAGACTGCGGCGCTGACGGCGCGACTGGCGCATCTCATCGCCACGCGGCGGGCCTATCCTTCCGAAATCCTCGCCGTTACCTTCACCAACAAGGCAGCGCGGGAGATGAAGGAGCGCGTCGGCCGCCTGATCGGCGCGGCGGTGGAGGGGATGCCGTGGCTCGGCACATTTCACAGCATCGGCGCGAAGATGCTGCGCCGCCATGCCGAGCTTGTCGGGCTGCAAAACAATTTCAATATTCTCGATACCGACGACCAGTTGCGTTTACTCAAACAGCTCATTCAGGCGGAGGGGCTGGACGAGAAGCGCTTTCCCGCGCGCCAGCTCGCAGGCCTGATTGACCAGTGGAAAAACAAGGGCTTAACCCCGGACGACATCGGCGCGGCGGAAGGCGAGCTTTATGCCAACGGGCGCGGGCAGAAGATGTACGCGCTCTATCAGGCGCGGCTGCGCACCTTGAACGCCTGCGACTTCGGCGATCTGCTGCTGCTGCCACTCACTCTGCTGCGGAGAGAGCGCGAGGTGCTGGCCGAATATCAGCGGCGGTTCCGCTATGTCATGGTCGACGAGTATCAGGACACCAACAGCGCGCAATATCTCTGGCTGCGGCTGTTGGCGCAGGAGCGCAAGAATATCTGCTGCGTCGGCGACGACGACCAGAGCATCTATAGCTGGCGCGGCGCGGAGGTGGCCAACATCCTGCGGTTCGAGCGCGATTTCCCCGGCGCGAAGATCGTGCGGCTGGAACAGAATTACCGCTCGACGCCGCACATTCTCGCCGCGGCCTCCGGCGTGATCGCGGGCAATGCGGAGCGGCTGGGCAAGACCCTGTGGACCGAGGTGGACGAGGGCGAAAAGGTGCGCGTGCTGGGCGTGTGGGACGGCGCGGAGGAAGCCCGCACCGTAAGTGCCGAGATCGAGCAGCGGCATATGGATGGACTGGCGCTCGACGAGTTCGCGATTCTGGTGCGCGCGCAATTCCAGACCCGCGAGTTCGAGGAGCGCTTCCTCCAGATCGGCCTGCCCTATCGCATCGTCGGCGGGTTTCGTTTCTATGAGCGCGCCGAAATCCGGGATGCACTCGCCTATCTGCGTCTCGTTGCGCAGCCGGCGGACGATCTCGCGTTCGAGCGCATCGTCAATGTGCCGAAGCGCGGTTTGGGCGACAAGGCGGTGGAAAAGATCCACCGGCTGGCACGGGCGGAGGGGACGCCGCTGCTCACCGCCGCATCGCGCATCCTCGATAGCGACGAGTTGACACCGCAGGCGCGGCGGGCGCTGGGGAATTTCGTCTCCAGCCTGGCCCGCTGGCGCGATATGGCATCCGCCCTGCCCCATGCAGAGCTGGCGCGTATCCTGCTCGACGAAAGCGGCTATACGGCGATGCTGCAAGCCGAGAAGACCACGGAAGCGGCGGGCCGTCTTGAAAATCTCTCCGAGCTGGCCCGCGCGATGGAGGATTACGAGACGCTCGGCGCGTTCCTTGAGCATGTCAGTCTCGTAATGGACAATGACGCGGCGGAGGATGAGCGCAAAGTCACGATCATGACTATCCATGCCGCGAAGGGGCTGGAGTTCGGCCATGTCTTCCTGCCCGGATGGGAGGAAGGCGTGTTCCCCTCGCAGCGCGCGCTCGACGAGGGCGGGCACACCGCGTTGGAGGAGGAGCGCCGCCTCGCTTATGTCGCCATCACGCGCGCGCGGCGGCGCTGCGTGATCCTTCATGCCGCCAACCGCCGCATTTACGGGCAGTGGACCAGCTCTATCCCCTCACGCTTCATCGGCGAGCTTCCGCCCGAGCATGTCGAGGAACAGAGCAGCATTGGCGGAGGCGCGAGCCTGTGGCGCAACAACTGGCTGGAGCAGCCCGATCCCTTTGCCGATGTCGCACGCGGAGCGGGGCGCGGGCCGGGCTGGCAGCGCGCGGCGCAGACGGGTGGCGTCGGCGCTCCGGATATCTACCCTCGCGAGGCACGCACCAGTCCTGCCGTCTCCACGAAGGCGCGAAGCGACCTGGCGCCAGGAATGCGCATATTCCACCAGAAGTTCGGCTACGGCATCATCGCCACCCAGGATACCAACAAGCTGGAGATCGATTTCGACACTGCCGGGCGCAAGCGGGTGATCGACAGTTTCGTCAGCATCGCCTGAGGCAGGGCCGGATCAGCTTTCTCTCAGGCGCGGCATCAGTTCGACGAAGTTGCAGGGACGAAAGCGGCTGTCGAGCTGCGACTTCAATATGCCGTCCCAGCCGTCCTTCACAGCGCCCGGACTGCCCGGCAGCGCGAAGATATAGGTGCCCTTGGCGACGCAAGCGCAGGCGCGGGACTGGATCGTCGAGGTGCCGATCTTCTGGAAGCTGATCCAGCGGAACAGCTCGCCAAAGCCGGGAATGTGCTTTTCCGCGACAATCGCCAGCGCCTCGGGCGTAACATCCCGGCCGGTGACCCCGGTCCCGCCCGTGGTGATGACGCAATCGACATTCGGATCGTCGATCCACTCCCGGAAACGCTCGACAATCCTTTGAACATCGTCGCGCTCGATCGCGCGGGCGGCAAGCTCGTGCCCGGCGTCGTGGATGCGCTCGACCAGCGCGTCGCCGGAGCGGTCGTCATGCAGGGTACGGGTATCGGAGATGGTCAGCAGCGCGATACGGACAGGCAGGAACACCCGGTTCACATCGATGGACATGGTCAGCGGGTGATCCGGTAGCTCAGCTCGACTGCCTTGCCATTCTTCATGCTCGGGAAAGCGGGCCACTTGCCCTGCGCCATCGCGGTCAGCGCTTCTGCCCTGCCATCGTCGCGCAGCTCGTACATCCAGTAGTTGCGCATCACGATGTTCACATAGGCGCGGGTTTCGTAATAGGGCAACGATTCCATGAACAGCAGCGGATCGCCATTATCGCGCACCTGCGTGTTCCAGCGCTCCACCGGCAGCGGCCCGGCATTGTACGCCGCCATCACCTTGGGCAAAAGGCCGCCGGTCGCCTTCATGTCGCGCAGGGTTTCGAGATAGCGCTGGCCATATTCGAGGTTGGTCGAGGGCGTGGTGAGGCGCGCCAGCGGCACCGGCTGGCCATCCATCATGCGGGCGGTGCCGGGCATCACCTGCATCAGGCCACGCGCACCCGCCGGGCTGACGGCATCGGTACGGAACACCGATTCCTGAAGGGCATGGGCATATACCAGCGCCGGAGCGACGCGCCAGCCGCCGTCAGGCCTCCAGCTCGGTCGGGGGAAACGGCCGAACGCGCCGCCATCATGCCCCGCCGGGCCATGCTGCGCGAGCCAGATCTGAGTCGCGGGCAGGTCCATCGTGTCGGTGAGGGACAGCAGCGAATCATAGTCGCGCGTCGTGCCAATGGCGGCCTGACGGCGCAGGAGCTGATCGGCGAGGTCATTCTCGCCGATGTCATGCAGCGCGAGCGCGGCGCGGACCGCCGGCTTGTCGAGAATGGCAGCGGAGCGCATCGGATTTACGGCAGCCTGCGGCGCATCCATTCCCAGGGTCTCACGCGCGAGCATACCGTAGAAACTGTCCGACCGCTGCGCCGCCCGCTTCAGCAGCGCCTCGACCTTGGCGGGCTGCCCGGCGTTCATCCAGGCCCGCGCCGCCCAATAGGCGCCCGCAGCGCGCATGTCGTCGTTCGAGGCGCGGTTCATCACCTGCTCGAACGCGGCTGCGGCGGCTTTCGGATCGTTCTGGCGCCAGTTGGAAAGGCCAGTGGTCCAGTGCGCCTGCACCGTCCAGTCGCCGCTCGATCCGGTCTCCAGCACCTGCGCGGCGAGACGGCGCGCGTTCTCGTCGTCGTTGTTGATGTAATAGGCCCACGCCACGCGCTGCCGGGCCTCGGCGAGGCCATCGGGCGTCAGGGTGGCGCCAATCTCGGGCGAGATGAGACCCTCCGCCGCTGCGGGCGTGTCCGCCTTGATATAGGGCTGGATCTGCGCCACCAGCGCCTGCGCGGCGAGATCCTGCTTCACCGCCGGCACATATTGGCGCTTGGGCGCGCTGCCGAGCCACATCAGCTTTTGCACCTGCGGGCCATCGGGCAGCAGCTCCGCACCGCGCTTTTTCGCCATGCGGGAAAGCTGGTCGATGTCGGGAAGCCAGCTGGCCCGGTTGAGAAGATCCAGCAGATCGAACAGCTCTACCTTGGGCGAGTTCTTGGCGGTGTAAAGCTCGGCGAGGGCCACGGCGCGGACCGGATCATCCTTGTCCAGCGCGCCGATGCGGGTTTTCGCTTCGTCCCAGTTGCTGGAGCGCAGGGCGGCAAACAGGGCGCGATAGGTATCCTGCACGGACAGCGGCGAGACGGCATTCTGCGCGTCCGCGCTGCTCTGAGGCGGGACGAGGGTCGGATCGGCGTGCGCTACACCGATATGCAACGCCAAGGCGCTGGCCGCTATCGCCCAAATAGAAGTTTTCACTGTCCCCAACCTTTGACCAGTTCCCGCAAGATCCGCCATGCGCCCGCCTTTGCAAGCGGCTGCCCCAGCAGCAGCCGGGGGTGCGCAATCGCGCCCGCGGGAACGATGCCGTCCGAATGGTTAACAAAAAGTAAATTTCGTGACGGATCAAGCCCATCGGTCGGACAGAGAGCACGGTTCACCTGATCGCCCAGCAAAAGCAACGCCTGCGGTGCGACCAGACCGATATGATGACGCATTCGGGCCGTAAGTGCTTCCACAGCCGCCCCGTCGAGCATTCCGCCCGCAGGAGCGACCAGGCTCAGCGAAGCCACATAGCAGTCCGAGAGATCCAGCCCGATTGCCTGCATCATTCGTTTCAGCAACGCCATGCCTTCCGGAGCCAACGCACAACCCGGCTGCATCGCACTCGAATCAGGGGCATGGAGGACGATCATCAGGCGTGGCCCGGACGGCCCGGCAGGCATGATGCGCGGGCCGGGCCAGCCCGCTTCGGGCAAATCGGAAGCGTTCGCCAGCCAGTCATGAAAAGCATCGAGCGCATCGGGGAATGCGGAAGTCGCCGGACCTGCGGCTCTGGGAACAGAGGCCGAAGGTTTAGGCTTCAGCCAATTGACCGGAGCTTCCGCAACGGCGCAGTCTACACCAGCCAGCGCCCACCAGGACAACAGGCCTTGCCAATGCGCTTTTGCGGATGGCCCCCCGGCCTCCAAGAAATCGATCCCCGCCATAAGCGGACACTAGGCGCATGGCTTGACGAACGCGTCAAGAACGATCATCGCGCCTGAGTGACGAAATGACAGGCACGCGCGGCAGCTGGAGAGCTGGTCGGCGGCCGCAGGACTGGGTTGGAGAAGGCAATGAGCGAACGCGAATCGATGCCCTATGACGTGGTGATCGTCGGCGGCGGCCCGGCGGGCCTGTCAGCCGCGATCCGATTGAAGCAGCTGGCGAATGCGGCGGATAAGGAAATTTCCGTCTGCATTCTGGAAAAGGGCTCGGAAATCGGCGCGCATATCCTCTCCGGCGCGGTGATCGATCCCAAGGCGCTGGATGAGCTGCTGCCCGAATGGCGCGAGTCTGGCTGCCCGCTTGCGGAAGTGCCGGTGACGGACAACCAGCACTGGTTCCTGACCAAGGGCGGCAAGTTTTCGATGCCCCATATCTTCACACCCAAGTTCATGCACAATGAGGGCACCTATACCGGCTCGCTTGGCAATCTGTGCCGCTGGCTCGCCGAACAGGCCGAGGGGCTGGGCGTGGAAATCTTCCCCGGCTTCCCGGCGGCGGAAGTGCTCTATAACGAAGACGGCTCGGTCAAGGGCGTCGCGACCGGCGACATGGGCGTGGCACGGGACGGCAGCCACAAGGGCGACTATCAGCCCGGCATGGAGTTGCACGGCCGCTATACGCTTTTTGCGGAGGGCGCGCGCGGGCATCTCACCAAGCAGCTGAAAGCCAAGTTCGACCTTGAGGCGACAAGCGAACCGCAGGTCTATGGCCTCGGCATGAAGGAACTGTGGGACATCGACCCCGCCAAGCACAAGCCTGGTCTCGTGATCCACACGCAGGGCTGGCCGCTGACGGACGCCTATGGCGGCGGCTTCCTCTATCATCAGGCAAACGGGCAGGTCGCGCTCGGTTTCGTGGTGGGACTTTCTTACCGCAACCCGCACCTGTTCCCGTTCGAGGAATTCCAGCGCTGGAAGCAGCACCCGGAAATCCGCAAATATCTGGAGGGCGGCAAGCGCGTCTCCTATGGCGCGCGCGCGATCAACGAGGGCGGCTGGCAGTCGATCCCGAAGCTCGAATTCCCCGGCGGCGCGCTGATCGGCTGCTCGGCGGGCTTCGTCAACGTGCCGCGCATCAAGGGTACACACACCGCGATGAAATCCGGTATGCTGGCGGCGGAAAGCGTGTTTGACGCCGTGGTTGCGGATCGCGCGGGTGATGAGCTGGGCAGCTACGAGAGCACGCTGCGCTCAAGCTGGATCGCGGACGAGCTGCAACTGGTGAAGAACGCCGAACCGGCCGTCTCCAAATTCGGCGGCACGCTGGGCACGATCCTCGCGGGGATCGACATGTGGATGCGCGTGCTCAAGATCGGCCTCCCCATCACGATGAAGCACAAGCCCGACGCCACCAAGCTGTGGCGCAAGGAGCATTGCGCGAAGATCGACTATCCCAAGCCCGATGGCGTCATCAGCTTCGACCGGCTTTCCTCGGTGTTCCTCTCCAACACCAATCATGAGGAAGACCAGCCGTGCCATCTGCAACTGAAAGACCCCTCGATCCCGATCAGCTATAACCTGCCGCTGTATGACGAACCGGCGCAGCGTTACTGCCCGGCTGGCGTCTATGAGGTGGTGGGGCTGGACGAGGGCAATCCGCGCTTCCAGATCAACGCGCAGAACTGCGTCCATTGCAAGACCTGCGACATCAAGGATCCGACCCAGAACATCAACTGGGTGACGCCGGAAGGCGGCGGCGGCCCCAATTATCCCAATATGTAAACAGGGAACGACGCGGTGACGAAACGGCGGATTGCGAGCCTGATGCTGGCGCTGGTTTTGGCGCCGTTCCCGCCCGCTCCGGCTTTGGCCGCGTCCAAGGTGCCGGTCGAGGACCAACGGCTCGACGCCTATGTGCAGGCGCGGATGGCCGAGGGCGATGGCATACCACAGGCCGCCGCCCGCGCCTATGCGCAGGCCATCGCGCTCGATCCTTCCAGCCCAGACGTTGCCAGCCGAGCCTACCGACAGGCGGTTCTCGGGGGAGACAGGGCGCTGGCACTGAAAGCCGCCCACACGCTTGACAGCGCGGGGATGCTCCCACCCGATGGCGTTGTACTGTTGCTGGCCGATGCGATGAGCCGGGCGAAATGGAAAGACGCCGAAGCACTGGTTGAGCGGATTGAGCGCGAAGGCAATTTCGGCTTCATCGCGCCGTTCATGACCAGCTGGATCTCGATGAAGGATGGACCGTACGATCCGCCGGTAGTGCCGGTGGACAAGCCCTATGCGGTGTTCGCGGTGCGCTATACCGAGGAGCAGCTACTGCTACAGCGGCTGGCGCTGGGTGATGCTGCGGGTGCGGCGGATACCTACGCGCAGGCGCGGGCGCGCGGCACCGCCTTCGGGCCGCAGCAGCGGGCGGCGATGGCGGCGCGCTTTGCGACACTGGGCCGGGCCGATCTCGCACGCGACCTTGCAGGGGACGCGGAAGGAGCGAAAGGCTGCGCCGCGCCCACATCTGCATTCACACCCAGCGCGGGCCTCACGCGACTGCTCTCGCGCCTCGCGCTCGATCTCATCGGCCAGGGCGAACCGAACGCGACCCTGAGCATCGCCCGGCTGGCGAGCTTCGCTGACCCAGCCGATGACGACGCGCGCCTGTTGGTGACGCGCGCGGCGCTGGTGGGAGGGATGGCGCAGACTGGCCGCACCGAGGCCGAAACGATCGCCGCATGTTCCGCCGCCTATCATGACGCGCAGACATTGCGGTTGCGGGCGATGATCATGGCGGGCGACACCGCCGAGGCCGTGCGGGAAGCGCGCAGGCTGTCTGAGATCCCGGACGAGCGCAACCTGCGCCTGCTCGGCGATGCGCTGGTTCAGACCGGCGATAACAAGGGCGCTGTCGTCGCCTACACCCAGGCGCGTGAGAAGATGACGGACAAGAACGAACCGTCCCTGCTGCTGCAACTTGCCGCCGCGCTCGAACAATCCGGGAGCTGGGCACAGGCCAAGCCGCTGCTCGAAAAGGTGATCGAGCGCGCGCCGGATAGTGCGCCCGCGCTCAATTATATCGGCTATGCGATGGCGGACCGGGGTGAGGATCTGCCGCGCGCCATTGCCCTGCTGGAGCGCGCGAACCGTATCGCGCCGCGCGAACCCGCCTATGTCGATAGCCTCGGCTGGGCACTTTACAAGGCGGGACAGGCCGACAAGGCTTTACCCCTTATCGAGAGCGCGGTATCGGCTGCCCCCGGCAATGCCGAGATCAACGAGCATCTGGGGGATATTCTGTGGGCGCTGGGCCGCAAATTCGAGGCGCGGGCGGCATGGCGGGCCTCGCTTGCGGGGCTGGATGATGAAGCCGGATCGGACAAGGTGCGCGACCGTGTGACACGCAAGCTCGATTTCGGACCGGAAACCACCGCACCCCAGTCATGACCGCGACACTCGAAACCGCCTATGCCAAGATCAACCTCGCGCTGCATGTCCGCGCGCGCAGGACCGATGGCTATCATGAGATCGAGACCCTGTTCGCTTTCTGCGCCGATGGAGACGGTATCCATGTCGAACCCGCAAACGACCTGACGCTTTCGATCTCCGGCCCCTTTGGCGATGGACTGCCCGCGGACCAGAGCAATCTGGTGCTACGCGCCGCGCAGGCGATGCAGGCGCATTTCAGGGTGGCTCAGGGCGCGCATATCACGCTCGACAAGCGTCTTCCCATCGCGGCTGGGCTGGGCGGCGGATCGGCAGATGCGGCGGCTGCGGCGCGGGCCTTGAAACGGCTCTGGGCGCTGGAAGCGGATGACGCCGCGCTTGTCGCCGCGATTGGCGCGCTCGGAGCCGATGTCGCGGTATGCGTCGAGTCGAAATCGGCGCTGGGCAAGGGGCTTGGCGATCAGCTCTCCCCTCCCCCCGCGGATATGCCGGAGGCGGGTACGCCAATCCTGCTCGTCAATCCGCTGAAACCCTGCCCGACCGGGGCGGTCTATAAAGGCTGGGACGGGGCGGATCGTGGCTCGCTCGCGATCATGCGCTCCGGCTGGCGCAACGACCTGAGCCCGAGCGCGATCGCGCTGGTGCCGGAGATCGGCGTGGCGCTTTACATGTTGGACGACATCGGCACGGCCAATCTCGTGCGCATGTCCGGCTCGGGCGCGACCTGTTTCGCGCTGTTCGACAGCATCGCGGACCGGGACGAAGCGCAGGCCGAGATCGCGACGATGCAACCCGGCTGGTGGACCTGCGCGAGTGTGCTGCGATGAACGCCGCCTTTCAGCGCATCAGGCATGGCGACGCGCCGATCCTGATCATCTCCGATCATGCCTCGAACCATGTGCCGGAGGACATCGATCTCGGCATCGCCCCGGAGTTGTTGACCCAGCATGTCGCGCTCGACATCGGCGCGGCAGAAGTGAGCGCACTGCTCGCCGAGCGCCTCGGCTGCACCGCGATCCTCGGTGGCATCTCGCGCCTGGTGTGTGATCTCAACCGCGAGGAGGGAGTCCTCAACATCATTCCCCACATTACCGACGGGCATGTCATCCCCGGCAACGAACATGCCGACCATGCCGCCCGGCTGGCGCGATTCCACCAGCCCTATCATGCCGAGGTCGCGCGGCAGGTCGCCGCCATTGCGCGCCCCTTCATCCTCTCGGTGCACAGCTTCACGCCCTGCCTCGCGACCCACCCTGATCAGAAGCGCCCGTGGGAAATCGGCGTGCTTTATAATGAGGACGACCGCGCCGCGCGCATCGCCATTCCGATGCTGGAAGCGGCTGGGCTGAATGTGGGAGACCAGTTGCCCTATTCCGGCCAGTTGCTCAACTACACAATGAACCGCCATGCCGAGGCGAACGGCATTCCTTATCTCGGCATCGAAATGCGGCAGGATATTTCCGGCACTCCCGCCGGCCAGCGCCGCTATGCGGACATCCTTGCGCCCATCGTGGAACACTGCCGCGCGCGCATCGGGTGATTTGCGCAGCGAAACCGCCTTGAGCGCGCCCCGCACCTTCCCATTTTTCGCTTCGGTTGCGCCCCCTTTTCGGGTACGCCGCCGATCCATATATTCGAGTCATACCCGGAGTTGATCGCCATGCCCGCCTATCGTTCCCGCACCACCACACATGGCCGCAACATGGCCGGGGCGCGCGGCCTGTGGCGAGCCACCGGCATGAAGGACAGCGACTTCGGCAAGCCGATCATCGCGGTCGTCAACAGCTTTACCCAGTTCGTACCCGGACATGTCCATCTGAAGGATCTGGGCCAGATGGTCGCGCGCGAGATCGAGGCGGCGGGCGGCGTCGCCAAGGAGTTCAACACCATTGCGGTCGATGACGGCATCGCGATGGGGCACGACGGGATGCTCTATTCGCTGCCCAGCCGCGACCTGATCGCGGACAGCGTCGAATATATGGTCAACGCCCATTGCGCGGACGCGATGGTATGCATCTCCAACTGCGACAAGATCACGCCCGGTATGCTGATGGCGGCGCTCAGGATCAACATTCCGGTCGTGTTCGTCTCGGGCGGGCCAATGGAGGCCGGCAAGGTTATCCTGAAGGGGAAGGAGCACGCGCTCGACCTGATCGACGCGATGATAGCTGCGGCGGACGACAGCTACACCGACGAGGAAGTGCAGACGATTGAGCGTTCCGCCTGCCCGACCTGCGGTTCCTGCTCGGGCATGTTCACCGCCAATTCGATGAACTGCCTCACCGAGGCGCTCGGCCTCTCCCTGCCCGGCAACGGTTCGATGCTGGCAACCCATGCCGACCGGGGCGAGTTGTTCCGCGAGGCGGGCCGCCTGATCGTCGATCTGTGTCACCGCTGGTATGTGGAGGACGACGCGAGCGCCTTGCCGCGCAACATTGCCAGCTTCGCCGCATTCGAGAATGCGATGAGCCTCGACATCGCGATGGGCGGATCGACCAATACCGTGCTCCACCTGCTCGCCGCAGCCCATGAGGCGGGCGTCGATTTCACCATGGCCGATATCGACCGCCTGTCGCGCAAGGTGCCCTGCCTCTCGAAGGTCGCCCCGGCGAAGAACGATGTCCATATGGAGGATGTCCACCGTGCGGGCGGCATCATGGCGATTTTGGGCGAGCTGGATCGCGCGGCGCTGCTGCATACCGACCTGCCGACCGTCCACAGCCGGACGCTCGGCGACGCGCTCAACCAGTGGGACATCAAGCGGACCAACAGCCCGAAGGTGCAAGAGTTCTTCAGGGCCGCACCGGGCGGCGTGCCGACGCAGACCGCGTTCAGTCAGTCGCGCCGCTGGGACGAGTTGGATCTTGATCGGGCCAGCGGTGTAATCCGCTCGGCGGACCACGCGTTCAGCCAGGACGGCGGCCTTGCCGTGCTCTATGGCAACATCGCGCGTGACGGCTGCATCGTGAAGACCGCTGGTGTGGACGAGTCCATCCTCAGGTTCACCGGACCAGCCAAAGTCTATGAGAGCCAGGACGCTGCCGTCACCGCCATTCTGACCGGGCAGGTCATCGCCGGGGACGTGGTGGTCATCCGCTACGAGGGGCCGCGCGGCGGGCCGGGGATGCAGGAAATGCTCTATCCCACCAGCTATTTGAAGTCGAAGGGGCTGGGTAAAGCCTGCGCGCTGCTGACCGACGGGCGCTTTTCGGGCGGCACATCCGGCCTCTCCATCGGCCACGCCTCGCCAGAAGCGGCGGAGGGTGGTGAGATCGGCCTGGTCGAGACCGGCGACATCATCGAAATCGATATTCCGGGCCGCACGATCCACCTTGCGGTGAGCGACGAGGTGCTCTCGCACCGCCGCGCCGCGCAGGAGGAAAAGGGCTGGCACCCGGCGAAGGAACGGCCGCGCGCGGTCAGCCCGGCTCTGCAAGCCTATGCCGCGATGACCACCAGCGCCGCGCGCGGCGCCGTGCGTGACGTGAGCCAGATCCGCAAGGCCCGCGGCGGCGCATGACGGCACAGCGCCAGCCGGTCCTTAATGCCGCCGCAATGCGGGAGGCGGAGGCTGCGCTGTTTGCCAGTGGCGTCCCGGAATATGAGGTGATGCTCCGCGCCGGGCGCGCGGCGGCGGACATCATCTGGCGCGCGGGGGCGAAGCGCGACGTGCTGGTTGTGTGCGGCCCCGGCAATAATGGCGGCGATGGCTATGTAATCGCGCGCACCTTGCGGGACTATGGCGTGCCAGTGCGCGTCGCCGCGCTCACAGCTCCCGTGACCGAGAGCGCGAGACAGGCGCGGGCAGACTGGAACGGCCCGGTCGAGGATTTCCACACCACTGCTCCGGCGCATCAGCTCGTCGACGCCCTGTTCGGCACCGGCCTTTCGCGCGGGCTGGATACGGACATATCGGAGCGACTGGCGAAACTGGTGCGGGCGGCAGACCATAGTTACGCCGTCGATCTGCCGAGCGGCATCGCCACGGATGACGGCGCGCTGCTTTCGCCTGTGCCGCAGTTCGATGTCTGCATTTCCCTCGGGCAGTGGAAGCGGGCGCACATGCTGCGTCCCGCGAACGGGCACTGGCGGCGGCTGGTGTGCTGCGATATTGGCATCGACGCGCCCGAAGCGAGTCTGCAGCGTCTTACGAAGCCGCGCCTCTCGGCTCCGGCGGACGATGCGCACAAATATACGCGCGGGCTGGTCGCGGTAGTGGCGGGCGAGATGGCGGGTGCCTCCGCGCTCTCCGCCGAAGCAGCCGCGCGCGGCGGCGCGGGCTATGTGAAGCTTGTCGGCGCGCAGGCGATCGTGACCGGCTCCCATGCCATTGTGCGCGCCTCGATGAAGGACGAGGCCGCGCTGTCGGACAAGCGCATCGCCGCCCTGCTCGTCGGCCCCGGTCTGGGGCGAAGGGAAAGCGGCGCGGAACGTCTGGGCCAGGCACTGATGCATGGCCATGCGGCGGTGCTGGATGCCGATGCATTGTGGCACCTGTCGAACGGGGCGCTGGCCGCCCTGCCGGACAAGGCGATCCTTACGCCCCATGTCGGCGAATTCGCGCAGCTTTTTGCCAACACCAGTGGGCTCGACATCTCCGGCACGCCGATCGAGCAGGCGCTTACCGCCGCCAGGAGCGCGGGGGCGGTCGTGGTGCTTAAAGGGCCGACCACAGTTATCGCCGCACCGGACGGACGCGCCTGCATCGCGGACAAGGCGACGAGCTGGCTCTCGACCGCGGGCACCGGCGACGTGCTCGCGGGGCTGTGCGCCGCAAGGCTGGCGGTAGGCGGCGATCCCTATCAGGCGGCCTGCGAGGCCGTATGGCTGCACGGCGAGGCAGCGCGGCGCGCGGGCGCGGCCTTCGTGGCGGACGATCTGATCGCGCATATTCCCGCCGCGCTTGTCACCTGTCTGTGAGTGACGCATCGACGATAATACGCATCGCCGGTAAGGGCGATGGCGTGACGGCGGACGGCCGCTATGTCCCGCTGAGCGCGCCCGGCGACCGGCTGCTTCCCGATGGCGGGCTGGATTATGGCCCGCATCATGCCGAACCGCCCTGCATCCATTATCCGCTGTGCGGCGGGTGCCAACTACAGCATCTCGATGACGAGAGCTTCGCCGATTATGTGCGGGGCCGGATCGCGGGCGCGCTCGCGGGACAGGGCGTGGAAGCGGGAGCGGTGTTGCCCGCGATGATCTCGCCGCCGTACAGCCGCCGCCGCGCTGCCTTGCGAGTGGCGCGTTTCGGCAAGAAGACGGCGCTCGGCTTTTCCAGCGAGGGCAGCCACCGGATCGTCGATCTCTCCATGTGCGCGGTGCTGCATCCCGCGCTGTTTGCGTTGGTCGAGCCGTTGCGCGCGTTGCTGGGGCCGCTGGTGGGGGAACGTCGCGCCGCCCACGCGAAGCTGACCCTGGCCGATCAGGGCGTTGACCTCCTCATCGAGGGCGTTGCGGCGGAAGGATTGCAGACAGCTGAGGCTTTGACGGAATTTGCTGCCCGCCACAGGCTCGCCCGCCTCTCGATCGATGACGGATACGGCGTACAGACCCGCTACGAGCCGGAGCCGGTGACGGTCAGCTTCGGCGGCGTTGCGGTGCCGATGCCGCCCTTCGCCTTTTTGCAGGCGACGGCGGAGGGAGAGGCGGCGCTGGTCGAGGCCGTGCGCCCCGCGCTCGCAGGAGCGGGCGTGTGGGCCGATCTGTTTAGTGGTCTCGGCACTTTCGCGCTCAGCCTCGGCGCGGGCAAGCGCGTCTATGCCGCCGAAGCCGCGCGCGAGATGGTGATGACCTTAAAGGGTGCCGCCAACCGCGCGCAACGCCAGCTCTTCGCCGATCATCGCGATCTCTTCCGCAGGCCGCTGACGCCAGAGGAGTTGAACCGCTTCGAGGGGATCCTGCTCGATCCGCCCCGTGCCGGAGCGCGCGAGCAGGTGGTGCATCTGGCGGCGTCCGCCGTTCCCGTCATAGCCTATGTCTCGTGCAACCCCTCAAGCTTCGCGCGCGATGCGAAGACGCTGGTAGAGGGCGGATACCGGCTGGAGACGGTCCAGCCAGTCGGGCAATTCCGCTGGTCTACCCATGTCGAGCTTGCCGCCATCTTCCGGCGAGACTAGGATCGCCCCGTTATGTCCGACGCACGCGAAACTGGCCTCATCCTTGATCCCAAATATGATGCGAACGGCCTTGTCACCGCCGTCGTCACTGACGCGGGGAGCGGGGATGTGCTGATGCTCGCGCACATGAACGCGGAGGCGCTGAACTTAACCCGCGAGACCGGCATCGCGCATTTCTGGTCGCGCAGCCGCAAGAGCCTGTGGAAAAAGGGCGAGACATCCGGCCATTTTCTGCATGTGCAGGAAATACGGATCGATTGCGATCAGGATGCGCTGTGGATCGTGGCAAAGCCCGCTGGCCCCGCCTGCCATACGGGTGCGACGAGCTGCTTCTACCGGCGCATCACCAGCGATGGTCTGGAAAGGCTAACGGACTGAAGTGCGCGCCCTCGCGCTCTTGCTGGCACTGGGGCTCGCCGCCTGCGGCAAGCACGCCGCTCCCGCCGCGAACGAGAGCGAAGCCCCGCCACCGGCCGCAGCCGCGCTGGAACAGGCGGCGGTAGAGGCTGGGGTGATATCCGATACCCGCCCGTTGCCGGTCGGCCTCTATCGCAGCCGACATGAAGCCGGGCAGGACAGCCTTTGCATCGTCCGGGACACCGGGGCGGACAGGATGCGCTTCGGGCTGGAGGCCGCGTTCGGCGAACATAGCGAATGCCACGGAACGGGCTCGCTCCGCCGCTCCGGCGACAGGCTGATCCTTAATTTCGACCGATCCGCCTGCATCATCGTCGCGGGCTACGAGGGCGATCGCGTGTCGTTGCCCGGCGCGCTCGATGAGGAATGTGACAGGCTGTGCAGCGAGCGCGGGTCACTGGAAGGCGTTTCCTTCCCCCGCGTCTCGCGCGACGAGGGTGTAGCGCACGATGCACACAGCAAGGGCGGCAAGCCACTTTGCCCTTGACGTTTACGTGAACGTAAAGTACATATGCACTCATGAACGAAATGAGCTTGAAACCGGGCTGGGTCGATCTTCCGGATGCGAAGGCGCAGGAGAGCTATTCCATTTCCGATCTCGCGGCGGAGTTTGAAATCACCCCACGCGCGCTGCGTTTCTATGAGGATGAAGGGTTGCTTGCGCCGGAGCGGCATGGGTCCACACGCATATACGGCAAGCGGGATCGCGCCCGCCTGGCCTGGATATTGCGGGCGAAGCGTGTCGGCTTCTCTCTCGGAGAAATCCGCGAGATGATCGACCTCTACGATCTCGATGACGGTCGCACTACGCAGCGTGAGGTGACGTTGCAAAAATGCCGGGAACGGATCGGCCTGCTGGAGCGACAGCGCGCGGACATAGAAGGCGCGATTGAGGAGCTGGCCGCCTTCGTGGCCCTGGTTGAGGCCGCTAAACAGATTGATAAGCGTTCCTGAGCTATAACCGCTCTATAAGAATAACAGGAGGACTGCCTGATGCCTGTCTATAATCCGCCCGTGAAGGATACCCGGTTCGTCTATGAAGCCGTGGTGCATCTGGACCATTACTCCAACCTGCCCGGCTTCGAGAGCGCGAGCGCGGATCTCGTCGATGCGGTGCTGGAGGAGGGCGGCAAGTTCGCCGCCGAGGTGATGGCCCCTCTCAACCAGATCGGCGATGCCCAGGGCTGTACGCGCCACCCCGACGGCAGCGTGACTACGCCCGAGGGTTTCAAGGCTGCCTATGAGCAGTTCGTGGCTGGCGGCTGGCCAACGCTGCACGCGCCCACAGAGTTTGGCGGGCAGGGTCTGCCTTCGGTGGTGGCGACGGCGGTGGGCGAGTATTTCTGCTCAGCCAACCACAGCCTCGAAATGTATCACGGCCTCACCACGGGCGCGATCAACGCACTGCTCGTGAAGGGTACGCCGGAGCAGCAGGCGAAATATCTGCCCAAAATGGTCGAGGGCACATGGACCGGCACGATGAACCTTACCGAGCCGCATTGCGGAACGGACCTAGGCCTCATCAAGACCAAGGCCGTACCCAACGCCGATGGCTCTTACTCCATCACTGGCACCAAGATCTTTATCTCCGCCGGAGAGCATGACCTCTCCGAGAATATCATCCATCTAGTGCTGGCGAAGACGCCGGACGCGCCGGAAGGCAGCAAGGGCATTTCCCTGTTCGTGGTGCCGAAGTTCCAGGTGAACAACGATGGTTCGCTCGATGCGCGTAACGCTGTTTCCTGTGGTTCGCTCGAGCACAAGATGGGCATTCACGGCAACGCCACCTGCGTCATGAATTACGACGGCGCGACTGGATGGCTGGTGGGCGAGGAGAACAAGGGACTTGCTGCCATGTTCATCATGATGAACGACGCGCGCCTCGGCGTGGGCTTGCAAGGATTGGCGCAGGCGGAAATTGCGTATCAGAACGCCGTCCAATACGCGCGGGACCGCCGCCAGGGCCGCGCCCTCACTGGCCCCGCCGAACCGAACGAAAAGGCGGACACGCTTTTCGTCCATCCCGATGTGCGGCGGATGCTGATGGAAGCCAAAGCGCTGACCGAGGGTCTGCGCGCGCTGATGCTGTGGGGCGCCTTGCAGGTGGACCTCGTTCATCTGGCCTCGACCGAGGAAGAACGGCAAATGGCTGACGATCTCATCTCGCTGCTCACCCCGGTCATCAAGGGCTATGGCACGGACAAGGGCTTTGAGACAGCGGTCAACTGCCAGCAGGTCTATGGCGGGCATGGCTACATCGTCGAGTGGGGCATGGAGCAGTATGTGCGCGACGCTCGCATAGCCCAGATCTACGAGGGCGCGAACGGCGTGCAGGCGATGGACCTCGTCGGGCGCAAGCTGGCGCAAAATGGCGGGCGGGCGCTACAGGCATTCTTCAAGATCATCGGGGAGGAAGTGGCCGCCGCCAAGAGCAATCCGCGTACCGCAGGCTTCGCCGAAGCTCTGGAAAAGGCGAACGGCCAGCTTCAGGCCGCAACCATGTGGCTGATGCAGAACGGCATGACCAACCCGAACAACGCGGGGGCGGGGTCGCACCATTACATGCACATCATGGGCATCGTCGCCGTCGGGTTGATGTGGCTGCGGATGGCGAAGGCCGCCGCTGAGCGGCTGGACGCTGGCGCGGAGGATGCGGCATGGCTGGAAGCCAAGCTCACCACGGCGCGCTTCTATGCCGAGCGGATCATGCCGGATACGGGCGCGCTCCGCCGCAAGATGGAAGGCGGCGCGGAGAGCCTGATGGCCCTGCCGCCCGAAATGTTCGCCGATCGATAACGGATTGCGTGCTCCTGCGCAGGCAGGAGCCCAGTATCTCATTCGAAACATTTCTGTGTTCCTGCCTGCGCAGGAACACAATCACTCCGGCAGGAAATCCGGCACGGAGAGATAGCGCTCGCCCGTATCGTAGTTGAAGCCCAGCACCTTCGCACCTGCGCCCAACTCGGGCAGCTTCTGCGCGATGGCGGCAAGCGTCGCACCCGAGGAAATGCCGACCAGCATCCCCTCCTCGCGCGCCGCACGGCGAGCCATCTCCTTCGCATCTGCCGGATCGACCTGGATCACGCCATCGAGCAGCTTGGTATGCAGGTTGGCGGGAATGAAGCCTGCGCCGATGCCCTGGATCGAGTGCGGGCCGGGGGCGCCGCCGCTGATGACGGGGGACAGCGTCGGCTCGACCGCGAACACCCTGAGGTTCGGCCATGCGCCTTGGAGTACCTGCGCAACTCCGGTGATATGCCCGCCGGTGCCGACGCCAGTGATCAGCGCATCCAGCGGTGCATCCGCGAAATCGATCAGGATTTCCTGCGCCGTGGTGCGGACATGCACATCGATATTGGCCGGGTTCTCGAATTGCTGCGGCATCCACGCACCGCGCGTCTGCGCCACCAGCTCCAGCGCGCGCTCAATCGCGCCCTTCATGCCCTTCTCGCGCGGCGTAAGATCGAAGCTCGCGCCATAGGCCAGCATCAAGCGGCGACGTTCGATGCTCATGCTCTCGGGCATCACGAGGACGAGCTTGTAGCCCTTCACCGCCGCGACCATCGCAAGGCCGATGCCGGTATTGCCCGATGTCGGCTCGATGATCGTGCCGCCCGGTTTCAGCTCGCCCGAGGCCTCCGCCGCCTCGATCATAGCGAGGGCGATGCGGTCCTTGATCGAGCCGCCGGGGTTCGCCCGCTCGGACTTGATCCATACAGCGGCGTCACCGAACAGGCGATTGATGCGGATATGCGGCGTGTTGCCGATGGTTTCGAGAATGTTGGCCGCTTTCATGCCTTATGTCTCCTGCATATGATCTTGATTTGCATTGTTCGCCGCGTCGAAGCTGCGCGCAAGTCCAATTTCGGGGAACAGCCGGGACCATAGAGCCACGACCGCGATCGCGCCCAGCCCTCCCGCGATCACCGTTGCCACAGGTCCGATGAGTGACGCGACAAACCCGGATTCCGCCTCGCCCAGCTCGTTCGAGGCTGAGATGGTAAGCTGGGAAACGCTGCTCACCCGTCCGCGCATGGCGTCGGGCGTATAGACCTGGATCAGGGTCTGGCGCACGAACACCGAATACATGTCGGTCACGCCACACAGGAACAGCGCGGCAAAGGCAACCGGCATTCCGATGGCTACGGGCATGAATGCCGTACTGCCGAACAGCGTGGAGGCCGCACCGAATCCCGCGACAGCGAGCAGCATCTTGTTGCCTACATCATGCCGCGGCGGCCTGAACCCGAAATACAGCGCGGTCAGCCCGGCGCCAATCCCCATCATCGCCGCCAGCCCACCCAGCGCCTTGGGTCCGGCATGGAATACATCATGCGCATAGACAGGCAGCAAAGCAGTCGATCCTGCCAGCAACACGGCCATCAGATCGAGCGTTATGGCGCCAAGGACCAGTCGGTTGGTGCGAACATAGACGAGGCCATCGGCCATCTGTCTCAGCGGGTGACGCCGCACATCTGCCTGTACCGGGGGAATTCGGGGCAACAGGAACGTCGCTGTTATGGCGATGATGAACATGCCTGTGGACAGCATATGCGGCAGCCACGGTCGAATGGAGTAGACATAGCCGCCGAGCGCCGGCCCGGTAATCATGCCGGATTGCCAAACCAGCGCACCCAGCGCGACAGCAGCGGGCACCAGCTCTTTGGGCAACAGGCGCGGCGCCATCGAGCTATAGGCGGGGCCAGCAAAGCAGCGAGACACCCCCAGCAGGGCGGCAACCAAGAAGAGCAGCGGCAGGGAAACCCAGCCATCGTGAGTCGCGATGCCCAGAATGGCCGTGCATGCCATTTGCAGCAGGACCGCTCCGATCGCCACCTTGCGCCGATCGACATGATCCGCCACCCAGCCGGATACCGGCGTCAGCAGGAACAGCGGCAGAAACTGCATCAAGCCGATAAACCCGAGCTGCGCAGCGGCGGCCTTGGTGTCCATCGTCAACCGCGCGGTAGAATAGGCCTGCCAGGCAATGACGAGCAGCAGGCCATATTGGCCGATGATCGTTGCGAAACGTGCAATGAGGTAGAGCCGAAAATCGCGCACCTGCAGCGGATGGGTCGGGACGGAAGCGGCTTGCATATCTTTTCTCTGCACGCTGCCCGCCCCGGCGGCAACCGCCTAAATCTAACTGGACGGCTAAAAATTCTTTTGGATCCTTCGGGGCTATCCGTGCTCCACCCGTTCCCAAGCGCCCAGCACATGTCCATCGGGATCGCGAAAGTGGAACCGCCGCCCGCCAGGAAAAGCAAAGATCGGCTTTACGACCTGTCCGCCCTGCGCGATGATGATCTCCCGCACCACCTCCAACCCCGTCACCTCTATCACCGGCAACACCGGCGCGCTCTCCGCATCCACTTCTCCGGTCAGACCGAGATCGGTATCGTCGCTGGTTGTCGCGCTGTAATCTGGTCCGAAGTCAGTAAAATCCCAGCCAAAGGCTGCGGTGTAAAACGCCTTTGACCGGCCCGTGCTGGCACTGGTGAGCTCAAGATAATTGATCCGCGCCCTCATCGTATACCTCCATAATGTTCTTTATTTGTTCTTATTTATCGCCTATTCTCGAGTCATGCAACAGCGTAAGCCAACACGCAGGACGAAAGGCCGTGGCGCGACCGAAAACGATGTCAGCACGCGGTTTGGCCTACCCCAACGCGAGGTCGACGGCGATTGGCTCGATGCGCTGCCTGAGATCGACGGTGCAGCTCCGCCACGCCGGACGAGCGTCACGATCGAGCATCCCAGAACCATCATAACCCGCAACCAGTCGCCAGACATCGGCTTCGACCGTTCGATCAACGCCTATCGCGGATGCGAGCACGGCTGCATCTATTGCTTCGCTCGACCGACCCACGCCTATCATGACCTTTCCCCCGGCCTCGATTTCGAGACAAGACTGTTCGCCAAACCGAATGCTGCCACGCTGCTGCGCGCGGAACTCGGCAAGCGCGGCTATACGCCCCGGCCCCTCGCGATGGGGACAAACACCGATCCCTATCAGCCGATCGAGGCGCAATGGCGCATCACGCGCCAGTGCATCGAGATATTGGCGGAGGCCCGCCATCCGCTTGTCATTACCACCAAGTCGGACCGGATACTGCGCGATCTCGATCTGCTCGCCGACATGGCCAGGCACAATCTGGTCGCGGTCGCCATTTCCGTTACCAGCCTGTCGTCTGACATATCCCGCACGCTGGAGCCACGGGCGGCGCATCCTGAGAAGCGCCTCGCCGCCGTGCGTGCACTGGCCGCCGCCGGGGTGCAGACCTTCGTCAATATTGCCCCGGTGGTGCCCGCCATCACGGATCACGAACTGGAAGCAATCGTGGAACGCGCGGCGCAGGCAGGCGCGCATGGCGCCTATTACATGATCGTGCGCCTGCCGCACGAGGTTGCGCCGCTGTTCCGCGCCTGGCTCGAAGCCCATTATCCGGAGCGCGCCGGCAAGGTGATGACGATCATCCGGGACATTCGCGGCGGAAGGGACAATAACTCGGATTTCCATGCGCGAATGAGAGGCGAGGGCGTGTGGGCGGAGCTTTTCCGCGTGCGGTTCCGCAAGGCGCTCGCCCGGTATGGCCTAGGCCACAAGACGCTGGATGTCCGCTCCGACCTGTTTCGGCGTCCCGACGCCTCGCAACCCAGCTTATTTTGATGCCTGCTCTGGCGGAATGGTACGCCACGCCCTAAATCCGGCTCAACGCGGCAAGGAGCACATCATGATCGAACTGCACAGCTGGCCCACACCCAATGGCCTCAAGATTTCCATTTTCCTCGAAGAGACCGCGCTGAAACATAAGATTTTCCCTGTGAACATTGGAAAGGGGCAGCAGTTCGATCCCCATTTCCTCTCCTTTTCTCCCAACAACCGCATTCCGGCGATCCGCGATCTTGATCCGGCGGATGGAGGCGAACCGGTTACGGTGTTCGAGAGCGGTGCGATTCTCACCTATCTCGGCGACAAGACCGGCCAGTTTCTCCCCCGCGAAATCCGCGCCCGGAACGAGGTGATGCAATGGCTGTTCTGGCAGATGGGCGGCCTGGGGCCGATGGCCGGGCAGAACCACCACTTCAACATCTATGCACCCGAGAAAATCGACTACGCGATTAATCGCTACGTCAACGAAACCGCGCGACTCTATGGTGTGCTCGATCGCAGGCTCGCAGACAGGGTCCATGTGGCGGACGACTATTCCATTGCCGACATGGCGATCTACCCCTGGATCGTGCCGCACGAGAACCAGAAGCAGGATCTGAACGATTTCCCGAACGTGAAGCGCTGGTTCGAGTCCATGGCCGCGCGGCCTGCTGTCCAGCGGGCCTATGAAACGCGGGATGCGCTCTATCCAAAGGGAGATCCGCAAACCGAAGAGGAAAAGGCGAAGCTGTTCGGCATCAAGCAATAACAGCGCGTCCTCCGCTCCGCGATCATCGGTCCATTTCCTTGCGCAACCACAGGCGTGGCCTCCGCTTATTACTGCCTGAACGGATGAAGGCGCACCTCGGGCGGCGTTCGGCGGCGTTTCTGCTGGCGCTGGCGCTCGAAATCATGCTGGTGCTGGTGCTGTTCACGCTCGGCCATATTGCACCCACCCGCCGATCCGACGGCGCTTCGCTGTCGACATTCACGCTGTCACCGCCCGCTGCCAGGGAAAAGGCCACGCAAGCGGCCGCCCCCAGCAAGGAAAGCGTTCAGACGCCACGGTCCGAAAATCCTCCGCCTCAGCCGGACGATTCGAAGCCCGCAGAGCCTGTTCCGTCCCTCATCCCCATGTCGGCGCAGGACATGGCCCTGTCCGACATTTCGCGAATGCCCGCCCGGCCCGCACCGCCCGCCCCCGCCAGATCGACAACGGGGCCTTCAGACAACGGCGCGAGCGGAGATACGCCGCGCATGGCGGGCACCGGGCCCAATGGCGAACCGCTCTATGCTGCCCAATGGTACCGGCGACCCTACGACAATGAGCTGAGCGGCTATCTTACCACCGCCAGTGGGCCGGGCTGGGGTCTGATCGCCTGCAGGACTGTCGCCGACTATCGGGTCGAGGATTGCGTGGCGATCGACGAATATCCCCAGAAATCGAATATCGCGCGCGCTGTTCTGGCGGCAGCCTGGCAATTCCGGGTACGTCCGCCCAGGCGTGGCGGACGGGTGCTGATCGGGGAATGGGTCGGCATCCGGATCGACTACGGTATCCGCAGCATCGATATTCGCTGAAAGCCGGGATCAGCCCACCAGCCGCAGCGGCTCCCGCGCGGGCATCTGCACGCCCGCGACGCCCGGAAGCGCGCCCAAGCGCTCGATCGTTTCGGCGTCGATCTGGAAATCCCGTCCCAGTCGCAGGCTCGCGATCCTGCCATCGTCCGCCCGTGCGCGGATGCGGACCTCGCCGCGCCCGCCCCGGTTTCCTGCGAGCAGCGCCGCGATCAGCGGCACGGCAGAAGCGTCGGCGACATCGATCCACACCTCCATGCGCATCCCGTTCGCGGCGGAGGAAAGCGATTGGACGCCGCGTACCGTGACGCGGGGCACCTCCTCACCCGGCAGTCGCTCCAGCTCAACCTGTAGCAGCGCGCAGTCGCCGCCTTCGGCCAGTTCGGCGATCTTCTTGCACCCCGCCTCATCGAAGCAGCTCGCCTGAAACTGCCCACTGCTGTCCGAAAAGGTAGCAGAGACATAGCGAGCGCCCCGTTTCGTCTCGCGCCAACGCACATCCTCGACCAGCGCGGCCATCACCGAAGTCGCGCGGCCTTCGGAATTGGTCGCGGGCGGCTGAGCGCACAGCCCGCCAAAGCTGCGCGCGCCGCGCGCCTGCGCAATATGAGCGTAGCGATCGACCGGATGGGCTGAGAAATAAAAGCCGAACGCGTCCTTCTCCTGCGCCATGCGCGTGGCGGTGGACCAGGGTTCATGCGGTGGAATGCGCACTTCCGCATGGGGCGTATCCTCACCGCCGAACAGACCGCCCTGCCCGCTTTCGCGTGCCTCGTGCGCGCTTGCTGCGACAGAGAGGATCGTTTCCGCCGCCGCATGAACCCCGGAGCGATCAGGATCGATAGCATCGAACGCTCCCGCCGCCGCGAGGCTTTCGAGCTGGCGGCGGTTGAGCATACGCGGCTCGATCCGGTCGGCGAAATCGTCAAGCGAGAGGAACGGCCCGTTCTTCTCCCGCTCCTCGACGAGCTGCTCCATCGCCTTCTCGCCTACCCCCTTCAAGCCGCCGAGTGCATAGCGCACCGCGAAGCCGAGGCGTGGATCGTCGCCGGGCATTTCGACGGGCTCCACCGTGAAATCCGCGCCCGCCCGGTTGATATCGGGCGGCAGGCACGCGACACCAGTGCGCCGCATGTCATCGACGAACACCGTTAGCTTGTCGGTCAAATGGATGTCATACGCCATCGAGGCGGCGTAGAACTCCGCCGGATGATGCGCCTTGAGCCAGGCGGTGTGATAGGCGAGCAGCGCATAGGCCGCCGCGTGGCTCTTGTTGAAGCCGTACCCTGCGAACTTGTCGATCAAGTCGAACAGTTCGTTGGCCTTGATCTTGGGAATTGCCGACACCTCGGCGCAGCCCTTGACGAAGCGCTCGCGCTGCGCGTCCATCTCCGCCTTGATCTTCTTGCCCATCGCGCGGCGCAGCAGATCTGCGTCGCCCAGGCTGTAGCCCGCGAGGATCTGCGCGGCCTGCATCACCTGTTCCTGATAGACGAAGATGCCGTAGGTTTCCTTGAGAATTGGTTCCAACCGCTCGTGCGGATATTCGATGCTCTCCTGCCCGTTCTTCCTCCGGCCGAACATCGGGATATTGTCCATCGGGCCGGGTCGGTAGAGCGAGACGAGCGCGATGATGTCACCAAAATTGGTCGGTCTGACGGCGGCGAGCGTTTTCCGCATCCCCTCCGATTCCAGCTGGAACACCCCGACGGTGTCGCCGCGCTGGAGCAGATCATAGACCGCCGTGTCGTCCCAGGGCAGCGCGGCGAGATCGACCTCCACCCCACGCTTCTTCAACAGATCGACCGCGCGTTGCAGCACGGACAGCGTTTTGAGGCCCAAAAAGTCGAACTTCACCAGCCCCGCACCCTCGACATATTTCATGTCGAACTGCGTCACCGGCATGTCCGAGCGCGGATCGCGATAGAGCGGCACCAGCTGAGAGAGCGGCCGGTCGCCGATCACCACGCCCGCTGCGTGGGTGGAGCTGTGGCGCGGCAGGCCTTCCAGTTGCATCGCAAGATCGACGAGGCGCTTCACCTGCCCGTCCGCCTTCACCTCGGCGACGAACTCGCTCGAACCGTTCATCGTGCGCTCGAGCGTCCAGGGGTCGGTCGGATGGTTGGGCACCAGCTTGGCAAGGCGATCGACCTGCCCATAGCTCATTTGGAGCACGCGGCCGGTATCCTTCAACACCGCGCGGGCTTTGAGCTTTCCGAAGGTGATGATCTGCGCCACATGATCCGCGCCATATTTCTGCTGCACATAGCGGATCACCTCGCCGCGCCGCGTTTCGCAGAAGTCGATATCGAAGTCCGGCATCGACACGCGCTCGGGATTGAGGAAGCGTTCAAAAAGCAGGCCCAGTGCGAGCGGATCGAGATCGGTGATGGTGAGCGCCCAAGCGACCACGCTGCCCGCGCCCGAGCCGCGCCCCGGCCCCACCGGAATGTCGTTTGCCTTCGCCCACTGGATGAAGTCCGCGACGATCAGGAAATAGCCGGGAAAGCCCATCTGGATGATGATGCCCAGCTCGAACTCCAGCCGATCGAGATAGGGCTGGCGCGCGGCTTCGTCGGCGATCCCGGCCTTCTCCAGCCGCGCTTCCAGCCCTGCGGTCGCCATGTCGCGCAACATCTGCGCCTCGCCCTCGATATCGCCCGCGAGGCTGGGGAGGATCGGCTTGCGCTTGGGTGCCATCACTGCGCAGCGCTGCGCCACCACCAGCGTATTGGCGATGGCTTCGGGCAAGTCCGCGAACAGGCGCTCCATCTCGGCGGCGGGCTTCATCCACGCGTCGTTGGACGAGCGGCGGCGGTCCGCGCTCTCGACATAGGCGCTGTCCGCGATGCACAGCATCACATCATGCGCCTCGTGAAAGCCCGGCTCGGCAAAGCAGGTGGGGTTGGTCGCGACCAGCGGCAGGCCGCGCGCATAGGCGAGATCGATCAGCCGATCCTCGGCCCGCGCCTCAGTCGCATCGTTGCGGCGGCAGATCTCGATATAGAGCCGGTCGGGAAACAGCTTTTCCAGCGCCGCGCAATAGTCTGCGGCTGCGCCCGGCTGATCCTCGGCATAGAGCCGCGCCAACGCCCCCTCCCCGCCCGCCGTGAGGCAGAGCAGATCGTCGGTCCGCCCGGCGAGCGCCTCGAAGCCGACATGGGCCTGCTCCTCGATCGGCCGGTCAAGATGCGCCATCGAGACAAGCGCGCAGAGATTGTCGTAGCCGCGCATGGTCTGCGCATAGAGCGCCAGCCAGTCATACACCGGCGCCGCACCCGGCGGGCGGCCGGGCCGCGCGACACATAGCATCGCGCCGACTATCGGCTGCACCCCGTCGCCCTTGCACGCATCGGAAAAGGCCATTGCCGCGTAAAGGCCGTTGCGATCCGTCAGCGCGGCGGCTGGGAAGCCGAGCTTTTTCGCCTGCTTCGCGATCGCCTTCGGCTCGATCGCGCCATCGAGCATCGTATAGCTGGAGAAAATGCGCAGCGGAACGAACGGGGCGGGAGCGGATACGGCGGGCATGGAGAGAGGTTAGTCGGTGGCGAAGCCCCCGGCAACCGGGCACAACAACTTATCCACAGGAGTCACCCCTATCGCGTCACTCCGCCGCCACCGCCTTTTCGCGCTCCAATAGCGGCTTGAGATAATGCCCAGTGTAGCTTCTCTTCTCCTTCACCACCTGCTCCGGCGTGCCTTGCGCGACGATTTCGCCGCCCTTGACGCCGCCTTCCGGGCCGAGATCGAGGATCCAGTCCGCCGTCTTGATGACATCGAGATTGTGCTCGATCACCACCACACTGTTGCCCTGCTCGACGAGGGCGTGGAGCACTTCCAATAGCTTGCGCACATCCTCGAAGTGGAGGCCGGTGGTCGGCTCATCGAGGATGTAGAGCGTGTTGCCGGTGGCGCGGCGCGATAGCTCCTTGGCGAGTTTCACGCGCTGCGCTTCGCCGCCCGAAAGCGTCGTCGCCTGCTGGCCGACCTTGACATAGCCCAGGCCGACTTCCGCCAGCATCGCCATCTTGTCGCGGATCGGCGGCACCGCCTTGAAGAACTCGACCGCGTCCTCGACCGTCATGTCGAGCACGTCGGCGATGCTCATCCCCTTGAACTTCACCTCCAGCGTCTCGCGGTTATAGCGCTTGCCGTGGCACTCCTCGCAGGTGACATAGACATCGGGCAGGAAGTGCATCTCGATCTTGATCAGCCCATCGCCCGCGCACGCCTCGCAGCGGCCACCCTTGACGTTGAAGGAGAAGCGCCCCGGCTTGTAGCCCCGCGCCTGCGCCTCGGGCAGCCCTGCAAACCAGTCGCGGATATTGGTGAAGGCGCCGGTATAGGTGGCGGGGTTGGAGCGCGGGGTACGGCCGATGGGCGACTGATCGATGTCGATCACCTTGTCGAGCTGTTCGAGCCCGGTGAGCTTGTCATGCGCGCCCGCGATGATGCGCGCGCCATTGAGGGTGCGCGCGGCGGCGGCGTAGAGCGTGTCGATGGTGAAGCTGGATTTGCCCGAACCGGAAACGCCGGTGATGCAGGTGAAGGTGCCGAGCGGGATGGACGCGGTAACGCCGGTCAAGTTGTTAGCACGGGCATTATGGACGGTGAGCTTCTTGCCGCTGCCCTTGCGGCGCTTGGCGGGCACGGCGATCTCCCGCGTGCCGTTCAGATAATCCGCGGTGAGGCTGCCGGAGGTGGCGAGAATATCGTCCAGCGTGCCCTGCGCCACCACCTCGCCGCCATGCACGCCCGCGCCCGGCCCCATGTCGACGATATAGTCGGCGGCGCGGATCGCGTCCTCGTCATGCTCGACCACCAGCACGGTGTTACCTAGGTCGCGCAGGCGCTTCAATGTCGCGAGCAGCATGTCGTTGTCGCGCTGGTGCAGGCCGATGCTTGGCTCGTCGAGCACGTAGAGCACGCCGGAGAGGCCGGAGCCGATCTGGGAGGCGAGGCGGATGCGCTGGCTCTCGCCGCCGGAGAGGGTGCCGGAGGTACGATCGAGATTGAGATAATCGAGGCCGACATTGTTGAGGAAGCCCAGCCGCTCGATGATCTCCTTGAGGATCGCGCGGGCGATCTGGTTCTGCTGGTTGGTCAGATGCTCCGGCATCGCCTGGAAGAAGGCGAGCGCATCGACCACCGAACGCCGCGTGCTGATCGAGATGTCTTCGCCCGCGATCTTGACGCTGAGCGCCTCGGGCTTGAGGCGCGCGCCGTGGCATGTCTCGCACGGCTGCGCGGTCTGGTATTTGGACAGCTCCTCGCGCATCCACGCGCTGTCGGTGCTCAGGATGCGGCGATTTAGGTTGCCGATCACGCCCTCGAACGCCTTGTTGACGCTATATTCCTTGCGCCCGTCCTTGAAGGTGAGCTGCACGGGCTTGCCGCCGGTGCCGTGCAAGATGATGAGGCGCACTTCGCCCGGAAGGTCTTGCCAAGGCGTCTCCAGCGAGAAGCCATAGGCTTTGGCGAGGCTTTCCAGCACCTGCATATAATAGGGGCTGGGTGGGTTTGATTTCGCCCAGGGGACGATCGCGCCCTTCTTGAGCGAGAGCGCCTCATTCGGCACCACCAGCTGCTCGTCGAACAGCAGCTTTTCGCCGAGGCCATCGCAAGCCGGGCAGGCGCCTTGGGGGGCGTTGAAGGAGAACAGCCGCGGCTCGATCTCCGGGATCGTGAAGCCGGAAACCGGGCAGGCGAATTTCTCGCTGAAGACGATGCGGTTGGGCGGGATGCCCGCGCCTTTCATCTTTCCTAGCCCCTCCCCTTCAGGTCGGATCGAGTCACGTGCCTCGATCCGAGGGTTGGGGTGGGGTTGTCCAGACGCAGGGGTTTGAGACGGGTTCCCCCGCCCCCCGGCCCCCTCCCCTGAAGGGGAGGGGGAGAGGAGTTCCGCCACGGTGCCATCCGCCAGATCAACATAAGCGAGGCCGTCAGCAAGGCGCAGCGCAGTCTCGAAACTGTCCGCAAGCCTGGTGGCGATGTCATCTTTCACCGCGATACGGTCGACCACCACCTCGATGTCGTGCTTGTATTTCTTGTCGAGCGCCGGGGCTTCCTCGATGCCATAGAATTCGCCGTCGATGCGGACGCGGGTGAAGCCCGCCTTCTGCCACTCGGCCAGCTCCTTGCGATACTCGCCCTTGCGCCCGCGCACCACCGGCGCGAGCAGATAAAGCCGGGTGCCTTCGGGAAGCTGCATCACCCGGTCGACCATCTGGCTCACCGTCTGCGCGCTAATCGGCTCGCCAGTGACGGGCGAATAGGGCACGCCGACCCGCGCCCACAGCAGGCGCATATAGTCGTATATCTCGGTGACGGTGGCGACAGTGGAGCGCGGGTTGCGGCTGGTCGTCTTCTGCTCGATGGAGATAGCGGGCGAGAGGCCATCGATATGCTCGACATCGGGCTTCTGCATCATTTCGAGGAACTGGCGCGCATAGGCGGACAGCGACTCGACATAGCGCCGCTGGCCTTCGGCATAGATGGTGTCGAAAGCCAGACTCGATTTGCCGGACCCGCTTAGGCCGGTGATGACAATTAATTTGTCACGCGGCAGATCGATGTCCACGCCCTTGAGATTATGTTCGCGCGCGCCGCGCACCTTGATGTGGGTCAGCATGATGGTCCGTACTATCGCTCCGGATGTCAGGAAGCACCGATTCCTGGAAATCGTTTCGTTCGATATATGTTCCGATCGGCCCGAGCGCAATCACCCCAATTCCCAATTCGTCACGGGATGCAATGACGCTGCGGAAGGCAGGGGATGTCCGATTTTCACAATTTTTTCCTCGCGCGCGCGGAGGGTTTGCGCTACGAAACCCGCGATTCGCCAGTGTAATGCTGGCGGTCGTTGGCCGGGGGGCTTGTTCTGCGAAATTCTGTCGTCTTATGGCGACACCCGCGCCCAACGATTTTTCAAATTTCGAGATCCTGAAAGTGCCCGACAGCATGCAGGATGCGCCCCCGGACATCCCTTGCCCGGGGGCGCCTTTATTTCCGATCGTCGCATTCTATGCTGCAGCGCAACAATTGATATTGCGCCCCCTCCAAACCGCGATATGAATAGCAGACAACATGTGCTTAAGCCTTTGCTAACCGCTTTGGGCGCATGAAGGCGGATAGTCCGGGTTGCATAGTTCGGAGACGTATCGATGGGTATCAATGCCAGGCCATCTGATGGCACCATTACCTTGGCAGAAATGCGCGAGTTCGCCAGCTTTCCCGCCGCTACCCAGCGCTATATCCGGCGTTCGCTCGACGTTGCCTTTCATCGTGCCGACGCGATGGACCTCTGGTGCCGCGACGTGGTGGAGGCCGCGAGCATCCGCGCGCAGTCCCGCGTGTATGAACGGATCCAGGAACTGCGCACGATGGTGCCGGATGACAGCGGCCTCGATCAGGTGGAACCTTTCATGGCTCCGCTGATCTCGATCTCCGCGTTCGACCTAGGCCAGGAGCGTCTTTCCAGCTTCTCCGCATACCGCTTCCTGTACGAGCGGCTGCTCGGCGCGGGGGCCAGACCGTGGCTGCCGGGCGCGTTCTGCGCCGCCGCCAGCCTGCCCAACCTCCATCCCGACAGGCGCCGCGCGCTGCTGCAATCCATCAGCGAGGCCGCTGCGACCGCGATCGGCTGGTCCAACCGCGAGCCGAGCTTCTATCCCGAGTGGGTGGAGAAAGTGGACATTACCAAGTCCGCCAACTGAGCCTGTCATCTTCATCGGTCCCTATCTCTCGGGAACTTGAGAGCGCTCCCTTTGTTTGTACCCCAGACAGAGGAGATACGACATGGCAGAAATTCGTGAAGAGAGAGTCGTCAATCGGGATGGGACGGACGGGGTCTATGTCGAGCGCCGCTCCGGCGCGGGGCGCACGATAGCGATCATCGTCATATTGGCCCTGCTGGTTATCGGCGTGTTGTTCGCGACCGGGTTCTGGAAGGCCGATGTGAAGCAGGGCGCGCTGCCGGACGTCAACGTATCCGCCAAGGGCGGAGAGCTGCCGGCGGTTGACGTCGATTCCAAGGAAGTCGTCGTGGGTAGCAAGAAGGAAACCATCGACGTCCCCACCGTGGGCGTCAAGGATGATGGCGACGACGACAAATAACGGCTCGCTCAGGAGAGAGATTCGGGGTCCACGGCCGCTTGTGCTGTTGAGGGCGGCCGGTTGATGTGAACAGCGCGCAGCACCTATGACAATAATTTCCTGGTTTCGTGGGCGATCGGTGTATCGGGCCGTGATCCGAACCGGGATCTCAACCATCTGCGCACGGGTTCGTCATAGAGCTTCAGACAGACCCACGCGATCAGGATCGTGGCGAAAATGCGCGCTGCTCCCTGGATCGGGCCAGGGTCTCCCGCCGTATAAATTTGCGTGACGATCAACATCGCGCTGATGAGCTTCAGCACCGGCTCGTGCAGGATATAAAGCGGGTAGGACAATGCTCCGCTCAGCTGCGCGGGCCACGTCACGGTGGGCTGCCATCGCGCGGTCGACAGGATGATGGCGGGATAGAGCAGGCTGATCACCAGAGGGTCGAACCATGCCGCGGCGGAAGACTTGGGCGGAAGCCATGTAAAGCTCGCGATCAGGAGAAGAACGCCCGACCATTTCATGCGCAGCCACGGCAGGCGGCCTTCGCGGTAAAACCGCAGGAGAGCCACCCCGATGAAAAACGAGAACAGGACGCGCGGGAGGCCATACCACAGATTCTCGTTTTCCGCGCCCACCGCAAACAGGCCCGGCACCATCAGGCAGGCGTACAGCAGTGGGATAGCCGAAAGGATGATGATCACGGCGATCAGCCGGTTCGTCAGGCGTGCCGCCACCAGCGCAAACAGGAAATTCGCAATCAGTTCCCAGAAGATCGACCAGGTGGGCGGATCGACGAGAAAGGGGTGAGCGGCCCATGTGGCAGGCAAAGGGATGAAACCGAACAGATAGGTGAGGACCGGGTGGGGCGGCCGTTCCATCGTCCCGGAATGAATGGCGCCCAGAAGGACGATCAGGCCCAGCGCGGACCCGAGCAGGATCATCGGATGCAGCCTGATGACCCTGTCCTTCACGAACGGCAGGAAAGAGCCTTTCTCGCCCGCGCGGCCGCCATAGGCATGGGCGATCACGAAACCGCTCAGCATGAAGAAGAAATCGACCGCGAGATGGGAATGGCCGAAGAAAGTGTCGCCCCCGAACCATGCCCGGCGATGCAGCAGCACGACGGAGAGCGCGGCCAATCCGCGCAAGCCATCCAGCGCCTCGAATTTTTCCTTCATGCCTCCCCCTGGATCGCCCCGTCGACCAGTCCTTAATTGCGCACGCCCTAATAGAAGCGCTAAGCCTTATTCCCCGATATGCTGCTGGATGATATAGACCGGTCGCTGCTTCACCTCGACGAGAATGCGCCCGACATATTCGCCCAGCACCCCTAGCGACAACAGCTGCAACCCGCCCAGAAACAGGACGGCGACAATCAGCGAGGCATAGCCCGCGACGTCCGTGCCGAAAATCAGCGTACGAATGACGATGAAGGACGCGTAGAGCAGCGCCAGAAGCGCGATGAACCCGCCGAGATAGCTCCAGATCTTGAGCGGCACCGTCGAACCCGACGTGATACCGTCGAGCGCCAGCGTCCAGAGCTTCCAATAATTGAACTTGGTGGTGCCCACCGTGCGTTCGGCCCGCTCATATTCCACCGCCGCCGAGCGGAAGCCGCTCCATGCGAACAGCCCCTTCATGAAGCGGTTGCGCTCTGGCAGAGCCTTGATCACATCGACGACCCTGCGGTCGAGCAGGCGGAAATCACCGGCATGTTCGGGGATCTTGTCGTTACTGATCCAGTTGTGCGCGCGATAATACCAGTCCGCCGTGATACGCTTGGGCAAGGGATCGCTCGCCCGGTTCGCCCGCACGCCATAGACGACCTCGTAACCCTCACGCCATTTCGCCAGCATCGGGCCCACCACCTCCGGCGGATCCTGCATATCAACGTCCATCGGGATCACTACCTGCCCACGCGCATGGTCGAGGCCGGCGGTCAATGCCGCCTCCTTGCCGAAGTTGCGCGAAAGCGAGATGCCGCGCACGCGCGCATCGACCCGGTTGGCGAGCATCATCTTCGCGAGCGTGGCATCCGTCGACCCGTCGTCAACGAAGAGGATTTCCCATCCATCCGGCTCGTTGAGCGCATCCAGCACACCGCCGACACGGGCGATAAAAATATCGATCGCGTCTTCCTCGTTCTTCACCGGCACGATGACACTGACCAGAGGGCTTGTGCTTGCCATCTTCATTCCCCAAACCCCGTATTTTCAGCCGGTTCGGTCACTTGAATACCCAGGCCCGGTTAAGCAGAAATACCAGCAGCGGCGTTACAAACAAGACCAAAGGCAAAGGCGACCAGGTGGGGAAACCCATCCACCGCACACAAAGCCATACCCACAGGCTGTTGATCGCAAACCCCACCAGCGCGACGATCAGATAGCGCGAGCCATGCACCAGCGCCTTGCGTTCCGAACCGTGTCCGGCAAAGCTCCATTTGCTCTGGAGCTGATACCCCACCAGGAACGCGACCACGAAGCCGACCGCCCAGGTCAGGTTGGGATCAAGGGCGAACAGCTTGATCCCCGCCCAGTACACCCCGAAATTGACCAGCGTCACAAACACGCCCACCAGCCCGAAGCGCACGAACTGGGTCATCGGCGCATAGGCCGGATGCGTCTTCATGCTCCTGGCTACAGCGCCCACCCTCTCCAGGTTCATGGCTTCTCCAGCAACAGGAACCGGCCCTTTTGCGCCAAGGTTCTGAATCCGGCGATGCGCGCGTCGGGATAACCGCAGGCGATATAGTAACGGAAGCTGGATTGCTTCGCCGCGAGCGGATCGTCATGCGAATCGCTCGCCTGCTTGGATCGGCCCGTCAGATCGGCAAGCGGACCCTTGAGCGCCAGCGGCTGCTGCGTCGGGTTGGCGAACAACGGCGCCGGATGGCCGAATAGCGGCACTACCAACGGGCCATACATTTCACAACGCCGGGTGAGCGTGTTGCGCTCCCTCCCTTCCGGCGGACTGGCGGCGCCGACGATCGCGTTGGACGGCACCTTTTCCATCACGGCGACAAAATCACGGAAATCGTCGCGATAGGGGGCAAAAGCGATTATGTTGGCGGCAATGCGGGCGAGGAGGAGCAGCGCCAGACCCACAACCGGCCCGGACAGTCCCTTGACTGCTCCTCTCCGGCCGCTGCCAAGGCTCGCGGCCAGCAGCATCGCACCGACCAGAGGCACCCGGTCCGATATCTTTCCCACGCCGAAGAGCGATGGCGGCGTCACCACACAGAGCAGGCCAATCACCGCCAGCGCGGGAAATGCCGTTGGCGAGATGCGGATGACGCCGCGGCGAACACCCCATATGCAAAGCCCCGCCACGACCACGAAGCTCGCCACATCCAGCGCCAGCCAGGGGCTGTTGGCAACGCGCACGATGGCGCTTGCCTGATAGGCGGCGATTTCCGCGACGCGGTTTATCAGCAACTCGGGCGCGCGGTGGCCGGACACGATATCATCGGCCGACGGCCCGGCATGGGCCGTGGGAGTCGCGAGGAACAGGATCGCGGGAACGACGGCCTGCACGCCCACCGCAAGCGCCGACTTTGTCAGATCGGCAATGCGGCGCCGCTGGGACAGCCGCCAGCGCCCGAACTCCAGCAAGGCGAGCATGATGCCATAGAGCGCGAAGGCGAAGCCGTGGCACAGGAAAATCAGCACCGCGAAACCAGAGCAGGCCATAGCCGCCAGCCACAGATTGCGCTCTCGCAGCTTTAGCCATAGCGCCAAACACCAGAAGCTGAGTCCGTTAGCGAGCAGGAAATTGGCGAAGCCCCAGATGAAGATATAGCTGTAGAGCAGGATACCGGCGAGCAGGGCGGCAGCAATGCTCATGCGCCCGTTGAGCGCCCTGTTGAGCGCCAGAACCCCGCCAAATTGCACGGCGAAGATCAAAATGATGATCGCCTTCGCCGCAGCAAGAGGAGGAAGCAGCCGGAACGCCGGCAATGCGAGAACATCTAGGCCCAGATTGGGAAGCAGCTTCCAGGCCACCGCGTAATTATCCTGGAGGGCGGCGGAATCCTGGATGTGGGTCAGCACGAAATAGCGCGCGACATGATTGTAGAAGTCGATCATCGGAATGACCGGCGACACCGCGAGAGGCAGAAGCGATATCAGGAAGATCGCCAGCGCCCTCGCGCCGACAATCGTGGAGGAAGCGCTGCCTTCAGCGACGTTCATAAAAACCCTTTTTATCAAGGCGGCCCGAGGGGTTGTGTAATGACATAAGCGATATTTGCCTAGTCATAAGGGTACGCGGCTAAAACCATCACTAACCGGCTCGTCGGACGTTTACGGCAGACAAGCGCACGCAACGAAAAGGCCGCCCCTCTGGGAGGAGCGGCCGTCACATATCGTATAGGCAGGCGGACAAAGCCGCCGCCAAATCAAGCGGCGAAGGCGGGCTTTTCCGCGCGGCGGCGCATCGAGTAACCGATGGCGCCCATGCCGAGGATCATCATCGCCCAGGTGGCGGGCTCCGGAACCGAGGCGAAGCTGATCGTTCCGGTATAGCTGCCGAGCTTCTGTGCCGAACCCTTAATAGTGAGAGTCTGCAGGCCAGCGGCTACCGGCTGGTTGACGAGCTGGAGCAGCTCGACCGCACCCTTGGAAATGACCGCAAGCGGCGTGCCGTTGAAAATGACGCCATTATGCAGGAAATTCACGTTGGTCAGCGAACCGGAGATGGCGGAATTGATGGATATCGAGGCCTTGCCCGCCGTCGGGAAGCTGAAGGTATAGACATCCGAGAAGCCGCCCGAAGTGCCGGGCGTATTGCCAAAGGGGATAACGAGCGTGGCGGCACTGGCGGCCGACGAAGCACCGAGCGCGAGAGTGGCCGCAACCGCGGCTCCCGCAATTTTCCGCATGAACTTCATAGCGCAACTCCCTGGATGAATAGCTTAACTGGGTTCAAATCTTGACCCTTATGGTTAATATGCGGTGAATTTTATCGCATTGCAACACAAGATTTTTGCAGAAGCGGCATGATCGCCAACGCTTTACCGCGTTTTTCTCTCCCTTTAGAGGTCAATCTACCTGGAGATGGAGCTGACGGACATTCGCTTCACTCGCGGAAGCTATTCGTCCATTTCGTACCCCAGCGCCTTCAGGTCGACGGGGCAATAGGCCTGGAGGCGGCGGTTGGCTTCCGCGAACCTTCCGGAAAAATTGCCGATCAGCTCCCGGAATTCTTGCGCCTTGTTCGAGAAAAAGGGCGTTTTTCTGTATCCCAGACTCCGAAACAGGGGGCCAAAACCTTTGAGCGCCCCCCCCATCCCGCTTTCGTTGAAGGGGCCGGAAAGGAAATGATTGCCGAACCGGAGGAACGGAACTCCGGCGGGAGAGGGGCTGATATTGCGGCCCTCGGCCTTCCTTTCGCCACGCATGCCGGGATTGATCGAGCGGCCGGTGAAACGTGCGATCCGCG
The DNA here is from genome assembly GCA_022652485.1 of Sphingobium sp. Classification (GTDB taxonomy): domain Bacteria; phylum Pseudomonadota; class Alphaproteobacteria; order Sphingomonadales; family Sphingomonadaceae; genus Sphingobium. The sequence goes on from JALCRK010000002.1 coordinate 83,418, forward strand.
CGACGAACTCTTGTTCATCGCGTTGCAGCAATTCCTGGGGGAGCACCAGCACCCTGTCCTTGCCGAAGAGCGCAGCATAGCAGTCCGCCAGCCGGTCATAGCGATAGATATCGGGATCGAAGGCGGAAAATTCGGGGTAGCGTGGCGGATGATAGAAAGTGTTCGGCGCCCGGCGCCCCGAGGCCTTGAGATACTGGATATAAACCGCGCGAAGCATCCCCGGCTGCGCCCGGACCGTCAGGACTATATAGGCGTTATCGAACACCGCCTTCAGCTTGCGCGCGTGAATCCCCGCCTCCCGCGCACCGTTGAAGGGATTTCCGCACAGCCCCTCCTCCGACAGGACCGGGAGCGCGCCGGAGGGAACCTGCGCCCGCAGCGCCGCAAAAGCCGCCCGGCTTGCCTCGGCATCGAAGGCAAACTCGTGCGGATCGACGATGTGATCGTAAATCAGCTGACGGGGCCAGGGCTGAGCGAAGTTTTCGCCGTCCGCGAACACCACCTCCTGCAAATAGGTCGTGCCGGTCTTGTGAAAACCGGGGTGGATCAGCACAGGTTCAGACATGGTGATCTATTCCGCATGGTGTCTTGCCGCTCGCCATGCGCATAGTGCATAGCGGGGGAGGATGAAAAATCCATTGGCGTTTCGCGTTGTCGGTCGCAAATTCAATGGGTAGTGTTAGAGACGCCCCGTCAGGCAACGCCAGGCGGGACGCGCTAGATGGGACAAGGCACATGATCGATCCGTCACGCAGGAATGGCTTGAAGCGCTTTCTTTACGGGAAGGGCGCGATCCTCGCCGTGTTGGCGATCGGCGCACCCGCGATCGCCGCAGTTCTCATCACGAGCCACAAGACTCCGGCGGAAGAGGCCATCGATCAATGGGGCAACGAGCAGAGCTATGGCGCGCGCGCAGTGTCCGCGCTTCATGCAGCGGCAACGCAGGTAGGCCTGCCCGTCGGCAAGGGCGCAGTGGTCAGCTCGGAGCAGGAGTTGCGCCGTGCGGTCGAGAACGCGGCGGACGGCGACGTCATTCGCGTTGCGCCGGGCGTCTATCCGCAGGTGGGCCTGGGCAATATCGTCAAACAGGGCGAGGTCGTCATCACCTCGGCCGACCCCGATCGCCCTGCGGTGTTCACGCGCCTCATCATTCGCCAGAGCGCCGGCATAACGCTGCGTGGAATAGAGCTGGCGGCAGATGCCAGCGCGGCCCCGCCCCTTGCCGCAGGCGAGGCTGAGGAAGAAGGGAGCAATGGAACCGCCGAAAAACCCATGAGCAAGGCCGAACTGCGCGCCCAGTGGATGAAGAACCGCGAGGCACGGCAAGCCGCCGGCAGGCGTTTCGAGCAGGCGGGCGCGGGCGCGCCGCAGACGGAAGGCAACGCCGCGCCAGAGGGAGAACAACGCGGGCGCGAAGGCAATGGGGAAGGCGGGGGAGAAGCTGGGGGCAAAGGTCAGGGCGAAGGCCGGATCAGCTTCCCCTTCATCGTCCTCGGCAGCGAGAGGATCACGCTCGACCGGCTCAATATTCACGGGCCGCTCGACAACAAGGCCGCCGCCTATCGCATCACCGCGCTGATGGTACGCAACAGCAAGCAGGTGACGATATCCAACAGCCGGTTCCATAATCTGCGCAACGGCATGGGTATGCTCGCGCTTGACGGCATCAGGGTGCAGAACAACGAATTCACGGACATACGGTCCGACGGCGTGCACGGCGGCGATATTTCTAACGCGGAAATAAGCGGAAATCTCTTCACCGACTTCCATCCAGCCGCCGCGGATCACCCCGACGCGATGCAGCTCTGGTCCACGCCTAGGGCGACGACGCTGGAAAATATAGCCATCCACGACAATCTGGTCGTTCGCGGCGGTGGCCAGCCGATGCAGGGGGTCTTCCTGCGCGACGTCAAGAACAACATGGCGTTCCGTAACGTCGAGATCCGCGACAATCTGGTGCTGGGCGGCCTATATAACGGCATCGCCGTTTGCTGCGTGACGGGCGGCGCCATCGAGGGCAATCAGGTGGTGAACTATCCCGACCGGCCCCAGTCCTGGATCCGGATCAACGGCAGCAACGGCTTGACCTTGCGCAACAACAGCGCCTCCAAATTTCTCGTCGTGGGCAGCGAGGTGAACCAGAGCGGCAACCGAGCGGAACAGCATGGCCGCATCAATGAAGCCGCGCTGATAGAGGCATGGCTCAAGGCAAAGCCCTCGCGCCGCCGCCCGGACAGCGCCTTGCAGGCCCGGCTGCTGGGGAACAGCGGCTCGTGAAGGGGAATGGTAACGAACGGAGATTAGAGGCCGGACGGACCCTGTTCGGGAGCCGCAAATGCCCTTGCTGATTCACCCCGGTTTTCACAAGACCGGAACGACATGGTTGCAACAACAGGTGTTCAGCGACACCCGCGCATTTCACATGCTGTTCGATCACGAAGAGATCGACCGGCTGTTCATCCGCCCGCATGACCTTGTGTTTTCCGCCGGGGATACGGCGCGGGAGGTCACAGCGGCCCGCAGCCCGGCCAACAGCCCGCTGATCGACGTAATCTCTTCCGAAACCCTGTCGGGAGAGATGTTCACCGGATCACGGCTCAGCAATGTGGTGGCGCAGCGATTGGCCGAAACGTGCGGGCCCGCAAAAATTCTGCTCACCGTCCGATCCCAGCTCGCCGTCACCCGTTCGATCTACATCCAGTATCTCAAACGCGGCGGCGGCCTCTCGATCGAGGATTTCCTTGGTTACCGGCCCGAGCCCAATTATGGCTGGTTCAACGTCGACGTGATCCATTATGGCCGCCTGGCGCGGCGCTATGGCAAACTGTTCGGGCACGACAATGTGCTGGTACTGCCGCAGGAACTGATGGCTGCGGACCGGAAGGCATGGCTGGGGCATCTGTTCCGGTTCGTGACTGGCGGGGAAGCGCCCGACGAGCTTTCGCTGGATGGAAGGCCGCGCGAGGGTGTCAGCCCGCCAGCGAGCGGCATGAGACTGCTTCGCACCGCCAACCTGTTCCGCGCCGGGCCGCTCAGCCCCAACGCGATCCGCCCGCTTGGCTGGCTCGGCACCCTGCTCCACCGCGCGGCGTATAAGTGGAAGCTCGGCGATGCCGCGGCGCAAAAGCGGTTGAAGGATGCCATCTCCGCCCATTTCGCCGGACAGTTCGGCGCAACCAACCGGCTGTTGCAGGACTATTGCCCGGTCGATCTCGCCGCGCTGGGATATGAAATGGCGTAATCCGCCCGCCGCCTGTCAGTCCGTTATCTTGTCGAGATAGCGGACGCGGCGGAAAATCTGTGTTTTGACGAGGACCGGGCCGATCAATCCTCCCGCCAGCAGAACCGGCAGGAAGACAAGAAACCGTGGACCGTTCCAGCTCATGAACTGAAACAAGATGCCCTTGGCCAGGCCGATCCCGATAGTGTTGAGCAGATAGATCGAGAAGCTGTATTTCCCCAGTATTTCCAGCAACCGCGACCGCTGCATCCATACCCGGCGGCAAAGGCCGTGCAAGGCGGGCATCGATGTCAGCCCACAGGCGATAAGGGAGAGCATGAATATACCAGCAATACGCGTCGCGACGAGGGTAACGATAAACAGCGCCCAGAACCACCACAGGTGCCGATCAATCATCGCAACCCATTTTTCGCGATGGGCAATGGCGACGCCGCCTGCGAAAAAATATCCCACGTAGAGGACAAACCGGTCGAGGTAGAGCACCGGAGTCATGAGGTGCGGTGCGCCCGGAATATACATCCAGATTATGAGGATCCAGCTCAAGGGGAGCGCGAGCAGCATCCAGAACAGGGGAGAGCGCACGATGCGCAGGGCAAGGATCGCGAAAATGGTTATTTCGAACAGGACGAACACATACCATACGGATTTCGCCGCGCTGTTTTCCGTGAACCAGAACAGGTTGAAGATATCGGTCACGGCATTCTCTGCGACATTGTCGACATGAATGAAGTGCCGGGCAGCGTGTTTTCCCGCGATTATGAGCAGGCCAAACAGCAGAAAAGGCACCAGCAACCGTTCCGCCCTGCGTACGACAAAAGCGCCGAAATTGGCTCGCGCCCGGCCGGGGGAATCGGTGTAGAAAAAGATATAGCCGCTCAGGTAGATGAAGAACGGCATGTGAAACGCGTACAGCGCGGTACGAATGACGTTGTACCATTCATTGCCCTGGGGCGGCGGGCCGGTCACGATATGGCCGAACACCACCAGAAATATCGCCAGCCCCTTTGCGATGGTGACGTCGTGAAGATAGTCCCGCCCGCCCGTTGAGCCACCGGAAGCCGCAGCGTCAGCACTATTCATGCGATTTGGATCCTGCATTTACGAACATTAAGGCAACACTGTTGTAATTACCCGGGGTTATCGGGCAAAGCGGTAATTGCAAATCGTTGCGGAATGATTGTGATAGGGCTGAAGCTCGCGATTTCGAAGGATGGTATGATGCTCGGCGACATGGTACTGAAATGGAAGCGGCGCCGAACAGCACCGGCCAATATCAGCTATGCTGTGCTTCCGGATTATCATCGGGATTTGCTCTCCCCCAAAGCGCGCCGCAGGTGGATTATCGCCTTTTTCGCGGCTAATTTTGTGTTTGGCTTCCTGTTCGCGCTGATGCCGGATTCCGCAAAGCCGATGATGGCATCGCCGATCCTTTTCCTGGCGGCCCTGATCGTGTGGATGCTGCCGGAAACCGGAAATCCGCCCGCGCGGATGATGACACGGATGTTCTTCGCCTATTTTATCGCCCTGATCTTATGGCCCTATTATCTGGCGATCCAGATTCCGGGCGCACCATTGATCGAAATCCGGCGCGCGTTTCTGTTCCTCTCCGTATTCTTTTTCCTGGTGAGCCTGTCGGTCTCCCATCGCTTCATTCAGGAAATGAAGGCGATTATCTCGCCTTACCCCTTGTTCATGAAGTTTTTTTACGGCTTCATACTCGCCCAGCTGTTATCCATGATCGGAACCCGCGAGCCCACGGGTTCGGCGCTGAGCATGATCAAGAACCAGATGGCCTGGACGTGTGTGTTCTTCATTTCGGCCTATATTCTCTCGAAGCCGGGACAAATATTGCGCTTTTCCAATCTGATCCGCATTGTCGCCACCATATTGGCGATCCTTGCGCTATTTGAATACCGCAATCAGGGCATATTGTGGGCAAAGCACATTCCGTCCTTTCTCACCGTCAGCGATCCGGCGATGATCCGCCTGCTCAGCCCCGTGTTCAGAGAGGGCGACTACCGGGTGACGGGGACATTTTCCGTTTCGCTCTGTTTTGCGGAATTCATGTCGCTCACCCTTCCGTTCTTCCTGCAATATCTGGTGGTCGGGCGGAACCGGCTGTATAAATTGATCGTCGTGGTGTGCGATGTCCTCGTCATCAATGCCATCATTCTGACCCAGGCGCGCGTCGGCATAGTCGGCATCATGGTCACCCACGGCATTTATGGCTTCATCTGGTCCATCCGCTTCTGGCGCACCCGCAAGGACAGCCTGTTCGGCCCGATGATAGCCTTGAGCTACCCTGCCGCGCTCACGGTATTCGCGATGGCGATGCTCTTTATCGGCAGGCTGCGCGAGATGTGGATGGGCGGGCAATCCACATACGGCAGCACCGAGGGCAGGCTTGCGCAGGCGGCCAAATTCCCCTCCGTCTTTATCCACCGCCCGCTGTTCGGCTATGGTCCGGCCCAAGGTGGCCGGGCGCTGGACTTCCGCAACCAGGCAGGGGAGATGTCCATCGACAGCTCCCTGCTGTCGATCCCGCTGAACTATGGGGCATTCGGCTTTATCTGCTATGTCGGGATATTCGCCTATATGCTGGTGCAGGGCATGAGATTGGCATTCGACGCCCGCGAGGAAGAGGCCAGCTATGCCATGCCCTTCGCGGTGACGATCGCGGCATGGCTCACCTCCCGCATCGTTCTCGCGCAGGAAGACAATGCGTCCTTCATGTTCATGGTTCTTGGCGCTCTCACGGCGCTAGCCTATCAGCGCAAGGTGCGGAACGAGCAGATGGCCCATATGCTCGGCAGAACTGTTCCCGCCCCAATCTGACATAATCCCGGGCGGAGATTGTTATCCGCCCGGCGACATCCCAATATAGGCGGATGACGATTCAGATCCGCACCTCGCTTGCCGAGCCCGAGACCGGCCAGAGCTTCATCCCCCATCGCCCGGCCCGGCCGGAGAAGGTCGAGGGCGGCAGGCTGTTCAAACTGGTGTCGGAATATCACCCCTCGGGCGATCAGCCTCACGCGATCGAGGAGTTGGTCGAGGCCGCCAATGCGGGCGAGAAGGATCAGGTGCTCTTGGGCGTCACCGGATCGGGCAAGACCTTCACGATGGCGAAGGTAATCGAGGCGGTGCAGCGCCCGGCCCTCGTTCTCGCGCCCAACAAGATCCTCGCCGCGCAGCTCTATGGCGAGTTCAAGAGCTTTTTCCCCGAAAACGCGGTCGAATATTTCGTCTCTTATTACGATTATTACCAGCCCGAGGCCTATGTACCACGCTCAGACACCTATATCGAGAAGGAGTCGAGCGTGAACGAGGCGATCGACCGGATGCGCCACTCCGCCACCCGCGCGCTGCTGGAGCGCGATGATGTGCTGATCGTCGCGTCCGTCTCCTGCCTCTACGGCATCGGCTCGGTCGAAACCTATGCGGCGATGACCTGCTCCCTGAAGAAAGGCCAGGTCGAGGACCAGCGCGAGATCATCCGCAAGCTCGTCGCCATGCAGTACAAGCGCAACGATGCCGCCTTCTTTCGCGGCACCTTCCGCGTGCGCGGCGACAATCTGGAGATATTCCCGTCGCACTATGAGGACAATGCGTGGCGCATCTCCTTCTTCGGCGACGAGATCGAGGAGATTTCCGAGTTCGATCCGCTCACCGGCAAGACTTCCGCGAAGCTCGATTATATCACCGTCTATCCCAACTCCCACCATGTGACCCCCGGCCCGACATTGAAGCAGGCGATGGAGGGCATCAAGGCCGAGCTGGCCGTGCGCCTCGCGGACCTCAACGCGCAGAACAAGCTGTTGGAGGCGCAGCGGCTGGAGCAGCGCACCAACTTCGACCTCGAAATGATCGCCGCCACTGGAAGCTGCGCCGGGATCGAGAATTATTCGCGCTTCCTCACCGGACGCATGCCCGGCGAGCCCCCGCCGACGCTGTTCGAATATCTGCCCGAAAACGCGATCCTGTTCGTCGACGAGAGCCACCAGACCATTCCGCAGCTGAGCGCGATGGCGCGCGGCGACCACAAGCGCAAGTCGACGCTGGCGGAATATGGCTTCCGCCTGCCGAGCTGCATCGACAACCGGCCGCTGCGCTTCAACGAGTGGGATGCGATGCGCCCCCAGACGGTTTCGGTTTCGGCGACGCCCGGCCCCTGGGAGCTGGAGCGCACCGGCGGCGTCTTTACCGAGCAGGTGATCCGCCCGACCGGCCTTATCGATCCGCCGGTGGAAATCCGGCCAGTGGAAGATCAGGTGCAGGACATGATCCACGAGGCGCGGCTGACGGCGCAGAAAGGCTATCGCACCCTCGTTACCACCCTCACCAAGCGCATGGCCGAAGATCTGACCGAGTTCATGCACGAGGCGGGGGTCAAGGTCCGCTATATGCACTCCGATGTCGAGACGCTGGAGCGCATCGAGCTGATCCGCGACCTGCGCCTCGGCGTCTATGACGTGCTCGTCGGCATCAACCTGCTGCGCGAGGGGCTGGACATTCCGGAGTGCGGCCTCGTCGGCATACTGGACGCGGACAAGGAAGGCTTTCTGCGTTCCGAAACCTCCCTCATCCAGACCATCGGCCGCGCGGCGCGCAATGTTGACGGGCGGGTAATCCTCTATGCCGACCGCATCACCGGGAGCATGGAACGCGCGCTGGCCGAAACCGGGCGCAGGCGCGAGAAGCAGCAGGCCTATAACGAGGCGCACGGCATCACGCCGACCACGATCAAGCGCAATATCGGCGACATCATCGCCGACGTGTCGAGCCGGGATGGCCTGATGGTCGAGATCGATGAGAGCACGCCGCATCTCGTTGGCCACAATCTGCGCAGCCATATCGAGGATCTGGAGAAGAAGATGCGCGCCGCCGCCGCCGATCTCGAATTCGAGGAAGCCGCCCGCCTGCGCGATGAAATCAAGCAGCTGGAGGCGAGCGAACTGGGCCTGCCCGCCCATCCGCAAGCGAACGCTCGCCCGCTTGGCCGCGCGACCGAGGGCAAGCCGGGGACCAGAAAATTGAGATTCGGAAAGACACAGCGGAAGTTTTGATCCCTACCCCGCCGCTAACCACGTCCGCTCACAGTCCCTTAAAGCGCGCCAGTATATCCGCTGTAATCGGAGCGGAGGGTTTATGGACGCCATCGGATCATCGCTGTCAGGAATGCGGGCCAGCCTCGCGCGGCTTGACGCCAGCGCGGCGCGGGTGGCGCGGGCGAGCGCCTCTCCCGCCACCACCGGCCCGGCATCCCCGGTCGACCCTGCCAGCGCGGCCAATATCGACCTCGCCAGCGAGATGATCGAGCAGCTGACCGCGAAACTCACCTACGACGCCAATCTCTCGGTCGCGAAGACCGCAGACGAGATGCAGCACAGCCTGATCCGCCGCTGGGCATGAATTTGACCTATCGGCCCGAAGGCAGCACTCTACTCTCCTGATGCGAGCGATTCGCATATCGAGGAGAGTGTCATGCGCAAGCTATCCGCCCTTTTACTCCCCGCTGCCTTGCTGAGCCTCTCCCCGGTCGCGGGGCAGGCATCGGAAGGCGCGTCCGCTATCGCCAGCGCGGTCAGCGCGCCGGGCCGCCCGGCCGAGGCGGTTACGCTGGACGCCAGCCGCAAGCCCGCCGCCATCCTCTCCTTCCTCGGCCTCAAGCCCGGTATGCACGCTGCCGATCTGGTATCCGGCACCGGCTATTGGGCAGAGATCATGGCGCGTGTCGTGGGGGCAAAAGGGCATGTTGTCGCCTATGAGCCGGATCAGTTCTACAATGACAGCGAGGGCACCGCGACTTGGAACGCCCTCCTCTCCCGCGAGAAGAACGTCAGCCTGACGCGCTATCCGTTCGAGAAATTCACCGCGCCCGCCGCCAGCATCGATTTCGCGATCAGCAATCTCAACTATCACGATCAATATTGGGAATCGGCGAAATACAAAATCGCCCGTTCGGAGCCGGCGGACTATGTCTCAGCGCTATATGCGGCGATGAAGCCGGACGGTATCGTCGGCATCATCGACCATGCCGGATTGCCCGGAAACACGCGCGAAATCGTCAACAAGCTGCATCGCATCGACCCGGCGGTGGTGAAGGCGGACTTCGAGAAAGCAGGCTTCGTGCTCGAAGCGACCAGCGACCTGCTGCGCAACCCGGACGACGATCACAGCAAGCTGGTGTTCGATCCGTCCATACGCGGCAAGACCGACCGTTTCGTGCTCAAATTCCGCAAGCCGAAGTAACTCCGGCGCAGCGGCGGGCCGATTGGTCGTTCCTGATGCCGCACGCCGCTTGAGTGCGGCCGCCCCCTTGTCTATCGGGATAGATCTATGCGCCCTATCCTCCCTTTCGCGTCGTCGTCGCTGCTGCTGCTCATGGTCGCGGCCTGCGCCCCCACCCCCGCTCCGCAACCGGCGCCGCCCCCACCTCCCGTAACTGCGCCTGCGCCCCGCCTGTCCGCGAACTGGCAGGAATGGCCGGTCGCCCCCGGCGACTGGAGCTATCGCCGGGTCGACGGCGGATCGCTGGCCAGTTACGGTGCACCAGGTGCGGCGGCGCAGCTCACAATCCGTTGCGAGACCGCGAGCCATAGCCTCACGGTTTCCCGCGCGGCGAGCGGCGCGCCCGAGCAGATCGTGGGGCAGATGACGGTCCACACCAGCTATGGCGATGCGCAGTGGCCGGTCATGGCGGGCCAGATGCCGGGCGCGGCCACGCCCTATGCCGTTGCGACCCGCGCCGCCATCGATACGACATTCGACAGGATCGCGTTCAGCCGGGGTCGCTTCGTCATCGAGGCACCGGGCACGCGGCCAATCTCCATCCCGGCCTGGGCGGAAGTTTCGCGGGTGATAGAGGATTGCCGGGGGTAGCCCCGGCGAGCTGAAGGCTGCTGGGGCTGAGCCCGCGCCGATTTGCGGCGAAGCGAATAGTATGATTCGAAAAAATAAAAATACAAGCCTTGATCCTCAACGCCACATGACTCACATTGCCTGTGTGGCCGATGGTTTTCGAAGCGTCTGGTCTGACAGAACCCCGGTTACGCAGGCTTCAACAGCGCGAAAGGAGGTGATCCGATGTCTCATGGTTCAGCAAGAGGGTCGGACAAGTCCGTTCGGGGGATGCGCAGCTAAGCGGCGACAAAAGCGCCGCCTTGTTCAGGCTTTTTCAGGTACGCGGATGACATGAGCGTGTCTGAATAGGTCAGCGCAAGCAAGCGCGAGTTCCATTTCCCGAAACCGGTCAGTTTCCGATCGCTGACCATGTCATGACGGGCCGTCAGGCGGGCAATCCCCCTGGCGGCCCCTCTCATTTCCGTATCAGCGGCTGAGCAGCACCCGGACCTGCGACGCCAGCTCCGCCAGCATGGCGACGCTCGGGATGGCTGCATTCTGCGCCCGGGACAGTTGATGCCGGAACTGGCGCACCCGCGCATCCTGCTGATCGAGCCAGCGGTCTACCTGTGCATCCAGATCCTGCGGGCCGAGCCGCGCAATCAGATCGAGCCGTACCCGCTGCATATCGCGGGAAATGCCCGAGAGCAGCTGCCGTTCCCAAGGGTCGCTGGGCTCGAGCCGGGCGGCGGCCTCCTGCAACCAGTGAATCCCGGCGGCGTCTCCCACGCGCACCAGCGCGCGGGTGATGTCCATCACGTCGCCGTTCATGCGCGTGCTGAGGCTGGCGGTGCCGATGATGCCTTCCAGCTCGTGCAGATGCGACACGCGCTGGGCGAGATGGCCCGGCACGCCGAGCAGCTCCAGCTCATCCTCCATCGTCGCCGCCCTCAGCAGCAGCGCCTCGGTCAAAATGCTGTCGACATCGTCATTCAGGCGCGCGACCTCGCCGCGCAGCCGCTCGACCGCGTCGCCCGGCGCAAAGCCGGCCGGAAATTCACGCAAAATCGAGGCCATATGCTGGCGCATCGCCTCCGCGATGAGGTGCAGCAGCGTCAGCCTCCCCGTTTCGGGCATATCGGTGGCATCGACCTCGTCCCACAGCGCGCCGACGCCAAACAGCCGGTCCGCCACCACGAACGCGCCCGCCATATCGGCAAGCGCGCAGCCTTCCTCCTCCGCCAGTTCGAACGGGTGGACGAGGCCGAGCCGGTTGATGATCCGGTTGGCGAGCTTGGTGGCGATGATTTCGCCGCGCAGCTGATGATGCGCGATGGCGTCCGCCTGCTGGCTTTGCATCTGCGGCGGGAAGGCGGCGAGGAGGTCGGCGCCCATGCTGACATCCTTCACCAGCGCGCCCTGCTCGATCGCATCCTGAAGCGTCAGCTTCGCGGTGGAGAGCAACACCGCCAGCTCCGGCCGGGTCAGCCCCTTGCCGTCCTGCGCGCGACGCAGCAGCAGGTCGTTGGCCGCCAGTCCTTCCACCTTGCGATCGAGCGTACCGCCCGCCTCGAACGTCTCGATCAGGCGGACATAGCTCGGCAGTGCCTTCACCCCGCCCTTTTCCGCAATGGAGAGGCCGAGAGCCTGAAGCCGGTTGTCCTCCAGCACCAGCTCCGCCACCGCGTCCGTCATCTCGACCAGCAGGCTGTTGCGATCCTCCAGCGGCAGGCGGCCTTCCGACATTTCCTTGTTGAGCGCGATCTTGATATTGACCTCGTTATCCGAGCAATCGACGCCCGCGCTGTTGTCGATGAAGTCGGTGTTGATCCGACCGCCCGCGAGCGAATAGGCAATACGCGCGGCCTGCGTGACGCCGAGGTTCGCACCCTCGCCCACCACCTTGACCCGCAGATCCTCGGCATTGACGCGGATAGCGTCGTTGGCGGTGTCGCCCGCCTCGGCATTGCTCTGGCTCGCGGCCTTCACATAAGTGCCGATGCCGCCGAACCACAGCAGATCCGCCTGCGCGCGCAAGATCGCCGACATCAGCGACGCGGGATCGAGCGCATCCTCCGCCACATCGAGCAGCGTTTTCATTTCAGGCGAGAGCGGGATGCTCTTCATGCTGCGGGGGAACACGCCGCCGCCCGCCGAAATGAGCAACTTGTCATAATCGTCCCAACTGGAGCGCGGCAGCTTGAACAGACGGTCGCGCTCGGCCCAGCTCGTCGCCGGATCGGGATCGGGATCGATGAAGATATGGCGGTGGTCGAACGCCGCGACCAGCTTGACCGCATTGCTGAGCAACATACCATTGCCGAACACATCGCCCGACATATCGCCCACGCCGACGACCCGGACGCTCTGGCTTTGCACATCGACGCCCATCTCCGCGAAGTGGCGCTGGACGGAAATCCACGCGCCGCGCGCTGTGATGCCCATCGCCTTATGGTCGTAGCCGTTGGAGCCGCCGCTGGCGAAGGCATCGCCCAGCCAGAAACCATGCTCCAGCGAGATGGCGTTGGCGACATCGGAGAAGGTGGCGGTGCCCTTGTCGGCCGCGACGACGAAATAGGGGTCTTCGCCATCGCGCACGATCATGCCTTCTGGATGCACGACCGCGTTGCTGACGATATTGTCCGTCACCGAGAGTAGCGAGCGGATGAAGATGCGATAGCTCTCGGTCCCTTCCGCCAGCCAGGCGTCGCGGTTGACCGGGCTGGGCAGCTGCTTGGGATAGAAGCCGCCCTTGGCGCCCGCGGGCACGATGACAGCATTCTTCACCCGCTGCGCCTTCATCAGGCCCAGTATCTCGGTGCGGAAATCGTCGCGCCGGTCCGACCAGCGCAGGCCGCCGCGCGCCACCGGACCGGAGCGCAGGTGGATGCCCTCCACCCGTTGTGAGTAGACCCAGATCTCGCGCCAGGGCAGCGGCTTGGGTAGCCCCGGCACCTTCGCGCTATCGAGCTTGAACGCGAGAGCGAGCCTGCCGCTATCCAGGAAGAAGTTGGTGCGCAGGCAGGCATGGATCACCGCATGATAAAGCCGGATGATCCGGTCCTCGTCGATCGACGTCACCTGCGCCAGGCTGGTGACGATGGCGTCGTCCGCTGCCTGCAGGGCTGCGGCGCGATCCGTGCCGAAAGCGGGATCGTGCAGCAGGTGGAAAAGCCGGATCAGCGCGCGCGTGATGTGCTGCTGGTTGCCCAGCGCATCGACCACGGTGCCGAGCGCATAGGGCATCCCCGCCTGCTTGAGATAGCGATAGAGCGCGCGCAACAGCACGACCGACTGCGCATCCAGCTCCGCCGAGACGATAAGCCCGTTGAAGCGGTCATCCTCGGCCTCTCCCGCGATGATGCGGGCCAGCGTTTCCTGCAACAGCGGCGCACGGCCGAGCAGCGCGGCCGCGTCTCCGCTATCGTGCCGCGCGAGCAGGAAGCGGTGAATATGGCCCAGCTTGCCTTGCGCCAGCGGGGTGGTGACTTCCTCGATCGCTTTGAAGCCGAAATTCTCGAACGCGGGCACGGCATCGGACAATGCAATGGCCGTGCGGCTGTAGAGCTTAAGGCGCAATTGATCGGACTTGTCGCCCTCGTTGCGATAAAAGCGCACGCGCTTCTCATCCGCCTGCTCGATCTGGATCAGCTCGGCGATATCGAGAGCGGCCTCTTCCGGCCCGGCCCCGAGGCGATAGCCCTGCGGAAAGCCGTCGGCATATTTCTCCGCCAGGGTAGCGGCGCGGGCCGGGTCCACGCCCTCGGCCAGCGCGACTTCCACCGCCGGAACCCAACCGCGCACCATATGCCGCAGCTGCGCGTCCAGTGCGACTTCATCCGGTATCTTGCCGCTTGCGCGCAGATCGAGCGTGATGCGGAGCAGCGCTAGGCCGCCTTCCTCCAGCGCGATCGACCAGCTGAGCAGCGGCGCGTTGGCCGCGTTTTTCAGCATATCCTGAATGGCGACGCGCCGCCCGGTCGAAACCTCGTCGCGCGGCAGCCACACAAAGCAATAGAGATGCCGCGCCAGCGGAGCGGCGGCCAGCACCAGCCGGGGCCGCGGGCGGTCCGCCAGCGACATGAAGGTGAGCGCCAGCCGTTCCAGCGTCGCGCGGTCGAATCCGATCAGGATATCGTGCGGCAAGGCGGTCAGCGCGTGGAACAGCGCCTTACCGGCGTGGCCGGAGGGATCGAAATGGTGCTTTTCCATCAATGCGTTCAGGGCCGAGCGCAAGATCGGCACCCGGTCCGGCGGGCTTGCGAGCGCCGCGCTGGTCCACATGCCGGCGTGGATGGAAAGCGCGCGGATCGTCTTGCCCTCGCGCACAGGGATGATGAACAGGTCTATCAGGCTGGAGCGGTGAACGCGCGAGCTTTGGTTGCTCTTGACCACCAGCGGCGTGCGCCCGCCTTCCTCGAACCATGTGAACGCCGCCTCGATGCTGGCGGGCGCGAGCAGCGGCTCCGCGCCACCCAGCGCGCAAATGCCGAGCGCCGCTTCGCAGCTGCCATCGCGGCGGCAGAATTGATGCCCGGTCTGGGTGAAGTTGCGATCGAGCAACCAGCGCAACAGCGACGCCCCTTCGTCATCGCTCACCCTGTCCGCATCGGCGGCCAGCGCCTCCTGCATCCGGCTCCAGTCGATGACGGCAACGCGCACATGGGCGAGGGTAAGGCGCAGCTCGCCTTCCAGCCGCTCGGCCTGCCGGGCAGACACATGATCGATCTCGATGAAGATGGCGGATTCACGACGCGCGCCGGGGCTGACCCGGGGCAGAATGCGGACGAGGGTGCCGTCGCCTTCACGCTCGACCCCTAGCACCGGATGCATCAGGCGGCGGATGACGATGCCCTGCGCGGCGAGGCAGTTTGCCACGCTGTCCACCAGGAACGGCATGTCGTCGTTGACCAGCGCGATGCGCAGCGCCCGCGCCGCCCCCTTGCCGAGAGACGCCGCAGCGGGCACGCGGCCCATCGAGATGACCGCTTCGCCGGGAGTTCGAATGGAGAGCGCCTCGCGCATGAAGCTCACGGCTTCCTGCGCCGCCTCGTCGTCGAACCCTTCGCGTTCGCCGGGGAGAGCGCCGTGCGCCAATGCCTCCTGAAGGCGGCGATCGGTTTCGGCGGCTTTTACATGATCCATCTTGGCCATATCCCTCTCCTGCTCCTGGTCCCTTATTGCAGACCTTTTTCTATAATGGGATGGTCGAGCCGTTATTATGAGTGGCTAATATGAATATCTCATGATCCGGTTCCGTTAACCCGTATATTAATCCGCCGGAGAGGGCCGAAGCTACAGCGAAGCAGGCCGCTTCCGCCCTATTCCCTTGCTCGCGGCGATCATCACTTTCTGCGCCGCCTTGTCCTCAAGGCTTACGCCCGCGACCAGCGATATGCTGCCGTCATCCTCGCGCCGGGCGATGACAACCGCAAGCCCCAATTCACCGAACGGCAGGGCCGAGGTCTCCGCAATCTTGGCGCGATTGAGTTTGCGCACAGCGCGGTCCAGACGGCGAAGCGAGCGGGACGCGGGCGATTCCGTCACGCCCTTGCGCGCCGCGCGCCTGTCCTGAACCAGCCCTTTGAGGCCGCCCTTGTAATGGGCCAGCAGCTCGGCCAGCTCGCCCCGCATCATCCCCGTTTCATTGGCATGATCGAGCGCGAGCGCATATTCCGCGAGGCGTGTCTTGTCGTAATCGGCACCGAACACGAGCTTGACCACGGCGGTCATCGGGCTGCGCTCCTGCACCACGATCCCCGCGTCCTCCAGCATTTCCGCATAGTCGGCGGGTGCGCCCTGCGCGCTCAGCGCGAAATCATGAGCATGGCCGATGGCGCGATAGAGCGCGGCGCGGCTACGGGCATCGCAGTCGCGCACCTCGGCCGCACTGCTGCGCGCCGCCGCCAGAACATCGGCGAGATCGCCTTCCGCTGTTTCGCTCAGAATATGCTCCGGGATTTCTTGCTCCAGCTCAAGGCTGGAGAAATGGGGAGCGTCCTCCGCCGCATCGCCCGAGGCCTCGTCGGTCACTTCCGTAACAGCCAGCAGCGCGTCGAGATCGGTCAGGTCCGAGAGATCGCTGATATCTGTGAGATCGATATCGTCCAGAGCATGTTCTTCCGCGTCCTGCGTGGACGCGCCCAGAGCCGAAGCCTGAGCCGGAACTGGCGGAGCCGGGCTGTCGAAATCCATCCCCGCCAATATGTCGTCAATGTCAGTGATGTCGGTAATGTCGTCGATGCCATTCTGCGCCGTCTCGACCGTATCCTCGCCAGCCTCTTCGGCAACAGGATCGGGCTCCCCGCCCTTATCTTCGGCCTCGGGCGCCAGTTCGGCCAACAGATCATCGAGATCGAAGTCGTCCGAGACCGGCTCCGCCGCCTGCGCGGCGCCCGCTATTGCGTCTTCACCACTGTCCGGCATCAGAAAGGCTGCGAGATCGAGCGCATCGTCCACAGGCGTCGCTGCGTCCGGCATGGCGAGCAGATCGTCGAGCGAACCAAGGGCGTCGAGCTCGTCCAACGCGTCATCCGGTTCGGACATGGCGCTGCTCTCCACGTCCTCGGAAGCGAAGCCATCCAGATCCAGCGGCGGCAGATCAGCCAATGCATCCGTTTCGGCCGGGTGCGACGTTGGCTCCTCGTCGAAGCCGAAATCGCCATCATCCGCCAGCGCGGAGGCCTCGCCGGGCGAAGCGCCTGCTTCATCTACCAGGGCATCCAGATCGTCCAGCTCGATCAGGTCGTCGAGATATTCCTCCGCCCGGCCCTCGGTTGCGAAGTCGGACGTGGCGGACGGCCCCTCGGCCCAGATCGGCGCGGCGGAACGGGGCAACGAGCTTGCCAGCGCCGCTTCCATTTCGGCGTCCAGCTGCTCTCTCAGACTGTCGCTGACGGCTTCCTTCCAGTTGATGACGCCATAGATGAAATCGATCGTCTCGTCGTCGGACGAGAAGGGCATCAATATGCCGCGATACTGGATCGAGACCCCGCGCTGATTGACGAATTCCGCCTCGAAGCCGACCGGTGCGGCGTTGGCGATGATCTGCAAATAATGGTCCGTGAGCCGCGTCAGCAGCGAACGCGGCGGCACATCCGCCACCCGCTCGATCGGCCCGGTTATGCCGCACTCCTCGCGCACCGCAGAGCCAAGATACAGGATCGCGGGGTTTTCCAGCCCCATCGAGAAGTCCAGCAGCACGCTGTTGGCGCTGAAATCCTGTGTGTCCTCGGGGTTGAGATCCTCGATCGACGGCAGCGCCCGGTTGCCGAGCAGCGATACCCAGTAATTATAGGCACGGACATGCATACGCCGCTCTTGCGACTGGATCATGGGCGGCGGCTCGATAGCACCGAAATCGTCGGCGTCATCCCCATCGAGATCGGCCTGACCGCGTAAACTATCCATTGGCGCACCTGTTCCTCAACCCGGGCAATAGACTGCCTCAGTGTCGAACCCTGCCACGCATATGGTTAATAAACGCTAAAAGTGGGGAGAGACGCGTACCCTGCCGCTCGGGCACATACCCCTTCGGTGATGAACAGAGCACATGCCACGGTTCCGGCTTGCCAGCCCCCGCGCCTGCTGTTATGCGCCGCGCTGCAGCTGCCGGCTACATACCGGCACCCGCGCCGCTTTAGCTCAGTTGGTAGAGCATCGCATTCGTAATGCGGGGGTCACGTGTTCGAGTCACGTAAGCGGCACCACCTTCCTAGAGGTCTTTCAGCAGGGAAAAGCGCGGGATACGGGCGAAAGACCGTATCCGTGGGAGCTGTACTTGGGTCCGACTTGGGTGACTTTGGGCAGGGATATGAACCTGACCCACGCTATACCCATATAAGATGGATGGAGGCGGCTGATCCGAGCGAACAATCCGCATGTTAATTGCGATGGCGCAATAATACGGAGATGATTTAAAGTTCAGGTTCCTGCTTCGCCCCTCCCGGTAATCACATCACCACCCCGAACCTGCACGCTTTCATGGCGTTAGAATCCGGGAGAGGGTACTTCTCCTTCCTGACCGCCAGCGGAACGTGAATATGCCTTATCGCTTCGATCTTCGGGCGTTCCACGATCACCGATCGAGCTTCAAGGCGTGGATCGCATCGCGCTCGACCCTCGCGCCGATTGGGAGTGGTTGACCATCCTGCCGGTACCCGCTGAGGAGCGGAAAGCCTGCTGCTACAACGGTGGGCGGGCAACCAACCCAACCCGCGATGGTTATTGGCGTAAGAGCCACGATAGATGGTCACGTTTTCAGGATGTGACTCCAGCGCCGCAAGTGTCGCCTCATAAGCGCTGCCAATCTCAATGTCGACTGGACCGGCGTGGCGGGCAATTCCCTCGAAAGAAGTGACTATGGCTGCCTAACTACGCCGACCAGACCGGCGACGATCCCGGCCGCCATCACTGGAAGCGCGATGCAGATGGCGGCGCTGTATGCGTGATTGATCCCTCAACGCCACATAAAAAGGCTACGGCACCCATAGGGGGTACCGTAGCCAGTAACGCAGGCCGTTTTACAGGAAAACAGCCTCCGGGTCGCCTCGAAATTTCGATATTACTCAGGCAAGCACACTACCACTCACCATCGAGGCGGGGTGATTGGCATCTCCGGCCAGACAACCGAACAAAAGTTCGGTCGGATCAAAGCATATATTCCGCGATCCGATAGCGTCGAATGGCCGACAACTTGCGTCAGAAACGATAGCCGACCGAAAGCTGAAGGATCGGATAGACCTTGTAGCCGTCGATGTCGTCGTTGACACTCCGCCGCTCTGCATCGAGGTCGGCCGTCAAAGTGGCACAAGTCGGCGGCGGGGATGCACCGGCACATACGCCTGTAATCGTTAGTGGCTTGATCTTGACGCTACCCTGAAAGAGCGCACCCGCCTCGACGCCGAATACCAGCCCGTTTGAAAGACCGCCGCCATAGCCGAGCGTCAGGGCAGGCGCGACATTCTTGATGTCAGTATCGGCGCGGAGGGTGCCGATATCCGTCGCGGAGTAGGTGGTACCGTTGATGGTGTAGCTGGTGCCGCTATTCGGGCTCGCGATGCCGCGCGCCTTGTTGCCGTTGATGCGCAGGCCGCCGGAAACACGGAAACCGCCACCAAAGGGATAAACATCGAGCATGACGCCGCCAGACTGCAATTTTACCTTGCCGTCATAGGTAATGTCATCGGAATCAATGTCGCGACTGATCGACAGAAAGGTAGCATTTCCTCGAACGCCCAAGCGCTCCGAGATCCGGTAGCTGACTTCCGGGCCAATGCCGAGCGTTCCCGCCGTGATGCCCAGTTTCAGCCGGGCGTCCGTATCCTGGGCGTTCGCGACAGATGAAAGGCTGATAACCGCGGTAGCCCATAGTGCGGCGATGAAAGTACTCCGTTTCATGTATTCCCCCTTGTGAGATTTGAATGGCGCGCGAACGTCTATGGCGAGCGATGCGAGCTGTCCTCCCCAATATTGGGGAGGCCGATTGAAAAAAGGGTCACTATTAAAGGAAATGTTCTGGAATTACATTTCCTTGAAATATTAATGACATAATTATGTAAGCCAGATCACCGGATTGACAGGATGATTTGTACCATCAACACAGCAATACTGATGATTGCGGCGATGACCTGGCGGGAGTTATGATTTCGTCTGACGATATACAAACAATTATCAGCGGCGCTCAGTCCGCCGCTCTCGATGACAGCCTGTGGCAAGGCTGGGCTGAGAACATCATTAATGCTTCAGATAGTTCTGGTGCCAATTTTGTAGTGATCAGCAAACCGTCCAATTTGATAGTGCGATCTCATCCCTTCATAGATAATCCAAAGGGATATGAAGAATATCTCGAAGGCATGGTTTTACATGACCCGCAATGGCCAAGATGCATAAGTGAACACCGTTGCTCGGTATACACAGATCGCGACCATGTTGATCTGACCCGCCCCGACACACGCGACTATATGCAATGGCAATATGACAGGTTCCGTTTCGACTCGCACATAACAATGGCGATGAATATCGACGCCGATTTCACCGTTGGTTTCTCGATCCATTTTGATCGACCCAATGCTGGAATGGCCGAAGCACTGCGCCCCCTCTATGGTAGGATGCTGCCACAGGTAGCAAGTGCGATGAAGCTTGGATTCAGCCATTCGGAATTGATGACTAAAGCCTATTGGGAGGGCTTGAGCGCGCGAGAGGATCATCGCGCCGTTATTCTTCTAGACGAAAATGGCCGGATGATACGGTGCAATTCCCGCGCTGAACACCTGCTGGCTGATGCACAGATGATCCGTGTCAAGGATCGACGGCTGAAAAGTGCCGCCGCACCCTTTGACGCCAGGTTCGAAGTGCTGACCACCCGCGCGATTGCTCGGATATCGCCGCTGGGCGGTGCGATCCGGCTAACTGGAGCAATCGATCAGACCAAAGCTGCGGTTGCCGAGTTTTTCCCATTGAACCGCGCTCGTCGCTTTATGGCGCTCGCCGAGCCCGCAGCGCTTGTCATCATCACCGACATCGCGCCGCCAATGAACGTTCGCAGCAACTGGCTGCAGGATATTTTCGACTTCACGCCAGCAGAGCTACGTGTGGCTGAATGGCTGGTGCAGGGCATGGGCGACGATCTTATCGCCCATGAATTGGGGATCGCGGTTTCGACCGCACGCACACATATCAAATCCATTCTCGGCAAAACCCAGACGCGCAGCAAGGCGGAACTGGCGCACCTGCTCACGATGATCGTCCGGTGAGGCGCTGGCGGCCATGATTTCGTCGGACGACCTGCAAACAATCATAAATGGCGCACAAGCGGCGGCACTTGATGACAGCCTATGGCAGAGCTGGGCGGAAGGCATCATCCGGAAGGTTGGCAGCACCGGTGGCATTATTGGCCTCGTCGATCAGACGAACAAGGTTATCGAGCGTCCACAGAGCTTCTTCGAGGACGTGCGCGGCTTTGAGGAATATGTCAGCGAGATGATCGCGTTCGACCCGCAAATCGTCAAAAACCTCAATGCAAAAGGAACGGGCGTTTACACTGACGACGAGCATGTCGATCTCAGCAATCCGCATGTGCGCGAATATATGAAGTGGCAGGCCGACCGCCTGAACTTCCACACGCACATCACCCTGCATGCACAGGCCGACCCCACGCATATGGCCGCGATTTCCATCCACTTCCCGAAGGAGCACGCCGAACGCGCCAAGCAACTGAAAGCCGCCTATCTCCAGATGCTGCCCGATGTGTCCAACGCCATGCGGCTGGGGTTTTCGATGTCCCATATACTGACCCAAGCCTATTGGGACGGCTCGCAGGCACTGCTGGATGGACGCGCCGCGTTTCTGCTCTGCGAATATGGGCGCGTCCTGTTCCTCAATCAGGCGGCAGAAAATATCGTGCGTGATGGATCGCTGCTCAATCTCAAGGGCAGGCGATTGTCCTGCACTTTTCCCGCCCAGAATGCGCGGCTTCAAAACATGATACGGGCTGGCATACTCCATAATGCCCCACGCGGCAGCGTCATGCAGCTCGGGCAGCCACATGACGACTCATTGCAGATCGCGGAGATATTTCCGGTCAATCGCGCCCGCAGGCTGATGGCTGTTTCAGAGCCGGCAGCCCTGCTCGTTATTACGCGCCCTGGCCAATCCTCCCCAATGATAGAACACAGGCTGAAGGAAGCCTTGGGGCTGACCGAAACCGAAGCCCGCGTTGCCGTCTATCTGACAAGCGGGACGGGTGACAATGCCATTGCCCTTGCAATGGGTATCGCCGTGTCCACGGTGCGGACGCATGTGCGCTCCATCCTCGCCAAAGCACATGTTCACAGCAAATCCGAACTCGCCCATTTGCTCACGATGATCGTCCGGTGAAAGAGCGTTGCGGCTACCGCTGCGACGGGGAAGATCCTCCGTCAATTCGATGCGCTCGCTCTCTGACCTTATGTCATGCCCCCCCATTGACCGCTGGAGATGTGACGCACGAGACAACCGGGCCGATGGAAATACTTTCGAGCAACAATGCACCACTAAACCAACATTATTTAGTGCAAGGCAGTCCTGCACCCAATGTCTTGGCGCCGTTTGCCGTAATAAACAATTTCTCACGGCCATCGCGCGAAGGGGCGCTGTTCTGATGGCAACAAACTATGCTGACTATATTGCGTTGCTCGCGACCGCGCAGGAGCTAAGAGGAAAATATGGTAGCAGTGCCCCGGCTCGTATTTGGCGATGTGCTCGAATGCTTAGAGAAAACGGCGATATAAGATCGACAAAAATCTGTATTCAACTGGCTGAAATCACCGAGGCCATGATTATTGAATGAAGTTAGCACTTTGTTTCGGGTTGGTAGAATCGCGAGGGATTCCCAAGCGGGCTTGGATGTGATTCATCTTGGCTGCTGGGCGGGAGGCTAGCCAATCATGCAGAAAGCCTATTCCGATGATTTGCGGGTGCGCATTGTGCGGGCGGTGGACGCGGGCGCGCCGCTATGGCCGCAGCCTGCGCGGGCAGTGGCTGGTCATGTCAGTGCCCTACGGTCATTGGAAAACTAACACCTTCATCGCCGGGCTGCGTCACGACCGCATTGACGCGCCCTGCGTGATCGACGGGCCGATCACCGGCGAACTCTTCCACGCCTATGTCGAGCAGTTTCTCGCACCCTCGCTCGCGCGCGGCGCCGAGCTGCTGTACCTCCCGCCCTACGGCCCAGGCATGAACCCGTTCGAGCAGATGTTCGCAAAGCTAAGGCGCCGCTTCGCAAAGCCGCCGTCCGTTCCTTCGACAAGCTCTGGATACCGTCGGACTGCTGCTCGACGCCTTCAGTCCAAACGAATGCGCCAACTACCTCAAAAACTCTGGACATGTGCAACCTGGGCGGGAAATACTCTAGGGTTGCAGTTCCACATCCCAATAGAGCCAGTCATGCCAGCTTTCGTGCAGGTGGCCGGGCGGGAAGGCGCGGCCATGCTCCTGCAACTGCCATGTTGTCGGGCGGATGGGATCGACATGCAGTTTCATATGCGCCTCTTTCGGCGTGCGCCCGCCCTTCCTCAGGTTGCATGGCGAGCAGGCGGTGGCGACATTTTCCCAGGTGGTGCGCCCGCCCGCGCGGCGGGGGATGACGTGATCGAAGGTCAGATCCTTCGGGCTGCCGCAATATTGGCACTGAAACTTGTCGCGCAGAAACAGGTTGAAGCGGGTGAAGGCCGGATACTGGCTGGGGCGCACATATTGCTTGAGCGCGATCACCGACGGAATCTTCATCTGAAAACTGGGGGAATGCACCTCCCGCTCATAGCTGGAAACGATGTCCACCCGATCCAAAAAAACCGCCTTGATGGCGGTTTGCCAGGGCCACAGGCTCAAGGGATAATAGCTCAGCGGTGTATAATCGGCATTGAGCACGAGCGCCGGGCAGCGCTCCACATGCCAATGGTCTTCCGGTCTTATAAGGTCGGGATGATACATAAACGTCTCGTTCCCCCTTGTTGCGCCCGCCTATTCGCCGATAAGCATGACAGGGCCATGACAGCATTAACCATCCCCCGCCGTCAAGAGTCTGTGTGATGCCTCTGCCGCAACCACAGCATATTGTGACGCGCTTTGCACCCAGCCCGACTGGCAGGCTCCATATCGGCCACGCGTGGTCGGCGCTGATGGCAATGGAGCTGGCCCGTTCGGCGGGCGGCGTGCTCAGGCTGCGGATCGAGGATATCGACGGCATTCGCTCGCGCCCGGAGCATGTCAAGGGGATCATCGAGGATCTCCGCTGGCTGGGCGTCGAATGGGATGGCGAAGTCGTGTTCCAGTCCGCACGGCTGGCGCTGTATGACGCGGCGCTGGAGCAGCTGAAGCGGGACGGGCTGGTCTATCCCTGCTTTTGCACCCGCGCCGAAATCGCGGCGGAGATTGCCGCGAGTGGGTCTGCCCCACATGGCAATGACGGCCCACTCTACCCCGGCACGTGCCGCCAACTGGATCAGGGCGAACGGAAGGCGCGGATCGCCGCCGAAGAGGCGCATTGCTGGCGGCTGGACATGACGCAAGCGATAGCACGCGCGGGGACGCTCGTCTGGCGCGACATGGACAATGGAGACATTACCGCACGGCCGGAGCTGGCGGGCGATGTGGTGCTCGCCCGCAAGGACGCGCCGACGAGCTATCATCTCGCCGCCACACTAGACGACGCCGACATGGGCATCACCCATGTCCTGCGGGGCGATGACCTTATCAGCGCGACCCATATCCACCGCCTTTTGCAGGCGCTGCTTAGTCTGCCGAGCCCGCTCTACCGCCACCACCCGTTGCTGGTCGACGCCACCGGAAAGCGTCTCGCCAAGCGCACGGGCGGCATTTCCCTCGCCGAGCTGCGGGAGGCAGGCATCGACCCCGAAAGGCTACGCGACGACCTCCTGTGTAATCGCTTTCCGGTTGGCATCCGGTTGGCGAGCGCCTAGAGTAACGGCATGAACATATTCCTCATCCTGCTGCTGATCGCCGCCATGGGCGCGACGCTCTTCATGCTCATCAAGGGCATCGTCACCTTCCTCAAGACCACCGAGGAAGATCTGAAGTCCGGCCCGAACGGCCCCAGCTCTTCCGGCCTCAAGCAGAACAAGGCGATGATGGGCCGCATCATGTTTCAGGCGCTGGCGGTGCTCATCATCGCGCTGCTGTTGATGATGCGCGGACATTAAGCTGCCCGCCAGATGGTCAAACTCAACAAGATCTACACCCGTACCGGCGATGACGGCACGACCGGGCTGGTCGATGGCTCGCGCGTCGCGAAGCATGATGCGCTGATGCAGGCCGTCGGCGATGTCGATGAGGCGAACAGCGCGATCGGCGTCGCGATTGTCGCGCTGGGAACGAGCGAAGAGGCCACGCTGCTCCAGAGCATTCAGAACGACCTGTTCGACCTCGGCGCGGACCTTGCGACGCCGGTCACCGAGGGCGCGGACCCGGAATGGGCGCTGCGGATCACGCCCGCGCAGGTCGAGCGGCTGGAACGCGCGATCGACCGGCTGAACGAGGCGCTGCCCGCGCTCGACAGCTTCATTCTGCCGGGCGGATCACAAGCGGCAGCCGCCATCCACCTCGCCCGCGCCATCACAAGGCGGGCGGAGCGCAGCGCCGTGGCGGCATCTGAGGAGCGGAGGCTCAATCCCCCCGCCCGCGAGTATCTCAACCGCCTTTCCGATCTGCTGTTCGTGCTGGCGCGGCATGTGAATGCCTCGGAAAGCCTGGGCGGCGGGGGCGATATCAAATGGGTGCCCGGCGCATCGCGATAGGCTTGGTTGGGTGTGTCGTTGAGAATACTGACGAGGCTTGCGGCGCTGTTGGATCGGCGCTAACGGGGTTGACGTTTACGCAAACGGAAGGGACGAATTATGAGCGCAATCGGGGTTATCGGCGCGGGACTGATGGGGGCGGGCATCGCCCAGGTTTCGGCGCAGGCGGGCTATCATGTGTTCCTTTCCGACATCGACCTTGCCCGCGCCGAGGCCGGCAAGGCGGGCATCGCCAAGATTTTGGCCAAGCAGGTCGAGAAGGGCAAGATGAGCCAGGCCGATCTGGACGCCGTGCTCGCCCGCATCGAGCCGGTGGCGGACTATGCGCCGATGAGCAAGGCTGAGATCATCATCGAGGCGGCGACCGAGCGCGAGGAGATCAAGGCCAAGATCTTCGAAGCGGTGGGCAAGGTGCTGGCGCCGGGCGCAATCCTCGCCTCCAACACATCGTCGATCTCGATCACCCGCCTCGCGAGCTATGCGGCGGACCCGGCCCGCTTCATCGGCATCCACTTCTTCAGCCCCGTGCCGCTGATGGCGCTCGTTGAACTCATCAATGGCCTCGCCACGGCGGAAGAGACGACAAAAATCGCGCAGGCCTATGGCGAGAAGGTCGGCAAGCAGGTCGTCGTCGCGGCGGACAGCCCCGGCTTCGTCGTCAACCGCATCCTGCTCCCCCTCATCAACGAGGCCTGTTTCGCCGCTGGCGAGCGGCTCGCCTCGATCCCTGACATCGACAAGGCGTGCAAGCTCGGTCTCGGCCATCCTATGGGTCCGCTGACCCTCGCCGACATGGTGGGCCTCGACGTGTGCCTCAACGTGCTGCGCGTGTATCAGGAAGACTTCGGCGACCCCAAATACCGCCCTGCGCCGATCCTCACCAAGATGGTCGAGGCGGGCTGGCTCGGCCGCAAGACCGGCAAGGGATTCTACGATTATTCCGGCACGGAGCCGCTGCCGAGCTTCTGACCCTCGACGACATCATTCTGATGCGCCGCCCGTTCGTGTCTTGACCCCGTCCGACACGAACGGGCGGCAAAATCAGAGCATTTTCAGCATGACCGGAAACGGTCATCGGCTCGGAATCGATCGGGTGCGGGATGGGAAACCCCACCTCACGCCCTTACGCCGCACTCCGCCGCGCCCTCGCGCGCCTTCACCGCAAAGCCGCGCTCGATCCGGCCCTTTCTGCTATAAGTCCATCCGTCTGGAGCCACCGGCCCGCGCCGGGCGACTCCGCTGACGCTTGCAGGAAAGGACGCCGCCCATGACTCCCGTCACCACCGCCGACCGCGCCAGAGAGCGCGATGCCCTGCTCCACCGGATGAACGCTCACCCGGAGCGGGACTGGTCAAAGGAGCGGGATCGGCTCGCGATCCTCAACCGGATGATCCAGGGCAGCGCTGCCGCTGTATAACGAAGCGCCTGCACGCTCCTTTCGGAGGGCGTGACCTGGCATAAGGCTCGCGGTCGGGATCAGCTGCCGTTCGGGCCGCTGCCCCCGGTACCGCCGCCAGCGCCCGCACCGGCGCCACCCGCGCCCACCGCGCCGATATTGCCGAAGATATCCTCGAAGAAGGTGCGCTCGCGGCCCAGAGTCGGTGTCTTGCCATCCTTGGGCGAGATGTCTGTCACCTTGTCTATCCCGGCCTTGTCCAGCCGCTCGACATTGCCCGCCGCATCGAAGCGCACGCGCAGAACGGTCTGCTCCTTCGCCTTCGGGTTGGCGAAGGCAAGCTGGCGCATGTCGCGCGAGACATAATACCAATCCTGCGGACCGAACTGGCTGACGAAGGTCGGGCGGCCCAGAGTGCCCTCGACCGAAGCGCGGTTGTCGATGCCCGGCTGGATCGAATCGACCAGCAGATTGTCGACCAGATAGCCCTGATGCGAGCGCATGTGCGCGCAGCCGGAAAGCAGGGTAGCAGCGCAACCCAGCGCAATCATCAGGGAAACGGTCTTCAGGCGCATCATAGTCTCCGGGCGCATTGCGGATTGCATATCCGGCGCCCTGCCTCCAATATGGGATTGCATCGCGCCGCACAAGCCATAGTAAGCGGCACATGCGGTGTCCGCCGCGCCCATTGCAACAAGGCCGCTTTTCATGTCGCTGCTCGATCGCCTCCTTCACCGCAAGCCCGACCCACGCGGGACGATGCTGCCGCTCTATCAGGCGGTGGTGCATCGCGGCCGCGCGGTGCACTGGTATGTCGAGGGCGGGGTGCCCGATACGCTCGACGGGCGGTTCGACATGATTGCGGCGGTGCTCACCCTCGTGCTGCTGCGCCTCGAACAGGCCGACCTGCGCCACGAAAGCGTGTGGCTCACCGAGCTGTTCATCGACGACATGGAGGGCCAGCTGCGCCAGATCGGCATCGGCGACCTGGTGGTCGGCAAACATGTCGGCCGGATGATGAGCGCGCTGGGCGGTCGCCTGTCCGCCTATCGCGAAGGACTGGCGCCGGGCGGAGACCTGAACGCGGCGCTGCGGCGCAACCTCTATCGCGGCGAGCCGGTTGCGGACGCGGCAGTGGCGGATGTGGAGGCGCGGCTGCGCGCGTTCGCGGCGGCGCTGGAGAGCTTCGCGCCGGAGCGCCTGCTGTGCGGGGAATTGCCGGGATGACCGACGCGCCACCGCCCGAATTCTCGCGCGTCGTCCGGCTGGACGAGATCGGCCGGATTCAGTTTCCCGCGCATCTGAGCGCCACCGCCGAGGAGCGCGCCGCGCTCGCCGCGCGCTTCGGCTTTGCCGCGCTGGAGCTGCTCGAAGGCGACTACAGCCTCGTTCGTGACGGCGGGACGGTGCTGCTGACCGGCACGCTGCGCGCCGCGCTGTCCCAGCCCTGCATCGCCACCGCAGAGCCGGTGGCGGAAGAGGTGCGCGAGGATTTCGCGATCCGTTTCGTGCCGGAGGCCGATCTCGAACCTGGTGCTCCCGGCGCGGAGGCCGAGATCGAGATCGATGCCGAGGGCGCGGACATCGTCGCTTATGCCGGCGAGCGGTTCGACATCGGCGAGGCGATCGCGGAAACGCTCGCGCTGTGCGTCAATCCCTATCCGCGCTCCGCCGAGGCGGACGCCACGCTGCGGCAGGCGGGCGTGCTGAGCGAGGAGGATGCCGCCGAACAATCCGGCCCCTTCGCCGCCCTCGCCGCGTTAAGGACCAAGGGCGGATAGGCGCGGGGCGCTTGGTTACCGCCGCAGCAGGCCCGCTCTATCAGAACGGGAACCAGCGCGATTTCTCGGTAAACTTCATATAGCCCGCGTTGATGCCCGCGCGCCAGCCGACGCCGAGGCGGATCGGGATCAGCACGATGTCGCCGCGCCGCAGATAGGTCGCGGTGAAGCCGCCCACCACATAGAGCGAGCCTTCCACCTGCGGGTAGCGGCGGAACAGATCCTGCGTGTCATAGAGATTGTACACCAGCACGAACACCTTGGAGGCGTTGCCGCCGATGTCGAACCCCAGGGACGGGCCGGTCCAGTACACGTTGCGCTGGCCCTCGATCTTGTGGTTCATCGTGCCCGAGCCGTAGCGCAGCCCGACGCCGACCGCGCCCGAAGCCTCGCGCCCGCCGATATAGGCGTTGGGCTGACCCTGATCCTTGAGGATCTTCTCGATCATGGCGGCAAGACCCTCCGCACCCTTGCCGAAAACGCCTTCCGCCGCGCCGACGAGATCATCCTTCTGATAGGCGCTCTTGGGGTCTGGCGAGGCGGCGACGGTTACAGCGCCCGATTGCGATGCCGCGGGGGCGGCGGGATCGGATACCGGCGGCGGAGCGGCGGGCGGCGGAGCGACCGTTCCGCCCGGAGGCGCAAGATCAGCGTCGATCGCGCTGTTGGGGTCGACCGTCTGCACCTGTGCCTGCGCCGCGACCGGCGCAAGCGCCAGGCCGAACGCCGCCAGTGCGACAAGCGCCCATTGCCGGGCCTGGTCCGTCCGCTTGCTCCATTGCACTGTCATAGCTGTTCCCCGCGCGCAGAATTCCGCTGCGCCCTGCTATCCGGCTCCCCACATGAAACGGCAATGAACGAACGGCGACCCGAGTCAATTCTGCGCCGAACCGAATCGAAATTCGCTTGCGCGGCGGCGGCCTGGCTGGCCGGAAACGTCCGCTATTTCTGCAACCAGCGGGACCAGTTGAACCACGCACCCATCGCGCCGCCCGTCAACACGCAGAACGCCACCACGCCCCAGAAGGCCCAGGGCTCCCTCGCAAAGGGTATGCCCTCCACGTTCATGCCGAGCAGGCCGGTGATGAAGGTTAGCGGCAGGAACACCAGAGCCACGATGGCGAGGATCAGCGCCTGCTTGTTCATATGTTCGGCGCGCAGATCGGTCAGCGCCTCGTGGGTGAGGGCCGCGCGCTCCCGCACGGATTCCAGC
This sequence comes from Sphingobium sp., assembly GCA_022652485.1. Lineage (GTDB taxonomy): Bacteria > Pseudomonadota > Alphaproteobacteria > Sphingomonadales > Sphingomonadaceae > Sphingobium. The sequence goes on from JALCRK010000002.1 coordinate 113,188, forward strand.
TCCTCGACCATGCGGGCATAACGATCCGCCGCTTCCTGGAAATGCAGCCGGTCATCGGCCTCCAGCCATTCTCCGGAGAGCGCCATCAGCCGCTCGCTCGCCTGGCGCTGGGGCGCGAGGAAGCGCCGGTAGGAAATGGCCTGCGCGCGCAGCTGGGCCACCCTGCGCCGCTCGCCGGTGTCGCCCTCCTCCAGCACCCGGCTCTCGATGCCGTCCATCGCGTCCCCCAGATCCGCGATTTCAGGATCGAGCGCCTCGGCGATTTCCATCGCGGTGGTGGAGATGAGATCGCCCGGATCCCTGATCTCCCCCGCCAGCATCCGCGACATGATCCGCTCCAGCGCGCCCAGCTCGCGGAATGCGAGCGTGATGGTGAGGCCGCGCTCCGCCCAGAAGCGGATCGAGACCAGAGGATCGCCATCGATGGCTGAAGGCGCGCCAAGGCCGCGCAGGTTGATGAGCGCCCCCTCACCGAACTCGGTGCAGCGCGGGCGCGTCTCATGCGCCTTCAGCGCGGCCACGGCCTGATGCGGAATATGCGTGAACTCGGCGAGGATATCGTCGACATTGTCCCTGATGCCGTCGATATGGATCCAGAGGAATTCGCGCGCGGGGTCATGCGCCACGCAGCCGGAGCGCTCCGCCTCCCACGCCTTGCCATCGGCATAGCGGAAATAACGGCTCATGCCTGATCCTTTCGGGTAAGCCAGAGGGCGAGGCCGGGGCCGGTCCATTCCGGGCGTGCGGGGGCAAGAATGCGGGCCGCGTCGGCGCGGGCGCGGTTGAGAATTAAGGGGCCAATATCCGCCGCGTGAAAAACGGCGTCCGCCTGCCCCAGCAACCGCGCGGTCCGCAGGGTGAGGTCATCGGGATCATCGGAGTGGAGAACGACCTCCTCCAGCCGGGGCGTCGCGGCGTCTTCCCCCACATCATCGAGCCAATGCCGCACCGCTTGCTCGTCCGCGCCGGACAGTGGATCGAGCACGCCGCCCTCGCTGAGCGCCGCATCGATCGCGCGGCGGCGCGAGGCGGGATCGGGCCAGCGCCCCCGCAGGGCGTTCCGGGCATTTCCCAGCGCCTCGGCCAGCGGCCCGAGCGTGGCGGGCAGCAACACCTCCAGCCGCTGGCGCAGCGCCTTCGCCAACCCCGCCGAAGCGCCTCCGGTGCCGATAGCGATCAGGACCGGATTTCGATCGATGATCGCGGGCAGGGTGAAGTCGCACTGCGCGGGGCGGTCCACCGCGTTCACCAGCACCCCACGCGCCTTGAGCCGGGCGATCGCGGCAAGCGCCTCGACTTCATCCTCGATCGCGACGATCGCCAGCGCAGCCTGCGCCTGCTCATCTTCCAGAATGTCCGCGCCCGCGCGCTCCAGCAGGCGGCGCTTCGCCTCCGCCGCCTCGCCCTCACCCAGCAGAATGACCGGCCTGCCTTCGAGCTTCAGGAAAAGGGGAAGGCTGTGCATAGCTCTCTTCTTACGTCATTCCCGCGAACGCGGGAATCCAGTTCCGATGCCTGCCAGCACGGAACGGCGCCGGATGCAGGATCCCCGCTTGCGCGGGGATGACGGGCGTGAAGGAAGGCTCATTTCAGCCAATCCGGCACATGCTCCGCCGCGATCAGCGTCTCGGGCAGCACCCGCTCCGCCACCACCGCGAATTTGTCGCCATCGACCATCACCTCCGGCACGAGCGCGCGGCTGTTATAGGTGCTCGCCATCGTCGCGCCATAGGCCCCTGCGGTGCGGAAGATGGCGAGATCGCCGGACTGGACTGCGTCAATCTCGCGGCCCATCGCGAAAGTATCGCCGGTCTCGCACACCGGACCGGCTATATTCGCGACGACCCTTGTGCCAGATGGGTTCACCGCCTCGAAGTCGTGATAGGCATCATACATGGCCGGGCGCGCGAGATCGTTCATCGCGGCATCGACAATGACATAGGGGCGCAGGACACCCGGCTTTACCCAGATCACGCGGGTGAGCAGCACGCCGGCATTGCCGACGATCACCCGCCCCGGCTCGAACATCAGGGTCACGTCCCAGCCCTGCGTCACGCGCTCGACCATCGCGCCGTAATCGGCGGGGGACGGCGGCACCTTGTCGCGCTCATAGGGCACGCCGAGGCCGCCGCCAAGATCCACCCGGTCGATGACATGCCCCGCCGCGCGCAGCTCCGCCACCAGCGCGCCGACCCGCGCATAGGCGGCCTCAAGCGGGGCGAGATCGAACAACTGGCTGCCGATATGCAGCGCCACGCCGCGCAGGTTGAGACCCGGCAGGCCGGAAAGACGCGCGAATATCCCCATCGCGTCGCTGATCGGCACGCCGAACTTGTTTTCGGACTTGCCGGTGGAGATTTTCGCGTGGGTGCCTGCATCGACATCCGGGTTGACGCGCAGCACGGCGGATGCGGTCTTGCCGCAAGCCGCCGCCAACTGCGCTAGGACGGCGCCCTCCTCCTCCAGCTCCAGATTGAACTGGCCGATGCCGACATCGAGCGCGTATTGCAGCTCCGCCCGTGTCTTGCCTACGCCGGAGAACACGATGTCTTCCGCGCGCATTCCCGCCGCCAGCGCGCGCGCGATCTCGCCGCCGGACACCACATCCGCGCCGAAGCCCTGTCGCGCCAGCACCTTCAGCACCGCGAGATTGGGGTTCGCCTTGATCGCAAACGCGACATGCGTGCGCGGCAGCCCGGCGAGCGCGCTCTTGAACACCTGCGCGTGCCGCTCCAGCGTGGCGCGGGAATAGATATAAACCGGCGTACCGACGGCTTCGGCGATGGCGGCCATCGGCACATCCTCGGCATGAAGCTGGCCGTCGCGATAGGTAAAATGGTCCATGTTCGTTATTTTCTGCTGAAGGTCATGAAGGGGGCAGATCGAATTTGTCGTCCTTGCGCTCCTCGGAGCGGTAGAGAGGTTCGCCCGCGCGATCAGGCCGTGCCTGTTTCTCGAACCGGGTCAGCTCGCCGGGCGCCTCGACATGATCCGCGCCGCGGCCGACCGGCGGTGGCGTCTGCCCCGGCTTGAGGCTCAGATCCTTGCGCGAGCCGCAGCCCGCAAGAGCCAGCAGCGCAAGCGCCAGCGCGATCGACTGCCTCATGATCCCGTCCTCCCGAGTTCCGCGCCGAGTTCCGCATTCGCCTGCGCGATCCGCTGCCGCACCTGCGCGGGCGCGGTGCCGCCGTGGCTCATCCGGCTCGCGACCGAGGCATCGACGGTGAGCACCGAATAGATGCCCTCGTGGATGCGCGCATCAATCGTCTGCAAATCGGCCAGGGGCAAAGCGGCGAGCGCGCAGCCCATTTCCTCCGCCAGCTTGACCGCGCGGCCGGTGATGTGATGCGCCTCGCGGAACGGAACATCCGCCTCGCGCACCAGCCAGTCGGCAAGGTCGGTCGCGGTGGCGAAGCCGCTCTCCGCCAATGCCCGCATCCGCTCCGTGCGGAAGGTGACGGTCTCGACCATCCCCGCCATCGCCGCGATGCACAGGCCGAGCAGATCGTGCGCCTCGAACACCGGCGGCTTGTCGTCCTGCATGTCCTTGGAATAGGCGAGCGGCAGGCCTTTCATGGTGACGGCGAGCGCGGTCATGCAGCCCATGATCCGCCCGGCATGGCCGCGCACCAGCTCCGCCGCATCGGGATTGCGCTTCTGCGGCATGATCGAGCTGCCGGTCGAATAGGCGTCGGGCAGCGACACGAAGCCGAAGGGCTGGCTCGCCCAGATGATGAACTCTTCCGCGAGGCGCGAGAGATGCAGCGCTACTTGCGTCGCCGCCATCAGATAATCGAGCGCGAAATCCCGGTCGGACACGCTGTCGAGGCTGTTGTCGGTCGGTGCATCGAAGCCGAGCGCGCTGGCAGTCATGTGCCGATCGAGCGGGAAGCCCGTCCCCGCGAGCGCTGCCGCGCCCAGCGGGCACTGGTTCATCCGCGCCCGCGCATCGGCAAAGCGCGAACGATCCCGCTTCAGCATCTCGTAATAGGCCATCAGGTGATGACCCAAAGTCACCGGCTGCGCGCTCTGCAAATGGGTGAAGCCCGGCATCACGCTGTCCGCATATTCCCCGGCGCGCGCGACCAACGCGCCCTGCAATGCAACCAGCCCCGCTTCCACCTCGTCGATCGCGTCGCGCACCCAGAGCCTGAAGTCGGTCGCCACCTGATCGTTGCGGCTGCGCGCCGTGTGCAGCCTGCCCGCCGCCGGGCCGATCAGCTCCGCAAGGCGCGATTCGGTCACCATATGGATGTCCTCAAGGTCCATCCGCACCGGAACGCCGTTCGCTTCATATTCCGTCGCGACCCGGCTCAACCCCTCCGTGATCGCCTGCGCATCCTCGCCGGAAACAATGCCCCGCGCCGCCAGCATCGCGACATGCGCCTTCGATCCCGCGATGTCCTGGCGCCACAAGCGCTTGTCGAACGGGATCGAGGCGTTTATCTCGCGCATGACCGCCGCCGGCCCTTCGGCGAAGCGCCCGCCCCACATGCTGTTGGAGCCTGAAGTCATGCTGTTCTCGTCCCGCCCGTTCATCGCCTTGCTACTCTTAGGGGTGTCGCTCGGCGGATGCGATAGGCAATCCGCTCGTCATGAGCAAGCCAATGCGGCGACTCCCAGCGAAGTTACCGGCGGCGAAGCTAGCGGCGGCGCGGAAGCAGGCAAGCCCGCGCCCTACAGCGTCGACCGCAGCAAGGCGGGCAGCGACCTGCCGGACTATGCCTTCAAGGACGCAGGCGGAAAATCCCTCGCCCTCGATCGCTTCAAGGGCAAGCCGATCCTCGTCAACCTGTGGGCCACCTGGTGCGCGCCGTGCATCAAGGAACTGCCGCAGCTCGATCGGATCGCGGGCGGCTATGCCAAGAGCGGGCTGCAAGTGGTGCCGATCTCGCAGGATACGATGGAGGCGGACAAGGTGCAGGCCTTCTTCAAGGGCAAGGGGTTCGCGCATCTCCAGACCTGGTTCGACCCGGACAATAATTTCGGCTTCGGCTTTGGCGGCGCGGCGCTACCAACCAGCGTGCTCTATTCCGGCGAAGGCAAGGAGATCGCCCGCGTCATCGGCGCGCCGGACTGGGAAGGCGCGGAAATGCGCGCGTTGCTGGAGGAGGCGGTGAATGAATAAGCGGGCATGGGTACTGATGGCGGCACTCGCGCTCGCGGGCTGCGGCGACAAGGACACCGCGCCCGATCTCGCCAAGCTGGAAGCGAAGGTCGCGACCAACGCCACCGACCCGGCGCTGCGCGAGGCAATCGAGGCGCCAATCGCCACCGACCCGGATCTCACCCGCGAAGCCAACCGGGATGCCGTGAAGCCCGCCGACAAGCCGCTCGACGGCGCGCTCCCCGCTCATCTTCCCGCGCGCGATGTGAAGGCGCAGGTGATGAAGCTCACCGGCGGCAGGCTGCTTCCCACCCCCGCCGCGACACGGACCATCACCAGCACCGGCGACGCGATCACCCTTTCCGGCATCGCCGCGCAGCAAGGCCTGAGCGCCGCCTGCGAAGACCCGCGCTTGGCGTATGATTTCGGCTGGGCGCAGCGCCTGCCCGCCCACCTGCCGCTCTACCCCGGCGCGGCGCTGAAGGAGGCCGCGGGGACGGACGATCCGCGCTGCGCCATCCGCGCCGCGACCTTCGCCACCAGCGCCTCCTCCGGACAGGTGCTCGACTTTTATTACACCCTTGCGCGCCGGGCGGGCTTCACGGTGGAACGCATCGAACAGAATGGCGGCGATACGCTCGTCGGCAAGGGCAAGGGCAAAGCCGCCTTCTTCCTGACGCTCCGCCCATCGACCGAAAGCGGCGGGACGGAGGGCGATCTGGTGGTAAATCAGGCGCGGTGAAGTCGGAGCTTCCATGCCCACCCCGCTGCGACTAGCTTCGCCTACGGCTACGCAAGTCTCGCTCCCCTCCCGCTTGCGAGTTCGGGGTCGGTCAGTCTCCCAGACTGACCTGAACGGCGCGGGGCGCCGTTCACCCAGAACTGGGGAGGGGTGGGTCTGAATCGAGATGCCTCTTTCCATTCGGCCCATTGCCGCATAGGGGGTGGAGCATGAACAGCCTTCTCGTCATGATCGGCGGCGCCCTCGGCGCGCTTGGCCGCTATCAGTTCGGTCGCATGGCGGGGCAGGTGCTGGGCACGGGCTGGCCGTGGGGCACGCTCGGCGTCAACATCCTGGGCGGCCTCGTGATGGGCCTGCTCGCGGGCTGGCTCGCGCGGCATGGCACCCCCAGCGGCGAGCAGGTGCGCCTGCTGATCGGCGTCGGCGTGCTCGGCGGCTTCACCACCTTCTCCGCGTTCAGCCTCGAAACCGCGCTGATGATCGAGCGCGGGCAGATGGGCGTTGCGGCCCTCTATGCACTGCTCTCGGTCTGCCTTTCGGTGCTCGCGCTGTTCGGCGGGCTTTTCACGATGCGGGCGGTGGCATGAGCGACCAGACCGCCCGCAACATGATCGTCTCCGCCGAGGATGACGGCATCCGGCTCGACCGCTGGTTCAAGCGCCATATGGCGGACGTGCCCTTCGCGACCGTCTCGCGCTGGGCGCGCACCGGGCAGCTGCGCATCGATGGCGCGCGCGCCACGCCGGGCGACCGGATCGCGGAAGGCCAGACCATCCGCATCCCGCCACTGCCCGCGCCGGACAAGGCCAAGCCCGCGCGCCCGGCCCGGCCCATCCGCCCGAAGCTCTCCGCAGAGCAGCAGGAATTCGCCGAAAGCCTCGTCATCCACCGCGATGCCCAAGCGATCGTCATCAACAAGCCGCCCGGCCTCGCGACGCAGGGCGGCACCAAGACGCAGGATCATGTCGACGGCCTGCTCGATGCGCTGTGCTATGAGCGGGAGGACAGACCCAAGCTCGTTCACCGGCTCGACAAGGACACGTCCGGCGCGCTGCTGCTCGCGCGCACGCCGCGCGCTGCCGCCTATTTCGCCAAGGCCTTTTCCAGCCGCACCGCGCGCAAGGTCTATTGGGCGCTGGTCGTCGGCGTGCCGAGCATCGAGCAGGGCTTGATCGACCTGCCGCTCGCCAAGCAACCCGGCACCGGCGGCGAGAAGATGCATGTCGACGAGGCGGAAGGCCTGCCCTCGCGCACCCGCTACCGCGTGATCGAGCGTGCAGGCAACCGCGCCTGCTGGCTGGAGCTGCAACCGCTCACCGGGCGCACGCACCAGATCCGCGTTCATTTGGCCGCGATCGGCTTCCCGATCGTGGGTGATGGCAAATATGGCGGCAAGGAGGCGTTCCTCTCCGGCACGATCAGCCGCAAGATGCACCTCCACGCGCGGCGTATCCGCGTCGATCACCCGGATGGCGGCCATGTCGATGTGAAGGCGGAGCTGCCGCGCCACTTCGCCGAAAGCCTCGCCGATCTGGGCTTTACGGAGAGCGCGGGCGACCTGCCGCTCGATGAGGAACTGGACACCGGCCCCACCCGCGAGACGATCAAGCGCGCGGCGAAACAGCACGCCAAGCAGGTGCGCAAGGACAAGCGCGGTGAGCGGCGCGGTCGAGGTCAGGACACCGACAAGAAGCCCGCCCCGCCAAAGCCGAAGCGCCCCGCCGCCCCGAAGCACACCTCCAAGCCCCGCGCCAAGGCGCCGCCCAAGAAGAAATGACCGCGCCCAGCCGCCTCGCGCTGTTCGATTGCGACGGCACGCTGGTCGATAGCCAGCACGACATCGTCGAGGCGATGAACCGCTGCTTCGATGCGGTAAAGCTGGTGCCGCCGACCCGGCTGGAGACGCTCGCCGTCATTGGCCTTTCGCTTCCCAATGCGATGGCGCGGCTGCTGCCGGACGCGGAGGATCATTTCCACGAGCATCTCGCCGAGCAGTACAAGCTCGCCTTCCAGCATATGCGCCGCACCAACGGCGTGTCGGAACCGCTTTACCCCGGCATAGCGGAGCTGATCGTGCGGCTGGCGGACGAGGGCTGGATGCTGGGCGTCGCGACGGGAAAATCGGATCGCGGGCTCAACCTCTGCCTCACCGGCCACGGCATCATCGACCATTTCGTCACGCTGCAAACGGCGGACCGCCACCCCTCCAAGCCGCACCCGTCGATGGCGTTGCAGGCGATGGCAGACGCGGGCGCGGCGCCGCATACCACGGTGATGATCGGCGACACCAGCTACGACATGGAAATGGCGCAAAACGCCGGAGTGCGCGGACTGGGCGTCAACTGGGGCTATCACAGCGTCGAGGAGCTGACAGAGGCCGGGGCGCACGCGGTCGCGGTGGACATGAACGACCTCGCGCGCCATATCGCAGCCTTATGAGCGAGACCGACGAACAAAGGGCCGCCCGCGAGGCGGCAGCGAAGCAGCGCTTCGTGATCCTCAACCTGTTCCGCCTCTCCGGCATCATCATCCTCAGCTTCGGCTTCCTCATCATGATGCAGCGCTTCGGCTTTGTGCAGGGCCAGAAGGCGAAGATCATGGGCGCGATCATCGCGACGGTTGGCCTTATCCAGGCGATGTTCGTGCCGCGCTATCTCGGCCGCGCCTGGCGGACGCCGCCTGAGTGAGAGTGGCGGAATGAAGCGGTTCTATAAAGAGGCCACGGCAGCGGAAGCGGAGGGCGGCTGGCACATCCAGCTCGATGGCCGCCCGGTGCGCACCCCTGCCCGCGCCTTGCTCGTCCTCCCCACCAGCGCGCTGGGCGACGCGGTGGCGCAGGAGTGGGCGGCACAGGGCGAAGAGATCGACCCCGCCTCCATGCCGATGACCGGCATCGCCAACTCCGCATTGGATCATGTGACGCCAGCCCCGGCGGCCTTCGCCGCGCCGGTGATCGCTTATGGGGAAAGCGACCTGCTGTGCTATCGCGCAGACGCGCCGGAGCCGCTGATCGCACGGCAGGAGGCGGCGTGGGGGCCGCTGCTCGGCTGGGCGGAGACGCGCTTTGGCGCAACCTTCACCATCACCAGTGGCATCGTCCATGTCGCGCAACCGGCAGAGACGCTGGAGCGGATGGCGGAGGCTGTGCTGGCGCTGCCACCCTTCCATCTCGCCCCCTTGTCGACCCTTGTGACGATGAGCGGCTCGCTCGTCATTGGGCTCGCGGCAGTGGAGCGCGCCTTCCCGCCGCAGCAGCTGTGGCAGGCGGCGGAGCTGGATGAGCTGTGGCAGGCCGAGCAGTGGGGCGACGACGATCAGGCATTGGCCCGGCGCGCAAAGCGGCATGGCGAGTTCATGACGACGGCCCGTTTCGCGGAGCTGGCGGCGGGCTGAACCGGCCCATTTCCACCCCTTTTCCGGATTCCGGACAGAAGCGCCGGCAAGACACGCACGTTCTTGCCGGACCGGGGTCTCATGTCATCGGGGCATCCACCCCGTCAGACAGTGGCGTGCTCCGCAATCCCTTCGACGAGCCACATGATCGTATCCGCCGACGCAAACCGCATGGGACGAATGGACGAATATTCCTGCGAATTATACCAGCGCCGGGCCTGTTCCATGCTGGGAAACCGTATCACCACCAGCTGGTTCGGATTGGCTTCGCCCTCAATCACCGCGAACTCTCCGCCGCGGACAAGATATTCGCCACCATACAGGCTGATGGTATCGGGCGCCTTGGCGCGATAGGCCTGAAAGGCATCGAGATCGCGCGCGCTTACCTGCGAGATTATATAGGCATATGCCATGCCGATCCTGGTCCTATTTTGAGGGAGGGCGAGCTGGACCGGCTGAGTTCCCGCTCGCCCTGGATGAGGTCAATCGGGCAGGATGATCCGGGCATTGTCGACGAAGAAGGCTCTTAGCTCCTTCTCGCCAAAACCACGCGCGAGGATGCTGCGCGTGAGATCGCCATAGGGATCCTTGCCACCCTCGTGGTGCGGATAGTCACTGCCATAGGCAAAGACCTCGGGAACGGCATAGCGTTGCAGATACAGCCCGATATCCTCGAAATAGAAAGGCGCGACGCGGACGTTGCGGCGGATATATTCCGATGGCTTCATCTTGAGATAGGTCACGCCCTTCTCGTTCGGGAAGGGCTGGTTATCGACCCACAGATCGAGATTTTCCGCCAACGGCCCGATCCAGTGCGCGCCAAACTCGTTGCACGAAATATAGAGCCGCGGAAAGCGCTCCAGCACACCGCCCTGCACCACGGCGGTGATGAAGTTCTGGATACCCAGATGCATCGTGGAAAGCGTCCAGGGATCGAAGGCGAACTCCTCACCGGCCTTCCAGCCCTCAAAGGCCGGCGCATCGCGCCAGACCCGGGTCTTGAGCACGTCGTCGTCGGTGCCGATATGCGACAGGATCGGCGTCCCGGTCGCCTGAAAGAGATCCCACAGCGGATCCAGATCGGGATGCGCGGGCGAAAGGCCTGCGGGCGGACGCCCGGTCGGCAGCATGAGGCCGCGAACACCCTTGTCGATCATATACTTGGCGGCCCGGACCAGATCCTCGACCGTATCCTCGAACAGAATGCCCACCGGCCGCAGCCGGTTCTGGTCGCGGCTCATCCGCACGCACCAGTCATTATACGCAGCGACAGCGCCCCGGGCCAGCGCCTTGCGGTCCCCGGTAATCGTCTTGAAAAAGCTCGCATCGTCCGCCCGCGCATGGACATTGAGCGAACGGAGCGCCATCGAGCCGGGATACATCACCTGGCGCTTGACGCCGGTATAATCCATCACCTCCAGCCGGCGATCCATGTCCCACGCACCCGGCGCCATTTCGACCTTCGAGTGCCAGACCGTCTCGGGCGTGATCGGCGTATCGTCCTTGTACCGCTCCGCGCCGAGAATATACCCCTTGGAGTTACGCTTGCCATCGCTCTTGGCGTTCGAGGCGAACATCGCGTCCGCAATGAACTTGGCGCCTTGCCCGAACTGCTCCACCCACAGACTCGCCGGCGTCGCCTCGTGCGCGTCGATGTCGTTAATTTCCCCAGCAAATTGCGCGATCGCGTCGGGAAGACGATAATTGTCGCCCGGCCTCACAAGCGCCTGCGCTCCTTCGGTCATGCCTCAAACCTTCCTAAGATTTCAGGAGTCTTTCCGACTCCTTCCGGCGCGCAATCCCGCGCCCTCCAGTGAAGGCTATTACTTCATGGAGATGAAGTCAAGTTCATATACATACAGTTTATCGCATGGACGCTTCCACCTGCCCCGCGCCATTCCGCTACAGCCGGAAGCGCAGGGCAAGCCTGTGCGGCCACGCGCACATAATATTCATATTTATGTAGACATAATCTATATGTTGAACATATAATCCGGCTTGCGGCACCCGACAGTGCAGAAAGGGAGGCAATAATGTCGCAGAAACCGGCAGTCTTCGGACTGCTTGCCGTTGCCAAGACGCACCAGGCGTGCTGAAACGCAGAATCGCTGTTGCGACCGGAGCCGAACGAGGCATGGGACACGCCTTCGCAGCCATGATGCCGGATATGGGCATGAGGCGCTTGGCTGGCGCCCGTTCGGGAACACCCGGAAAGCATGTACCGGCAAATCGCCCTGAGAGAGACGCGGATGCGCCATGCCAGCCAGCCGGATCATGGCTGCGAGCGATGCCGGGCGCGGCGAATAAAAATGATTTTCCCAAGACTTTTCTGCCACGATCGCGGCAGATACGACCCCAACAGGCAATGACAGGAGGATATGATGCCAGTTTCCCAGAGCAATGACACTTCGGATAGCGCTCCCCCCAGGGTCTTCGTCCAGAAGAGCAAGGAGACACCCTTTATTCCCGGACGGCGCTCCTTCCTGAAGTGGCGCGATCTGGGCATCGCCGAGGCCAGCAACGGCTTCATGCGCGCCGAGATTATTTCCAAGGTGCCGGGCGAACAGACGGGCACGGGCTGGCATTTTCATCCCGAGCCCTGCATTGGCCAGTTCTTTTTCATTCTGGCCGGCTGGAACGAGCTGGAGTTTGAGGATGGCTCGTTTCATCGGCTGGAAGCGGGCGATTGCGGCTTCATTCCCAAGGGCATGAAGCATTGCCAGCTGAGAATGTCGGAAGATTTCGAGGCGATGGAAATTTCCTTCCCGGCCTCTATCGGCACCCAGGAATGCGAGCGCCCGATCCCGGAGCGCACGCCCGCTGCCTGAACCGGCGAACCCGGCAAGGCTGACCGCGCTCGCCGTGATGGCGGGCAAGACAGCCGGGCCTAGACACCGCATATGGAACATGCGCTACCCTGCGCGCCTTGGCGCACGGTAGCGCATTTCGTTTGCGATCTGCGTTGGAAGGAACAGGCTGCCCGAAGGCTTTGCGCTTTCGCATAACCCCCGCTTGCGGACAAAGCGCCGGGACGCCCGCGACGGCAAATGTACAGGAAGGCGCTCGACCCGCCTCGGATGAGCGCAGTGCGCCAGCGCATGTGCTCCGCTATTCGGCATGATACGCCGAGAGACGACAGGCCCACCCACCCGGACCTGCCGCCTCCCCGCGGGCACCCGCCTGCCCACTCTCAAGAGCCCTGCCGCCGCGAGAGTGCCGCGGCAGGGCATAGTCAGGGCCGGGCCTTTAGTCCGGCAGCAGGAATTCGCCGTTGGTGACGAAGAACTTTTCGAGGATTTTTTCATCCATCCCTTTGAGGGTCTGAAAAAATCTCCGCGTCGCGTCCTTGCCGCCCTCGGAATGGGGATAGTCGCTGGAATAGCATAACATGTCCTCTATCCCCGGATAGCGCTGGATCTGCTCCGCGATGTTCTCGAACACGAACGGCGTGACCCGGACATTGCGACGCATATAGAAGCTGGGCTCACGCTCCAGACGATAGGGCTCCGATCGTTCGTCGCTTCCCTGAAAACCGCCCAGATTGTTCTGAAGCCCATACCACATGTCGAGACGCTCCATGAGCGGCCCCAGCCAGAACGATCCGCATTCGATCACACCAAAGCGCAGATTGGGATGGCGTTCGAACACGCCGCCCAGAACCATTGTCGTCAGCATGTTTTCCGACGCCAGGTGCAGCGTGGCCAGGAACCAGGGACTGCGGACCAGCTCGACATGACGGACATAGCCGCTGAACACTTCCGCATCCTGCCAGCGGTCGGTGGCCAGAAAATTACCGTCGCCCGCCACATGGACGGTGATCGCGCAATCAGCTTCAGCGCACAGCTTCCATAAGGGATCCAGATCCGAGTGCGCGGGCGAGCGATCACCGGGAAGCTCGCCTGCGGGGAAAAGCCACACGGCTTTTATACCCTTGGAAATGAAATATTCCGCGCGGGCGATGATCTCATCGGGCGTGCTGCCATACAAAATCGGGACAGGCCGGATCATATCCGATATCGCGGCAGACGCGATCAGCCCCTCGTTATGAATGTCGATAAGCTCCTTGGCGGCTTCGAGACGATTGTCCTTCTGATAGGGCATGAAGGACGGATCGTCCGCATGGGCATAGAGCCGCATCGCGGGAACGGCCGGATAGCTTGGGTACATAAGCTGCCGCCCAATTCCCATCGCCTTCATCACTTCCACACGGCGCGTGACATCGACCGCGCCCGGCGCCCGGACGCCCTTCACATTGACGATATCAAGATCGATGGGAAGGATATCGCCCGGATAATCGGGCACGTTCACGGCATTCTTGTCTTCATGCTCTGACTCGCCATGCTCGGCATAATAATCGGTGATCGGCTTCACCGCGGGGCCGAACAGGCGCATCCACTCCTGGGCGGGCAGCATCTCGTGGCTATCGATATCGGTAATCCGCGCTGTCAGATGTGACAGCTCCTCGGGCAAGGCGATCGCTTCCATATTCATTCTCCAATATAAACGGGGCGTGGAAGAGAAGAGCCACAGCCTGGCATTCGCGCCTCTCCCTTACAGCCGATATCAACGAAATCCGGGGTGGCGATGGCCCCCGCATGGTCGACTCGCCGAGACTGGCAACTCCGTTGCATGGAAAAATTATCTATATGATGTATTATAATTCTACAATATGAATTTTTACCGATGACTCGCTGGCACGAATCCCTGAGAAACGCGGCAGAACCGCTCCGCCCGCTGTCGGCCGGCGGGTCAGGACGTTGGGGAACCCGGCCACCCCGGCCTGCTCCCTGCAAAGGGCACCTGTGCCCCTGTGACTGGCGCGCGAAATCCTCGCCACACTCTCTGGACTGAAAGGACAGAAATGGATCTCAAACTGCAAGGTCGCCGAGCCCTCGTTACCGGCGCATCGAGGGGGATCGGGCTGGCCATAGCCAGAACGCTTGCCGACGAAGGCTGCGAGGTCTTGATGACCGCGCGGAATGCATCGGCACTTGAACAGGCCGTGACCGCACTCACGGCGTCCTCATCGATCGCGCCCCGCATATTGCCTGCCGATCTGGCCTACGAAGCGGAAAGAGCGAGAGTTGCCCAATGGTCCGGGGAAATCGACATTCTGGTGAACAATGCGGGCGACATCCCCCCGGGCGGCATTGCCGACAGCGGAAAGCTGTTTCAGGACTGGAACCTCAAGGTCTTTGGCTATGTTTCCTTCTGTCGGCTGATTTTCCCGAAAATGGTGGCGCGCGGGGCCGGGGTTATCGCCAATGTCATCGGGACCGCGGGCGAGAGGCCTGATCCCGCCTACATTGCGGGCAGCATGGGCAACGCCGCCCTGAGCGCCATGACCCGCGCGTTGGGCCTTGAGGGACTTCGGGCGGGGGTGCGCGTCGTCGGCGTCAATCCCGGCTTTACATCTACCGACCGCGCACGGATGCTGATGGAAGAGCGCGCGCGGACACAGGGGCTGGAAAGCTGGACCGATCTTGTGAACGCGCTTCCCTTCGGAAGGGCCGCCGCCGCGGATGAAATCGCTGCGGCGGTCGCCTTTCTGGTCAGCCCCCGCTCCGGCTACACCACCGGCACCATCCTCACGATCGACGGGGGGCGTTCCCTGATGTAGCGCGTCTCCCACGCCTTCAGCTCGCTATTGCAAAAGGAGCGTCGATTGCCTACCCTCCGCGACGGTTGGGGAGGAGAAACCTGGACAACCAGCTGAAAGATTGCAAAGCGAGCAAATTGGCCAATGGATGTAAAAACGGCGGGCCGAACGGTCAGGATTTTCGAGATTTTTGCAGAGGCCAAGGAACCGTTGTCGCTATCGGAGCTTAGCCGGCTGCTCGACGCACCCTTATCAAGTTGCCTCTACCTGCTGCGCGCACTGGAAACCCGTGGATATATCTACGCGGTCGGCTCGAAGCGGCTCGTCTACCCCACCCGCAAGCTTTACGAGATCGCCAGGGACATATCGGAAGGCGAGACCTGGGTGGAGCGGCTGGAGCCTTATCTGACGGAATTGCGGGACCAGACAAAGGAAACCGTTATTCTGGGCAAGCGTCAGGGAGACAAGGTCGTCTATCTTGCCGTTCTGGAAGGCCCGCAGACCATTCGTTATTCCGCGCAGCCCGGAGATCTGAAGCCCATCCATTCGAGCTCGATCGGGAAGGCGCTGTTGGCGAACCTGACCGAGAAGGAACGGAAGAAAATCCTGGGGAAACACCCGCTTCCCAGTTTCACCGAGAAAACGGTGACCGACGCCGACGATCTCAACAGGATGTTCGATACCATCAAGAAGCAGGGATTTGCCGAAACAAATGGGGAAACCGTTCCCGACGTTTCGGCCCTCGCCAAATCCGTGACGTTGCAGCACGACCAGTTCGGCATAGGCATAGCTGGCCCCAGCTATCGCATGGCCGAGCAGCGCGAACAGCACCTCGAAGCCCTGAACAAGATGTGCGAAGAAGTGAGCGCTCTGGCCACCGTGCGCTGACGCCAGAAACCCCGCCGCGCTTCGTGAAGGCGGGCATCGGCGGTTATACCAGCGACGCACGACGATGGTGGCGGTTTGCCGGGCACGGATCTGGCATCCGCCCCTGATTGGACAGAAAGCTTCCTTGGGTTCGCGCGCAGTCGAGACCCGTTCACGCAGCGTGCCCCGACCACGCGCGACACGAACGGCTGGCGCGCTGAATGTTCTTCCCTCCAGTCAGCGCAGAAGCTGGAGCGCGCTGCGTTAGAGCATCGTGCGCAAAAGTGGGAACCGGTTTTGCGCAAAAAACGATGCGATAATAAAAATATAGAGCGCGCTCCAAGTCTGACGCAGGACGCGCGCTCCATGTTTTTGGCGGCGCTTCGTTTTGCCGAGAGCCCGTTCCCGCGTTTCGGCGCGATGCCCTAGGCGGCGTTCGCGCGGCTGGATGCGGCCAAATCCTGCGCGAGATGATTCACCACGAATGCGCCATCCTTCATGATGACATCCAGCGCATTGCTGTCCTGCAGGATTTTGACATCGGCAAGCACATCGCCGTTCACGACCAGAATATCCGCGAGCTTGCCGGCCGCAATGGTGCCCAGATCGTCCAGCTTGTCCATCGCGTCCGCAGCGTTGCGGGTTACGGTCTTGATCGCCTCCAGCGGGGAAAGGCCGAGCGTGACGAAATATTCGACCTCGTTGGCGTAGGAGCCGTGCGGCAGGCCCAACGCGCCATAGTCATCCCCCGCCAGAATGCGAACACCCGCTTTCTGCGCCTTTGGCAGCATCTCGCACCATTGCGGAAACGCCCGCTCCACCCACTGAAATTCCTTTTCCAGCTGCGCACCGGCACGCCTGCGCATTTCGCTGGCCACCAGCACATGGATGCTGGGGCACAGGAAGCTCTCCGCCTTCAGCATCGCCTCGATCGCGCGGTCCGTCAGTTCGTCCCCATGATCGATGATATTAACGCCCGCGTCGGCCGCCACGATGATGCCCAATTCCGTGCAGGTATGACTGCGAACCTTCACCTCGCGCTGATGCGCGGTTTCAACCACCATCTTCTGCTCTTCGAAGGACATGGTCAGAGGCGGGTTCTTGCCCGGCCAGCCATGACCGGCGGTGGTGTAGATCTTGATGATGTCGACGCCGGTCTTGATGAACTGGCGCACGCTCTTCCTGAAATCCTCCGGCCCGTCGCAAATCCGGGCAAGACCCTCGGACTGGACCTGGAACCAGTAGGGATGGTGATCGAGCATATCGCCGGACGTCGACATATCCACGCTGCAGGCCGTCAGGCGCGGCCCCTCCAAAAGCCCGGTGTTGATGGCATCCCGTAGCGACACATCAATATTGTGCGGCGAGCCGGCGCCAATGGCGCTTGTGAAGCCGCTCATCAGGGCGATCTTGGCATTCTTGGCCGCCACATAGGCCATATATGCCGGCGGATGCCGCATATCGACCTCGATCGGATACATGATATCGATATAAGAGGGATGAAAATGGTTGGTGGACATGCCGGGCATCAGGGTCCGCCCCCCGACCGGGATGACCTGGTCTTCCGATTCGGGTCTTGGCGCCTCGGAATCGCGCGCAACCGCAGTGATCCGGTTCCCGCTCACCACCACAGTCATGTTCGACTGAGGCGCGTTCTCCCCGTCGAGCAGCATAGCATTCGTAAAAAACACCCTTCCCATCGCCATATCCTCATTATCCCGTTCAACCATCCCGCATTGCGAAGTTTGCGGGTCAATGCTACATAGATATGAATGTTATTTCATATTGTCGATAAAATCAAACACTCTTGTTGCAGCCAGACCCGCATCCTGCCCGGCAGGGCGCGCGCCGATGAACCCTCCTCCCGCATTTCGCATTCAAAGGAAAGAAGATGACCGCAAACGACGTCGCCATAGATCCGGGACACTTCCGCAGCGTGCTCGGGCATTATCCAACCGGCGTCTGCATCATCACCGCGCGGAGCCCGGCGAACGAGCTCTTCGGCCTTGTGGTTGGCTCCTTCACATCTGTCTCGCTGACCCCGGCGCTGATTGGATTTTTTCCCGACCAGAGATCGACCAGCTGGCCGAAGATCCGTGCGTGCGGCGGCTTCTGCGTCAATGTCATCGGCAGCCATCAGCTCGATCTGTGCCGCCAGTTCGCCAAGCCAGGCGACAGCAAGTTCGAAGGGATATCACACCGGGCCTCCCCGGGCGGCCACCCGATTCTCGATGGCTGCCTGGCCTGGATCGATTGCGCCCTGCACGATGAGGCAGCCGCTGGCGATCATAGCCTCGTCCTTGGCAGGGTGAACCGGCTTGAGGTTGAGCGCGGCGAGCAACCCCTGCTCTTCTTCCGCGGAGATTATGGCGCGTTTCAGGCGCTTGAGGCGCAGGCCATAGCAGCAAACGGGTAATCAACGCCCTCCCGCCCCTCCGAAGTAAATTCATTATATAGAAGTTTATTTCATATATGTTGACGTTCTGATGGGAAGGGGATAGCGTGTGCCGCAGGATAAAACGGGAGCGGGAGTAGCGTGTCGATGATGATTTTTGGCGCAGCGTGGCGCATTTTGCCTGATTGATGGCTGCGACAGTCGGTGACGCGCCCATCTCTCCGGGAATCCCCCCTATGGGCCGAAACGGCATGGCCGCCCGCTCACCGTGCGTGGAACGGTGTGCTGCTCCTGACACTCGCCTCGATATGCTCTTATGTCGATCGCTTTCTTCTGGTTCTCCTGATCGGACCGATCCAGCACGACCTTGCCATCAGTGATGTGCAGTTCAGCCTGCTGACCGGGCCCGCGTTCGTTTTCCTCTACGTTCTTCTGGGTGTTCCCTTTGCCCGCGCCGCCGATCTGTTCAGCCGCCGCGCAGTCATCGCTACGGGCATAGCGCTCTGGAGCCTGGCGACCGCCGCCTGCGGCCTTGCCTCGACCTTCGGGCAATTATTCCTTGCCCGGATGGCGGTCGCGGTCGGCGAAGCCGCGCTCACGCCTGCCGCCTACTCCTGGATTGCGGACAGTTTTACTCCCGCGCGGCGGGCCAGGCCGACGGTCACCTTTGCAATGGGTGCCTATCTCGGTGCCGGTCTGGCGATGATTCTGGGCGGGGCGGCCGCGGCGGCCATCGGTGTCGAGGGGGCTATCGATCTATTCGGGATAATCACCCTGCGCGCATGGCAAGTGGCATTCGTGATGGTCGGTCTGCCCGGCCTGCTCCTTGCGCTGACGATCGCCGTCATCGTGCCGGAACCGGGGCGCCGTGGCCGGCCCGATCAGGCGTCCACAACGCAGGTGATCGCGCACCTGCGCCAGAATGCGCGGGCGTTTTGCGGCAGCTCCCTCTCCTTTGCCCTTTTCCTTATCCTCCCTACCGCCTTCATGGCGTGGGTTCCGGCATTTCTCATGCGGGTGCATGGCGTAGCGGCCGCACAGGTTGGGCTGATATATGGCATCATTCTGGTGGCGGCCGTGTTTCTGGGCAGCCATGTCGGCAGCCGCATTGTCGATCATCTCGCGGCCCGGGGGCGGCGCACGCCCGCTATCGACGCCGCGCTGATCGGCATGGGCGGCTCCCTTCCCTTCATATTGCTCATGCCGTTCGCCGGCACGCTCCCCGCGACCATCACCTCGCTGGCGTTGGCCAGCTTTTTCTTCGGCATCGTCAATGGGATGCCCGCGCTCATCCTGACGCAGATGTGCCCTGGGCGGATGCGGGCGACCGCCTTCTCCCTCTATTTCGTCTTCGCCAGCATAGTGGCGGCGGGTGTCGGCCCGGTGCTTATCGCGATCATCAGCGAGTATATTCTCGGCGACCAGAAGATGATCGGAGTGGCTTTGGCTGTGACGGCAATCGTCGTCGTTCCAGTCGCAATCGCCGCGCTGCTCTGGAGCAGGACGCCCTATGCGTCATGCGTGCGCCTGCTCGAACAGGAGGAACAGCTCTCATGAAGCTCGTCCGTTTCCGCAATCGCGCCGGAGTGCCCGCAGCAGGCATAGTGGTGGACGACGGAATTGTCGAAATTGGGCTGCACCTGCCCTCCGCACCGTTGGACACGCCCCGGCTCATTGCGGATTGGCCGCAATGGTCAAGCCGCCTCGCCGCTCTCGCGGATATGGCGCCGGACCATGCCATCGGGGCGGTGGAGCTCCTTACCCCCTCGCCCGAACCGGAGAAGATCCTCTGCCTCGGCCTCAATTATCGGGACCATGCGGAAGAGGTCGGCCTGCCCTTGCCCGAGGCCCAGCTGTGGTTCTCCAAGACGAACAACACGCTTTCCGCGCACGCCCGCCCCATAATGCAGCCTCTGGTCTCGCAGCAGCTGGATCATGAGGCGGAGCTGGTGGTGGTGATCGGCAAGACGTGTCGGCATGTTGCGCGCGAAGCCGTGGACGATGTGATTTTTGGCTATGCCGTGGGGCATGATGTCAGCGTGCGAGACTGCCAGATGGCGACATCCCAGTTCCTGCTGGGCAAATGTTTCGATGGCCACGCCCCGGTCGGCCCCTGGATCGTTACGGCGGACGAATTCCGCCCGGCCGCGCAACGCATTCGCTGCATCGTCAACGGCGAGGTCCGGCAGGATTCGAACATCGGCAACATGGTGTTCGGTATCTACGCGATGATCGAACATATCAGCCGGTTCATGACCCTGAAGCCCGGCGATCTCGTGTTCACAGGGACGCCCGCCGGGGTAGGCATGGGCGCCAAACCTCCCAGATGGCTTTTGCCCGGTGATCGGGTCCGCATCGAAATCGAAGGTATCGGTTCGATCGAAAATCATGTGGTCCCCGAAGCAGAACTGATGTGAGGCGCCGATATGGCTAAAACGAAATTACGGATCGCTCTCGAAGATGGGGACCACGGCAGCTTCGCCGCGGGGGATGCCCTTGCGCCAGACCTCGCCATCATCTCCGCAACCACGGAAGAGCTTCTCGCCGAAGCCGCGAACGGGCGCATGTTTGTGCTCGTGGGCAACCGCGATGGAAGCGGCGGCGCCGCTCTCGTTCAGCCCGCCCAGATGACAACACCGGAATCGGTCAATTTCATGGCGAAGCAGGCGCGCGGGCTGATCTCCCTCGCGTTGC
This sequence comes from Sphingobium sp., assembly GCA_022652485.1. Classification (GTDB taxonomy): domain Bacteria; phylum Pseudomonadota; class Alphaproteobacteria; order Sphingomonadales; family Sphingomonadaceae; genus Sphingobium. The sequence continues at coordinate 133,985 of JALCRK010000002.1, forward strand.
CCGCCGGGCGGATCGAAGCCCTTGGCTTATCCACGATGGGCGAGGGAAGCGGAGATGAGGAGAGGACCCACTACACCGTCTCCATCGAGGCGCGGGATGGCGTGACGACCGGCATCTCCGCAGCAGACCGCGCGCACACGATCGCCGTGGCGGTGAACACCGTGAATCCGGACGCCATCGTCACGCCAGGCCATGTTTTCCCGATCTCGGTGCGTGAGGGCGGCGTGCTGGTGAGATCCGGATTTGCCGAGGCGGGCGTCGATATCAGCCGTCTTGCCGGACTGAACCCTTCCGCCACCATCTGCCACATCATGAACATGACAGGCGATGTCGCAACCGGAGTTGATGTCGCGGCGATGGCGCAGGAGCACGGCCTGAAGGTCGGATCGATCGGCGACCTCATCGCCTATCGTCGCCGGTATGACCACCTTGTGAGCTATCGGGGCCAGACCGAGCTGGACAGCGAGCATGGCGGCACATGGTCCATGAAAGTATATTTGAACAAGGTTGACGGATCGGAGCATATCGTTCTCCAGAAAGGCGAGATCACTTCGCCGACGCTGGTGCGCGTCCATGTGCTCTCCGCCTTCATGGACGTTCTTGCTGAACGGAGCGCGGCCGGCAATCAACTCCATCGGGCCATGGATGTCATTGGCGAACGGGGCTGCGGCGTAATCGTCGCGCTGAGGGATATTGTCAGTACGCCGCTTTCGGAAATGGTGGAGCGCCATCGGGAGCGCCTCTCGATGGAAATCAAGGACTACGGTATCGGCGCTCAAATTCTGGCTGACCTTGGCGTGGCGGAAATGGAGATGTTGAGCAATTCCAACCGCTCCTATGTCGCGCTGGAAGGATACGGCCTCACAATTTCGAAAATCACGCCATTCTGAGCCGGAGCACAAGCCTCGTGCCGCGCGGCGGCGCGAGAAAAAGACACATAGTCATCTCATCTGAAATTCAATCATGGGGGTAATCCAAATGTCCACGCGCAAGAAAATGGCTCTCGTCGCCTTTCTTCAGGCCCAGAATTGTACAAACCTTCCTTCGTCCTGGCGTCACCCGAAGGCCGAACTCGATTTTCTGTCGCCCGGTTATTACAGCCGCATCGGCAAGGTTCTCGAAGAAGGGAAGTTTCACCTCGCCTTCTTTGACGATCGCCTTGCCATACCCGATATTTACCAGGCGAACGCCGCGGCCACGCTCCGCGAGGGCATCCGCGCGGTAAAGCTGGATCCCATGATCTGCGCCACCGCCCTGGGCTATGCGACACGGTCGCTCGGCATCGGTGTCACCTATTCCACCACCTATTACGAACCGTTTCATGTTGCCCGCACCTTTGCGACGCTCGATCACATGACCGGGGGCAGGGCGGCCTGGAACGTCGTTACCTCGCTCAACGGGGCGGAGGCCGCCAATTTCGGACGCGAGATCATTGGCCATGATCTGCGCTATGACCGCGCGGACGAGTTCATCGAAGTCGTGCAGGGCCATTGGCGCAGCTGGGACGACGATGCCCTGGTGCTCGATCGCGCCTCCGGCCTCTTCGCCGATGACAGCAAGGTCAGGGCGCTGGCGTTCGAAGGCGAATATTTCCGTTCCGCCGGTCCCTTCACGGTCCCCCGTTCGCCGCAGGGCGAGCCTGTCCTCATTCAGGCGGGCCAGAGCGGCAGGGGCAAACAGTTCGCGGCGCGCTGGGGCGATCTCGTCTTCGTCATCTATCCCAACCTCGATCTGGGCCGGAAGCAATATGGGGAGTTCAAGTCCTATCTGGCGAATTCGGGGCGCGACCCGGACTCTGTGCGCGTCGCCCCCGCGATCTATACGATTGTCGGGCGCAGCAATGCCGAAGCCGAGGATATGCGTGCGGAAATCGAGGCATTGGCAAAGCCCATCGATGGCCTGGTTCTTCTCTCGGAGGTTCTCAACTTCGATTTTGCCAGCAAGGGATATGACGAGCCGTTCACCACGGACGAACTGAACGGCATCTCCGGAATTCAGGCCTTCCGCGACAGGGTCATCACCCTGAGCGGGCGCGCGAATCCGACCGTGCGGGATTTCGTCGAATTCACGCGACGCGGCACGATCAACGAATTCCCCGTTTTCGCAGGCGATGCAAAGACGGTTGCCGACCAGATGGAGGAGTGGCTCGGCTCAGCCTGCGACGGCTTCGTCATCGCCGGCACCCACGCACCGGGATCCTATGAGGATTTCGTGGCCCATGTCGTCCCGGAACTCCAGCGCCGCGACCTTTTCCGTACCGAATATCAAGGAACGACATTGCGCTCGAACCTGGGGCTCGACCGACCCAAGGTCGGATGAATAGCGGAGACACGCCTGGCGTGGCCCTTTCAGCCGGATCTGCAAGGGCCACCTGTTTGAATGCCCGGCATGGCGCAACGGATTCTCCCGCTGCGCCAACCCGCCTTGGCTCAGGCGGACAGAATCAGGTCACGGTCCAATCCTTGATTCTACCGTGATGGCCTGACTGTGGAATTTTCGATTCCGTTGGATCCGTTATGGCAGCTTGAGGGGATCCTGAATGCGCGCCGACGGATCGTAACGCTGCCGATACTCCTCTGGCGAGGCATATAGGCTGTCGAGACGCTTCATATCGGCAAGGCCGGTAAACTCCGACCAGTCGGCGACCGGCGAGCCGGGCAGCGTCGCGGCGAATTCGCGGGCCGCATCAAGTTTCCGTTCGGCCAGATCGTCGAAATACCGCATCATCGCCAGCGCGGCGGCACGCAGCGGATCAACCTGACCGATCGCGGCTATATCGAACCCGGCCGCTCGTATTTGCGAGAGCGACATGTCGTCCGGCAACTTGGTGAGGCAGCGATGCGGAGCAGATACCTCCTTGCCGACCTTGTTCATGATGTCTGACGTGTAGCACCCGGAGATGAAAGATCCCTGCGCTCCCGCTTCGGCAAACTTGTTTGCACGATCGATCGCGGCATTGATGCCCAGTGTCCAGAGCGCGTCGGTGCGTGCGACAATGAGGAAGTTGTCATCCTTCCGCGCGTCCGCGGCCGCCTTTATCTTCCCCACGGCCTCGTCCTCGGAAACCACGAGCGTGCTGTTTCCGACCGGCGTCCGATGGCTGAACTGATCGTCGATCTGCAATCCCGCGGCGCCCGCCGCCTCCATTGCCCGAACCGTCCGCATCGCGCTGAAATAGTTTCCAAAGCCGTCATCCGCGTCGACCAGAACGGCAACGGAGGAGGTGGCGACAATATGCCGGAGCACCGATTCCATGTCGCTCGCCGTGACCACTCCGGCATCCGGAAGCCCCAGATATGCGGCCGCGACCGCAGATCCGCCCAGCCAGACAGCCTCAAAGCCAGCCCTTTCCGCCAGCTGCGCCGACAAGGCATCCCAGATCACCGGGGTGAGCAGCGGTTCGGTCGTGGCCGCCCGAAGACTTGCCGTAAGATCCTGGCCTCGCGACACGCCTGCCTCCTCCTTGATATCAAATGATGCTGCGCAATGGCCTGCAATCAATCGGTGCGATCCAGCACGCGGCTCTGATGGGTTATGCCCGCGCGATCCTTCCCGCCGTCCGCGAGAAGCTCTTCCCCATTCACGTAGCGCCCGTCGTCCGAGGCGAGGAAAAGGATGGGCCCGGCCATATCGCGCGGAGACCCCAGCGACGCGATATATTTCTTGGTGCGCTCGGATTCCATGTCCGCGCCCCAGCCCCTGATCGCTTCGACCAGAAGAGGCGTCCGCACGCTTCCCGGCATCACGACATTGCACCGAACCGGATAGCCATTGTCCCGGCAATGCGTGGCAATCGATCGGGTCATGCCGTGGACCGCGGCCTTTGCCGCCGCGTAGGGCATCGGAACCGAATATCCGAACATGGCGGCGCAGGAGGAGATATTGATGATCGAGCCATTTCCGCTCTTCACCATCTCCGGCAGGGAATATTTGCTGCCCAGGAACGCGCCATCGGCATGGACGGCGAACATCTCGTGCCACTGGTCGAGCGTGGTGGTCTCGATATTGGTCATAATGCCGTAGCCAGCGCAATTGACGAGAATGTTAAGGCCTCCAAACGCGGCCACCGTGCCGGATACCACACGCTTCCAGTCATCCTCCGAACGGACATCCAGCTCCATGAAGTGCGCCCGATCACCCAGCTGGGCGGCCAGAGCATTCCCCATAGCCTCATTTCTGTCCGCGATGACGACATTACAGCCCTCTTCGATGAAGAGCTTGACGGTCGCTTCGCCAATGCCGCTGGCACCGCCCGTGACGATAGCGGTTCTGCCTTCGAGACGCCCCATTAAAACCTCCTCCTTCCGAAGATCATGAATGACCAAGTTCAAGATACGCAACCATCGGCATGGGATCCATGCGAGACCCTCCGGGCCCGATCAGGCTCCTTCGGCGTCTATGGCATTCTGGATCGCCAGAATACGCCGCGCCTCCACGAGATGAAGCCGCTCGACCATCTTGCCCTCGACACTGATGGCGCCCTTGTTCGCATTCTCCGGAAGATCGAAGGCGGAGATCACCGCCCTCGCCCAGTCCAATCGATCCAGCGAGGGCGAAAACGCGGCATTACAGCTATCGATCTGGCGAGGATGTATGAGTGTCTTGCCATCGAACCCGAATTCGACTCCCTGTCGGCACTGTTCGGCAAAACCATCCGCATCGTTGAGATCGTTGAACACGCCATCCAATATGCCAAGCCCATAGGCGCGCGCCGCCGCCACGGAAAGGCTGAGCGCGGAGAGAAACGGTGTTCGCGCGGGCGTGAGAGCGGCGCCCATCTCCTTGGCCAGATCGTTCGTCCCCATGACGAACAGGGACAGGCGGGATTCGCGGGAAGCCGCCGCAATTTCGTCCAGGCGGAACAGGCAGCGCGCGGTCTCGATCATGGCCCAGAGACTCGTGCCGGCGGGAGCGTGGTTCATCAATTGGTGATAGCGCTCTATGTCGCTCCGGTCATTGACCTTGGGAACGAGCACGGCGGCGGGGCCACAGGCGGCCACGGCATCCATATCCGCCGCTCCCCAGGGCGTATCGAGACCGTTGACGCGAACGACCAGTTCGGCGCGCCCGAAACCGCCCTGACGCACAGCCTCGACCACCTGCGCCCTCGCCTGATCCTTCATATCCGGCGCAACCGAATCCTCAAGGTCCAGGATAATCACATCGCTCGGCAATGTGCGGGCCTTTTCCAGCGCGCGCATATTGGAAGCGGGCAGATAAAGAGCGCTACGACGCGGGCGGATTTCTATCATGTCCCTGTTTTCTTTCGCATTGGTTCCGAACAATGAAATGGCACCAGTATCGGAGGGGAGTGGTGTGACGGGATCGCATTGTGGGGGCGGGCGTCCCTCTATCTCTCTCTCCGAGACCGGATCGGGCTAAATAATGCCTTCCGTTTTCAATCGCTCCATCTCGGCGCCGGACAAGCCCAGAAGCCCCTGGAAAACCTGGTCGTTCCCGTTTCCAAGCGAAGGGCCGGCATTATAAAGACCGGGAGGGGTTCTGGAGAGCCTCGGCAACGGCGCGGGCAACGTGATCGGCCCAATGCGGGGATCGTCGAGGGTCACGAGATTCTCTCGCGCCCGGTATTGCGGATCCTCGAATATGTCGCTGATCGACATTAGCTTGCTGCACGGCATCTCTTCGGCAGCGCAACGCTCCAGCAACTGCTGGACCGGCAGGCTTGCGGCCCACTCCGTGACTATGGCGCTTACCTCCTCACGGTGCTCATTGCGTCCCGTTATGGAGCTGTAGCGCGCATCTGTCGCCAGATCGGGCCGTTTCATGGCCCGGGTCAATCGTTCCCACATGCGATCGTTGGAACAGGCAAGGGCGATGAAATGGCCGTCCGCGGTGCGATAATGACTATGGGGCACGATGTTGACGGTATCCGCTCCCATCCGCTCCCTTTGAAAGCCTGTCTTTGAATATACCGGCGCTATTTCATCAAGCACCCGGAAGATCGATTCATACAGCGCGACATCGACCTGCTGCCCCTTGCCGGAGGTTTCCGCCTCGCGCAGTGCCACGAGGACGCCGATCGCTCCGAACATGCCGGACATATAATCGGCCAGCGACGTCGAACCCGGCACCACCGGAATGCGATCCGGCTCGCCGGAAAGATACGCCAGTCCGCTAAATGCATGAGCTATCCGCGCGAAACCCGGCAACGACCTGTTCGGCCCCGTCTGTCCATAGGCGCTCACGCTCAACATGACGAGTTTGGGATTGATCCTGGACAGTTCCTCATATCCCAGCCCCCAGCGATCCAGCGTGCCGGGCCGGAAATTCTCGAGCACGACGTCGGACTGCGCCACCAGCTTCCGGAAAAGCGCGGCGCCCTCCGGTTTGCGCAGGTCAAGCGTGGCGGATTTCTTGTTACGCGCCTCGCTCAGCCAGACATAGGTATCGCCGCACTCGCTCAATGTACCGAACTTGCGCAGCGAATCCCCGCCGCCTGGCTGCTCGATCTTGATGACATCGGCACCGAAATCGGCCAGGATCGTTCCGCAGAAGGGCGCCGCCAGAAACGTGGCGATGTCCAGAACCCTGATGTCGGCAAGCGGCCCCGTCATGCAATTTCGCCGACCGCTTGCGAAGCGACTTGCGCCCGGCGCAGGATCTTGTCCGCCAGTTTTACATGCGCGCGATCAATTAGCACCCCACCCATACCGATTGCCCCCTGCCCCTCAGCAGCCGCCACGTCCATTTTTCGAATGATCTCGTTCGCCCATTCAATTTGCTTCGACGTCGGCAGGAATACTTCATTGGCGATCTCCACTTGCGAAGGATGGATCGCCCATTTCCCCTCGAAACCAAGCGCCCGCGCCCTCATGCAGGCAGCCCGGTATCCGTCCTTGTCGCCATAATCGGCATACGGCCCGTCAATGGGTCGCAAACCATAAGCGCGGCAGGCATTCGCGATCCGGGCCAGCGCGAAATGCCACTGATCGTTCCAATGGCGGGCCACATTGCCGTCTTCCCGCGCCAGAACCGCATAATCGCCATTCGCGGCACCGAACACCGTGTCGAAATTTTCCAGCTCGATCGAATAGTCACCCGCTCCGAAAATCATGCCTTCCAGACGCGGGGAGGCCGCAGCGATCGATTCCACATTCGCCAGCCCCTTGGTTGTCTCGATCAGGATCTCGATGCCAATCGGCTTCGGGCGGGGGTGGATCATCTCGATGGCGGTGAGCAGCCGGTCGAGAAAGACAACGTCCGCCGCGGTTTCCACCTTGGGGAGCAGGATCATGTCCAACCGCGGGCATTGCGCGACCGCCAATATGTCCTCCAGCGCCCACTGCGTGGCCAGACCATTGACCCGGACCGATACAATCTTCGTGCCCCAATCCACCTCGTTAAGACCCTGAACGGCCTTGATGCGCCCCTCGTCGCGCTTGTTGGGCGCCACCGCATCTTCGAGATCGATAAAGAGCGAGTCCGCCGGGCCACGCGCCGCCTTCGGGAAAAAATGCTCCGATGTCGCGGGCACAGCCAGCTCTGAACGCTGGAGACGACTTTCCTCAGGGAGCGTCATAGGTTTCAACATTTCCTTGTTCATCGTTGCCCCCTCATAGATCAAAATTTCATTGTATAGAAGATAATTTCTACATTCAGAATACAATTATCGATCGCTGTCGATGCCTGACGTCAGGGCGATGCAGACTGAAAGGCCTCCGGCGCGCACGCCGAGAACCCGGTCCAAAGCCCGGTGCGATGGCATTAGCGACCCTGTCTGGCGGTTATGCGTGCGCCCCCTGGACGGCGACGCGGCGCATCATGACCGAAGCGATAATTACCCGGCCAAACTCGCCGAGCCGTTGCTCAATATGGTGGTCTGACGCTCAAGACAGATTGCCCGAAAACTGAACTCGGCCTCATTTCGCCATATCTCGACGCTCACGGTTTCCCCCGGATAGATAATCCCGGCGAAGCGGCAGGATATCCGGCGCAGGCGCGATGCATCAAAATCGCAAACGGCTTTCACGATGGCATGGGCGGCGATCCCGTAGCTGATCAGGCCATGCAATATGGGCCGGTCGAATCCCGCGGCGCGCGCGGCCGCGACCTCCACATGCAACGGGTTCGGATCGGCGCACAACCGCCCGATCAGCGCCGTCTCGGGCCGTGTGGGCAGGTTCACCACCATATCGGGCGCCCCGGCTTGCGGCGAGGGAGCAGGCGGACGTGCGGCTGTCGGCGCGGCGCCCTTGCTGAAACCGCCATCTCCTCGGCAGAAATTCGACTGCCGCATCGTCGCAATGAGGCGGTTGCTGTCAGCATCGATGAGATCCCGCTCAAAGATTACGACCGCACCCTTCCCGGGCCCCTTATCGATGACATCCGTCACCCGCGCCTTGCTGACGACCCTGGCCGCGACCGGAATTTCTCCATGAAGCTCCAGCTCCTGCTCGCCATGAACGATTTTCTTCCAGTCTATCCCGGTGTCGAGATCCCGCATCCAGAACCCCGGATGCGCGATCGCGACCGGCATGGTAGGCGCCGCCCGAAGATCCTTCTCGTAACAATAGCGCAGCGCCTTCTCGTCGAGCGGATCATGGCCATAGCCGATTCCCAGCGCATACAGCATGGTGTCACGCTCGGTGTAGCTCTGCTCCACCGCGGGGATATCGAGGGCCAGCAGATGATCGGGGTCAATTGCCATGAGGCGTTCCGAGATCGGGAGGGTTTCTCAAGGTCAGCGACACCTTCCTCGCCCCAGGTCGTTCGAACGAGCCAAATGGGACGATCTGGACATCCGTCTTCACGGAGAGGCGATTGCGCACGCGACGCTCAACCTCTTCCTTCAGGGCCGGATCACCTTCCTCGCCCCGCTCTTCGCCCCGCTCGACCAGGATTTTCAGGTTGGATTGTGTCGAATGCCCTTCAAAATCGGCGAGCACGCGCATCACGCCACTGGCCGCAGGAAGCAGCTCGCCGACGATCTCCTGGACCGCAGACGGGAACAGATTGACGCCCCGCACGATCAGCATGTCGTCTGTCCGCCCGACGCAGCGGATCATCGGCCCTGTCCGCCCGCAGGGGCAGCTATCGTCCACAACCTCGACATGGTCGCCGCTGCGGAAGCGCAAAACCGGGGAGGCTTCGCGTACAAGCCCGGTATAGACCAGTTCGCCCGAGGTGCCGGGCGTAAAGGGTATCACCTCGCCTGTTTCCGGATCGATCAGCTCTGCCAGGATGAAATCGGGCGCGACCATGTGCATTCCGCGCTGGTGTTCGCATTCCGCCCAGTACATGACGCCCAGATCGGTGCCGCCCATATTCTCGGTGACTTTCGCCCCCCAGATCGACTCCAGCTGCTCGCGGATGGCGGGAATACCGCCACCCGGCTCACCGCCCACAACCAGACGCGACACGCCCAGCTGATTGGCCGGAATGCCAATGGTCGCCTCAGCGATCTGACCCAGGTAAAGGAGGAAATTCGGCGTCGCGAAAATCACCTCCGGGCGCAGATCCCGGCACGCCACCAGAAGGCGGTCCACCCCGCCATCAGCGCCGATCGGCAGATCGAGGGCGCCCATATACTGAATCGCCTGGAAAACGGGCAGGCCGCCGACAAAGCCCTTGCTGAGCGACAGTCCATGCAAAACCTTGTTGCCGGCGCGGATACCGCAGGCGAAGAGACTGCGCGCACTCGCCTCTGTCCAGACCTGCACATCCCTCTCCGTAAGCCCGACATAGGCCGGACTGCCCGTCGTGCCGGACGAGGCCTGCATCTGGATGAGATCCGCCGGATCGGCGGCGAGATGCTCTCCGAAGGGCGGCGACGCGGCAAGACTGTCGCGCAGATCCTGCTTTACCGTAAACGGCACCCGCGCCAGATCTTCCACAGAACCGATGTCATCCCAGTCAATGCCGGCCGCGGCAAAGCGCTTCTGATAGAAAGTGGAATGCTCCTTCAGATAAGCCAGCTGGCTACGCAGCCGCTCGTTCTGAATTTGTCTTACCTCGTCAGGTGATGCGGCTTCGATGGGATCGAAGAACCTTGCATCCGCTTTCGCTGCCCGGTCCGGCATTACGCGTTGCATCAATCGAAACCCCCTCTACAGAGTCGACGAAGGCGCGAAGACAGGCTTGCGCTTTTCGAGATGGGAATGCAGACCTTCCTGAAGGTCCGGACCCACCAGGCCCATATACTCCAGCGCCAGCGACGCGTCGAAGATCGGCCCCGCCTGGCGCAGCCAGTTGTTCAGAGAATATTTGGTCCAGCGAATGGCGCTCTGAGAGCCGTGCGCCAGCCTGCCCGCGATATCCTCGGCGCGCGCATCGAGATCGGCATCATCCACGCACATGCTGATCAGGCCCATACGTTCCGCGTCCTCACCAGAAACCGGGTCGCACAGGAGGAGATACATTTTCGATTTCGCCATCCCACAGAGGAGAGGCCAGATGATTGCGGCATGGTCGCCAGCCGCCACGCCAAGCCGCGTATGGCCATCGACCATTCTGCAGTCGCGCGAGGCAATGGTGATGTCGGCCAGAAGGCCGCACACGAGCCCGGCACCCACAGCAACACCCCGCATCGCGCTCACAATGGGCTTTGAACAATTTATGATGCCATAGACTATATCGCGAGACTCTTTCCAGGCGCGGGCCCGCTCTTCAAAGTCGACGACCATTTCCTCGATCATCTTGAAATCGCCGCCCGCTGAAAAGGTGTTTCCGTCGCCGGTCAGGATGACGGCATTGACCGTGGGATCCTTGTCGATGATCGACCAGATTTCCGCCAGCTCCGCATGCATGGCCTTGTCTGCGGAATTCATTTTCCCATTGCTCAGCTTCACACGGAGCACGGCAGGCTCGGGCCTGTCGAACTTCAAACGGGTAAAGTGCGAATAGCGAACGTCTTCAACCACAATAGTCTCCTAGATCTAGATATATCCCGATTGGCTGGATCACGATGTCGGCAACTCCAGCACCTGTTTTGCCAAGATATTGCGCTGTATCTCGTTACTGCCGCCATATATTGAAGCGGGCCTGGCCTTGAAGAAGGGCGCCAGGATATTGATAAACCGCCGGTCAATGGTGACATCACCCCCAAGGCCGCCAGCCGGGCCCGCTGTCTCGATGATGAGATCCGCAATCCGCTGGAACAACTCCGTCGAGAAAATCTTGAGCAGCGAAACATCCGGCCCAAGCTCCTCGCCCCGCGCGACCTGACCGGCGAAATGATGATAGATGTCGGAAAGATGCGCGACATCGAGGTCCAGCGCCGCCATCTTGTCGACGAAGAGCGGATCATCGAGCGTCCCGGCTGCGGCAGCCACCGAACGCAATACCTGCAAGCCATATTCCGGCATTTTCGGACTACCGAGCATGATCCGTTCAAAGCCCAGCAGGGACTTTGCGACCGACCATCCGCCGTTCAGCGGGCCGACCAGATTTGCCGCCGGTGTCCGCACATCATCAAAGAATACTTCCGACAGCTCCTCATGCCCCGCAATGTCCTTGATCGGCCGGATGCGGATGCCGGGGCTCGCCAGATCGACCAGCAGGAAGCTGATGCCCTTTTGCTTGGGCGCGTCCGCATCCGTGCGCACAAGCACGAAGATATGCGTCACGTCGAACGACAATGTTGTCCAGATTTTCTGGCCGTTGATGACAAATTCGTCGCCATCCAGACGCGCCTCGGTGCGCAGACTGGCAAGATCCGAACCGGAATTGGGCTCGGAATAGCCCTGGCACCAGCGGTCTTCGCACGCCAGAATGCGCGGCAGAAAGCGCTCCCGCTGCTCCTCCGTGCCATAGCGCATCAACACCGGCCCCACCATGACGATGCCATGATCCTGGAAGCGCGCGATACCCCACCGCTCCTGCTCCTCCAGGAAGATGAGCAGCTTCGCCGGCGAAAGCCCCATCCCGCCATATTGGGTCGGCCAGTTGGGCGCTATCCAGCCCTTCGCGGCCATGCGACGGAACCAGCCGCCATTTTCTCGCCAGAACAGCCGCCGGGGAGGAAAACGCAGCGACTGCGGATAATTTTCCTCGAATTCGGCCCGAACAATCGCGCGAAACGCATCATCATCCAGCGCATTCCAGTCCCGCTCCTGCGGAACGCCAAATTGCACGGTCATGCCGCAATCTCCGTTGAATCATGATCGCCTCTGGTCAGCTGCGAATAACGACGGCGATGCGCACTGGCGTTGCCGAGCCAGGCCGAGAGGGCGAGCGTACGGTTCAAAAACAGTCCGAGGCCATACTCGTCGGCATAGCCAATGGCGCCGTGCAGCTGGATAGCCTGACTGCAAATCAGGTGCGCGGCCTGGGCCGCTCGTGCCTTCGCGCCGCTTGCAACAGCCGATTGGCGCGCCAAGGATGCGGCGGGATCATCCAGCACCCGCGCGGCCGCGCCCACAGCCGCCTCCGCAAGACGCCACTGGATCCAAAGATCGACGGCTTTATGCTGCAAAGCCTGAAAGCTGCCGATCGCCACACCGAATTGCTTGCGGGTGCGGAGATATTCCAGAGTCATAACAAGAGCCTGGCTCATCGCGCCAACCAGTTCGGCGCTGGTGACCACCAGGGCCGCATTGATTGCACGGTCCAGCGCTTCGCGAGCGGCCGCGCCGGTGGCGATGCGCCGTGCCGGATCGACGATCACGTTGTCGACTATCATCCACGCGTAAGAGGTGCCATCCGCAGCCAGCTCCATGCGAAGCGTCAATCCGGCCGTGGCGCGATCCAGCCAGTACAGGGATATCCCCTCGCCTTCCTGAACGCTGACGATAAACGCATCGGCTGCCGATGGAACGACAAACCGGCTCTCGCCCTCGAGAACGGTCTGGCCATCAACCTCCCGCCCGCGAATGCCGGGCATGTCCCATGAGGAGCCGACGGCGGAATTCTGCCAGGCTACGGCGGCGAGCAATTCGCCCTGAGCGATTGCAGCCAGCCTGTCCTGCCAGAGATCGGGATCTTCCGCCCCGAGGAGTGCCTGCACCGCCAGAATGCCGACGGCGACATAGGGGTCTGGGAAAGCCCCGCGGCCAAGCTCCTCGGCGACCAGCGCTGCGGGGGTCACCCCAAGACCAAGCCCTCCCGCGGCCTCCGGCACCATGATTGCGAGCCACCCCTGTTCGGCGATCTGCCTCCATGCCTGCGGGTCGGTCGCGCGGTTCGCATCCCGGAACTGCCGCGCATGATCAGGCCGCGCACGCACGAAGGCGGCAGCGGTGTCCCGCAGCATGACAAGCGTTTCGTCCATATCACCGCTCATTTTCAAGCGGCCTGCGGATCGACAAAGGCAACGGCATGAGCGGCAGCGTCCCAGATCGCCCTGCCTGACGGGTTGACCTGCTCCTCGGCCAGATGGCCCACAAGGCCAATGCAGCGGCTGATGATGATGAAACCGCGCATGATGCGGATGGGGATTCCGATTTCGAGAAACAGGGCCGAAATGCCGGCCGGCGCGTTGATCGTGAAATGGCGGCCCATTGCGGCATCGACATGGCGGCCCAGCAACTTGAGCGCGGCAACATATTTACCGGAAACGCCCTCCCGCTCCCCGACCGCAAAGAGCGCGGGCGTGCGCGGATCGTCTGGCTTGTGGTGCGGCTGGCCGAAACCGGGAATGAGCGCGCGATCCGCGCGATAGCGTTCCACGATCGCCTCCGCGGCTTTGTCCTGATCGTCGGCGGCGACAATTTCCTCCAGAAGCGGCGCCACCAGCTCCACGGTGCCGACAAATTGATCCCCGACCCCCAGAATGCCGGCGGCCACGGCACCCTGCAGCGATTCGGGAGCGCCGAGATAGGTGAGTCGGGAAACGATCGCGCTTTGCGTCATGCCGTGTTCGGCCATTGTGACGATGGCCGCCTCGACGATCGCGCGCTGCGCCTGCGTAGGCGCCGTGCCCATGATATGGAGATAGAGATACTCGATCAGCGAAACCTTGCCGATCAGCTCTTCACAAAGATCGCTTCCACGCACAAAAATCTGCTGTTCATTATATGTACAAATCGATGTCGTACCTGTCCTGGCCATCGCAAAACCCTGCTCCGTAAATCGTGGATTCCCCCACCCGAAGGCGACCTATAACTTCATAATTCAGATAATGTCTACATCTATCTGAATTTGATGAAGGGGATGACGGTGGCGGACCCGGCATCCCTTTGGCGCTTTCCCGCGCGACGCACCGCCCCCTGCCCCGCCAGTACGGGCGTGGGGCATTTGCGAAATTGACTTCACAGGAGTGAATGGATACATCTCCGCGCACCGTCCCCGGCGCCCCCTCGGTGGACGGCATCGAAGGAGTGCTCGCAGCCCGCGATTCTTCGACTACACGGAATTTTGTGTCTGCCGCAATCCCTGCGGAAGACCGCAGCATTGTTGTTCAAAGGATCCCTCGAAGCCGTGCATCTCGACGCCTTAGCGGACTTGATCGGCATCTGTGCCAGACCTGTTTTCGGTGGGAATCAGTATCGGTGCCGCCCGGATACGCCCGCAATTGATGGAGACCATAGATGACCCCGGAAGATATCCAATGGCCAGACCTGGCCCCCGGTGCGACGCCGGTGATGCATCACGGCACGCTGCTGGGCCGTCCTTTTGAAGAGCTGGCCAGAATAGCGGCGCTTTCCGGGTGCAGCGCCCTCACCCTGCCGCCAAACATGGCCCGCGATCTCGCCAAGGGCGCTTCGGGACGGTCGGGCAAAGACGCCATCAGCATCGCGGCGGATTACGGAATCGCGCTGACCCATCTGGATCCCATCATGTGCTGGCTGCCGCGCTGGCAACCCGATCCCACCAACGGAGCCTTGCCTCTCGATATCTACGACGTGCCGCTTGACGATGTCTTCAGGGCGACCGACGCGCTCGGGATCGGATCGATCAGCATATTGGGCGCATTTCCGCCCGGTTCGAACAGCATTACCGAGATCATGGACAATTTCGGCAGGTTATGCGAGCGCGCGGCGCGCCATGCGGTTCGCTGCGATATCGAGTTTGTGCCCTTCTGGGGGATCGCCGATCTGGCGACCGCCTGGCATATTCTTCAACAGGTCAACGCCCCGAATACCGGCATCATGTTTGATTTCTGGCATTATTGCCGGGGCAAGCGCGACGACGATCTGTTGCGGAGCATCCCCGGCGAGCGCATAGCCGGTGTCCAGTTTGACGACGGCTGGATGACCAAACCAGCGGAGCGGAATATCTACGAGGATACCGGCGCGTTCCGCGCACCTCCCGGGCAGGGCGAAATGCCGATACGCGAAGTGACCGCGATACTGCGTGAAATGAACGCCCTGAAGAATATAGGGCCAGAGATCCTCTCTGCGGAGATCTATGCGATGTCGGGCGAGGAGGTCGCACGCACCTGTCGCGAGAGCATGACCTGGGCGCTGAGCTGACCGTGCAGGTTCCGCCCGTCATGCGCCGCCCCCGCCCGGACTAATCTCCGGACGCAGCCCCCGCTTCCCCGGAAGCGGAGGAAACCCCGGCATCGAGCAGCCCCGCCGCCATTTCGGTGATGTGGACCAGCGAGCGGACGAATTGCTCTAGCGCTTCCGAGGACAGCTTGCCGAATATCTGCTGGTCCAGCTCAAGGGCCTTGGGGACCACCTGATCATAGAGCTGCCTGCCCGTCTCGCTGAGGCTGAGGCGGTGCGAGCGGCCATCCTGGGGGTTCGGCTGTCGCAGCACCAGCCCGCGACTGGAAAGGCTGATCGCCGCCCGGCTGACCGTCACCTTGTCCATATGCGTGCGCAGGCAGATTTCCTGCTGGGTCAGGCCGTCGGCCTCCGCGATCACGGCAATCAGCCGCCACTCCGGGATAGTGAGACCGAACAGCTTGGCATAAGCCTGCGAAATGACGTCGCTCACCATGTTGGAGGCGATCGAGAGGCGATAGGGCAGAAATGCGTCGAGGCGCAGGATGCTCTGGGTCATCCCAAACAAGTATCACTTGACACTATCGCCCGCAAAGCGCAAAAGTCGTTTCAATTGATACTATGTGTGCTGGAGAGTGTTATGCCCGATCTTTTCGAGAACCCCATTGGCCTCGATGGCTTCGAGTTCATCGAGTTTTGCGCGCCCGAGCGCGGCCTGCTGGAACCCGTTTTCGCGGCGATGGGCTTTGTGCATGTCGCCCGTCATCGCTCCAAGGATGTCGATCTGTGGCGGCAGGGCGAGATCAATCTCGTCGCCAATTACGAACCCGGATCGCCCGCCGCCTATTTCGCGGCCGAACACGGCCCCTCCGCCTGCGGCATGGGGTTCCGGGTGAAGGATGCGCACAAGGCCTATGCCGAAGTGCTGGCGCGCGGCGCCGAGGCGGTGGAAACGAAGACCGGCCCGATGGAGCTGCGCCTGCCCGCGATACGGGGCATCGGCGGCGCGATTATCTACCTTATCGACCGCTATGGCGACGATCTGTCGATCTACGACATCGATTTCGCCTATCTGCCGGGAGTCGATCGCCATCCGGCGGGGGCCGGGATGACGATCATCGATCATCTGACCCACAATGTCTATGGCGGGCGGATGGACTATTGGGCGCGCTACTACGAGCGACTCTTCAATTTCCGCGAGATCCGCTATTTCGATATCAAGGGCGAATATACCGGCCTGACTTCGAAGGCGATGACCGCGCCCGACGGCCTCATCCGCATTCCCCTCAATGAGGAAGGCAAGGCGGGGGGCGGCCAGATCGACGAGTTTCTGCGTGCCTATAACGGCGAGGGCATCCAGCATATCGCTTTCCTGTGCGACGATCTCATCGCCACATGGGACCGGCTGAAGGCGAGCGGCACACCGTTCATGACCGCGCCTCCGGAAACCTATTACGAGATGCTGGAGGAACGCCTGCCGGGCCACGGCGAGCCGGTCGCGGAACTGCAACGGCGCGGCATCCTGCTGGATGGGTCGACGGAGCAGGGCGATCCCCGGCTGCTGCTCCAGATCTTCTCCGAAACGATGATCGGCCCGGTGTTTTTCGAATTCATCCAGCGCAAGCGGGACGAAGGCTTCGGTGAAGGCAATTTCACCGCGTTGTTCCAATCGATGGAACGGGATCAGCTTCGCCGCGGCGTCATTTCCAGTCAGGAGCAGGCAGCATGAACGCACCATTTTCCCTCTCGCGCATCCACCACGTCGCCTATCGCTGCAAGGATGCGAAGGAAACGGTCGAATGGTACGAGCGCGTGCTCGGCATGAGCTACACCACCGCCTTCGCCGAGGACAAGGTGCCCTCGACCGGCGAGGACGACCCCTATATGCATGTGTTCCTCGATTGCGGCGGCGGCAATGTGCTCGCCTTCTTCGAGTTGCCCAGCCAGCCGGAGATGGGGCGCGACGAGAATACGCCCGCATGGGTGCAACATCTCGCGTTCGAGGTGCCGGATCACGAAGCGCTGATGGCCGCCAAGGCCCATATCGAGGCGCAGGGGATCGATGTGCTCGGGCCGACCTATCATGGCATTTTCCGCTCGATCTATTTCTTCGATCCCAATGGCCATCGCATCGAGCTGGCGTACAATATGGGAACGCCCGAGCAATATGCCGAACTGGCGCGGGTCGCGCCGCTGATGCTGGAGGAATGGAGCCGGACCAAGCGCGCCCCACGCCATGCGGAATGGCTGCACAAGGAGCCGGAAGCCTGATGACGCAGACCGATTTCACGCACGATCCGGCCGCACAGAGCTGGGTAAAAAGCGCGCAGGGGCATTCCGATTTCCCGGTGCAGAACCTGCCGCTGGGCACCTTCGCGCCGCCGGGCGGAAAGCCGTGCGGCGGAGTGGCGATCGGCGACGAGATCCTCGATGTTGCCGGCGTTGCGGAGATGCTGGACGGCGAGGCCCGGACGATAGCCCTGCTCGCAGGCCAGCCGACGCTCAATGACCTGCTCGGTGCGGGCAACCCGGCGCTGCGCGCGCTGCGTCACGGCCTGTTCCGGCTGCTGACGGATGCCTCCAGGGAGGCTGCGGTCCGCCCCGCCCTCCACCCCGCAACGGATTGCACCCTGCATCTGCCTGCGCGCATTGGCGACTACACCGATTTCTATAGCGGCATCCATCACGCGGTGAATGTCGGCAGCCTGTTCCGGCCGGACAATCCGCTGCTGCCCAACTATAAATATGTGCCGATCGGCTATCATGGCCGCGCCTCGTCCATTCGGCTCTCCGGCGTGGATGTCGTGCGCCCCAACGGCCAGACGAAAGCGCCTGACGCCGACGCGCCCGCCTTCGGCCCGAGCAAACGGCTCGACTATGAGCTGGAGATGGCGATCTGGGTCGGCCGGGGCAATGCACTCGGCTGCCCTGTCCCGATCGGCGAGGCGGCCGACCATATCGCGGGCATTTCGATCCTCAACGACTGGTCCGCGCGCGATGTGCAGGCATGGGAATATCAGCCCTTGGGGCCGTTCCTCGCCAAGAATTTCCATTCCACCATCTCGCCCTGGATCGTGACGATGGACGCGCTCGCGCCCTATCGCACCGCGCAACCCGCGCGACCGGAAGGCGACCCCGCGCCGCTCCCCTATCTGCTCGACGCGGCGGATCAGCGGCACGGCGCGCTTGGGCTAACGATGGAAGTGCTGATCCGCACCGCCCGGATGCGCGCGGCAGGCGAGGCGCCGCATCGCCTGAGCCAGGGGCCGATGACGGCGATGTACTGGACCATCGCCCAGCTCCTCACCCATCATGCCTCGAACGGCTGCAACCTGGCGCCGGGCGATCTGCTCGGCACCGGCACCCTCTCCGGCCCGACGGACAGCGAGAAGGGCAGCCTGCTCGAACTGAGCGCGGGCGGCAAGCACCCCATCGCGCTGCCCAATGGCGAGACGCGCACGTTCCTTGAGGATGGCGACGAGATCATCATCAGGGCGCACGCGGACGCGCCCGGTTTCGCCCGCATAGGTTTCGGGGACTGCCGCGCCATGATATGCCCGGCACCATGACGCACACCGAACTCGTCCTCCACGGTTACTGGCGCTCCGGCACCAGCTATCGCACGCGCATTGCCCTCAATATCAAGGGCGTTGCCTACCGTCAGGAGCCGGTCAACCTGCTCGCGGGGGATCAGGGCGGGGAGCCGTTTCGCGCGCTCAACCCGCAAGGGCTGGTGCCGGCGCTGGTCACGGGCGATGTGGTGCTCACCCAGAGCAGCGCGATCATCGAATGGCTGGAGGAGCGCTACCCCGACCCGCCGCTGTTGCCCGCCGACCCGGACGCCCGCGCCATCGTGCGCGCAATGGCGATGACGGTCGCGTGCGACATCCATCCGCTCAACAATCTGCGGGTATTGAAGGCGATCAAGCATGACCTTGGCGCGGACGATGCGCAGAAGGATGCCTGGATCGCCCGCTGGATCACCGACGGGTTCGCCGCGCTCGAAGCCATGATCGCGCGCCACGGCGGCACTTATGCCTTTGGCGACAGCCTCACTCTCGCCGACTGCCATATCGTGCCGCAGATCTATTCCGCCGAGCGCTTCCGTGTCCCGCTTGTTGATTTTCCCCGCCTCCTCCGCGCGGCGGAAGCGGCGAGGACCGTGCCCGAGGTGGCTGCCGCGCATCCCGACAGGCAGCCCGACGCGGATGCGGGGATCGGACGGGCCTGAACCGCGCCGCCCTTCGGGATTGTCTCTTCGTCGAATTTGCTATCTCTCCTCTGGCGCAGCCTTTCCGATTCCGCTAGTTGCGGTGCAACATGCTGACCCATCTCTATCAGTGGATGCTCGCCAAGGCGGCGCATCGCCACGCCGACCGCTGGCTGTTCGCAATCTCCTTCATGGAATCGAGCTTCTTCCCGATCCCGCCGCATCCGCTGCTCGGCCTGATGTGCCTGGCAAACCCGCGGCGCGCCCTGTGGTTTGGTTTCGTCTGCACACTGGCTTCGGTGCTCGGCGCCCTGGTCGGCTATGCGATCGGCTATTTCCTCTATGCCAGCGTGGGCACATGGCTGCTGGATGTGCTCGGCCTCACCGCAAAATTTCCGGTCGCTGCCTGCTATCTGCGCGAATATGGCGCGGAGATCATCCTCATCAAGGGCGCGACCCCGATACCCTTCAAGCTGGTGACGATAACGGCGGGATTTATCGCCCTGCCGCTGTTCACCTTCATCTGGGCGTCCGCGCTGTCCCGCGCGTTCCAGTTCATGCTGGTGGGCTTTCTGTTCTGGAAGTTCGGCGCGCCGATCAAGGCGTTTATCGAGAAATATCTGGCGCTCGTTTCAGCCGGATTTCTCGTGCTGCTGGTGAGCGGTTTCGTGATCATCGGCCTGTGGTCCGGCAAGGGGCATGGCGGGGCGAACGACGCCTGCAGCCATGCCGCGCCGATCTCCGCGCCCGCATGAGATGAGCGCGCTGCGCCGCCACCCGCTGATCCTCGCGATCCTGCTGGGCGCGCTGGCGGCGACCGGCTTCGCGCCGCTGGGCCTGTGGCCGCTCTCCCTCCTCGCGCTCGCCGGGCTGTTGTGGCTGGGGGATTATGTTTTCACTTACCCTCGGCCAACTTGGCGGCGGGATCATACGTCCAAGCATGCCGGTCTATTTTCCCGCCTCAGTTCCGACTTTGTTAGAATGCTCCGTTTCGTTGCTCCCCTGAAGCCTGTATTCGCCCGGTTCCATCCCGCTATCGCTCGTATCCACCAGTTCCTCGCTCCGGTTCGCTTCGCGCTCGCCTCTATCCGTTTCGTTTTTGCCAGTATCCGCTCGACCATAGACTATATCCGCACCGCTTTTACCTCTCCTGCGGGACAGAGCTTTAGGGTAGGCTGGTGCTTCGGCCTCGGTCATTTCACGCTCGGCAACAACTGGATCGCCCACGCCTTCACCTATCAGGACGCGATGCCGCACTGGCTGGGCTATGGCGCGGTGGTCGCATTAGCGCTCTATCTCGCGGTCTATCCGGGGTTCGCGCTGCTGGGGTTGCATCTTGTCCGCAGGCGCTGGCCCCACGCCCCCGCGCCCGATGTGCTCGCGGGCCTGTGGATCATCACCGAATATGGCCGCGCGACGATTTTCACCGGCTTCGCGTGGGATCCGCTCGGCATGATCTGGCTCGATACCGGGGTGGATCAGGCGGCGCGGTGGATCGGCACTTATGGGCTATCGGGGCTGGCGGTGCTGGCGGGCGGGGCGCTGCTCTCGGTGATGCAGGGGCGGTGGAAGCCGGTGCTGCCGCTCACCGTGGCGCTCGGTGCGCTGGCGATCTGGGGCCACCGTCTGCCACCCGCCACCACGACCGGCCCCGCCATCACGGTGGTCCAGCCCAATATCGACCAGAGCGAGAAATATGACGCCGCGCTGGAGCAGGTGAACTTCGCCAAGCTCGAAACCCTCACCCGCTCGCCCAACGCGCCTGGCCCACGCCTCATCTTCTGGCCCGAAGCGGCGATCCCCGCCTGGCTCGATATGGAGCCGGAATGGCTGGAGCGGCTCGCCGCGCTGCAAAGACCGGGGGATCTGCTGATGACCGGCGGCGCGAAGGTCTATTTCAAGGAGCGCGGGCGCGGCTTCTTTCAGGATCGCACGCTGATCGGCGCGAACAATTCGGCATGGGTGGTGACGCCCGACGCGCGCCTGCTCGCCCGCTACGACAAGGCGCACCTCGTCCCCTATGGCGAATATCTGCCGATGCGGAGCCTGCTGGAGCCGCTGGGCCTCTCCCGCCTTGTGCCGGGGGATGCGGATTTCTGGCCGGGGCCAGGCCCGCGCTCGCTCCTATTGCCCGCAGCGTCCGGCACACCGCCGCTCAAAATGGGCGTGCAGATCTGCTACGAGATCATCTTCTCCGGCGAGGTGATCCACCGCACCAACCGCCCCGATTTCCTCTACAATCCCAGCAACGATGCGTGGTTCGGCGCATGGGGGCCACCGCAGCATCTGGCGCAGGCCCGGATGCGCGCGATAGAGGAGGCGATGCCCGTCATCCGCTCCACCCCGACCGGCATTTCGGCCGTGGTGGACGGGCACGGCCGCGTCATTGCCTCGATCCCGCATCACCAGATGGGCGCGATCCATACCCGCCTGCCCCCCGCCTTGCCGCCGACGCTCTTCGCCCGTTTCGGCAACCTCCTACCGCTGACCTTTGCCGTGCTCCTGCTCGCCTTCAGCGCATTAACCGCGATGGCCATTGTGAGGCGGCACCAGCCCTCTCCCCCTCCCAACCGCCCATAAGATACCCTGTCGGGAGGTTGGGAGGGGGAGGGGACTGGTGCCGCCTATCCGAAACGCTACGAAGCTGCCTGTTTCGGATCGGACTCTTGACTTGCAAGACCAGCGCGCCGCCGCTAATGCGGCCAACGCACATAAAGATTTCTTTATACGCAGATACAGCAACACCTTACGTGACTGGGAAAACCATGCGTTCCAACTATCTCTTCACCTCCGAAAGCGTTTCCGAAGGCCATCCCGACAAGGTGTCGGACCAGATTTCCGACGCCATCGTCGATCTTTTCCTTTCCAAAGACCCCGAGGCGCGCGTCGCCTGCGAGACGCTCACCACCACCCAGCTCGTCGTGCTGGCGGGCGAGGTGCGTGGCAATGGCATGATCGACCGCGAGGGCAACTGGGCGCCCGGCGCGCAGGAGGAAATCCAGACGGCCGTGCGCAATGTCGTGCGCGAGATCGGCTATGAGCAGGACGGCTTCCACTGGCAGAACCTGCATTTCGAAAACCATCTCCACCCGCAGTCGTCGGACATCGCGCAGGGCGTCGATGCCACCGGCAACAAGGACGAAGGCGCGGGCGACCAGGGCATCATGTTCGGCTTCGCCTGCGACGAGACGCCGGACCTCATGCCCGCGACGCTCTATTACAGCCACAAGATCCTGGAGAAGATGGCGGCGGACCGCCACTCCGGCGCGGCCTCCTTCCTGGAGCCGGACGCCAAGAGCCAGGTGACGCTCCGCTTCGAAAACGGCAAGCCGGTCGCCGCGACCGCCATCGTCGTCTCCACCCAGCACGCGCCGGGCTATCATGAGGGCGACAAGGAAGCGCGCCTCAAGGCCTATGTGAAATCGGTCGTTGCGCAGGTGATCCCGGCGGAGCTGCTGTCCGACGCCACCGTCTATCACATCAATCCCACCGGCAAGTTCGAGATCGGCGGGCCGGACGGCGACGCAGGCCTCACCGGCCGCAAGATCATCGTCGATACCTATGGCGGCGCTTCCCCGCACGGCGGCGGCGCGTTTTCCGGCAAGGATCCGACCAAGGTCGATCGCTCGGCGGCATACATCACCCGCTATCTCGCGAAGAACATCGTCGCGGCGGGCCTCGCCAAGCGCTGCACGATCCAGCTTGCCTACGCGATCGGCGTGGCGAAGCCGTTGTCGCTCTATGTCGACACCCACGGCACCGGCACGGTCGATGACGCCGCGCTCGAAGCCGCGATCGGCAAGATCGAGGCGCTGGGCGGCATGACCCCGCGCGGCATCCGCACCCACTTGGGCCTCAACAAGCCGATCTATCGCAAGAGCGCCGCCTACGGCCATTTCGGCCGCACGCCGGACGGGGATTATTTCCCGTGGGAGCGCACCGATCTAGTGGATGCGCTGAAGGCCGCGCTGGCCTGACACTGCGTCCCTTTTCGAAAGGGGCTGCCTGCTAGCGCGGGTGGCCCCTTTTTGCGTCGCATTGATTTTACTGCCTGCTATCCTCCACCGCGACTCGCAGCGGAAGAAACAACATGCGTCATTCGGCCTTCATCATCATTGCGGCATTAGCAGCATCCATCAGCATCGCCCATGCCGCCCCGCCCAAGGTAAGCCCCATAGAGGCCGCCTCCATCTTCAAGGCAGCGGGCTTCGTCAAAAAAGGCGCGCAATGGCGTACCGAATGCGGGCGCGACGACCCGTCGGCATCCTACGAGGCCGGGGCCATTGCCGAATATCGCGACATCAATGGCGACGGCCGCCCCGACGCACTCGTCACCGAGGGTGGCTCCTATTGCTATGGCAATACCGGCACCGGCTACTGGCTCCTCTCCAGGCAGACGAGCGGCGCGTGGAAGCTGATGAACCAGAGCCAGGGCATGGCCGAGTTCCTGAAAACCAAGGGCGCCGAGGGTTGGCCCGATATTTCGGTTGGCGGACCCGGCTTCTGCTTCCCGGTAATGCGCTGGAACGGCAAAGCCTATGTCGTCAACCGCAACGAATATGCGGGCAAACGCTGCCGCCCGTGAGCGCATCCATCAGGGCCGGATCAGGCTTGCGGGGGACTATCGCGCCCGCTATGCGCCCTCGCCATGACTGCGCATAAATCCGGCGATCCTACCACTCTCAACCGCCTCTATGGCCGCGCCAAGGGCAAGCCCCTGCGCGCATTTCAACAGTCGCTGGTGGAAGACCTGCTGCCCCAGATCGCTGTGCCGACGGAAGGGCCGATCACCGCCGAGCGCCTCTTCGGCGAGCCGCGCCCGCTGCATTTCGAAATCGGCTTCGGCGGCGGCGAGCATATGGCGCAGCGTGCCGACATGCTGCCCGATCATGGCTTCATCGGCTGCGAGCCGTTCCTTAACGGCGTCGCTTCCGCGCTGGCGCATGTGCATGGCGACGCGGCGAAGCCCGGCATCCCCAATGTCCGCATCCATCACGGCGACGCGCTCGAGGTGCTCGCCCGCATTCCCGATGGCGCGCTGAGCTTCGTCTATCTGCTCCATCCCGATCCCTGGCCCAAGGCGCGCCACGCCAAGCGGCGCATGATGAACAAGGGGCCGGTCGATCTCATCTCCGCCAAGCTGAAACCCGGCGGCGAGTTCCGCTTCGGCACCGATCACCCCGTCTATCTGCGCTGGGCGCTGATGGTGATGAACGGGCGGGAGGATTTCCAGTGGCTCTGCGACAAACCCGCGGACTTCCTGAAACGCCCCGGCGGCTGGCCCGAAACGCGCTACGAAGCCAAGGCCCGCAAGCAGGGCCACGAGGTGTGGTACTTCCGTTTCAGGCGACGGTGATCCGCGGGTTTTTGGCTCAAAACCTAAGGAAATTAGCCATTTCACCTACGCCATCCTATCCGGCGATTTCCTAGTTTTTCCGCTTGCGTGATTGCCAGGTGATTGCCAGAAAGGGACGCGAGGTTCCGGATGGCGACAGGAAAAATCAGCAAGCGATCGATCGATGCATTGCGCCCCAATGCATCGAATCAGTTCCTGTGGGACACCGATCTCAAGGGGTTCGGCGCCAAGATCACACCCGCTGGTGCCATTTCCTATGTCCTGCAATTTCGCATGGGTGGACGCGAAGCCAGCACCCGGCGTTATACTATCGGCGCGCATGGGTCATCGCATCCTCCCGATAAGCGGGTTCAACAGGATGCGCTTTCCACCACCTCCACAAGCGCGTGCGGCAAGACAATAGCAGGCATGGCGAGAGGCCGGAAGGCGAAGTTGCGCTTCCGGCCCCGGCGCGGCGCTCAGTGAGCCACCGTCAGAACGGATCGTATTCATGGAGGATCTGGCTGGCATCGCCGTCGTATTCGGCGCTGGGCATGACGCCGTAGGCCGCTCCGGCACGGAAGAGAGTGACGCAGACCATCAGCGTGCGGGCGAGGTTCCAGGCGTGGCGCTGGGCAAGGGGAAGCGGCATGTTGCGATCTCCTGTCTTGCGGCGGGGACCATTCCCGCTCGACAGGCGACCGACGTGTCGCTCCGAACCCTGCAATCACCGCGGCGGCAGCCATGCCGCAAGGCCGCACGCCAGGGGCGTAGCGGACCCTTCACGGGTTGATGGCGTCAGGGGGCGGAGCGACCAAGGATTGAGCCTCAAAGGGCGGGAAGGTTCCGGGCCGTTCGACAATGCGCAATTGCCGCCTTTACCTAGCCACGGGTGAGCCCCACTCCTGCCAGGCGAACCGCGGAACTAATGTAGAAGATGTCGGATGACGGAGGAACCCTGACGAAACGAACTTTGCGGGAGCCTGATCGCCGCACCGAAAGCCGTCGTCCATCTCGCAGCCGCTAGAACCGGCCCGGTCCCTCTGAAGACTTTGGTGATCGCCTGTGAACATCAAAGGTGCTTGATGTAGGCAAAGACCCACTTCGCGATCATCAAATGGTGTAGCTGTTGATAGACGATCATCAAAACTGAAGCGTCCCGGTTTTCCGAAAGACTCCAATCTGCGAGAAAGAGCCACGATCAGCGCCACAAGGAACAAGTTTTCGCGTGAGTTTCGCGACCGCTCGGACGCTATGCCCTTGCACCGGGGAAAGAGGCGCGGCTAAAGGACGTCAATTCGCAAGGACCCGGTGAAATTCCGGGTGGCTATTCCGGCCGCCGATCCGCCGGACAACATCACACATGCAAATCCGGTAGCGCCCACTTTGGCGCCATGTGCTTTGTTGTGGATTCCCCATGTCTCTCAATTTCAATAATTATCGCCGCCAGTGGTTCACTGACGGTGGCACAGCCCGCCGGGACATTCTGGCTGGCATCGTCGTCGCGCTTGCCCTTATTCCCGAGGCGATCGGCTTTTCGATCATCGCCGGCGTGGATCCCCGGGTCGGGCTTTACGCCTCGGTTGCCATTGCCATCACGATCGCCCTGATCGGCGGGCGTCCCGGCATGATTTCGGCTGCCACGGCGGCTGTCGCGGTTCTCGTGGTGCCCCTCGTCCGGGACCATGGCGTCGAATACCTGTTCGCCGCAACGATCCTGATGGGTGTGATCCAGATTGTCGCGGGTCTGCTGCGGCTCAACCTGGTGATGCAGTTCGTCTCCCGGTCCGTCATCACCGGGTTCGTCAATGCGCTCGCCATCCTGATCTTCATGGCGCAGTTGCCCCAGCTCACCAATGTCGGCTGGGAGACCTATGCCATGGTCGCCGCAGGCCTGGCGATCATCTACCTGTTGCCGCGGATCACCACAGCCGTGCCATCACCGCTGGTCGCGATCCTCGTGCTGACGGCAGTCGCCATCGGAATGGGCATCGATGTGAACACGGTGGGCGACATGGGCAAGCTTCCCGAAGGCCTGCCCAGCCTTGCGCTGCCGCAGGTTCCCCTGACCCTGGAAACGCTGCGCATCATCCTGCCCTATTCGCTCACCATGGCGGCCGTCGGCCTACTGGAATCGCTGCTGACCGCCCAGATCGTCGATGACATGACCGACACGGACAGCGACAAGCGCCAGGAATGTGCCGGGCAAGGCGGGGCCAATATCGTTGCCGCCCTGTTTGGCGGCATGGGCGGATGTGCGATGATCGGCCAATCGGTGATCAACGTGACTTCGGGCGGGCGCACGCGGCTCTCGACCTTCGTCGCCGGCGCGTTTCTGCTGTTTCTGCTGGCCGTGCTCGGGCCCTATGTCGGACGTGTGCCGATGCCGGCGCTGGTTGCGGTGATGATCATGGTTTCGATCGGCACCTTCAGCTGGAACTCGATTCCCAATCTGCGTCGCCATCCGCCGACTTCGTCGATCGTCATGCTGACAACCGTGATCGTAGTGGTTGCCACGCACGACCTTTCGCTGGGCGTGCTGGCCGGCGTCCTGCTTTCGGGCATCTTCTTTGCAGGCAAGGTCCAGCGCATGTTCACGGTCGAACGCGAAGGTTCGGCCGATGGCGCGCTGGCGACCTACCGCGTAACGGGCGAAATCTTCTTCGCCTCGGTCGAGCGCTTCACCCGGGCCTTCCAGGCGGAAGACCAGGCAAAGCGCGTCGTCATCGATGTGACAAGGGCGCATTTCTGGGACATTTCCGGCGTCGGCGCGCTCGACAAGGTCGTCGCCCGGCTGCGCCGCGACGAACGGCATGTTGAAGTCATCGGCTACAACCAGGCCAGCGCCGACATCATCGACCGCTTCGCGTTGCACGACAAGACTGGCGTCGAACTGGGCGTGGTGCCGCACTAAGCTGCGAAGGCAGAGCATCGCCGCCCGGTCAGCGGCAGCCATGGCTTGGGACTTGCGATCGCGCAGGATTTCCTGCTCGCATACGCCAGCAATCGTGGTCCGGGGATGACAAATAACCGCTCTTCGAATAGGGCGGCCCGGCATGAACCTTGTTCGCGCCTTTTTCCTGCGACATCGCGGCCTGGCTATCGTGCTGGTGCTGGCGACGCTGTGCATGAAAGCGCTAGTCCCGACAGGCTTCATGATCGGCCAGAACGCCAAGGTTCTGACAGTGCAGATCTGCGATGACGCATTTGGCAATCATGCGGTCAAGCAGATTGCCATCCCGATGAAGGATGGCGGCAGCGAATCAGGCAGCAAGCAGGGCAAGGGCGAATGTCCCTTCACCTCGCTGTCCATGGCGTCGATATCGGGTGCCGATCCCGCATTGCTGGCGCTGGCGCTGGCATTCATTCTGGCTCTGGGCTTTGTGCCGACCCGCACGGCGTACCTTGAGCGCGTATTCCATCTCCGTCCGCCGCTGCGCGGACCGCCGGCTCTCGTCTGACAATCTGAACCGATTTGTCGGACCGGCCGGTCCTGCGCCCATTTTGCGCGAGCACCGGCTTAGCCGGAGCACATTTCCATGTACGAACTGTTGTGCCGTTCATCGCAGCGGCCCTGGGCACCCCCGCCTGAAAAGCTGGTTGCAGTGCCCGATAAGGGCAATTCCAAGCCCCTCATCCTGCACATGCAGGAGAACCGTTCACACCTGACGCAGGACGCGCGGGTCTGTTTCAGCGCCATTGCCCTGCTGTTCATGGTGACCAGCATCGCGCCCGCGCTACAAGGTCACTGGCTCGTCCCTGCCTTCTCGATCCTTGCCCTTGCGGGTCTGACGTTCGCGCTCGAAAGGCATGGCAAGTCCCGGCCTGCCAGCGAAACGCTCGAACTTGCCGAAGGCAGGGTGCGGCATCGTGATAGCGCCGGGCAGCAGGTCGAACTGCCCTCATTCTGGATGCGGCTTGCCGCAGAGGGCCGCAGTCCATCCGAATTGCGCCTGTTCCTGCGGGGACGGGACGGATCGATCGAATTCGGGCGCTGCCTCAGCCTTGATGAACGCCGCGCCGTTGCCCCGCTGGTAGCTGCGGCCCTCGCACAGACACGGGGGTGCTGAGCCGTGAGCATTCTCGCCGTTTCCGACCAACGCCACCAGAGCCTGAAGCGATTCCGCCTCAAGGTGTGGAAGGCAATCGTTCTTTGCGCCGCGTTGCGCCTTGCCGACACCGCGCTCGGCTTTGGTTTCATCGAACCCACCCACTCTCTCGCCGCACAGGAAATACCTGCCAGCTCTGTCGCACAGGAGTGCAATCCATGATGTTCCTTCAGTCCAGAATTCTCGTTCCGATGGCTGCCTTCGCTGCCCTGGGCACCTCCGCCCTGGCGCAAGCCAACCAGTCCGAGGGCCTTGCTGTTCATCATGCCTGGTCGCGCGAGACGGCGGCCGGGCAGTCCGTTGGCGGCGGGTTCATGACCATCGCCAACCGCGGAGCCGCAGCGGACCGCCTCCTGTCCGGCACCAGCCCTGTGGCCGCCGAAGTGCAACTCCACACCATGACCATGGATGGCGGCATCATGCGCATGCGCCGGGTCGAGGGTGGCATCGCCGTGCCAGCCAGAGGCACGCTCGAACTCAAGCCCGGCAGCTATCACATCATGTTCATGGGGCTGAAGCGCCAGCTGCGCCAAGGCGAGGGCTTTCCCGTAACGCTGCGTTTCCAGCGCGCAGGCAGCGTGACAGTGCAAGTCTCGGTTCAGCCCGTGACCTCCTCGGGCCCGATGGACAGTGGCCATGCAGGGCACTGAGCAGAAAGCCGGGCGCAAGGGCCTGGCGCGGCTGCGCGCAGGCCTGTGGGTGGCTGCAGGTGTGAGCGTATTGATCGCACTGGCCGTGATCTATGATCGCGGCCATCCTCCCGGCGATCCAGCCAGCCAATATGCCAGTGCGTTCGGCGGTCCGTTTGTTCTGACCGCCCCGGATGGATCGAGCGTCACCGACAAGACGTTAGCGGGTAAACCCTATGCCATCTTCTTCGGCTTCACCCGTTGCCCCGATGTATGCCCGACCAGTCTTGCCCGCATGGCCCGGCTCCGGAAACAACTCGGCCCGGATGGCGCAAAGTTCAATATCGTCTTCGTCTCGGTCGACCCTGGCCACGACAAGCCGGCTGATATTGGCAACTATGTGGCGCTGTTCGGCACCCCGATCATCGGGCTGACCGGCACCGAAGCCCAGCTGGCCCAGATCAAGAAGGGGTATGGGGTCTACTCCGCCAAAGTCCCGCAGCCGGGCGGCGACTATACTATCGACCATACCGCCGCGATCTACCTGATGACCGCCAGAGGCGAGTTCTCGGGCACCATCGACGCTCACGAACCCGACGCCACGGCGCTGGCCAAGCTCAAGCGCCTGATTGCGTGAGCTGTTCTCCGAATTTCGAAACATTATCCGAAGAAAGGCATATCATGAATTCGACAATCCTCTCGCTGCGCGTCCTGCTCGCAGCGTCATCCGCACTGCTGCCGCTGGCCGCACATGCTCAGGATGCCACGCAGCTGCCCCCGGTCGATGCCGATGCCGCCAATCCTGTCGACAACGTGGGCACCGCGCCGATAACCGGACAGGAACTGACCCGCGAGGCCATCAAGCGCCGCCAGAACTCAACCAGCGATACCGGCGATCTGCTGCGTCAGTTGCCGGGTGTCAGCGCCAATTCGGGCGGGGGCTTTTCCTCGATGCCGACCCTGCGCGGCCTGTCCCAGCAGCGCTTGCGCATCACGGTCGACGGCGCGCCGATCGATCTTTCCTGCCCCAACGACATGAATACGCCGCTGTCGTACACCGTCCCGCAGACGATTGAATCAATCCGAGTGGTGCCGGGTGTGGCCCCGGTCAGCATGGGCGGCGACAACATCGGCGGGATCATCTCGGTCGAGAGCGTAGCGCCGCGCTTCGCTACCGACGGTTCTACGCTGGTGACTGGCGAGGTTTCCGCGTTCTATCGTTCCAACGGCGATGGCTTCGGCGGCTCGGCGCTGCTGACGGTGGCCAATGCCAACCTCAGTGCAACCTACACCGGCTCCTATACCCAGGCACAGCAATACAAGGCCGGTGGCGATCTCGGGCGGGTCCGCTCGACCGAATACGCCAAGACCGATCATGCCCTCGCCCTCGCGTTTCAGAACGATGCCGGGCTGTTCAAGCTGAAGGGCGGCTACCACTTTTCGCCCTATGAAGGCTTTGCCAACCAGGCGATGGACATGGTTTCCAACAAGTCCTGGTTCCTCAACGCCGGTTATGACGGGGAATTCGACTGGGGCTCGGTGAAGTTCACGGCTGATTACCGCGATACCGATCACGAGATGAACTTCCTGGAGGACAAGCTCCCCGGCGCCATGCCGATGATCACCGAGGTCCATACCTTTAGCACCGCGCTCAAGCTCGAACTGCCGGTATCCGCGCGTGACAAGCTGCGCATCGGAGGTGAATACCACCACCAGTGGCTGAACGACTACTGGCCGCCGGTAGCCGGCAACATGATGATGGGGCCAAACACTTTCGTGAACATCAATGGCGGCACGCGCGACCGCATCGGAGGGTTTGCCGAGTGGGCAGCCCACTGGAGCGACACGCTGTCAAGCGTGATCGGCGCGCGGCTTGACCATGTCCGCATGAATACCGGGCAGGTCCAGCCCTATTCCACATCGATGATGAACATGGCCGATGCTACGGCGGCGAACGCTTTCAACGCCGTGCCGCACAAGCGCACCGACAATAACTGGAGCGCATCCGCGCTGTTGAGCTATGCGCCCACTTCAGGGGTCGCGATCGAGCTTGGCTATGCGCACAAGGCGCGCTCGCCCAACATCTATGAACGCTACACCTGGGGGCGCGGCACCATGGCGAGCCGGATGATCGGCTGGTATGGTGACGGCAACGGCTATGTCGGCAATCTGAACCTGAAGCCAGAACGCGCCGATACGGTCAGTGCGGCCATCGAGTTCAAGGGCGCCGACGATGCCTGGTCACTGCGGCTTTCGCCTTATTACACCCACGTCAACGACTACATCGACGCCGCGTTCGTGAAAAATCTGACGCACCCGATGTCGGGCCTGCCGATGCCCTTTGTCCAGTTGCAGTTCGCCAACCAGAAGGCTGAATTTGTCGGGGTGGACGTTTCTGGTCACGTGAAACTGTGGGATGGCGGCAAGGATGCGGGAACGCACCTCAGCGGGTCGCTGTCCTGGGTGCGCGGCCAGAACCTCTCGGATAATGCACCGCTATACCACCAGATGCCCTTGAACGTTAAGGTCGCGCTCGACCATCACAAGGGGCCAATCGAAGCGGGCATCGACCTGGAATGGGTGGCAGAAAAAACGCGTGTGGATGCGACCCGCAACGAACCGGTGACCAGCGCCTATGCCTTGGTCAACCTGCGCCTTGCCTACAACCTGGGGCCGTTAAAGCTGAGCGTTGAGGCGGAAAACCTGTTCGACAAGGGCTACAACCTGCCGCTCGGCGGTGTATCGCTGGGCGATTACAAGGCGACCGGCGTGCTGCGACCGGTGCCCGGTCGTGGGCGTTCGGTAAACTTCGGCCTCAGCGCAAGCTTCTGAGCATGAACACAGGCGGGCAACCAGATAGGGCATTGCAGGGTCATCAGCCGATGGCCTTGCCTGCCTGCCTGACGGGTGCCCGCCTGTTTGCCCTGTGCGCGACGACAATCGTGCATCTGCTTGTGGCGGCAACTCTTGCCGATCTGCTCGATTTCAGGCCCGATGGCGCCAAGGATCGGGGGGCGCCTCTAACCGTCGTGACACTGGCAGCGATACCGCCCGTGGCAGTGCGAGAGGACAGGGCAGAGCTGCCGCCCGCCGCTCTACCGGCTTCATCATCGCACCTCCCACAACAAGCAAAACGTCCGCCGACCAGAGCGATAGGTGCCGAAACGTCATCGGCACCAGGCTCGTCTGCCCCTCTCCCCGCGGCGTCCGAATCCGTGAAACCTGCCGAAATGGCCATGTCGGGACCGACCCCAGAAAGACGTTCGAGTGCGACCGAACGGGAATCGGCACTCGATCTCTACCGGGCGACGCTTTGGAGACAGATCGATGCGCATCGGCCCCGCGGTGTCACCATGCTCGGAACTGCCATGATACGGTTCCGGCTTTCACCCGACGGCGCGCTCATCGAATCGGCCGTGTCGCGAACCAGCGGCCTGATCCAGCTCGACAAGATCGCGCTTCGATCCGTGCGTCAGGCGGCGCCTTTCCCACGTGCTCCGACCGGCATCGCGGATACGCAGCTGACGTTCGAGATACCTATCAATTTTCGTTAGGCGGCCTGGACCGCAGGGTCACTGCGGTAAGGATCTTCAGGCTTGGCGGCCGTTGTCGAAATGGGCGCTCAGCTGCCGCCTGCGCCCACCTTCCAGACCTTGAGCCCCAGCTTGCGGGCCTTGTCGACGAGGTTGGCGTTGATCCCGTTGCCGGGGCAGGCAATCACCGCCTTTGGCATGGCCTCGAGCATGGCATCGTTGCGGCGGAACGGGGCGGCTTTGCGGTAGCGTTCCCACTCGGGCCGGAAGGCAACATGCTGAACCTTGCGGTTGCGGGCCCAAAGCATCGCGATGTGTTCGCCGCCGGTCGGATTGCCGCCATGGAAGAGGACCATGTCGGGATACTTGGCGTGAACTCGGTCGAGCACGTCCCAGATCCGCTTGTGGTCGGTGTAGTCGGGGCCGGCGGTGAAAGCGACGCGGGTCCCGGTGGGTAGCAGCGGTTCGATCTCGGTCTTGCGCTTGGCGGCAAGGAAGTCGCGGCTGTCGATCATCGCGGCCGTCAGGGTCTTGTGGTGGACGAGTGATCCCGTGCGCGGCGTCCAGGGCTTGCGGAAGTGGCGTTCGTACTGGTCACCGGCGGCTTCGCGCATGAATTCCAGGGCATTGCGGCGTTCGATCAGCGACAGGCCTTCGCGCAGGAGGCGTTCAAGTTCGACCGAGCGGACCTCCGAGCCGTCCTGTTCACCCTGGCTGCGGCGCTGGGCATCCTCATTGTCATCTAGCTCGCGCTGCACACGGCCGGTAGCGCGGTGGAAGATGTTGACGGTCGACCAGCACAGTTCCTCAAGGTCAGGTTCGAGGCGGGTGTCGAGCATCGTGGCGATCAGGGCGTCGAACATGTCGGCGATCGCACCGGAGGCGATCCGCTCTTCGGGGAGCGGCCTCGGGTCGGCCTCGTCCGAGAAAGGGCGGTAGCCATAGAGGCTGAGTTCTTCGAGCAAGTGCGCGGTGGGGGAAGAGGCGTGTTCGGGTTCGTGATCGTCATAGTCGTGCATGGGGTGCGCTCCTGATAGCGGAGCCGGGCGTTCTCCCGGCTTTCCTTCGCGCGTCCTCTGGTGACGGCCAGACCGGCGGCGCACCGGGAGCGAAGTGGACGGCCGCAGCGATCAGCGCAGGACGGCAAAGCCCGGGCTATTTTGCTTCGCGATGTAAAGGCGGGCCCCCGGCCCGCCGACGGAAAATAGCCCGGGCGGCGCCGTTGCTCCGCCGGACAGGCCGGCACAGACGCGCATCACAGGAAGGAAGGCCGAACGATCCGGTGGCAGATGACAGGCAGAAGCACCAACAGGACAGCCCGATCACCCGGACCGCTTGCTTCTCTTCCCGGCCTCATGCCTTGCGGAGCAAGGCCTCGTCCCGGCTGCCGAGCTGCCGGGCAAGGTTGGCCACCATGGCTTCGCAGGAGCATTGCCGCAGGTCATCGTTGAAATCGCCAAGGATCGGCATGAGCGGGATCACCTCGATGCCCGAAGTGGCGCAGCGCTCGGCGATGGCGGCAAAAGCTGCCTCGCCGGCCTTGTCGCGATCGCGGGCGATATAGAGGCGGCTCACACCCGTCGGGAACAGGAAAGCTGCCAGGTGCGCGGACGACGTACAGGCCGCGAGAGGCATGGCCGGCAGGCATGCACGCAAGGAAAGCATGGTCTCGATGCCTTCGCCGATGATCATTTGCTCCGTCGGCACGCCAAAGCGGACGGCATGGCCGAGAATGGCGCCCATGGTCTTTCTCGGATCGGCAACAGGCGCCTTGCCCTTGCCGGACGGGTCGAGCCAGGTGCGATGAACACCGGTGATCGCGCCCGCATTGTCAGTGACCGCAGCGATCAGGGCTGGCCAGCGCGTCGGCGTGCCGGGTGCGTCGTCACGGGACGGCCGGTAATGACAGCCGGGATGGAACCGCAGGGCCGTGAGGTCGGCGCCTGCTTCAAGGCCCCGGGACTTTAGGTAAGCTTGCGCGAGGGTGCCAGCGATCGGACGGGTGCTCGACCAAAGCCGCACGGCCGCGTCTCGGTGGCCTGGATTGGTGCCACTCAGCCCGAAAGGACGAGGTCGCGGCACAGGGGCTGTAGTTTCCGGCAGGGAGAGAAAGCGGCGGGCCTCGCTCAGGGTCTCCCGCATGCCGGCGGCCCGAACCGAGCGACCGATAATGTCGAGCAAGTCGCCATGGTCGCCGGTGGCGGCGTCGGTCCATTTGCCGGCGGGGCCTTTCTCGCCATCGACCAGGCGGACATACCGGCGGGCGTTCCAGCAGCAGGGCCAGCTCCTCGTCGATCGCGGTCAGCCGCTGTTCGACCTCATCCGGGAGCTCGGAGACACGCTCGTAGTCGTTTTCGATACCCGCAGCTTCGGCCTGCAAGGCTTCGACCCGGGCCTGTTCTTCGTCGGTGAGCCCAGCGGCCGTGCCGGTGATGACGCGCATGCCGTCGCGGTAACCCCAGGGGAAATCAACGGCCGCTGCTGCCCATTTCCACCCGTCAGCCTCGAACCGGGCCGCCTCTGCCTGCAAGCGGTCGGCGACCAGCGTGTCGAGCAGGTGCACGTCCTGCAGCCAGCCCCCGTGGTCATCCTCGAACAAGTCGCGCATGACGCTGCCACCCGCAGCCACATAGGCATCGAGCGTGACGAAGCGGACCCGCTTGTCGGAGGCGCGCACGGTATCTTCGGTCAGACGCGAGCGGATATAAGCGGGGGAACGGTTGAAGCTGTGCGCCAGCATCTCCCAGACCTGTTCCTGCCGTTCGTGATCCTCGCAAACCGAGAAGGCCATGAGCTGGTCGAGAGTCATGCTGTCATCGGCATAGATCGCGTGCAGCCGGGGCGAGACTGCCGCAAGCTTGAGCCGCTGGCGCACGACAGCCGACGTCACCATGAAATGGGCGGCGATGTCCTCGAGCCCCAGGCCCTGATCGCTCAGCACCTGCATGGCGCGAAACTGGTCGAGGGGGTGCAACTGTTCGCGGTGGGTGTTTTCCGCCAGCGAGTCTTCTTCCGCAGAAATGTCGCTGCCCTCGCGCACCACGCAAGGGACGGGCTGGGTTTTCGCCATGCGCTTCTGCTTCACCAGCAGCTCGAGGGCGCGGAAGCGGCGGCCGCCCGCAGGCACTTCGAACAGGCCGGTTTCCTTGCCGTCATCGTCAAGCTGGGGGCGGACATTGAGGCTCTGGAGCAGGGTGCGCCGGGCGATGTCCTCGGCCAGCGCCTCGATCGAGACGCCGGTCTTGACCCGCCGGACATTGGCCTGGCTCAGGACCAGCTGGTTGAAGGGAATGTCGCGCGACTGCGACAGGATGATCTTGGAAGCAGCACTTGCCATGTCAGGTCTCCGGTGGCGGACCGCCGGGAGCCTCTCTCCCAGCCCCTGGCCCGTCACGAAGCTCCCGGCTTCCCTTTCCCTCTATGGGGCGGGCGCCGCCTGTCCGGGGACGGCGACGCCCTTGCCCTGATTCCGCCGTTAGCCCGCGCGGCGACCTCACGCCGCCCGGGCGAGGTCGAGCGCCTCCTCTTCCGCCCGTCCGAAGGCGAGGAGGAAGTC
Source organism: Sphingobium sp. (assembly GCA_022652485.1). GTDB lineage: Bacteria > Pseudomonadota > Alphaproteobacteria > Sphingomonadales > Sphingomonadaceae > Sphingobium. The sequence continues at coordinate 170,707 of JALCRK010000002.1, forward strand.
CGCGGCCTTCGAGGCGGCACTTGCGGCCCGCACGATGGCGCGGTTGTCCTCGCGCAGGATCGCCAGTAATCGCG
>JALCRK010000003.1 GCA_022652485.1 Sphingobium sp.
GAGCTCGACCTGCGCCAGCGTCTGGTTGGTGAAGGACGAGCTCATCACGAAGCTCGGATGCCCCGTGCCATTGCCAAGGTTCACCAGGCGACCTTCCGACAGCAGGATGATGCGCTTGCCATCGGCAAACTCGATTTCATCGACCTGCGGCTTCACATTGTGCCACTTGAGGTTCTTGAGGGCCGCAACCTGGATCTCCGAGTCGAAGTGTCCGATGTTGCAGACGATCGCACGGTCCTTCATCTGGCGCATGTGCTCGATCGTGATGACGTCCACATTGCCCGTCGCCGTCACGAAGATGTCGGCGCGCGGAGCGGCGTCATCCATCGTCACGACTTCATAGCCTTCCATCGCCGCCTGAAGCGCGCAGATCGGGTCGATCTCCGTCACCATCACGCGAGCGCCACCCTGGCGCAGCGACGCCGCGGAGCCCTTGCCGACATCGCCGAAGCCCGCGACGCAGGCGACCTTGCCGGCCAGCATCACGTCCGTCGCGCGACGGATGGCGTCGACCAGCGACTCCTTGCAGCCATAGAGATTATCGAACTTGCTCTTCGTCACGCTGTCGTTCACGTTGATCGCCGGGAAAGGCAGCTTGCCTTCCTTGGCGATGTGATAAAGGCGATGGACGCCGGTGGTGGTTTCCTCGGAGACACCCTTGATGTTCTTGACGCTCTCCGTGAGGTAGCCCGGCTTCGCCTTGAGGAAGGCATTGAGTGCGCGCACGAACTCGTGCTCTTCCGCGTTGCTCGGCTCGAACAGCTTTTCACCAGCCTCGACGCGCGCGCCCCAGAGCGCGAACATGGTGGCGTCGCCGCCATCGTCCAGGATCATATTGGCGGTCTTGCCCGAACCATCATTGTCCCAGTCGAAGATGCTGCCGACATAATCCCAATAGTCGGCAAGGCTCTCGCCCTTCACCGCGAACACCGGGATACCGGCGGCGGCGATCGCGGCGGCGGCATGATCCTGGGTCGAGAAGATGTTGCAGGTCGCCCAGCGTACCTCGGCGCCCAGCGCGACGAGCGTTTCGATGAGCACCGCGGTCTGGATCGTCATGTGCAGCGAACCAGTAATCCGTGCACCCTTCAGCGGCTGGCTCGCGCCAAACTCTTCGCGCAGCGCCATCAGGCCCGGCATCTCCGTCTCGGCGATGGCAATCTCGGCGCGGCCAAATTCGGCCAGACCGATGTCGGCGATCACATAATCCTTCTCAAGCACGGCGGTGGACACGGACAATCTCCCTGAAAATGCGTCGATCGCCACGCGCTCATGGGCGAATGGCGGCTGACTGCCCCTTAGCAATCGCCGTCTCGCCTATCAAGGCAATATAAAGTTTCCTTTAAATAGACTGGTGCCCGCCAGACAGAGCGGACACCGCCCCATTATTTCTGGACCAGCGCCACCTTGGTATCGCAACGAAGTGGAACCGGAGGCTGCGAACCCACGGACTCGGCCAGGGCCACCACAGAGGCGCGCACGGCAGGCGCCTCGGCAGCGGCACGTGCAAGCGCCGCATAATCGGCGCAGTTCATCCCGGCCGTGCCCATGCCGTAGCTGTTGGCGATCTTGGTCATGAAATCGTCATAGGCACCCAGCGCCCTGGCCTTGCCAACCGTCTGGGAGAAGGCGGACTGCATCTCGACATTGGCTGCCGAGAGGATCGCGCGCTTGCCCACCACAAAGCGATTATAGTCGGCGCTGAAGTCGTTGCCTTTCAGGCGGCATCGCAATGTCGCGACCATTAGCATCGTATCGAGATCGCGCAGCTGGGCGGCCTGATAGGCCGTATCGCTCCAGCAAGACGCAGCCTGCACCTCACCGGACATCAACGCCGTGGCAGCCGCCAACACACCGACCAGAATTTTCATAATATCCCCGCTTTGCTTGACAAACGCCAAGCTGCCCGAACCCGATTAGCACCCTCTAATCAAAGCTGGTTAATGCGATTTTCATTCGACGGAACGCAAGGGCGATGCGACGAGCGGTGGAACAAATCCTTTCGCCTGTCAGGCCTGCCCCGCATTTCCGGCGAGAAGGCGGCTGTCGATCCCGCAGGCGGCGAAGCTCGCGTCCCATCGCCGTCCGGGAGCCAGACCACCAAGCTCCGCCGGCACCGGCCCGCCAAGGAACCAGCCGTGATGCTTCATCTCGAATTCCAGCTGGCCCGCGCCCCAACCGGAATAGCCCAGCGCGACGATGAAGCGCATGGGCCCTTTCCCCCCGGCTATCGCTTTCAAAATATCCATCGAACCGGAAAGCTGCCATTCGTCGGTAACCGCGAGGCTATCCTGCCCGCTCCAGTCCGGTCCGTGAAGCACGAAGCCACGCTGCGCTTCGACAGGCCCGCCGCGCACGACCGGCACATGGGCAAGCTGGGGCGCCTCGATCCCGAAGTTCTCCATCAGTCCGGCAACGCTCAGCCCCTCGATCGCGCGGCTGATGTCCAGCCCCATCGCGCCATGCGCGTCATGCACACACATCGCGATCGCGGCGCGCGCAAAATTGGGGTCGCTCATGCCGGGCATCGCCAGAAGCATACGGCCGCCGTAAAAGCGCGGGCTTTGCTGAGCCTGATCCTCGGGAGACATCGCCATCTGGATATCCTAGAACGCCGCGGGATGGAGGCGCAACCCTGTTGCGATCAAGCCCAATTTGCATCCGCTTTCCTGATGGCGCTTGACTTGCCGCAAGAAAGCCCCACTTGAAACCGGCAATCATAAACCAAGCCGAGGAGTTTCCCATGACCATTGCCAAAGGCGACAAGATTCCCGCCACAACCTTCGTGAAAATGACCGAGAACGGGCCGGAGCAGATCGAGAGCGACGCCTATTTCGCGGGCCGCAAGGTTGCGCTGTTCTCCGTACCCGGCGCATTCACCCCGACCTGCTCGGCCAAGCACCTCCCCGGCTTCGTGGAGAAGGCTGAGGAGCTGAAAGCCAAGGGCGTGAGCGAAATCGCCTGCACCGCCGTCAACGACGCGTTCGTGATGGGCGCATGGGGCAAGTCCGCCAGCGCCGACGGCAAGGTCACGATGCTCGCAGACGGCAACGGCGCGTTCGCCAAGGCGGTCGGCCTCGAAATGGACGGCAGCAAGTTCGGCATGGGCACGCGCGGCCAGCGTTTCTCGATGATCGTCAACGATGGCGTGGTCGAAGAGCTGAACGTAGAGGCTCCGGGCGACTTCAAGGTCTCCAGCGCCGAGCATATGCTGGGGCAGCTCTGATTTTTGATCCGAAACGCGTCGCTTCGCTCGTTTCGGATTATCGGTGCCGGCCCGCTCCCCCACCCAACCACCCGATAGAATATGATATGGGTGGGGGAGCGGGCTGGTACGGTTCGCGATTGACCGTCAGGTCACTCGCACAAAAAGCCCCGTATCGCCTGCCCCAGTTCGGGGCAGCCGATGCAGCTCATGTGGGTGCCGGGCACCTCGATATATCGGCCATGCGCCAGTTGGCGCGCGAGTTTGGGCGCGGAGCCATTATCCTGATCCTCACCGCCGCAGACGACGCCGATCGGGATTTGCACAGCAGCCAGCGCGCCAAGATCGACATCGATCCCCGCCACCAGCAACAGCCGCGCGGCGACCGGATCGATCTTCATCGTCTTTATGAACATCACCGCCATGAAATGCGGATCGTCGCGCTTCACCGTCTCGCGATTGTCGATGGCGTCGAGGAAGAATTGCCGCCGCCCTTCCCAGCCACCCAGCCCTTCCAGCCCCATACCCGCGAGGATCGCCCTGCGTGGGCGCAGCCCTTCCGCGAGCAGGCCGGCGCTGGTCCGCGCGCCGAGCGAGAATCCGCATAAATCATAATCTTGCAGATGAAGCCCCTCGATCACCGCGCGCGCATCCTTGAGCAGCACATTGCGCGGATAAGCGGAGACCTCATGCGGTGCGGAACTTTGCCCATGCGCGCGCAGATCCGGCATGATCACCCTGAAGCCCGCCTCCGCAAGGCAGGCCGCGTGGCCATATTTGATCCAATTGACCTCGGCAGAGGAAAACAGGCCGTGCAACAGCAGGACCGGCCACGCGCCCGCATCGCCCATCTCATGGATGGCGAGCGCCGCACCATCGAAACCGGGCAGCAAAATAGTGCGCACTTCAGTCAGGGAGTTTGCCAATGGCGTTCATCCAGAGATCGACGGTCTTTTGACTGTCGGTGAGTTTATAGTCTGGCAGATCCGTGGTGTCGCGCCAGTGCTCAAGCCGGGTTTCGACGCCGTAATGATGCTTGGGCACGAAACGCGACGGATCATCGAAGGTTGCGACATGCAAATCCATCGTGTCGCCCTCATGATACTGGAAGCCGAGCGGAGTACCGCATTGGGAACAGAATGGCCGCCGCGCGATCGGCGAGCTGTGATACCAGTCCGGATCTGACAGCCACGCGACCGCCGACTTGGGCAAATTGACGAAGGCAATGGAAACATTGCCGGACGCACGCTGGCACATCCGGCAATGGCAGAGATAGGCGTCGTCGGAAGCGACCTCAGCCTCGAAGCGCACCGCTCCGCACTGACAGCCGCCCTGCATCCTCACCCCTTCTTGAGGTGGCGCCGCCCGAGCAGCTCCGCGATCTGCACCGCATTCAGCGCCGCGCCCTTGCGGAGATTATCGGACACGCACCACAGCACGAGGCCGTTCTCCACGGTGGGATCTTCGCGGACGCGGGAGACGAACGTCGCGTAATCGCCGACGCACTCGACCGGGGTAACGTATCCGCCGTTCTCGCGCTTGTCGACCAGCATCACGCCGGGCGCCTCGCGCAGGATCGACTGCGCCTTCTTGGCAGAAATCTCTTCCTCGAACTCGATATTGATCGCTTCCGAGTGGCCAACGAACACGGGCACGCGCACGCAGGTGGCCGTCACCTTGATCGAGGGATCAAGAATCTTCTTGGTCTCGACCACCATCTTCCACTCTTCCTTGGTGTAACCATCGTCAAGGAAGACATCGATGTGCGGGATCACGTTGAAGGCGATCTGCTTGGTGAACTTCTTGGGCTCGGCAGGGTCGCCAACGAAGATGTTGCGGCTCTGCTCGAACAGCTCATCCATGCCTTCCTTGCCCGCGCCGGAGACGGACTGATAGGTGGACACCACAACGCGCTTGATCTTCGCGGCGTCATGCAACGGCTTCAGCGCGACCACCATCTGCGCGGTCGAGCAATTGGGGTTGGCGATGATGTTGCGCTTTTTATAGCCGTCGATCGCGTCCGGGTTCACTTCGGGCACGATCAAGGGAACATCGGGATCCATGCGATAGAGCGAGCTGTTGTCGATGACGACGCAGCCCGCTGCCGCGGCCTTGGGCGCATATTCCTTGGTCGGGCCGGAACCGGCGGCAAACAGCGCGATATCCCATCCCGCGAAGTCAAAATGCTCGATGTTCTTGACCTTGAGCGTCTTGCCGGTTTCGCCATACTCGATCTCGGTCCCGGTCGAGCGCGGGGATGCTACCGCCGCGATCTCGTCAGCCGGAAACTCCCGCTCGGCAAGGATGTTGAGCATTTCGCGGCCCACATTTCCGGTGGCCCCGACGACAACGACACGATAGCCCAATTCAACGCTCCATATGCTTCATAATCATGCAGGCGCGGGCCAATAGCCTATTGCGCCTGCGAAAGCAAAGGGCGAATCAGTGGGCGGTTGGCGCCACTCCGTATTTCTCCAGAAACCGTTCGATCGTGCGCCATTCATGGACATTGACGCCATCGCCGGTGAAACGGTGGGTCTGGCCCGGATAGAGCATCAGGTCGAACGGACGCGCGGCCTCCTGCATCGCGCTCATGAAGGCGGTCGAGTGCTCCAGCACGACGTTGTCGTCCGCCATGCCGTGCATCAGCAGCAACGGATCGCTGATCTTTGCGACATCAGCCAGCGCGTCTGAGGCAGGATAGGCGCTGCGCTTGGCGCTGGGATCGCCAAGATAGCGCTCGGTATAATGGGTGTCATACAGCTCCCATTTCGTCACCGGCGCGCCCGATATGCCCGCCGCAAAGACGCCAGGCGCCTTTTCCAGCAGCTTCAACGTCATATAGCCACCGTAGGACCAGCCATAAGTGGCGATCCTGGCGGGATCGACAAAGGGCTGCGCCTTGAGCCAGTTCACCCCGGCAAGCTGATCCTCCACCTCGACCCCGCCCATTGCGCGATAGATCTGATCTTCGAACGCCTTGCCCCTGTCCGGCGTGCCGCGATTGTCGATCGCGAACACGATCCAGCCGCGCTGGACGAGATATTGCGCCATCACCCCGCCCCAGCTTCGCGTCACCTGACGCCCCGCGCCCGGCCCGCCATAATGGATCATGAACACCGGATAGCGCTTGCCCGGCTCCAGCTTTGGCGTGAGCAGCTTGGTATAAAGGTCGCTACCGTCCGCCGCCGGAATCTTGCCGAAGCGCGTCTCGGCGTGGTTCGCGAGATAGGGCGCGTAGGGATGGCCGGCGTCGATCCTGTTTTCACTGAGCCAGCGCTGGCGCTTGCCATCCCTATCGGCGAGGTAGTGCTGCACCGGCTGATCCGGGTTGGAGCGCGAGACAATGATCCGGCTCGCCGCGCCATCCATAACGCCGCCATTCCACCAGCCTGCATCGGTAAGCAGCTTCGCCTCCCCCTTGCCGGAAAGCGACGCGCTATAGACATGCTGCTCCAGCGGCGTTTCGCGATTGCCCGTGAACCAGACCGTGTCATGCTTCACATCCAAGCCGATAATGTCGCGCACTTCCCAGTTTCCACTGGTGATGGCAGTCCATTTTTCGCCCGCCACGCGATAAAGATGCCCGTGGCCGGACCGCTCCGACCACCACAGGAAGCTGCCATCCGGCAAGGCGCGGAAATTGTTATGCAGGTTGAGCCATGTTCTGGCGGTCTCGGTGAGGATAACGCGCGAGGTTCCGGTCGCAGGGTCCACCGCCAGTAGATCGAGCCGCTTCTGATCCCGGCTCTCGCGCTGGATATACAGCGTCTTGCCGTCCTTCGACCAGTCGACACGGGCGAGATAGATATCCTTGTCTGGCCCAAGATCGACTTTCACCTGATGCTCGCCCGCCGGGTCCAGCACATACAGCTCGACAATCGCGTTCGGTGTACCGGCGGCCGGATAGCGCTGCGGGTATATCTTCGTCCCCTCCGCGCCGATCGCCGCGCGGTTGACGACGCCGACCCCGCCCTCGTCCACCCGCGCGACAGCGATGCGCGCGTCGTCGGGCGACCACCAATAGCCCTCCTGCCGGTCCATCTCTTCCTGTGCGACGAATTCCGCGACGCCCCAGCTCACCGTCTCGCTGGCGCCCTGCGTCAACTGCGTCTCGGCGCGGGTTGCGATATCCAGCACCACGAAGTTGCCGCCGCGCACAAAGGAGAGATAGCGCCCCTTGGGACTGACCGCCGGGTTCAGCTCTCCGTCAGCCGTGTTCGTCAGCCGTACGATATTGCCGTCCAGAGCGGCGAGGAACAGGTCGCCATCCAGCGGCACGAGGATGCGCTTTCCATCGGGCGACCAGTCATAGGAGACGATGCCGCGTGTGCCGCCGATGCGCGCACGCTCGCGCTGCATCTTTTCCGCCTCGGAGATCTCGGCTCCGCTCCCAACTTTGAGCGAATCAACCAGCATCCGCTCCTTGCCGGTGGTGGTATCGATCGCCCACAGGTCGAACCGGTCACGGTCCTCCCTGCGGTTCTTGAGCAGCGTCACGAGCTTGCCGTCGGGCGAGAGCCTGAGTGCACGGGGCTGGGCCCCGGCAAGGTCCGGGCTGGCGAAAATGCGCTCCAGCGTCAATGGCTTGGACACAGGCATGGGCTGAGCTTTCAACAGCTGTGCTGCGGGCTTTTGGGTGCGCGCAGCGAGCGGCGTCGTCATAATCAGGGCTCCGGTCAGGGAGATAAGAACAGCGGTGCGAAACATTGTTTGCCTCACAAGGGAATGGAGCGAACCTAGCCGACACACCGCCCCTGACAAGCGACAAAACGATCTTCACGCATCTGTTCGTCGATGATTGACCGGCTGACGCGCTTCCGCCACATCGGTGTCGCACTATTCAAGGATTTTCAATGTCTGTCGGTCTTATAGCCCTGCTGGATGATGTCGCCGCAATGGCAAAACTCGCCGCCTCGTCAGTGGACGATGTCGCGGCTGCCGCCGCCAAGGCCAGCTCCAAGGCGGCGGGCGTGGTGATTGACGACGCCGCCGTCACCCCGCGCTATGTCACCGGCCTGACGCCGGACCGGGAGCTGCCGATCATTTATCGCATCGCATTGGGGTCGCTGCGCAACAAGCTGCTGTTCCTGCTGCCCGCCGCGCTGCTGCTGAGCGCGCTGGCGCCCTGGGCACTGACGCCATTACTGATGCTCGGCGGCGCCTATCTCTGCTTCGAGGGGGCGGAGAAACTGATCGAGAAGATCCTGCCCCATGAGGCGCACGAGGCGGAAACGCTGGTTCAGCCCGCCGACCCGGCGGAGGTGGAGCAGACGACGATCAAGGGTGCGATCCGCACCGACTTTATTCTCTCCGCCGAGATCATCGCGATCGCGCTTGCGAGCGTGGCGGCGACGCCCCTATGGGAGCAGGCGCTGATCCTGGTGGCCGTCAGCCTGTTCATCACGGCTGCGGTCTATGGCGTGGTGGCGCTGATCGTAAAGCTGGATGATATCGGCCTGCATCTGTGCGGGAAGCAGGGCGGATCGGCTCAGGCTGCGGGCAGACTGCTCGTCAATGCCATGCCGCCGCTTCTGACCGCGCTAACGGTGGTAGGCACTGCGGCGATGCTGTGGGTCGGCGGCGGGATTGTCGTTCATGGGCTGGAGACGCTGGGTATCGGCTTTCCCGGCCACCCCATCGCGCACATGGCCGAACAGGCGGCGCAGATGTCCGGCATCCTGGGCTGGCTCGTCGGCGCGGCTCTGGCGGCGGTGTTTGGGATCGTGCTGGGCGGCGTTATCGTGCTGGGTCTAAGCGGCGTGGCGAAGCTGCGTAACGCCTGAAGCAGAAGATTTGGCTCAGGCCGGAACGAAAAGGTGCATTTTCGAGAACCGGCGCGCAGCGACCATACTGGGTCGTGAGCACCGGAAGCGCAGGAAAGCGCCTTTGCGGCCCGGCATCAGCCAAATCTAGGCCGTGCTGCCCCCATCCACCGTCATCACCGTTCCCGTGACGCTCGCGGCGGCGGGGGAGAGCAGATAGATCACCGCGCCAGCAACCTGTTCCGATGTCGGCAGGCCGAGTGGCGCGCGGCGGCGGATCGAGGCAAGCTGATCCCCATCGAATCCCTCGGTCATGTCGGTATCGAGAAACCCCGGCGCTACGCAGTTGACGGTGATGTTATATTTCCCTGCCTCGCGGGAAAGCGCACGGCTGAACCCCTCCAGCCCCGCCTTGCTCGCGGCGTAGACCGACATGGCATGAAAGCCGGTTTGAGCGGAAATGGAACTGATGTTGACGATCCGTCCCTCTTTCCGCGCAAGCATTGCGCGCATCAGATATTTGGTGAGCGTCATCGGCCCCAACAGGTTGGTGGCGATCACCTTTTCCATATCCGCCTGATGCATGGTGGCGAGCACGCCCGCCGCACCGATCCCCGCATTGTTGACCAGACCGTAAATCGGCCCATAGGCCTTGCTGATATGCCGCGCGATGTCCGAAAGCGCGTGCAGCTCGGTCATGTCGGCCTGCACATAGGCGATCTGGCCGGGATAGTCCGCCTCCAGCGTCAGGAACGCCGGGCTTTCGCCCCGACCAAGCCCGATCACGCCATACCCCTCGGCCAGCAAGGCCTTGGAGAGCGCGAGGCCCAGCCCGCGTGAAACGCCAGTAACCACCACCTTCTTCATGGCTAGCCTGCCCGCTCCGTCTTGCCTGCGATGCTGACCGGAATTTCGGCAACGATGCGGATTGTCGCCGGGCGGGCCGCAGGGGGCAAATGCGCCTTGCAATATTGCGCAATGTCCTGGCGCAACATCGCTGCATCGACCGCAACCTCCGCACGTGGGACAACCGAAAGCGTGAGGAGCGTACCCATCATCGCACTCGGCTTGCCGGTAATTCGGCATTGCGCGACGGCGGGATGCGCGTGAACGATTTCCTCGACCGCCTCGGCCTGCACCTTCACCCCGCCGACGTTCAGCGTCGTGTCCTCGCGGCCCAGAAAGCGCACACGGCCATCCTCGATCGCGATCCGGTCGCCGGTGCGGATATATCCTTCTGCATCGCGCGTGATATGGGATGCGGTCGCGTGTGCATCGCCGGGCGGGCGCAGCCAGAGCACGCCATCACGCATCGACAATCGTGCGCCATCCACCTCTACGCCCCGCTCCAGCCATCCGGCAGGAAATCCGGCGCGGCCGTCACGCACGACAAAGCCTGTACCCGCTTCGGTCGACGCATAGATATGCGTGATCCGCGCCTGGGGATAGCGCCCCTTCAGCGCGGCCAGAATGGCGTCGTCAGCGATCTCGCCGCCCAGCGTAACCTGCCGCAAGGGCAGGCGCATGGCCCCGGGAGCCATCAACAGCCGGCGCCATAGCGAGGGTGTCGCGGAAATATGGGTGCATTTCTCGTCGCATAACCACTCGATGATCTCGCCGGTGGTCATGCCGGGGCGGGGAGCGAGCAGGGTCGCGCCGGTCAGCAGCGCCTGTGCCAGCACCTGCGTTCCGGCAAACCGGCTGGGATCATAGAGCATCGCCCAGCGGTGATCACGGTTTTCCGCGCGCTCCGCCTTCACTGCGCGAAAGATCGAGGCGCGTTCATGGATGACGAGCTTGGGTGTTCCGGTCGTGCCGGAAGTGGTGAGCAACCAGCGCGTATCAACAGGTGGCGGCCAGACGCCCTCCCTCTCCCCCAGAACCTGGTCCAGCAGCACCGCACCCTCGATATCCGGCTGGTCGCCTATCAAAGTGGAAATGCCGGCGTCACGCATCAGCGCGCGCCTGGCCTGCTCAGGAAGATCGGGCGACAGCAGCATCAGCGCGCCCACCCGCCCATCAAGCGCCAGCAGCGCGCGCACCATATCGAACGGATCGGCCATGCCCAGCGCGACTCCCGCACCGGCCAGAACCACCCCAAGGGAAACCAGAAGCCGGAGATCGGCCACGCGGAGCACCTTGCCCGGCGCGCGGATCAGCACATGGTCATCCGGCAGATCAAGCGCGAGGACGCCGCTGGCGAGGCCGTTTATTCCGGCTTGGGTGCGCATTGAGCGTAAAAGGTGACGAACTCCGCGAAGGTCTGCGGATAGACGGGTTCCTCGACCATCGTGAACGGATCGAAGCCCAGCTCGTCGTCCAGCCGCGCGACGAGAACCGCAAAGGCCATGCTGTCAAATCCCGTTTCGAGCAGGACCGTCTCATCTTCGAGCACAGGCGGCTCGTCTTCCCGGTCCTCGCGCCACATCTCGTTGAACATGGCGGTGATGCGTGCGCGCAGTTCGTCCGCACTCAACACAAGCGGCTGATCCGCTTGGGGAAACTGAGGCCACATCTGATTCATGAGGAAACGGCTTTCAATTCTGGCGTGGCGGCTGGCGAAATGGCGACTTCGGGTGGTACGTTCTCGGGATCGCGAATTCGGATGCCCCAGCGTCCCGTCTGGATATTCTGCTCAATGGGGCGGGCAGGATTGCCCATCACCACCGTATGCGGCTGCACATCGCGCATCACGATGGAGCCCGCCGCGACGATGCTGTGGTCCCCCACGGTCACGCCCGGCATGATGACGGCATGAGCACCGATGAAGCAATAATTCCCGATTCGTGTCTGGGAATGCACATTGTTGACGAAATCGTGCGAGAGGATTGCCGCACCGAAAGTGATCGCGGTAGAGCGGCCGATAATGATCCCGTCGGGATTGGCCTTGTCGAGCTTGGCGGAGAGGGAGATGCGGCAATCCGGGCCGATATGCATCCCCCAAATGGTGCGGTAGTACCAGTTGACACATTTCACGACCAGAAAGCCGTGCATAAAGCGCCGCAACCGTACCAATGGACTATAGGACATTTCCACCCGCTTACCCTTTTAAGAATTGCCCTTTCCTCAGCGGAGACTATCACGAAGTCCTTACCAACTCCATACCGTGCAGCGCAGCATGAAAAACTGTATCAGTGTTAAACATTAACTGCGTTTTTCAACTCCTTGAAAGTATTTCGGTGAATTCCGCGACTGCGTAACGCGCGCCTTGGGGATGATGCCAGATCGCGCTGCTCACGGCGACGAAATCGGCGCCCGCCTGCACCAGCGGCGCTGCATTCGCCGCAGTGATGCCGCCGATCGCAACGCACGGCAATTCAAACAGCGTCGACCACCAGGAAAGGATCGACGGATCGGGGCGATGATGCGTCTCCTTGGTCTGCGTCGGATAAAAGGCTCCGAACGCGACATAATCGGCCCCAGCCTCCCCGGCCTCCATCGCCAGATGCCGACTGTCATGACAGGTGACACCGATCTGCACCGCCGGCCCCAGCAACGCCCGCGCCTCACGCGGATCGCCATCCCCCTGCCCCAGATGCACGCCATCCGTCCCCAGCCTCTTTGCAAGGGCGGCGCTGTCATTGATGATGAAGGCGCAGTCGTGATCGGCACAGAGCCTTTGCAACGGCTCGGCCGCACGCGCGATGGCATGATCGTCCAGCCCCTTGAGACGGAGCTGAAATGCCGCCACGGGGCCGCCATCGAACGCCGCCTCCAGCGCCTCCGCAAACGCAGCATCGAGCACTGGCGGCGAAATCAGATAGAGCTGGCACGGCGGGCGGCGATCGTCCCGTTCGAAACGCTCCGCGAAATGCGGATCCAGCGCCACTTCCTCATCGGTAAAGTCTGTCATGCCGCCTGTTAGCGCGTCCGCACGGCGCGCACCAGTGCGCTTATAGGCTGGGGTGCTGCCGTGCCTTCAACTGCTCGACAATCTTCTTCACGTCCTGGCTGCTGCCACGCGGCAGGATCATTACCGCATCCCCGGTGGCGATTACGAGCAGGTCGCTGACACCCGACACCGTCACAAGCGGACCATCCGAAAATACCAGATTGCCCGATCCATCCACATTGACGATCTCGCCCACATGCGCGTTGTTGTGCGCATCCTTGCCGAGCAGGTCATGCAGCGCATCCCAGCTGCCAATGTCGGACCAGCCCATATCCACCGGCACAACCGCCACCTTGTCCGCCTTTTCCATCACGGCGTAGTCAATCGAATCGGATGGCGAGGCCGCGAAGGCATCGGCATCCGGCATGATCTGGCGCCCTTCCCGCGCCGCCTGCCCCATCGCCGCGCGCGCCGACTGCGCCATATCGGGTGCGAACCGTTCCAGCGTTCCAAGATAAGCTCCGGCGGAAAAGAGAAAGATGCCAGCGTTCCAGCTATAGCCACCTGCATCGAGATACCCCTGCGCGGTCGCGCTATCCGGCTTTTCCACGAACCGATCGACGCGGAATATGCCTTCCGCGATGCTCTCGCCACGGCGGATATAGCCATAGCCCGTTTCCGGCCCCGTCGGCATCACGCCAAAAGTGATGAACCAGCCTGCCTGCGCGAGCGGCGCTGCGGCGGCGACCGCATCGAGAAACGCCTTCTGGTTGGCGATGACATGATCACTTGGCATCACCAGCATCAGTGCCTCTTGCGGCAATGCCGACGCCGCCAGGGCAATGGCAGGCGCGGTGTTGCGCGCGCAGGGCTCCAGAATCAGCGTGGCATTCTTCCCCAGGCCATCCTCGGGGATCAGGCAGGCGTGGGTTGCGCCACAGACGATCAGCGGCGCGCCATAGCCCGCCTGCCCCGCCGTCCGCGCCAGCGTCTGCTCCAGCATCGTGCCGTCTCCCGCGAAGTCGAGAAACTGCTTGGGCCGGGCGCTGCGGGAAAGCGGCCAGAGCCGGGTGCCCGAGCCACCGGACAGGATGACGGGTGTAATGCTGGCAGGGTTGGACATCAGGTGCGCTTGCCTCGTTCTTCGTTACTTATGTTAGGAGTTCCCTCTGACGCAAATGGAACGATGCCACGGCTTTATTCCTTGCGCCAAAAGAAAAGGGCGGAAATACATCCGCCCTGATCCCTATTCCCATTGGCAGTCGCCCTTTACGCGGGGCTGAGCGCCTTTGCGGTCGAAGCAGCGTGGATCTCGTCGATCGCGCCTCCGAGGGAAGCGTTGAAATCGTCGTCCGACATCTGGTGACGCAGATCCTCAAGCAGCGCACGGCTGAAGCTGGCGATGATGCCACGGTTCTTGGACAGCTCCACACAGGCCTCCGGGCGCTTGTAGCCACCCGAAAGCGCGACCACGCGCAGCACCTTGGGGTGATCGACCAGCGGATCGAACAGGCCCGGCTTGGTGGGCAGCGAGAGCTTCAGCATAACCTGCTGGCCCTCAGGCAGAGCTTCGAGATTCTTCAGGATCTCTTCCAGCAGGATCTGGTCGCACTCGGCGCGGGTTTCGCTCTTGATGTTCACTTCCGGCTCGATCATCGGCATCATGCCGTGCGCCAGCACCTGCGCGCCAACCTCGAACTGCTGCTTGACGACAGCGGCAATGCCCTCGCGATTGGCGGAGTTGATGACCGAACGCTCCTTGGTGCCATAGACACCCAGCGCCTTGGCGCGGGTCAAGAGCGCATCCAGCTCCGGCATCGGCTTCATCAGCTGAACGCCGTTCACTTCATCCTCAAGACCCTTGTCGATCTTGATGAAGGGGACGACGCCACGCGCGATCAGCGCCTGCGGGGTGGGCTTGCCATCGACTTCGCCGTCCATCGTGCGTTCGAACAGAATTGCGCCGATCACCTTGTCGCCGGTGAAGGACGCTGCGGTGATGATGCGGCTGCGCATCTGGTGGATGAGGCCGAACATCTCCGCTTCGCCCGAATAGGCGCTTTCCTCGATGCCATAGCCCTTCAGCGCCTTCGGGGTCGAGCCGCCCGACTGGTCAAGCGCGGCAATGAAGCCGTTGCCCGCGGCCATCTTGCTGGTCATTTCATCAAATTGCATCTGCACATGCTCCGGTTGCTGTGCCGGTCTCCCGGCGTTACGTCCCCAAATCTTTACTCTTTGCCGTATCGCTTATGCCAAAAACCGGTTCCCACTTTTTGGCGCGATGCTCCAGTCAGTTCATTAAGGCTTTCACACCCGGCAGTTCCTTGCCTTCCATCCATTCGAGAAAGGCGCCGCCAGCAGTGGACACAAAGCTGAAATCCTCTGCCGCGCCCGCATGATTGAGCGCCGCGACCGTATCCCCGCCACCCGCGACAGACGTGAGCGAGCCTTCCTTGGTCAGCGCCGCCGCCGTGCGCGCCAGCGCCACGGTCGCCTTGTCGAATGGTGCGATCTCGAACGCGCCCAGCGGACCGTTCCACACCAGGGTCTTGCAGGTCTTGAGCACATCGCTCAGCGCCTCGACCGCCGCCGGGCCGACATCGAGGATCATCTCGTCAGCCGCCACCTCATGGACGTTGCAGGTGCGCACCGAAGGCGGATTGGCCGCGAATTCCTTCGCCACCACCACATCATAGGGCAGATGGATCGTGCATCCAGCGGCATCCGCCGCGTCCATGATCTTCTCAGCGGTCTCGGCGAGATCATGCTCGCACAACGACTTGCCGACATCAACCCCGCGCGCAGCGAGGAAGGTGTTCGCCATGCCGCCGCCGATGATGAGATGATCAACCTTGTTGATGAGGTTGGTGAGTACATCGAGCTTGGACGATACCTTCGCTCCGCCGACGACGGCCGCCACCGGCTTGACCGGGGCGCCCAGCGCCGCTTGCAGCGCATCCAGTTCCTTTTCCATCGAACGGCCAGCATAAGCGGGAAGCTTGTGCGCCAGCCCTTCGGTGGAGGCATGGGCACGGTGCGCGGCAGAAAAAGCGTCGTTCACATAAAGATCGCCCAGCGACGCGAAACGATCAATCACGGCTGGATCATTCTTTTCCTCGCCGCCGAAGAAGCGGGTGTTTTCAAGCACGGCGATATCGCCCGGCTGGAGCGTTGCCACGGCTGCGGCATCGCCTTCCCAATCGATATAGCGCACTGCGCGGCCCAACACGGCGGCGAACGGCTCGACAACCTGGCTGAGCGAAAATTCCGCGCTCGGTTGCCCCTTCGGTCGCCCGAAATGCGCAAGCACCAGCACCTTCGCGCCCTTGTCCGACAGTTCGTTGACTGTCGGCATCGCGGCACGCAGACGAGTGTCGTCCGTCACCTGACCATCCTTCATGGGAACATTGAGGTCTTCGCGCACCAGCACGGTCTTGCCGCGGATGTCGCCCATGTCGTCGAGGGTCTTGAAGGGTTTTGCCACGAGCCTGCCTTTCTTCACCGTTCGGGCTGAGCCTGTCGAAGCCCTTCTCTCAAGAAGAGCGGTCCTTCGACAAGCTCAGGACGAACGGAGTTTGATCCTCAAAGGAACTTCGACACCACGCCGCTGGTGTCGATCATGCGGTTCGAGAAGCCCCACTCATTGTCGTACCAGGAGAGGACGCGCACGAGGTTGCCATCGATCACCGCCGTTTCGAGGCTGTCGACGGTCGAGCTGCGCGGATCGGTGTTATAGTCGATCGAGACGAGCGGCTCATCCGAATAGCCGAGCACGCCCTTAAGCGGGCCATTCTCGGACGCAGCCTTCAGCAGGCTGTTGACCTCATCCACCGTGGTCGCGCGCTTGGCGATGAACTTCAGGTCCACAACCGAGACGTTCGGGGTCGGCACGCGGACGGAAGACCCGTCGAGCTTGCCCTTCAGCTCAGGCAGCACCTCGCCGACGGCGCGGGCCGCGCCGGTGGTGGTCGGGATCATCGAGACGGCGGCGGCGCGGGCGCGGCGCATGTCCTTGTGCAGCTGGTCCAGCGTATTCTGGTCGTTGGTATAGCTGTGGATCGTCGTCATGAAGCCCTTTTCGATGCCGAGGGCGTCATGCAGCACCTTCGCCAGCGGCGCGAGGCAGTTGGTGGTGCAGCTGGCGTTCGAGATGACGATATCATCGGCGGTCAGCGTTTCATGGTTGACGCCGAACACGACGGTCTTGTCGACGCCGGTCGCCGGAGCGGAAATGATGACGCGCTTCGCGCCTGCGGTGAGGTGCGCGCTCGCCTTCGCCTTGTCGGCGAAAATGCCGGTGCATTCGAGTGCGATCTGCACGCCGTTGGCGGCGTGCGGCAGGTTGGCGGGGTCGCGCTCTGCGGTGACATGGATGCGCTTGCCGTTGATGACGAGATCGTTGCCATCAACCTCGACCGTGCCGGCGAAATTGCCGTGGACGCTGTCGCGCTTGAACAGCAGGGCGTTGGATTTGGCGTCGCCCAGATCGTTGATGCTGACCAGCTCCAGGTCATGATCGGTACGCGAGAGGATCGCGCGGGCGACGAGGCGGCCGATGCGACCAAAACCGTTGATTGCTACTTTAACAGCCACTGTTCTAGCTCCTGCTTCTGTTCGTTCTCAGTTGTCCAATGCCGCAACGATTTGCGGCGCGATCTTTTCCGCTGTCAGGCCGAAATGGTCATAGAGCGCTTCGATGGGCGCAGACGCCCCGAACGTGTCTATGCCGAAGCGCAGCCCGGCGATCCCGGTGATCATCTCCCAGCCGAAGGTCGTGCCCGCCTCGATCGAGACGCGCAGCACATCATGGGGCAGGATGTCGTTTCGATACTCTTCCGGCTGGGCCAGGAAGCGGGACCAGGACGGCATGGAGATGACGTCAGCGCCGATCCCCTGGGCTTCGAGCGCCTCGGCCGTCTTGACCGCGATCTCGACCTCCGAGCCGGTAGCCACGATCACCACCTTGCGCGCGGCGGCGGTGGCAGCGCGCAGGCGATAGCCGCCCTTGGCGCTCAGCATACCCCCGGAGGTACGCAGCTGCGGCAGGTTCTGACGGGTAAGCGCCAACACCGATGGCGTGCTCTCGTTCTTGAGCGCCAGCGCCCAGCACTCGGCGGTCTCGACCACGTCGCACGGGCGGAACACCTCAAGATTGGGGATCATCCGCATCGACATGATGTGTTCGATCGGCTGATGCGTCGGGCCATCTTCGCCGAGGCCGATGCTGTCATGCGTCAACACATAGACGACCCGCTGGCGCTGGAGCGCCGACATGCGGATGGCGTTGCGGCAATAGTCCGAGAAGACGAGGAAAGTGCCGCCATAGGGAATGATGCCGCCATGCAGCGCCATGCCGTTCATCGCGGCGGCCATGCCGAACTCGCGGATACCGTAATAGACGTAGCGGCCCGAATAATCGGACGGCCCGAAGGGCGTCGTCGCCTTGGTCTTGGTGTTGTTTGAGCCGGTAAGGTCCGCCGAGCCGCCGACCATTTCGGGAATGAGCGGCGTGATTGCCTCCAGCGCCATCTCGCTCGCCTTGCGAGTCGCGACCTTTTGCGGGTTCGCGAGCAGGCCGTCGATATAGGCGTTCATGCCTTCATCGCCTGCGGGGAGCTGGCCTGCCATGCGGCGCTCGAACTCGGACTTCTGGGCGCTGGTCGAGAGGCGCGCTTCCCATTCCGCGCGGGCAGAAGCGCCGCGCTTTCCTGCGGCTTCCCACTCGCCCTTCACATCGGCGGGAATTTCAAACGGGGCATGATCCCAGCCCAGCTCGGCGCGCGCCGCGGCGATCTCTTCCGCCCCCAGCGGCGAGCCATGCACATTGTGCCCGCCCTGCTTGTTGGGCGCGCCCTTGCCGATGATCGTGCGGCAGGCGACGAGGCTTGGGCGCGGATCGGCGGCGGCTTGCGTGAGCGCGCGGCGGATATCGGCAAAGTCGTGGCCATCGCACTCCGCGACATGCCAGCCGGTGGCGGCATAGCGCGCCTTGATGTCCTCGCTGGAGGACATGGAGACGTCGCCGTCGATGGTGATGCGGTTGTCGTCCCACAGCACGTTCAACCGCCCGAGTTTCAGGTGGCCGGCAAGGCCGATCGCTTCATGGTTGATGCCTTCCATCAGGCAGCCATCGCCCGCGACCACCCACGTCTTGTGATCGACCAGCGCGTCGCCGAACACGGCGTTCAGATGCCGTTCGGCCATCGCCATGCCGACCGCCATCGCCAGCCCCTGCCCCAGCGGGCCGGTGGTGCACTCGACGCCCGGCAGCTCGAAATTCTCGGGGTGCCCCGCGCAGGGGCTGTGCAGCTGACGGAAGTTGCGGATGTCCTCGATCGTCGGGCGCGCATAGCCGGTCAAATGCAGCAGCGCGTAAATGAGCATCGAGCCATGCCCGGCGGACAGCACGAAGCGATCCCGGTCCGCCCAGTGCGGCGCGGCGGCATCGAACTTCAGATAATCACGGAACAGCACGGTGGCGACATCGGCCATGCCCATCGGCATACCGGGATGGCCCGAATTCGCCCCCTGCACCGCATCCATTGACAGCGCCCGGATCGCGTTGGCCAGCGTCTGTTCGGAAATGCTCATCAGAGGGGTGCCTTCATGTGCTGGTATTTTGCCTCGCGCGCCCGCGCCATGCGAGTCGCGGCGTGCGCGGTTCCTTTGTCCCGCCAAGCACGAGTCGTCAACCGCGGCAACCATCATTCCTCCGCATATGCGGCACAATTGCCTGTAAACTGGATGCTTGTACCGCGTTTGCAGATGTTGCTATGAGCAAGCCATGCCGAGTTCCGCCCTTCTTCAGGCGCTTGATCGCCTCGATCATGCCGTCAGCCGCGCCGAACAGGCGCTCGATCACCGTGTCGCGCACGATGGCAACACTTCGGAAGCCAGAGACAAGGCAATCCGGGACGCCATAGCGGAGATTGACGAACTGGTCGTTTCCTTGGGCGGAGGCGCGAATGGCTGAGGTCACGCTCGATATCGGCGGGCGGCTGTACGACGTGCACTGCCGCGACGGCGAGGAGCGCCAGTTGCAGCGCCTCGCCGCAATCATAGACGACAAGACCAAGGTGGCGCGGCGGGCTTCCGCGGGCCTCACTGAAGTGCGCCAGCTGCTGTTCGCCGCGATTCTGCTGGCGGACGAACTCGACGAACTGCACGCCAAGGGCAAGGCTCAGGGCACATTCGACCTTTCCCCCGCCTCCGGCGCGGCCGACGACCACGCCGCCGCCGAACGGCTGAACCACCTGGCCGCCCGCATCGAAAGCCTCGCGCAAAAGCTTGCGGACTGAGGCCGCGCACCCTAGATAAGAAAGTGGCGGGTACTGCCCGGCACGAGCTGTAGCGAACATCCCTGAGGCGATATAACATCCAAGGGGGCTGTCCCTGTGCGGGTCCTGGCCCGACATATATGGTCCCCACCTGACGTAATGGCGTCAGAGGATATTCCAGCAAACGACCACGGCGGTCCCGCCAACCCGCCATTCCGTTGATACGGGCCTGCAAAGAGCGCTTATTTGTGCTCCGGTGCTCACGTACTATTGGAGTACGCCGAGCCCCGGTGCTCGAAACCCCTCTTATCGGCTCCGTCTGAACGGAATGACATCTCTGTTCCGGGGCTACGATTGACCGACTCGTCCGACAAGTCCGCGCTGCGCCTTTCCGCCCGCGCCCGGCGCGCCGCTTTCGTCGCAGGGCTGGACCCGATGGCGCACCGGCTCGCCTTCCGGGCGCTGCCCAGCCCGGTGCGCACGTTGCTCGGCGGGCGGGAGCGGATCGCACTCTATGCGGCGGTGAACGACGAGGCGCCCGCGCTCCGGCTGGCGGATGCCCTCATTGCCGAAGGCAAGACCCTCTGCCTCCCACGGGTGGTGGACCGCATGGGCACGATGGAGTTCCGCGCCTGGGCGCCCGGCGATGCGCTGGAGGAAGGCCCGTTCGCCACCCGCCATCCGTCCTCGCACGCCCCCGTCGTACACCCCGACATCATCATCGCCCCCCTTCTCGCCTTCGATGCGCGGCTGATGCGACTGGGCCAGGGCGGCGGCTATTACGACCGCGCCTTCGCCCGCTACGGCGAAGCGCTGCGCATCGGTCTCGCCTGGTCGGTGCAGCAGATCACGCAAGTGCCGGCCGATCCGTGGGACGTGCCGCTGCATCTTGTCATCACCGAGCGCAGCATTATGGAAGCCTCATGATCGGTGCCCCTCCCCCGCCCAGCTGGCGCAAGCCCGCGGGCATGTTCCTCATCATCGGCCTCATCGCGCTATGGGCCTTCCTCATCGGCAGTTTCTCGCAGGAACTGGGCGCGCTACCGGGATGGGCGCAGATCCCGATCTACATCGTCACCGGCATCATCTGGATCATGCCGCTGAAGCCGCTGTTGCAGTGGATGGAGACCGGGCGCTGGAGACCGTAAGGCAAAGCGCGAAATAATGGCGAACGGGTGTTGACAGCATCCCGGCCTTCCGATAGCTGGCCCCTCCACACCGGAACGACATGAGGCGGCACACACCGCACCGCGCCGCTCCGGAGTGCGCTGAAGGCGAGCAATCGCACCAGATGCGCGGGTGTAGCTCAGTTGGTTAGAGCGCCGGCCTGTCACGCCGGAGGTCGCGGGTTCGAGCCCCGTCACTCGCGCCATTTCTTATAGAAATCGGCTCAAATTCACACCGCCACAGGTGCCGCGATATGCGCCTGGGGGGCGTAGTCCGTCACCACGAAATCCTCGATCGCGTAATCGAACATGCTTGCGGGTTTGCGCGCGATCTTCAGCTTCGGCGCGCCTTCGGGCGTGCGGCCAAGCTGCGTCTCGATCAGCTCGGCGTGATTGAGGTAGAGATGCACGTCTCCACCCTGCCAGACGATCTCGCCCGGCGCGAGGTCGCATTGCTGCGCCAGCATCCGGGTCAGCAGCGCGAGGCCGAAGATGTTGAACGGCACGCCGAGCACGAAATCCGCGCTGCGCTGGAACAACAACCCGGAGAGCTTGCCGTCCGCGACGTGGAACTGGTAGGTCATGTGGCAGGGCGGCAGCGCCATGCTGTCCACCTCGTCGACATTCCAGCCGGTGAACAGCAGGCGGCGCGAGCCGGGGTTAGTGCGGATGCCCTCCACCAGCGCGGCGATCTGGTTGTGGCCCTGGCGCGCACGGCGGTATAGCCCCTCGCCCCCAGCTCCCGCCGGGCCTGCGGGCTCGTAGCGGGGCCAGTTGACCCACTGAGCGCCATAGACCGGCCCGAGATCGCCCCACTGAAGCGCGAACGCCTCGTCGGCGACGATCCGCGCCTCGAAATCGTCACGGCTGATGACCTCGCCTGTCGCCTTTCGGTATTTGTCCAGCGGCCAATCGGTCCAGATATGCACGCCCTGCTCGACGAGCGGACGGATGTTGGTGTTGCCGGTCAGGAACCACAACATCTCGCGCGCGGCGGCCTTCCAGTACACGCGCTTGGTGGTGAGCAGCGGCACCGCGTCATCTGCGAGCGAAAAGCGCATGGTCGCGCCGAACAGCGCGCGCGTGCCCACGCCCGTGCGGTCGACGCGTTCATGCCCCTCGGCCCAGATGCGGCGCATCAGATCGAGATATTGCTGCTCATAATGGTCGGCATCGGGCATCGGTCGGCATCATCCCCATTGGATCGCGGCCTCCCCTCCATGCGCACCCGCCGGGCGAGCGTCAAGAGCGGGGAACTCACTCCGAAATGGAGCAAGTCCGCGACGGCGCCAAGCATAACGGATCATCCTGCATCTGGCGGGTCAAGGCCGATGCTGCGCACATCGCTTCATGCCGCCGGAATCAGGGTTTGAGATGATCGCCGACCAGCTGCGCACGCGCTGCGCCGGCAACGAGGTGATGGCCGCAGTGTTCCTCTCCCCCGCGCGACCCATGCCCGAGGTGATGCTGCACGAGGGCACGCCCGACTCCGTGCCGCTGCCCACGGCGCTGATCCTGGAACGCGGCATGCATATCGGAGCCTCGCACCTGCTCTTGATCCACACCCACCCTTCCGGCAACCCGCTGCCCAGCGCGCAGGACATGATCGCCACAAGACGGCTGTACCGCCACCTCCGCTCGCACGGAATGCGCCTTCATGATCACCTCATCCTCGCGCGGGAACGCTATTTCAGCTTCCGGATGCAGGGTCTTTTGTGAAAGCTGCATCGATCGACGGCTTTTCCTTGCAACGCGCCAATCCCCCCCCTATAGGCAGCGCCTGCCTTGCCGGGATCGACTGATTCCGGCCCGGTCGGGGAGTAGCTCAGCCTGGTAGAGCACTGTCTTCGGGAGGCAGGGGCCGGAGGTTCGAATCCTCTCTCCCCGACCAAAATACAAGTTTCGCATAAGTTATTGATTTTTTTGCGAAAAATAACCCATTTTTAGCCTGTGCAGAAACTGTGTAGATTATTTTTCGGCTTCGCCCGAAAGTGAACTTGGATTGCAGGCCAGAGTCAGCGTGGCCAATTCCCATGAAGATCGTCGATCAAATAGTCATGCGCATGACCCGATTGCGACGTTGCGTGTTGCAGCCTGTGCGGATGATTCTCTGGTAGGTCGGGATGTTCATGCTCAATCGTTTTTGGGTCTCGCGCGGGCCATAGCCAAATGGCGGTCACAACACCGCAGGCTGCAAGAGCGGCCAACGCGAATAATGCAGTCTGCTGTCCGAACCGTGCGCCTACCTGTCCGGCAAGCGGATAGGCGATCAGCCAGCAGGCATGGCTAAGCGCGAATTGCGCTGCGAAAACGGCGGGTCGATCTTCGGCCTGAGCCGAGCGTCGGAGCAACAGCCCCGATGGCGTAAGGGCCGCCGCATAGGCCGTTCCCAGTACAAACCAGCCTGCGAGCAGAACGGGCCAGAATGTTGCCGTCATGCCTCCAGACGCAAGGCCGAGTGCTGCGAGTGCCGCTGTCAGCACCGCCGCCCCGCCGAGCATCACAGTGCGGCCTTCGATCCGGTCGAGCAGGCGCGGCAAGGCCAGCGCGGCGAGCATCGAGCCGCCGCCATACGCCGCGAGCGACAGGGCCACTTCGCGTTGCCCGAAGCCGAACGTGTTGCGCACGATCACGACGGAGTTGACGATGACCATCGCGCTCGCCGCCGCCGCCGCGAGATTGACCGCGAGCAACCCGCGCAAACGCGGGGTCTTGAGGTAAATCCGCATTCCGCGCGTGGTGCGCGTGTAGATGCCGCCCTCGCGCGGTTTGGCGGGCGACCGTGGCAGCGTCACCGACAGTACCATTAGTGCCGAGCCGACAAAGCCAATCGCGGTGCCACCGAATAGCCAATGGAAGCTGATCACACTGAGCAACGCCGCTGCCAGCATCGGGCTAAGCAAGCTTTCGAGATCATATGCGAGACGAGATAGCGACAGAGCGCGCGTATATTCCGCCTCGTCTGGAAGGATGTCAGGGATCGTGGCCTGAAAAGTCGGGGTGAAGGCGGCAGAGGCGGATTGTAGAGCGAAGATCAGCACATAGACTTGCCAGATTTGATCGACAAACGGCAGTAGCAGGGCAACCCCGGCGCGGATCATATCCATTGCCACCAGAAACGCGCGGCGAGGCAGGCGATCAGCATAGGCACCGACGATGGGGCCTATGCCGATATAAGCGATCATTTTGATTGCCAGCGCCGTGCCGAGGACTGCACCTGCATCAGCACCGGCTATGTCATAGGCCAGCAAGCCGAGTGCGACCGTCGCTAACCCGGTCCCGACAAGTGCGATCACTTGCGCAGCAAGCAGATGCCGGTAGGTTCGATTGGCGAGGACCGTCAACATCGCTCAGCAGCTCAAACGACGCGTTTGACGCTGGTATAGGCACCGCTGGTCTTTAGGATGATTGTCACAACCTTTTCGGTCCGGTTCCGCCAGAACCAGCCGTGTTTGCCATCGAAGGCAGCAACAAGTGTACCGGTTTCACCCCCGGACTGCTTGCCTTTGCCGTAACCATGATAATCTATGCCAGGCGCATCGGCATGGGTATCATAATTGACGATGCCACCGCGCACCGACCAGTCGAATTCAATGCGAGCGCCTTTGGCAGCAGCGACCTTGACTTCGGCACCCTGCCCCGGTTTTAATACCACCTCTGTCTGGTCGCTGCGGACCGCAGTATTAGGTGACTGGGCATCGGCTTTGGCCGGAGTAGTTCCCCGGTCTACAGTCGGCACCCCGCTGGAAACGGCGTTATCAGAAGCCTCACTGGGTTCACTGACACGGTCGGATGCTGCCTCCTGCGCCAATTGAACCTTGATCTCGCCCATTTCGGTCAAGCCAAAGGCACGTCCTGCGCCGGTCGGGTCGATGCCATATTCGGATGGCAGGACGACCGTGACCAGAATCACTGCTGCGCCTGCGATGGCGACAAGTGTAGAACCGATAAGCTGGCGCGATGTCGGCAGGTCGGAAATGCTGGGAAGTTGTGAATTGAACATTGAGGTTACTCCTTAAGCGAAAGCAAGGCCGGTCAGTTGATAGCCGACCAGAACGAAACCTGCTGTCATCAGCAGGACGTTGGCGGCAAAGGCATAACGGGCGAACCCTTGGGTTTTACGCCAAAAGCCCATGAGGATCAGGATGGCAAACAAGGCCAGTAGCTGGCCGATCTCGACGCCGATGTTGAAGGCGATCAGATTCGGGAGCAAGCCGTCTTTCGACATTTCAAACTCCTGAATCTTCGTAGCCAGTCCGAAGCCGTGGAAGAGGCCGAAAACCAATGTTGCGACCTTAGTATTGGGCTGCATACCGAACCAGCGGCGGTAAGCGCCGAGATTATCGAGCGCCTTGTAGACCACAGACAGGCCGATGATCGCGTCGATGATATAGGCGTTAGCGCTGATCCCGGTGAGCACCCCGAACAGCATCGTCGTCGAGTGGCCGACGGCGAAGAGCGTGACGTAAAGGCCGATGTCCTTCATCCGGTAAAGGAAGAAGATGACGCCGAACAGGAACAGCAAATGGTCGTATCCGGTCACCATATGCTTTGCGCCCAGATACATGAACGGCATGAACTGGACGCCGCTGACTTCCTGCACATAACCCTGATCGCCCTCGGCGACGCCGTGCGCATAAGCATCGGCGATGCCGGTGGCGAGGAACAAAACTATGGTCAGAAGCACCCAGACCAATGGGTGAAAGACCTTCTTGGCGAATATAAAATTCATCATGCGGTTCCTTGCGCCAAATCTGGCGATGGGGCGGTTGTGTTGTCGTCAGCGGAGCGCTCTTTCCGGCCATGAATCAGACGATAGAGCGCGGGCAGTACGATCAGCGTCAGAATGGTCGAGGAAATGATGCCGCCGATCACGACGGTCGCTAATGGACGCTGCACTTCGGAACCTGCGCCGACATTGAGCGCCATTGGGACGAAGCCCAATGACGCGACGAGTGCTGTCATTAAAACCGGTCGCAAACGGGTGAGCGCGCCTTCGCGAATGGCTTCGTCGAGCGCCATGCCCCGCTCTCGCAAATCCTTGATGAATGAAAGCATGACCACGCCGTTCAGCACGGCAACGCCTGACAGCGCGATAAAGCCAATACCTGCTGAAATAGACATCGGAATATCGCGTAACGCCAACGCAACGACGCCGCCGGTCAAAGCCAGCGGCACGCCGGAAAACACGATGGCTGCATCGCGGGCCGATCTGAACAGCATGAACAGCAGTCCGAAGATCAGCATCAGCGCCAATGGCACCACAACCTGCAACCGTGTCGCCGCCGATTGAAGCTGCTCAAAGGTGCCGCCGTATTGGACATAATAGCCCTCTTGCAGTGTCACGTCGCTGTCGATTTTGGCGCGCAATTCGGTGATGAACGAACCAAGGTCACGGCCTCGGACATTGGCGGTAATCGCCGCGTCCGAAATGGTTATGCACCGCGACCCCGGTTGCGGTTGCTGTCTTAAATGGGCAGCTCAGGTCAAAGCGGCGCTTGGCCGATCGGTCAAAGTGGTCGACAATGTAAATCGGGCTGCACTTCAGAAGAGGCTCGGCATAACCTCGTCGCTGCAATCGTGCCACACGGCGTTCATCGACGGGATTGCTTTTGAAGGTCATGTTCCGATCGCTGACATCAAGCGCGTTCTCGCGGCAAAGCCCAAGGGCGTGAGCGGTCTCGCTGTCGGCGGAATGCCACTGGGATCGCCCGGAATGGAAGTGCCGGGGCAAAAACCCCAATCCTATATCGTCTATTCTTTCGGATCGGCAGGTCAAAAGATTTACGCCCGGCACTGATTGGGTTTGCGCCTCAGTTTGGGCTGGGGGGCTCTTTATGCCCCCCAAAACCCATGCGCATGGCAGAGAGCAGCTGATTGCCGAACCTGGCGTCTGTTCGGGATTCGAACCGGGCGAATAGGGCAGCTGCGAGAGAGGGTGCCGGAATGCGATTTTCGATCGCTTCGTGCAGCATCCAGCGACCCTCACCTGAATCCTCGATCCTTCCCGAAAAGGCCGAAAGCTGCGGATCATTGAGCAGAGCTTCAGCGGCAAGATCGACCAGCCATGAGGAAATGACGCTCGAACGGCGCCAGGCTTCCGCAATTTCATCGAGTTTCAGCTCAAATTTCTCGTTCGCCAGCCTGGACGGTGCAGCCGCCGCTGCCAGAAATTCGAAACCTTCGGCGATCGACTGCATCATGCCATATTCAATGCCGTTGTGGACCATCTTCACGAAATGGCCCGACCCGCAAGGACCGGTTCTGACGAATCCCGGACGATTGCCATGCGGTTCCTTGCCATTGGGTGCAAGCTCTGCCGGGGCCAGACTGGCGAAAATCGGATCAACTAAGTCGGCCGCTTCAGCTGGCCCTCCCACCATCAGGCAGAAGCCGCGGTCCAGCCCATGTACCCCGCCTGAGGTTCCGACATCAAGAAATGCGATTCCGCGCTTCTCAAGCATGGCGGCACGTCTGGCTGCGTCCTTCCAATAGGAGTTGCCGCCATCGATCAGCACATCGCCTGGGGAAAGCAATTCGGACAGGGCAACAAGCGCCTCATCGGTAGGCTCGCCAGCCGGGAGCATGAGCCAGATGCAACGCGGCGCTTCCAACTGGCTGACAAGGTGGGCGAGCGAAGTCGCTCCTTGAGCACCCGCTTGGACAAGCGAGGCGATCGGTTCCGGGCTTCTATTGAAAACATGGAACCGATGACCATTTCTGAGCAGCCGAAGCGCAATAGCCTGGCCCATTCGGCCCAATCCATAGATTCCAAAGCCTGCCATCTCTCTATCCCTTCATTAAACTGGCTTGCGCGCCGGTTGGGTACCTAAGCACATCTCTTCGACTGCCTTGGAGAGGTCACCGCCCAGGGCGATCGCATTGGTGGCATGCGCGACCGTGTCGGTGCTGACGATCTCGACCGATCGATCATCGAAGAGATCCTCGACCTTGCAATCAAACAGCGCATGGACGACAATGCAGCAGCTGGTTTCAAAGCCCGCGCCGTTGAGCGCGAGCGCCGCTGCTACAAGCGTTTGCCCCGACGAGCCGATATCATCGACAATGACGGGTCGGCGGTGCGCGAAGGGTTCGATGTCTGGCAGGGTGACGCTGACTCTGCGATCTCCGGTACGGGACTTGGTCAAGACGAAATGCGGGGCTCCGATTAGCCGGGCGACGCCGCTCACCCATTGTTCGCTCTCAATGTCCGGCCCGACGATCACTGGGTCAGTGACGTTCGCCTCTATCCAGCGCGCGATCGACGGGGCGGCTTGGACGACCCGGGAGCGGATCGAGTAGATTGTATCGAGCGACGCATAGCGGTGAAGATGCGGGTCGACGGTGACGAACCAGTCGAACGCGTTCGACAGCAGGCGCGCAAAGGTCCGCGAACTGACCGCCTCGCCTGATCTGAAGCGCCGGTCTTGGCGCATATAGGCCAGATAGGGCGCAACCAGAGCCACTTCGCTCGCTCCCAGATCCCGGGCCGCATCGGCGGCCAGCAGCAGCGGCATGACGAGCTCGTTGGGCCGCGCGAGCGTGCACAGCAGGATGACCGGGCGTCCAGCGACATCGCAGGCGAAGCGCAGATAGGTTTCGCCGTCAGGAAACTGGTGCATCTCCAGCATACCAATTTCGGCATCGATGGCGCCGGCAATGCCGGCAGCGAGGTGCTCGTTTCCCGGGAGCGGGATGAGAATGGGCGGGTTCATGGCTGTTCGATTCCGAATATTGCGCCAGCTCCGGCATAGAATTGCATGGCATAGTCGAGCTCGCCGCGACTTTCGGCGTGAACGCTGCACAGCGCGGCGCCGGTTTCGACTGCGTCTCCGAGCCGGCAATGTAGTTCGACGCCTGCCGCCTTCGCCGCAGGTGCACCGGCGAGCTTGGCGAGCTGGGCCAGGCGGCGGTTATCGATGGAGCCCAGCGTTCCGGCATGCGGGGCAAGCACTACCTGCCTATGGCTCGCCACCGGCGGCTCGTGCAATCCGCCCTGTGCCGCGCAAATTGCCTGGAATTTGGCCCAGGCTCGCCCGCTTTCCAGAGTATTCCGAGCGAGCGTCGCTCCACTGCCTTGGCGCGCGAACTCGGCGAGTTCCAGCAGCGCACCGGCCAAGTCGCAAGCGCGAGAGGCAAGGTCGGTGGGCGGGTCGCGCTGCTGCAACACCGCCAACACATCTCGTGCTTCGAGCGCTGGCCCGATGCCGCGGCCAATGGGCTGGTCTCCGGGGCCTTGTAGGATACGGATCTTGACGCCGAATGCGGCGGCAACTGCCTCTAGCCAATAGCTCAATTCATCAGCGGCCTGGGCGGTCCTGACCTTTGCCGTCGGGCCGACCGGCATATCGATGACCAGGTGCGTGGCTCCTGCCGCAATTTTCTTTGACAGCACCGATGCGACCAGCTGGCCGGCAGAATCGAGGTCAAGAATGCGTTCGACCCCGATGATGATATCGTCGGCTGGACTGAGGTCGACAGATCCTCCCCAGACCAGGCAGCCGTTCTGCCGCGCAACCACGTCGCGGATTTGTTTGATGTCGAGATCGACCGGTGCAAGCGTTTCCATTGTGTCGGCAGTGCCGGCCGGCGAGGTAATGGCCCGCGAGGACGTTTTCGGAATGACCAGACCCAAGGCGGCGACGATAGAGACGATGATTGGTGTTGTCCGATTTCCCGGTAGTCCGCCGACGCTGTGCTTGTCGACGATAACCGGCTGATGCCAGGTCAGCGTTTTGCCCGCGCCGATCATCGCCTGCGTGAGCGCGATCATTTCATAGAGATCGAGGGGAAACGCCGAACAGGCGGTCACGAATGAGGCGAGATGGACATCGCTGTACCTCCCGGCGACAAGGTCAGACATGATGTTTGTGAAGTCGGCTTGGGCCAGCCGGTCGCCGTAGACGCGCTTGCGTAAGACGCTGAGCGAAGGCACCGGCTGCGGATGGCGCACATTGACAGGCTCACCGCCGCTGAGACCAAGTCTGGTCCAGGCTTCATCGGAAAGTCCGATCTCGCCCTCGGCTACCAGATCATTTGTCGATCGCATCAATCGGGCAACAATCTGCCGATCACCTGCTTCGACAAGGATTGAAGTGCGCGCCGTCAATCCCTCGGCGCGGCATATGGCACAGTCTTCGGGCATCACCGCAATCGGCTCAGCCGACCCCGCAATCAGCCCCAATTTCCGAGCTTTGAGGCCATGTCCGGTTGGACCATGGGGAATGGCACCGGTCTGGCCGGGCTCCGCTTGTCGACTCATTGGCAGCCCTCCTCGCGATGAGCGGGAGTGTGGCAATACGAGACCTGCTCGCGGAGGCATTGGTTATGGCAGGCAGCAGCGCGAGCAAGCCGGTTTTCGTCTGGAGCAAGGCGATCGCTATCCCTCATCCCGGCCCCCTGGCTGATTGTTCTTCGCGAGATTGTTGGGGCGCGCAGCGGATTGCGCCCGTGCTGCCATGGCTGTTTCCTGCCACGGCCAATGGCCGTTGATCTCAACCCCGAGCGAAACACTCAGGAATGTTCGGACGAGAATGAGGCCGGCGAGGACAAGAAGATCATCGAGGCTGGGATTGATGACGAGCGATTTCAAAATGTCGCCAGCCACCAGGAACTCGAGACCAAGCAGAATGCTGCGGCCCAAAACCGCTCGGACAGGCTGGTAGGCGGCCTGAATGCCGCACGCGCGCACGCGCGACACGAACAGGAAAATGGCGGCAGCGGCGCCTGCCAATATCGTCAGCGTCCCGGCAAGTTCGAGCGACAGCACCGCGAAACGGACGAGCGTGTCGAGCGCGGCGTTTGCAGGCTCAATGATGGTCATACCATCCGACCTTGCGAATATTGTTCCAGCTGTCGGTGGTATGACAGGCGACGCATTGATTGACGGAAGCGCGCTCTTTGGCCACGCGTTGCGACACCATTTCAAAGTGCATCATGAAGTGACTTGGCGGTGCCTTGTGACATTCGGCGCATTGCCGTGAATTGACCGAAGGGTGACGAAATTTGGCAATTTTCCAGTCTGTCAGCGTGTGACAGCTCGTGCAGTCCTTGCCGAATAGGCCCTGATGCGGATCGCGCGCCGCGTGACAGCTGGCGCATGACAGGCCATTTGCGCTTTTGGATTTCGTGGTCATCGGACGCGCATCCGCGAAAACGGGCGTGCCTCGCCAGAGCTCAGGGTCGAGCAGCGCCAAATGATCCATGCGTGTCAGGCTCGCGCCGCCGTCATGTTCGACATGACAGGTTGTGCATTGCTTCGCGTTGGCGTGAAACCGCGTCGATGCCTTGGTGCCAAAGTCCGTCCCGACATGGCAGGCAATGCATTTGACCGGCTCGACGCCCTTGTGCGGTGTATGGCAGGTTTCGCAATCCGCCTTCAGGGAAGCATGTTGCGGGGACAGCGGGCCGGGATCGACCAGTGCCGTCCAGCCCTTTACTGCGCCGCTCCCATCTCCATGCGTCATGAGCGGCACGACGATGACCAGTAACAACAGGGCCAGCGCATAGACGGCGTAGAGGAGCCGCATGCCTTTCATAGCCAGCGAAACCCGAAATAATATCCTGACCAGATGTGGAGCAACAGCAGTGCGTAGAGCAATGTGCTGGTGCCGATATGGATGGTCCGCCACGCACCGAACAGCCGGGAAACCGCCCGTTCGGCGCGGACGGCATATTCGGTATCTGCCAGCGCTTCCGCGCGTTGTCTGGTGTCGGCGAGGTCCACAGGGTCGAGGTCGTCGGTCGGGGCGAACAGAAAACGCCAGCGGCTAAGGCCAGTGTTTGTATCACCTTTGGACGGTTCGGACTTTGCCGGCTGTGCATCCAGACCCAGCCGCAGCATCGCCAACTCGGATTCGCGCGCCCGGATGGCTTTAGCAACTTGGATCAGAAAATAGCGTCCGACGAAGCCGCTCCAGACGACAAGGATCGGCGTCAAGCCGAATGGTGAGCGTCGCGCTGTTCGATAGTAGATTTGTCGCCATCAATCATGCCCGTGTGAAACAGGGGCAATGTAAGACAACACGCGCCGCTAGGCATATCCTGCATTAAAGACAAATCAGACAAACCCCCTAAGACAAGCGCACCCAAAGCGGCTTTCTACTTCTGACAATAAGGGGCTTCGGGTGCGCTTGGGGGTTTGAGGTTTCAGGCTGGATGTGAAGCGCTGCTTCCCATGCGGGCCGAAGATCGCTGGAGAATTTCATGCTGACGGCTGGCGGTCGCGCTCCCCATTCGGCGATCTCGCCAATTGTGCGACCGCAGCCGGTGCAGACGCTGTTGCTGATATCCAGCTTGTAAATTTCATTGCAGCGGGATGGCAACTCGACAAGCAAGCCGCCGCACGTTCAGGTATTTTCGGGTTGGCAAAAAAGCCCTTCGTTCATCCGCCGGAAACGGGAGCTTAGGGAGAGGCTTTCTAACATCACATGCGCCGACCATTTCGGATTGACTCGATTTTCCTTTACTCAATGTCGGCCTGTTGTATTCTCATAACATGACTGGTCGGCTCGCTTCCCTCATGGCGCTTTCGCTAATTCTCGCTTGCTCAGGATGCGCTATGCGTAACGCCCCGCTCAACTTATCGCCCCCAATTCTGCAGTTTAACCCGTTCGACACGCCCGAAAGTCGGCCAGATATCTTACTTACCGGCGGCCTGAGCGGCAACCTCGGTCGGCAGGGTCCGTGCATCATTGTTGATTCTTTGACCGGCAAGCTAACGCCATTGTGGCCTGTTGGGACGAAACTGTCCTCCTTGGGCAAAAGTTATGCCATCGAGCTCCCTGACCTACGCGGCAGGGCCCTCATTGGCGGGGTCGTTCATCTGAGCGGCAGCACTTTGCGAGCGGACGAGGAACATCGTGTGCTGAAATCGGTTGGGCATTCATGCCCAGCCCCATATTTTTTAGTTTCGGGGGTCGAGCAGAAGAACAATTAAGGCAAAGGACATCAATATGAGAAAAGTTCTCGGAATCGTCGCTTGTTTAGTCTCCTTCCCTGCGATGGCGCAGCCCGCGTCCACTGAACATCCGACAATCCAGTCCTATGCTGCGACCCAGAATATCTCGTATGGAGAGGCCCAGTCCCGACTTGCCCGACTCAACGATATCGTTGCGGTCGAAAAGGCTTTGAATGATAAATTCCCGAATCAATTCGGCGGCTTATACGTCGTTCATAGTCCCAGCTTCAAGGTGGTCGTCAAGATGACGGGTGGCGGGCAGGGCTTGTTGAAGCAAATAACGAGTGACCCGCTTTTCGTTGTCGAGAAGGCGGAGACACCCATCAATCAACTCAACCAATTAAAAGACAAGGTGGCGCGTAAAGTGGCCGCCGTTGACAGTTTCCAATTCTCTGCCGAGGTGAATGTTTTCGACGGGACCGTTGATATTCGGTCGCAAGATAACGCCCGGATGCAATCACTCTTGACGGACGATTTACAGCAAAACAAGAACATTAGGCTCATTCAGGTTGAGACGGTTAGTTCTAACACGGCCACGATATACGGCGGCCGACAGCTTACAGGGACGCAGACGTGCACGAGTGGCTTTAACGTCAAGCACAACGGGGTCGATGCGATTATCACATCGGGGCATTGCGATGACACGATGACGCTTTCGGGCGTTTCGTTTAATCTCGTTGAGCGCGTTTATAAATACAGCGATCAGTGGGGCTTCGACATGCAAGTCATGCGCACCTCAGGCACGCACAGCTATCCGAACCAGACATATACTGCTCCATCGACGCTGATGACCGTCACTGGAGTTGCCGATATACTGAACTACCCAATAGACTGGCCAATTTGCGTATATGGTAGCGTGACGAACACTAGGCGGTGTGGGAAGATAAAGGCTAAGTTCCTTGTTTTGAAGGACAACAGAGGTGTGACGAACGCGGTCCACCGTGCGGCGTCCGACGATGGTAAGGCGTTTAATCAAGGCGGCGACAGCGGTGGGCCGGTGGTCGTGACCAATACGGCCGTTGGTCTTATCAAAGCCAAGGGTGCAGCGGTTGCAGACTTGTATTTTGTCGATTTCGGGGCGCTGAATGGGGTGCTTGGGAGTTTCGCGTCCCCCGTTTCGATCAAAACAGCTCCGTAAGGGGCCGTTAGCTTAGCTTTGTTATAGGAACACGCTGACGGCCGCTATGGCCAAATAATTTTCGAGAGCGGACTGTCAGCTCCCCCCAACTTTCCGGCCATTGCAACACAAAGCCCCGCCCGGCAGTGCCGGGCGGGGCGTGGGCGGAGTGGTCAGCTGCCGTTCGAGGAGCGGGCGCGTGACCAGATCAGGTTGAAGGTCTTGGCGTCTTCGTCGGCGAACAGGCTGGCGAAGATCGGTGCGTTGAAGCTGGGATCGTCGAGCTTGATCGAGAGATAGTCGCGGCCTTCCTTGCTGGTCTTGGCCCATGCTGCCCCGATTTCGGCCTTCGCCACGAACACTCGGTGGGAGGGGGCGTTTTCCTTCTCGCTCGCTTCCTCGGCGACGATGGTGACGTTCTTCTTCTGCAAGCTCATCGTGACGATTTCGCCGGTGTAGTTGGTGTCGCCGGACTTTTTGAATGTGCCGATATTTGCCATGATTCAGTTCCTTGTGTTGGTCGAACCCCGCGCTCATTCGCGGCCTCGATGGCTGGTTAAAGGCAGGGGCTTGCCCTGCTGCACCCGCAGGGCCGCAACGCAGTGGAGGACGGTGCAGACCGGGGTTTCTTGGTTCCGCGAGGAATGGGCGCAGCCCAGGGGAAGAAACTTCGGGCCAATCGTTGCAGCAAGGGGCAAGAGGCGCAGCCGTCCGCTGCCAACCAAAGCCATTGACGAGGCCGTGGGTGAGCGCGGTTCTGGCAATCGGACGCAAGGATATTTGGCAAATGTGGATGCGCTCGTTCAATGTCGGGGCGATTGACGCAATCTGCCAAACTGCCAGCATGGGCTTGCCAAAACTGAACGCACAGTCTGACAGTGAGCGACGAAGATGCTCCGTCGCAGCCAAGATCGTGGCTGATGCCAATCGGAAAGCTGGCCTACCACCAAATCGTAGGCCGCGAACCACCCGGCTAGAATGACGACCGGCCATGCGCCGATCTGCCAGATTGTTCGCTGGCGGCGACTGGTATCACCTCATCTGCTCTGGTTGTCGCCTAACCGGACTGCGGCTGACAACGCAGCCAACCCCGTCCGGCATTGCCGGTCGGGGCTTTTTGGCGCTCGGAATGAATACAGGAGCGGGCGGCGCAAAGCCGCCCGCTCACCCGTCACGCGGCAAGCCGCTGCTCATCCATGTCCTCAATCGCTTCGGCTTCGTCGGCATCGCCGCCCTCGACGGCTTCCGCCGCAACGGCGGCGGGGTCGGGGTCAAGCGGGACTTCCGGTTCCGCCAGCCATGCCGCACGGCTGGCGGCGGCAACCGTCGCCACGCCGCCGCGCTGCGTGTAAGCCGATGGCGGGAACGCCATCCAGCGCGGCACCCATTGCTCGACCTTAATGCGGTCATTGCTGCCGGTCAGATAGTCATTGATGACAGACTTGATCGTCTTGCCCTTCTCGGTGGCATGGGCCTGCGCCACGGTATCGCCGCCGACCTCGCGCAACACTTCGGTCAACACTTCGCGGTCGCGGACAAGGCCATAAAAGGCATCATCGGCCACCCAATAATCGGCCATCTTGACGCCAAGGTGAAGACCGATGGTTTCGATAAGGCCGGTTCCGCTTGCCAGTGTCTCGGCCATAACGACGCCAAGAACCTCCATGACAACCGCGTCTGGCAATTCCAGCAACCGCTGGAACAGTCCGCTCACGCCGTTCCTCGGTTCATGGCCCAAAGTGACGCTTGGCTCATCGGGGTCAAAACCCAACACGCCAAGCACTGCGCGGCGGCGCTCGTCGAAGCGGGCTTCGGCAACGCTGGTTTCGATGCTCTCGGTAATCGCTTCGTTTCGGCTGCGCTGATCTTGAACCCTCACGCCCCATAGTGGCGAACCGCAAATCGCGTGGGCAACCATGACACGCAGCGCCACGCCGGTATTGGCGGCAAGCGCCGACCGCACCGCCGCATGGCGGTGCAGGTCGATATAGCTCGTCATGGCTGCTGTGATTTCGGGGCGGCTGGCCTTGGTTGTCGCATCGGGCGCTTCGCCTTTGGCGATGCGCTTTGCTTCGCGCTCGGTCAGATAGCCCTCGTGAAACGCCACCTCGCCATTATGGGCAATGGTCACATAGACCCGCCCGCCTTTGCGCTTCGGCGTGGCCGCGAACTCGTAGCGATGGAAGTATTGCCCATCGGGCAAAACGACAACATCGCTCCACCCGTCCGCGATATAGGCAGCCTTGCGTTCCTCGATGGCCGCGCGCTGCGCGTCCTCGAACTCGCGCAAATCCCCGAAATAGCCGTCCTTCTCGAACAGGTCTTTGACGATACGGCCATGATAGGTTTCAAGGTCGAACAGCGCGACGCTGGTTGATATGGACGCGCCGCCGAACAGCCACGCTTTCAACTGGTGGCCCTTGGGGATGGACGATTGTGGGTCGTCATACAGCGCCAGCCATGTTTTCTGCTGCGCCTTCGTCGCCAGCGTCAGATGGCGAACACTGGTCGCGTCGATCTCCTCGGCGCGGTAAAGCTGGCGGATGCGCGGCAGCAAATTGCCAAGCGCCAAGATGCGCTTGACGGTCAGTTCGGGCATCCCGAACGTCATGGAAATTTCGTCGGGCGTCCGGCCTTCCTTGACCAACCGCGTGAACGACTCCCACTGCGTCACCTCGTCGGGCGCAAGCCGCGCAAGGTTCTCGATCAATGAGGCTTCGAGGGCGGCGGCATCGTCGCCCGCCTCCATGATAGCGCACGGCAGCGGCTCGGCAACGCCGTTCTCGTTTGCCACGGTCTGCGCGGCGAGAAAGCGACGGCTTCCCGCCACAATCTCGAATGTGGTGTCGCTGCCATTGGGCCGCACCAACAGCGGCATGATAATGCCCCGTGCGCGGATGGATGGCAGAATGCCGCTAATGTCGGGCGGCTTCTTGCCGCTCCGCATATTGGCGGGGGAGATTGAAAGCCGGTCAAGGGCGATATGGTCAAGTTTCATGTCACTTACTCCGTTAGGTGGCCCCATCCTCGGGGCATCTTGGGGGGCGGTGAGGATGGGGCCGGTTGTCCGCGCCGGACTATCCAGCGCGGGGTCTGCCGCCGCCTTGGGTTCAAGGCGGCGGAAGGGCTGGATTCTCTTTGGCGCGGGCAACGGCTGCGGCCTCAAGCCGCGCCTCGTCCTCGGTGATGCTGCCCGCCACGCGGGCCGCATCGGCATAAATGGTCAGCGGGAAGCGCCCTTCAAAACACAGGTCGCGCTCAATGGTGAGGCCGAACGGCAGCGATACCGCTGCAATCTCGGCAAGGCTGGCCGAACCCATTTCGGGGCAACCAAAGCCAAGATCGCAAAGTCCGAACAAAATGTCGCCGTCTTCGTCCAGTTCGGAAAACAGCCAAGTGCCCGACCCTACGGGATTGAAGAATTTGACGACCGGCACATGATCGCCACGGCTTTTGCCGTTGGCGATGAGGCGGGCGCGCTGGTCTTGGGTGAGTAACAGCATGGGGAAAATCCTTTCAAAACATCTCGATCTGATTGCGGGCGTTGGTGTCGAACAAGCCATGATCGGCGGGGCGCTGCGCCTTGCGCGGCTCCAGCGGCGCATTGGCGCGCATGGCGAGACGGTCGCGGGGCGTGATTGGCGCAACGCCGTAAACAAGCGTCTGCTCACCGATGGGCGTTTGCTCGGACGCCAGCCGGTCTTTGCAGGGGAGCGTGGCGGTCATGCCGCGCGCGCCAAGGTGGATTCGCTCTCCCGAACGAACGCCAACAGAAAATCCGCTGCCTTGCTGGCTTGCGATGCTGCTTTGAAAATGGCGCGATTGTCGGCGCGCAGCACATTAAGTAATCGCGAGGTATCGATAATGTGAAGGAACGCGGCCAGATTGGCTGATGTCTGCGGTTTCCGGCCAACATTCCTTCGCATTATTCAGAGCGTGTCGAGCCAGGCGAGTACGCTTGTATCGCGCTTCCAGGATGGCTTGCCGCCGGGTGTGGTCGGAACGGCAACCTGTTCCAATGCCTTCCGTTTCGTTTCCAGATTGGCCCTCGCATAGTGGTTGGTCGTGTCGAGGCTCACATGGCCGAGCCAACTGCGGATGACCGTGACGTCGACGCCCGCCGAGATGAGGTGCACGGCGGTGGCGTGCCGGAAGGCGTGCGGCGTCACATGCTTGGCACGCAGCGTCGGCGTGGTTTCTGCCGCAGCCCTCACGTAGGCGGCAAGCTTGAACCGGACACCCGAGGCACTGAGCGGTTCGCCATAACGGTTGACGAACAGCCTCTGGTCCGGCGCCCGTGGCTGTCGCTCGAGCAGCTTACTCAGCAGCAGGACCGTTTCCGGCCAGAGCGGGCAGATGCGTTCCTTTCGGCCCTTGCCGGTCAGGCGCACGCAGCTCGGGCTTTCGAACCGGATCGCTTCGGGGCACAGATCGAGCGCTTCCTGTATTCGTGCGCCGCTGTTGTAGAGGAACGAGAGCAGCGCATGGTCGCGCATACCCTCGATCGTAGAACGGTCGGGCTGAGCGAGGATCGCCGTCACTTCCGCCGGATCGAGGTAGCAGGGCTCCGATACCGGCGCGCGCTTGATCGGGATGTTGAGGATTTCGACGCATTGCGCGATCGATGGGGGATACTTGGTGGCCACGAAGTGGAAGAAGCTGCGGATCGCGGCAAGTCGGCAGTTGCGCGTGCCGATCGTGCCGCCGCGGTCGTGTTCGGCATGGCTCAGGAACGCGGCGACCTCGCTGGCGGTCAGATCGGCCAGCGTGATCACCGCCACCTTCTTTCCAGCACGCTGCGCGACGAAACGCGCCGAATTGGCCGAGGAAGCCGCCAAAGACCGCGCGGCCTATATACGCCCGATCGTGCTGTTTCAGGCAGAGGACAAGAACCGCGAAGTGACGGTGGAGGTGTTGCGGCATCACCTGATTGAAACGCATCACATCGACGGCAACGCCATCGCGGTGGCGACGGGCGATCAGCGGGGTCTGGACGGGATCGATTTATTCAAGCCGGATTGCCCGATTGAGTATGTCATCACGGTTGAGGCGTTGAAAGAAGGCTGGGATTGCTCCTTTGCTTATGTCTTCTGCTCCGTAGCAAATATCAAGAGTGCAACGGATGCCGAACAGCTTTTGGGCCGCGTGCTGCGTATGCCTTATGCCACGCGGCGTAAGTCGCCGCTGCTCAACAAAGCCTACGCCAATCTGGTGTCGAAGAGCTTTGCCGAAGCCGCGAATACTCTGCGTGATCGCCTCGTTGATATGGGCTTTGAGGAGCAAGAGGCCGAGGCAAATATCGAAGCGGTGCAAAGCTCGCTAGATGAAGGTTTGTGGGGTGAGCGGCGGCGTTCAAAGCCGACAGCGCGTATTTCGATTGAGGTAACACCGGAAGTTTTAGCCACAGTGAAAGCGGTTGCTCCTGAAAAGTTGAAGATTGAAGCTGCTGAGGGCACCGTTGCTGTCGTTGAGGTGACAGGATTTTTGCGGAAATCTGAGAAAGACCTGATCTACGCCTCTTTGCCTGAAAAAGCCGCAAACCACTTCCGCGAAGTAGTTCAACGCTTTGAGGCCGAGAACGCCCATGAAGCATCGCCGGCTGAGCTGGGGCAGGAATTTGTCGTGCCGCGACTAATGGCATCAATCCAAGGCGAACTCATTTTCGCCGACGCGGATATAATGGGCGAGTATTTCGAGTGGTCGCTTGCCAGTCATTCGGCGCAGCTTTCGCGAGCTGAATTCGATGTGCGCGATACTTCTGAAGCGTTCGAGATCGACCTGGATGGCGATAGTCTGATGGTAAGGCATAGCGACCAATTCGATCAAATGATGCTAGACGTGCCAGTCGATGGTTGGACGGAAGCGGGATTGGTCAATCTGCTCACGAAGCAAGTTCGCCAATCGGATAGGGCCATCGGCCACAGCGAAATGGTCGCTTGGCTTAGCGACGTGATCCGTCACTTGACGGGTGCACGTGCGATTCCGCTGGCAACGCTGATGCGTTGTCGATTCATTCTGGCCCGCAAATTGCGGGATAAGATTGCGGCAATTCGCGCCGAAGTCCGCAAGGGCGTTTATCAGCGCTGCCTGTTCGCGCCGGAAGCTCAACCTCAGGTGTCATTCGACAATGGTTTCCGTTTCCATGATGGCATGTTCGCAGGCGTTCCCTGCTATCGCGGTACCAAATATCGTTTTACCCGTCATTACTTAGGTTGGGACCGCGTGCCTGCATTTGACGGCAATGAAGATGGCGAGGAATTCAAAGCCGCACAATTGCTCGACAGCATCAGCGACGTGGAATTTTGGGTTCGCAACGTCGCCAAACACGTCGATGCCTTTTGGTTTCCTCTGGCGAATGGGAGAACTTACCCCGATTTTGTCGCAAAACTGGAAGACGGACGGCTGTTGGTAGTCGAATATAAAGGCGCACATTTGGTGGCTGATTCCCTGGAGAAGCAAGCCATCGGGCAACTCTGGCAAAAATCGAGCGAGGAAAAGGGCATTTATGTATTCGCGGAAAAGGAACGTAATGGGATGAATGTGAAAGCGCAGATACTGGAAGCGCTTTAGAAAGGCAGCCACCAAAGCTGGAGAAAATTGATCAGCGGCGGCGGCTTTTACTCGGGAACTGAGGGTTCTCCCAAACATCAAATGTATCACGGAAGCCCTCATCGACCTCGCTTTCGTCTTCGGTCTCGTCAACGATCAGCATAGTCATTTTCCACCCGCCCGCCAGACTCAGCGCTTGCTCATTGATGGATGATGGGCGCTCAAGACTTGCAAGCCAGACGCCTCGGTCAACTTCATCCCATTCTGCCTCGCTGTTTTGGGAACCGGAAGATAGAGAGTTGTGTGGAAGCGGCTTGCCTATCGCAGCTTCCACAAAAGGGAAGCGACTTGGCTTATAAACGCGCCTTATTATGTCATCTTGGGACAAGATGATCGCGCACATGTCATGGTGATAGGTTGAGTAATGGATTGCAGCGGCCTCTTTGCTCACATCATACCGAGCTGCCAAGGCAACAACATTTTGAAGGTCGGGCGCACCTTGAGAACGCATGTCTGCCTTAAACATGGGCAACGGCATCAGCATTCCCGCGCTAA
The DNA here is from genome assembly GCA_022652485.1 of Sphingobium sp. GTDB lineage: Bacteria > Pseudomonadota > Alphaproteobacteria > Sphingomonadales > Sphingomonadaceae > Sphingobium. The sequence goes on from JALCRK010000003.1 coordinate 41,426, forward strand.
ACCTGTTTGCCTCCGATTCCATCCTCTTATAACGATCATCGCGACCCGCTTTGCGGATGCTCATATCGGCTTTTGAACATGTAAATTGGCCAGATGTCCCAGGCTTATGCGCAGCTATTAGGAAGTGTCCGAGCTCATGACCGATGGTATATCGCTGCCGCAATCGGTTCGCTGTGCCATTGACAAGGATAACCCCGTCTCGACGTTCAGGCTGCGTAATCAGTCCACCCTCAAAATTCTGTGTGGTCATCCTGTGAATGTCGGTGATGCCGACGGCAACGGCCAGATCTTCGATCGGCACCGGAATTTGTAAGTCCGGCAATTGCCGGAGAATTTCGCTAATTACCCTTTCTGGAGAAGTGCAATCAGCAAGCTCAATCCGATCAATCTGCATCTATTGCCCTGACTCGCGCTTCTTTTTCATACCTTCGATCATCAGTTCAATAAATTGCCGGTCATTTTCATCCAAATTCTGGAGGTCGCGATACATAACCACAAGCTGCTCATCCTGAGCGTCGCTAGGATCTTCGCCCACTAAAGAAGCGATGGACACACCAAAATGCCCAGCAATACCTTTGAGGAGTTCAATGGAAGGGTTAGCGGCAGTGCCTTTTTCAAGCTCCCAAATGTGCGCTTTGGACGCTCCAACCGCATCGGCAACAACCTGAAGCGATTGGCCTTTAGCTGTTCGCAGCTTTTGCAACTTCGTTGCTAACGACATTATTCACGCTCCATTTCCGCTTTACCACAGTTCGCGCCCTATAGGAATCGCAAATCGTTCGGTCAATCGAACAAATTTGTGAGGCCTATTGACCGAAGCTCTCGTTCAGTGTATCTTACGTTATTGTAAGACAAAATCGAAAGGATGATCTATGGGCCGCAATCAACACATTGTGCCACACAAGGCCGGCTGGGCCGTAAAATCAGCGGGCGGTGAGCGAGCTTCATCCGTTCACACAACCCAGCTGGCCGCGATTGAGCGCGGTCGTGAAACAGCACGAAGCCAAAAGTCAGAACTTTTGGTTCATGGACGCAACGGCCAGATCCGGCAGCGCGATAGCTATGGGAACGATGATTTCCCACCTCAAGGATAGGTGAACTTAAAATGACGATCTATGATCCAATCCGACCAAATCGCAATTACTTGCCGATGCCAAGTCCGGGTGATGCAATGCTAATGGACATCGCCCGGCGGGTCCAGATTTCACCTACTAAGCAGGGTGAGGCGGAACAACACTTCCAAGCATTATGTGCTTATGTAGATCGGGTTGGCAGCCCGCTCGAAAGCATGGTCATTGCATGTTATCCCGGTGGCAGCTTTGCAACCGGAACCGCAATTGCATCAAGTGTTTCCAAAGATCAACATGACGTCGATGTTGTGATGGAACTCGATGTTGATTCTAACAGTGATCCAAAGCAGACGCTAGGATTGCTATATGAGGCAATCAACAGCGTGCCGGGTTCTAGATATTTCGGTCGGGTAAAGCTCAACTCCCGATGCGTAACAGTCCACTATGACGATGGTGTCCATGTGGATTTGATGCCGCTCGCGAGACTCGTAGCGACGCCGGAAAAGGCAGGAAACCTTTTTCATTCAAAGCCACAATCTGGCGAAAGCTACCACAAGCAGGTCAACCCTTGGGGTTTCGCCGAGCATTTTAATGGCAAGACTGCCTATGATCCTGTGTTCGCCGCAATGTTTGAAGCCCGATCAATGGCGGACAGTGGCGTCCTTGCAAAGGCAGACGTGGAGCCACTGCCAGCGCAGGTTCCTCTTACTGAAAAGTCAGCCAGAGTCGTCGCTTTACAGCTTATCAAGCGGAACCGCGATGTCCGTTTTCGGAATCGGTCGAAGCGCAAACCACCTTCGATTGTGCTCTCGGCTATGGCTTTAGAAGTCGCGCCTTTGGGGGCTGGACTGCTTGAGGAAGTTGTTTCCATTTCGTTGCACATTGCACGTAGGCTCCAAGAAAAGTCGACGCACAATGTTTGCATCGAAGTTAGAAACCCGTCGTTTGTTCCTGACATTTTTACGGACAGATGGCCCCAAAACCTTGGGGATCAGAATGAATATGTCCGCGATTTGGAATATCTCGTTCGCCAATTGGCCAGACTGAGAGATGCCAACATTTCGATCACCGAATCCAAAACAATTCTTGATGATCTGTTCGGTGAAACGCCTGCGAAATATGCGATCAACGAGATCATGGAACGCAGTCGGCACGAAATGGAAAGGGGCACAATGAGGTTCGGACCTACGGGAAGAGTTCACGCCAGCGCTGCGGCAGCGATTGCGACAAACTGCACCACGGCGCGTGCTAGCACAAATATGGGCGGCGGATGGCTCCCGGACTAATCAGCATTGATCACCAGATTGGTGCCATGACGGAGCGATGGCCCGCCTTTGAAGTAGTGGCCAAAAATGATCGTTGCGCAGTCTGGGAAGGTAATCTCGATCCAGTCAGCAGACGATATCGTGTGCGTGTCAGATATGAGGTGCCTGTGGCAATCGAGAACTTTTCACTACTCAATGTGCAGCCCCGGGTTCAGATATTGTCTCCAGTTCTTGAGCGCCATCCTGAGCATGACGAGGGGCCAATCCCGCATGTATATATAAACAGCAAAGAGCAATCATTGCCTTATCTGTGTCTTTTCGATCCTTTCAATGGGGAGTGGACTCCGTCAGATTTGTTGGCAGAAACAACCGTGCCTTGGACTTCGCGCTATCTCTATTTTTATGAAGGCTGGTTGTTGACCGGTAAATGGTCAGGTGGAGGCAGGCACCCGACACAGGAGGAACTGGATGGAAGTCGACAGCCAAAAGCCATCGCGGAGATCTGACGGGACACTCAACGAGCGGCGCCACCAATTGCCTTGGCCAAAGGATAGGAGATTCCGCATCCTCTCAATTGATGGCGGCGGCATTCGTGGGATATTTCCTGCCGCAATTTTAGCAGAATTTGAGCGGAAGTTTCTCAGCGGTGACTCTGTTGGTGATTATTTCGACCTAATTGCCGGGACATCGACAGGAGGCATAATTGCTCTTGGTCTGTCGATAGGGTTACCTGCATCCAAAATTCTTGATTTGTACTTTAGTAATGGAGCAGAGATATTTCCCACAGCCGCGCCTCCGTTCAAGAGGATAAAGCGATTTTGGGCGAAATTTCGATCCTTAAATTATTACCAGTATAGCCGAGAACCGCTCGAACGTGAGTTACGTCAAATTTTTGGAACACTTACCATCGGTGACGCACAACGCCGCCTTTGTATTCCTTCATTTGATGGTTTCACCGAAGTAAACGTCTTCAAAACACCCCATCATCCCGATTTTAGGCTTGATTGGCGTGAGGAAATGGTGACGGTCGCACTAGCAACCTCTGCGGCTCCAACGTATTTTTCGGTCTACAAGGACGGTCAGCGACGTTTCGCAGATGGCGGCGTTTGGGCGAATAATCCTGTGATGGTAGCACTGGTAGACGCACTCACTTGCAATATGATCGAACGCGATCAGATCGATATTCTCTCGATCGGTTGTGGCGATGCTGAGATTAAAATGTCCGACGCTCAAATTCTGCGTGGTGGGTTGTGGCACTGGCGAGAAATTGTCTCATCGGCAATGCACCTCGCCAGCCAAAACGCGCTTGGCCAGGCCGGGCTGCTCATTGGACGTGATCGCCTAATTCGCTTGAATACGCCTCCCTTCGCTGGGGGTGCCATTGGGTTGGACGACGTGAAACGTGCGAACACTGAGCTACCAAAAATCGCAAAGATTTTGGCAGAGCAGAATGGACCATTAGTGGCCGCTAGGTTTTTCTCTAGTAAGGCAGAACCATTCTCTCACTTTCATGGCTCCAAAGTTTGATTGTCAGCTTCAAGCGCAAGCCGGTAACGTGCGTAGCGCCTCTCGCCGGTGCGAATTAACGCACCCTTCTCGACAAGATCGGCCAAATCGCGGGTCGCGGTAGCAAGGCTGGCATCTGTGATCGTCCGGTAATTCCCGGCGCTCAACCCACCCGCGAATCCATCCGGCCCTTCACGGAACAAGCGAAGCAGCGCCTTTTCCTGCCGTTCGTTGATTTGCCCGCGCAAGCGATCAAGCAGCCGAGTCTTGTCGATCAGGAAGCGAATGCGAGTGATCGTCCGTGCCTGCGCCTCGATGACAATATCGGCAAACCATGCCAGCCAGGCATTGATGTCGTTGCTCTGGCTCCCGAGCTGGAGGGCGGCGTAATAGGCTTTGCGGTGACGATTGATCGTTTCCGCGAGCGCCGTCAGCGTCGGGGCCGCAAGGTTTTGCGCCAACGCTTTTTCGGCAATCGCGCGCCCGATACGGCCATTGCCATCCTCGAAGGGATGGATGCTCTCAAACCACAGGTGCGAGATAGCGGCTCGGGTGATTGCCGGAAGCGGTTTCGCTGATTCCGGTGCGCTGTCGTTAAACCATGCGATGAAACGGGACATTTCCGCTGGAACGGTATCGGACGGCGGTGCTTCGAAATGCACACGCGGCGCATGAAGCGCGCCCGACACAATCTGCATCGCATCTTGATGGCGACGGTAACGCCCGACATCGGTAATATCGCGCCGCCCGTTCATCACCATCGCGTGCCAAGCGAACAGGGTCTGGTCGTCAAGCGGCGCAGCATGGTTGCGATACACATCGGCCATCAATTCAGCGGCCCCGGCCTCTGCCGCACTGGCGCGGCGCTGGTCGGTGGCAAAGCCCAGATGTCGCGCGAGTGACGACTGGACGCTGGCGCGATCGAGGATTTCTCCCTCGATGGCGGAGCTATCGACCACTTCTTGTGAAATCAGTTCGATGGTCAGGCCATCGCGGGCATCAGCGTCAAGGTGGTGCAGCGCGCCAATGACAACGCCCGAACCTTTCAGGAATTGCTCTTCGGACGCGCGGATGCGATCCGCGTCGAAGCGGAAATCAGGCCAATCGGGAAGCTGCCAATTCCAGCGCATGATGGATAAGATGCCTTTCTATCAATCACGATATAGCATGAATATGATTGATAAAGCGATAGCCAATCAATCATAACAGTCAGATTATCGCTTCGCGGAGTTTGCATATGGGAAAGCCCCCCCATTGCACCACTTTAAGTTCGCCAGCGGCGAAGGGACGCAATGCGGGGAAGACGCGGGCAAAGGGGTGCTTGAGGCTCGGCGCACCTTTTTCCTTCACCCGCTTGGCCGGTGTCCCGATCAAGAGCGCCAGCGGCGCATCGGAAAACCGGCGCAACCGCCAGACTCCCAAGAGCATCAGCGATGCGGAGTCAGCGTTTGAAGTGGGAGGTTCCTGATGCCCCCTACGATACGGGCGGGACGGTCATGTCTGCTACCGTCTCGCGGTTCTTGGCATTCGGGAGCGGCCGGAACGATCTCGTGTCGCGGCGGCTTTGGCGGCCCTTGCCGCAGCTTCGCTGTCGTCGCCGGGCTCTCGGGCCAATTCCCAACCGGTCATGCCCATGAGAACGCGATCTGCATGTTTCACAGTGTTCACATGGCCGTAATGCTGCTCGATCATCTTGACCGACGTTCCCATTTGTTCGGCAAGAATGTAAACATCGACGCCTTCTGAAAGGCGGAAGGTCGCATAGGTATGGCGGAAGCAATAGGTCGAACGGGAAATGCCGCTCGGCCCGATCCGCAAGTCCGATTCCGTCAACAGGTCTTGCACCGTGTCGCTGTAGAGATATTTGGCGGGCTTGCCGTTGATAATTGTGAAAACAGGATCGTCCGACTTGGTGGCCTTGGACAGCTCGCGAACGCGGTCGAGATAATCGCCGACACTCTTGGGAGCAACCAGTCTGCGGGACTTGCCTTTACCCTGCACAGATAAGACGACAATCTCCCTGCCGTCACGATCCTTCGCCGCCATGATGTCTCGCCAGCGCAAGTTTCTCGCTTCTGGTGGACGCATCCCCGTGTTGCACATGATGAGCATGAAATTGTAGCAGATGGTTCGATACCAGATGCCCTGCGGCGATGTCGCCGCCTTGATCCATTTGCGGCCAAAGCTGTGCAGCTTACGATATTCCTCGGTCGTGAACTCATCGCGCCGCATGGTTTTGAGCTTCGGCCTGCCCTCGAAGCGATGGCTCGCCGGAACATAGCGTTTGCTGATAGCGAAGCTCATCACCGCGTTGAAAGCACCCATTTCAACGCCAATGGTTGCATCACTGACGATTGCCCGCGTCCGGCCCTTGCCGTTCTCCCGTCGCCATGTAGGATAATTTGACCAGCGGTCTTGACCAATTAGGTGAATTTGCGTGCTTCCAATATAATCGTCCAAGACGCGGCGACAACGATTGGCGACGTTCTTGACGCTGTCGGCAGCCACCTCGCCCAACTTGGCGCGCCGCTGCTGCACAGCGATATATTCCTCTGCAACCTGGCGAAAAGGGCGGTTAAACACCGGCACATCATGCTTGATTCGAAAGCGAATGTCAGCATCGAGGTCGAACGCTTGGTCATGCGCTGTCTGCCTGTCCGCCGTCCCTAACGCGATGGTCTTGTAGCGATCCTCCTTCGGGAGCTTGATGCGGCAATAGAAGTTGCGGTGCGCCACATCACCACGCCTGAAAATAATCAGGCCGGATTTAAGCTTCTCCTTGTCGGTGATAAACGCCATCGCGATGCTCCACTGTGCAGAATCTGTGTAGATTAGCGTCGCAGGGGCGCGGAAATCCATAGCTGTGCAGGTGCTGTGTAGCTCTTTATAGCTTATTTTATTAGGCAATTCCAGTTATTTACTGTAATCCTGTCGTCCCGACCATTTTATATTTTCATATCAGATGATTATCCGCTTTTGCGGATAGGGAACGAAGGCTCGGGACACACCTCGTCAGGCACCAAAGCGATGCCCTAGATCCATACTCAACATCATTCCCAAGTACGCGGGAATGACGAGCGTTTGGCGAAGTTGACCAGAAAGCAAAACAGGCGCACCCGAGCGGGCGCGCCTGCTTGTAAAGCCTGAAGCTGTGTAAGGGCGATCAGCCCTCGTTGCGGGTGTCGCGACGCTCGGCGATGCGGGCGCGCTTGCCGGTGCGGCCACGCAGATAATAGAGCTTCGCACGACGCACGACGCCCTTGCGGACGACGGTGATGCTGTCGATGTTCGGCGAATAGAGCGGGAAGACGCGCTCAACGCCCTCGCCGAAGCTCATCTTGCGCACGGTGAAGTTCGACCCCATGCCCTTGTTCGAGCGGGCGATGCAGACGCCTTCATAGTTCTGAATACGGGTGCGTTCGCCTTCAACCACCTTCACGCCGACGCGCAGCGTGTCGCCCGCGCGGAAATCCGGGATGGCATTGGCGGCGGCGGAGGTCGCCTTCGCGATTTCCTCGGCCTCGATCTGTTGAATGAGGTTCATATGACCTTCTTCCTTCGTCTCGTGTCGCGCGCCAGAGGCAGGTCAGTCCCGAACGCCCCTGTGGCGCTCCCAAAGGTCCGGCCTGCGTAACCGTGTATCATCCTCCGCCCTTTGCTTCCGCCAGGCGGCGATTTTCGCGTGATCCCCCGATCGCAACACTTCAGGGATCGCGCGCCCTTCCCACTCTTGTGGTCGGGTATAGTGCGGATATTCGAGGAGGCCGCTTTCGAAGCTTTCCTCGACTCCGCTTGAAGGCGCGCCCATTACCCCGGGAAGCAGGCGAATGCAAGCGTCGAGGATGGTGAGCGCCGCCATCTCTCCGCCGGAGAGGATGATATCGGTGAGGCTGACCTGTTCGATCTGCGGGCGAGCGTCGAACAGGCGCTCGTCGAACCCCTCGAAACGCCCGCAGAGAATGGTCACGCCGGGGCCGGAGGCGATCTCGCGGATGCGCGCCTGCGTAATGGGTTTCCCGCGCGGTGTCATGGCGAGGATGGGGGCGGCCTTTAATAGCCCCTCCCCTTCTGGGGAGGGGTTGGGGTGGGGCTTGCTCCGCTCCGCCATCCGCCGCTCCGCCTCATCCACGACAGCGGAGAGTACATCGCAACGCAGCACCATGCCCGCGCCGCCACCTGCGGGTGTATCATCGACGGTGCGGTGCTTGTCCGTGGCGAAATCGCGGATCTGGATCGGGTCGCACGACCATATCCCTTGGCTTAACGCCCGCCCGGCGAGCGATAAACCCAGCGGACCGGGGAACATCTCCGGATAAAGGGTGAGGATTTGGGTGTGGAAGGTCATGCGACGAAAGCGGCGTCAATCACGGCCTGCTCCGCTTCGATCCGCGCGGCGTGGATGGGGACCATGAAACGCTTGCCCGGTTTGCCGTCCACTGCGGCGGGACGCTCGATTTCGAGGATGTCGCCCGCGCCGAAATTCTCGATCGCAACCACGTGCCCAAGTTCATCCCCTGCGTCAGAAACACAAGGCAAGTCTATGAGATCATGATGATAATATTCGCCATCTGCCAGAGGCGGCAGCGCCGAGCGGGGCACAGTGAGCGCGGTTCCGCGCAAGGCCTCGGCGGCATTGCGATCGGCTATCTCGGCAAAGCGCGCTACCGCGCCATTGGGGCCGTGGCGGACCGTCTTCAGGGTGAGCGAGCGCCCACCAGCATCGAAACTCTTATAGGTGCGCAAGCTGTCCGGCCCGTCGCCGAACAGCTTCAAACGCACCTCGCCCGCCACGCCATGCGCACCGATGATGGCAGCAAGGGTGACGGGCTTGTCTTTATCCAAGGATCAGCCCTCGGCCTGCTCTTCGCTGGCCTCTGCGGCGGGCGCTTCCTCGGCAGCAGGAGCTTCCTCGGCGGGCGCCTCTTCCACCGCGGGAGCGGCGGCAGCCTCACGGGCGGCTTCTTCAGCAGCGGCGAGCTTCTCGGCCTTCTCCTCTGCACGGTCCTTGGCCTTCTGGCCCGGCTCACCCTTGTTGGGGTTGCTGCGCGCGGCGCGCTCCTTCACGCCAGCGGCGTCGAGGAAGCGGGCTACGCGATCGGTCGGCTGCGCGCCGTTGGCGACCCAGTATTTCGCACGCTCGACGTCCAGAACGACGCGCTTCTCGTCGGTCTTGGCGAGGAGCGGATTGTAGCTGCCGATGCGCTCGATGAATTTGCCGTCACGCGGCGCGCGCACGTCTGCAACGACGATGCGGTAATAAGGACGCTTCTTGGAGCCACCGCGCGAAAGACGAATGGAAGTTGCCATAAATTCTAACCTTACCTTTCTTGAAATTTGAAAATATTAAATAAACTACTTTTTTCCGAAATTGCCGAAGCCCGGCGGGAGACCTCCGGGTGCTCCGCCGCCCAGACCCGGAAGGCCGCCACCGGCTCCCCCGCCCATGCCGCCCAGCATATCGCCAAGGCCACCGCCCAGACCACCCTTTCCGCCCATGAACATCTTCGCAAGGCCGCCCAATCCGCCCATCTTGCGGATCTTCTTCATCGCGGTTTCCATTTCCTGATGCATCTTGAGGAGCTTGTTCACCTCCTGCACCGTACGGCCCGCGCCCTTGGCGATGCGGATCTTGCGCTTGGCGTTGATGATCGCCGGGCGCTCGCGCTCCTTGGGAGTCATCGAGCCGATGATCGCATCCAGATGCACCAGCGCCTTGTCGTTGGCACCGCTCTGCGCCATCGCGGCTTGCGCTTTCTTGAGGCCTGGGATCATGCCCGCCATTGCGCCAAGGCCGCCCATCTGCTGCACCTGTTTCAGCTGCATCCGCAGGTCGTTGAGGTCAAATTGCCCCTTCGCCATTTTCTTGGCGAGCTTGTCCGCTTCTTCGGCGTCAATGACCTCCGCCGCCTTCTCGACCAGCGAAACGACATCGCCCATGCCAAGGATACGCTGCGAAACGCGCGCAGGGTGGAAGGGCTCGATCGCATCCAGCTTTTCGCCGGTGCCCGCGAACTTGATCGGCGCGCCGGTGACGAAACGCATCGAGAGCGCCGCACCACCACGCGCATCACCATCCATACGGGTGAGCACCACGCCGGTCAGCGGCACCTGCTCGGTAAAGCTCTTAGCGACGTTGACGGCGTCCTGGCCGGTGAGGCTATCAACGACCAGCAGGATTTCCTGCGGCGCGGATACATCCGCCACCGCCTTCATCTCGTCCATCAGCGCCTGATCGACATGGAGGCGGCCCGCGGTATCGAGCATCACCACGTCATAGCCCTGCAACTTCGCGGACTGGAGCGCGCGGCGGGCGATATCGACCGGCTGCTGCCCCGCGACGATCGGCAAGGTGGCAACGTCGCACTGGGTTCCCAGCACCGCGAGCTGCTCCTGCGCCGCCGGACGGTTGACGTCGAGCGACGCCATCATCACCTTCTTGCGTTCTTTTTCCTTGAGGCGCTTGGCGATCTTGGCGGTGGTGGTGGTCTTGCCCGATCCCTGCAAACCGACCATCATGATGACGGCAGGCGGCGTGACATCGAGCATCAGGTCGGAGCTTTCGGCCCCGAGGAATTCCGTCAGCGTATCGGAGACGATCTTGACGACCATCTGCCCCGGCGTGACTGAGCGCAGCACATCGCCGCCGACGGCGCGGTCGGTCGCGCGGTCGATGAACTCGCGCACCACGGGCAGCGCGACGTCCGCCTCCAGCAGCGCGATTCGCACCTCGCGCATCGCGGTGCGGACATCATCCTCCGTAAGCGCACCGCGCCCACGCAGCTTGTCGAATACCCCGGTCAGGCGATCGCTCAACGAGTCAAACATCGACACCTCACAACGCGCGGAAATCCGCGGAAAAGCTTATACCCCAAAACGACAAGCGCGCCGGTGGGCGAAACCTCGCCGACCAGCGTCGATCCGTGGACCTTATGGGCAATATGCCCAAGCCAGGGATGTCATCAGGGCGTCAACCGAACCCGAAGGCCCGCTCGACTGTCGCCGCCCATAAGCGAAAGTGCCGCCTTACGCAAGCGAAGCCGTGGACTTTCGCGCTATTCACCCCTACATGCGCGGCGATGAGCAGCTTCGCCAAAATGCACGGTTTGAGAAATGATTTCGTGGTGATCGACGCGCGGGAAACGCCTGTCGAGATTACGGAAGCGCGCGCCCGCGCGATTGCGGACCGGCATACGGGCATCGGCTGCGATCAGTTGATCATTGTCGGCCAGTCCGACCGCGCGGATGTCTCAATGCGGATCTTCAATGCCGATGGCTCCGAGGTCGAGGCGTGTGGCAATGCGACACGCTGTATTCCGCTGTTCATTGGCAGCGACGTGACGATCGAGACCAAGGCCGGGATACTGGAAGCGCGGATTGCGGACGATGGCGTCAGTGTCGACATGGGCGCGCCACGGTTCGAGTGGCGTGAGATTCCGCTGGCCTATGCGATGGACACCTATTCCCTGCCGACGACCTGGGATGATCTGCCGCCGCCCTTTTGCGTCAATGTCGGCAATCCGCATGTGATCTTCTTTGTGGGCGATCTCGATAAGGTCGATACCGCGCGACTGGGACAACTGATCGAGCATGATCCGCTTTTTCCGGCGCGAGTGAATGTCAATTTCGCGCAGGTGACGGGGCCGCACTCGCTACGCCTCATCGTGTGGGAACGCGGCGCCGGACTGACGCAGGCGTGCGGTACAGGGGCTTGCGCCACCGCTGTTGCCGCGATCCGGCGCGGCCTCGCGCAGGGGCCGGTCACAGTCTCCCTACCGGGCGGCGATCTTGTCATCGACTGGCAGGCGGGCGGGCACATCCAGATGACCGGCCCTGCTAACCATGTCTTTTCCGGCGAGGCCGACTGGGGCGCTTTTGGTGGTTGAGGCGCACCGGCTCGTGACACAAGCTGATGCCCGGGCCTGAGGTCATCACCTTCGGGTGCCGCCTCAACATCGCCGAGAGCGAGGCGATGAAGGCGCTTGCGGGAGACGACCCGAACCTCGTCATCATCAACAGCTGCGCCGTGACGGGCGAGGCGGTGCGGCAGGCGCGGCAGGCAATCCGGCGCACGAAGCGCGAGCGCCCCGATGCCCGCATCGTCGTCACCGGCTGCGGCGCTCAGACCGACCCTGCCCTTTTTGCCGCCATGCCGGAGGTGGACAGCGTGCTCGGCAATCGGGAAAAACTGGAGCCTGCCGCCTTCGCACCATCAGGCGAGAAAGTGCGCGTCTCGGACATCATGGCGGTGCGTGAGACTGCGCCGCACATGGTCTCCGCGTTCGCCGATCACACCCGCGCATTCGTGGAAGTGCAGAATGGCTGCGACCATCGCTGCACCTTCTGCATCATCCCCTATGGCCGGGGCAACAGCCGCTCGGCGCCTGCGGGCGCGGTGATCGACCGTGTGAGGGCGCTGGTCGATGAGGGTTATCGCGAGATTGTGCTGACCGGCGTCGATGTCACCAGCTATGGCGCGGATCTGCCTGGCAGCCCGAGCCTCGGCAGCCTGGTCGAGCGCATTCTGGCACAAGTTCCAGCGCTCCCCCGCCTGCGCCTGTCCTCGATCGACAGCGTCGAGATCGACGAGCGGCTGTTCGCGCTGCTGACGGACGAGCCGCGCGTGATGCCGCATGTGCACCTCTCGCTCCAATCCGGCGACGACATGATATTGAAGCGCATGAAGCGCCGCCACACCCGCGCAGACGCGATCCGCATTGTCGAGCGGCTGCTGGTCGCACGCCCTGAGATCAGCATCGGCGCGGACATCATCGCCGGGTTCCCGACCGAGACGGAGGAGATGTTCGCCAACTCCCTCGCGCTGGTGGAAGAATGCCGTATCGTCCACGGCCACATCTTCCCCTATTCCCCCCGCACGGGAACGCCCGCCGCGCGGATGCCGCAGGTCGACCGCGCAACGGTCAAGGCCCGCGCCGCCGCCTTGCGCAGAGCGTGCGGAGACAACCGCGCGCGCTGGCTCGCCTCGCTGGTCGGCTCGCGCCAGCAGGTGCTGGTCGAAAGCGGCGGAACATCGGGCCATTCCGCGAATTTTGCCCCCGTGCGCCTGCCCACCCCCAAAAAACGCGGAGAAATCGTCGCTGCGACCATCGCCGGGGTTGAGAATGGCGCGCTGATCGCGCAAGAGATCGCGACATGAGTGATACTGCACCCAAAAGCTGGCGCGAAAAGCTGTTCGGCGGCCTGAAGCGCACGTCGGAGAAGCTGGGCGAGAATCTCGGCGTGCTGTTTGCCAAGCCGCTCGATGCGCAGACGCTGGACGAGATCGAGGAAGCGCTGATTGTCTCGGACCTGGGACCAGCAATGGCGATGCGTATCCGCGACCGGCTTGAGGACACGCGCCACAGCCGCCCGATCACAGAGGAATATGTCCGCGAGGTAATTACCGAGGAAGTGGAAAAGGTCTTGAAGCCGGTCGCTAAACCGCTCGAATTCAAGCCCATGAAGCCGCATGTCATCCTTGTCATCGGCGTAAATGGCTCTGGCAAGACGACGACCATCGCCAAGCTCGCCAAGCGGTTTCAGGAGCAGGGCCGCAGCGTGATGCTGGCGGCGGGCGACACCTTCCGCGCGGCGGCCATCGGGCAATTGAAGATCTGGGCAGAGCGGATCGGCGTACCCATCGTCTCCGGCAAGGAGGGCGGCGACGCGGCAGGCCTTGCGTTCTCCGCCGTGCAGCAGGCGATTGAGCAGGGCATCGACATATTGATCGTCGATACCGCAGGCCGCCTCCAGAACCGTACCGAGCTGATGGATGAGCTGGCGAAGATCCGCCGCGTGCTGGGACGGCTTGATCCCGCCAGCCCGCACGACGTCGTGCTGGTGCTCGATGCGACCTCGGGCAACAATGTCCTTTCCCAGATCGAGGTATTTCGCGATGTCGCGCAGGTTACGGGCCTAGTGATGACCAAGCTTGATGGCACCGCGCGCGGTGGAATGCTGGTCGCTGCGGCGGAGAAATACGGCCTCCCTATCCACGCCATCGGCGTCGGCGAAACTATCGACGACCTGCGCCCGTTCGACCCCGCCGACATGGCCAAAGCCATTGCTGGAAGCGCCTATGCCTGAGACTGCCTCCCCCCAATCGCCCGCCCCGCAAGCGAAAGCGAAGAACGCCAATCTCAGCCTCGCGCTCGATTTCGGCCCGCTGCTCGTTTTCTTCGTCGGCTTCAAGCTCATCGGCATGATCGCGGGCACCGCCCTCTTCATGGTGACGATCACGCTCGCGGTGCTGATTTCGAAATGGAAGCTCGGCAAGGTCTCACCGATGCTGTGGTTGTCCGCCATTCTCGTCGTTTTTTTCGGTGGGCTGACAATCTATTTCAATGACCAGCGCTTCATCCAGATCAAGCCGACGATCATTTACAGCTTTTTCGCGGTGCTGCTTCTCGGCGGACTGGCGAAGGGCAAGCCGCTGCTCAAATATCTGTTGCAGGCGGCCTATGACGGCCTCGACGAGACCGGCTGGCGCAAGCTCTCGCGTAACTGGGCGATCTTCTTCATTTTCATGGCCATCGCCAACGAAGCGATGCGCGCGAGCATGAACTTCGATACCTGGCTCACGGTCAAGGTTTGGGGCGTGACGATCGTGTCGTTCGTGTTTGCCGCCGCTAACATTCCGATGCTGATGAAACACGGGCTGGTGCTGGACAAGCAGTCACCCGCTGCCGCCGAAACCGCAGTCGCGCAAGGTGACGCACCGCAGGGTTAAAGCTTTTGTTTTTGCCGCGATTTCTGAATCGTCAAATGAAACCATTTGACAGGAAATCGCTCTATTCGCCGCTGATTGGCCCCGGCTCGTTGGCGACGATGCCGAGCACCGCTGCCCATGCCGCCACATTCTGCTCCAGCTGCGAGGGGTCGATCTTGTCGAGCGTGTCATCCGGTGTGTGATGAATGTCGAAATAGCGGGTACCGTCCTGTTGGAGGTCGATCACAGCCGTCTTTTGCCGAGTCATGATCCCTTCGACATCGGTGCCGCCATGCGGCTCACCTGCCGAGAACACGATCCCCAGCGGAGTGAGCGCCGCAACGATGCGGTCGCCCAGCGCCTTGTTGGCGGGGGCGAACTTCGTCTTCACCGCCCACACCCGGTCAGCACCGAAATCGCTCTCCATCGCCAGTGCGTGAGGCTCCCCGCCGTGGCGCTTGGCATAATCCTCTCCGCCGAAGCCGCCCAGCTCCTCGCTCCCCGCCCATAGCACACGGATGGTGCGCAGTGGCTTGCCGCCCGCCTGCGTCCGCAGCGCCGCCGCCGTCACGATGGCGCAGCCCGCCCCATCGTCGATTGCGCCGGTGCCGAGATCCCAGCTGTCGAGATGGCACGCAACGAGGATCGGCGACAGCGAAGGGTCACGCCCCGGCAGATCGCCGATCACATTGCCCGAGGGCATGGCATCCTGCGCATGGCCGGTCAGCGTCAGCGCGATGCGCATCGGCTTGTTCGTGGCGGCGATACGCGCGACGATATCGGCATCGGGATTGGAGATCGCAGCCGCCGGAATCGGTTTCACGCCATCCGGGACATTCATCACGCCGGCGTGGGGATTGCGGTGTGCGTCCGTGCCGACCGAGCGGATGACGATGCCCAGGGCGCCCTTTTGCGCGGCGATGGCCGGCCCCTTGCGGCGGACATCGCCATAAGGACCATAACCGCTGCCGTCCTGATTGGCCTTCATCGCATGATCGACAAAGGCGATCCTGCCCGTGAGCGATCCATCGGGCGCCGCCTTCAAGGCAGCGAGGGTCGGGAAATAGACCATTTCCCCCTCGATCCCCTTGGGTGGCGTAGCCCCGCTATAGCCGAGCGCCGTGACCGCGAAATCGTGCGGATAGGGCGCCATCAGCCGGGCCTTGTCGACCCCACGCACATAGCCGCGTATCGTGAAAGGCTCGATCACCACATTGGTGAAGCCGAGCGCGGTGAGCCGCGCCTTCGCCCACTCGCGCGCGGCCGCCTCGGTTGGCGTACCGGCGAGGCGAGGGCCGATTTCGGTGGTGAGACCGGCAACGATATCCCAGGCCAGCGTCTTGTCATCACCTGCAGCCTGGGCAGGGGCACAGGCCAGCAGGGCGGCCGCGAAACAGAGAGTCTTTTTCATGGCACAGGCCTATCATCCCGCGCTCGCGCTGCCAATCGTCGCCCTGAAAAAGAAAGAGCCGCCCGGAGGCGGCTCTTGCAAAGACTGGATCAGGCCAAGATCAGGCCATTTCCTCCGCCTTCTGGTCGGCGCGCTCGACGCCGCGGCCATCGAGGTTCTGAGAGACGAAATCCCAGTTGATCGCGTTTTTCAGCAGCGCCTCGGCATAGTTCGGGCGCGCATTGCGATAGTCGATATAATAGGCATGTTCCCACACATCGAGGATGAAGAGCGGCTGCACGCCCTCATAGGCGACCGGGGTGTCGGCGTCATGATAGGAGGTGACTTCGAGCTTGCCGTCCTTCAGGACCAACGCGGCCCAGCCGGAGGCGAAATGGCCGACCGCCTCGGCCTTCAGCTTCTCGAGCAGCGCGTCCGTTGAGCCAAAAGCCTCATCGATCTTGGCCTTTAATTCGGCACTCGGCTGAGTCTTTTCGGGGCTGAGGCAGAGCCAGTAAAAGCTGTGATTCCATATCTGGCCGACCTGATTGAACAGAACACCCTTGGACGAACGGATCAGCTCCGCCAGCGATTTTCCTTGCAGCGCAGCATCGGCCGCAATCAGTTCGTTCGCCTTGGTGACATAGGCCTGATGATGTTTGCCATGATGATAATCGAATGTTTCCGCCGAGATGAGATCGCCGAAAGCGTCCTTGGAGTAAGGCAATTCGGGGAGGTTGAAGGCCATGATAAAAGGTCCTGTCCTGGGGTTGATGATGGAATGCGCCGCCCTGAAAACGCCTGACGGCACCAAAATGTCCGCCCCATTTAGGAAATTTGTGTTGCCACGCAACATACCGAATCGCGGTATCGCAGCGCCGGCGATTAACCGTGTGACAATCCAGCCCCCATCGCCTAGACTGGCCCCGGCAGAGCAACGGCTCGCCGTGTTTTTCGAATACTCTCCTGGGGGAAGCCATGACGAAATTTTTTGCAAATCTTCATATGGTGCTGGCAGCGGGCGTCCTGCTCGCGATTGTGGTGATGTTCGGCGCCCATGCCGACATGGTGACGGCCAACGCGGTGTTCCGCTGGCTCCATCTGTTCTTTGGTGTGACGTGGATCGGCCTGCTTTATTATTTCAACTTCGTGCAGATCCCGACCATGCCCAAGATTCCGGCGGAGCTGAAACCCGCCGTCGGCAAGCATATCGCCCCGGCCGCCCTGTTCTTCTTCCGCTGGGGCGCCGCGTTCACGGTGCTGACCGGCCTGATTGTCGCGCATCTCTCCGGCTATCTGGTGCAGGCGCTGACCTTCTCGGATCCGAACTTCAAGCTGATCGGCATCGGCATGTGGCTGGCGCTCATCATGGCGTTCAACGTCTGGTTCGTGATCTGGCCCGCACAGAAGCGCGCGCTGGGCATTGTCGAGGCCGATGACGCGACCAAGGCTGCGGCGGCGACCCGCGCGATGATCTTCTCGCGCACCAACACGCTGCTCTCGCTGGCGATGTTCTATTGCATGGTGAACGCCAACAACGGCTGATCCACCGTATTACTTTCGAAAAGGGCGTCCTACGATGTGGGGCGCCCTTTTCTATGTTTGCAGCAATCCGTGCCTACGCAGGCAGTGGCGAAACTGGTCGTAGCTGAGCTTGAGCGCCTTTGCGGCGGCGCGCTGGTTGTGGCGATGACGCACCAGCGCTTCCTCGACCAGCGAGCGCTCGTAAGCCGCGACGGCGCTTTTAAGATCGTCGACAATGGGTGTGGGCTCCGCATCGGGTACGCTTGCCACCTTGGGCGGCGCTTCCACCATAGATGCAGGCGCCCAGGGCGAGGCGAACGGATCGAACGTCAGGCTATCCACCGGCCCATCCTCCTCCTGCCAGCGATAGACCGCGCGCTCAACCACGTTGCGCAGCTCGCGCACATTGCCCGGCCAGCGATATGCCTCCATCGCCGCCATCACCGCATCCGAAAAACCGGGCCAGCGCAGCCAGCCGATCTCCGACGCCATCCGCCGCCCGAAATGATCGGCCAATACAGCCACATCCCCGTCACGCGCCCGCAACGGCGGCAGGGTGATCACCTCGAAACTCAAGCGATCGAGCAGGTCGGCGCGGAAGCTGCCCCTGTCCGCTGCGGCAGGGAGGTTCTCATTGGTGGCGGCTACAATGCGTACATTTACGGTGACCGGCCGCGACGCACCGATCCGTGTCACCTCGCCATATTCGACCACACGCAGCAGCCGCTCCTGCGCCGCCATCGAGAGCGTGCCAAGCTCGTCGAGAAACAATGTGCCGCCGTCCGCCTCCTCGAACCGCCCTGCCCGCGCCCGCGTCGCCCCGGTAAAGGCGCCCGCCTCATGGCCGAACAGCTCCGCTTCGATCAGCGTCTCCGGCAGCGCCGCGCAGTTCATCGTCACCAGCGGCTTGTCCCAGCGCGCGGAGAGATGGTGGAGGCGCTGGGCGATCAGTTCCTTGCCCGTACCGCGCTCGCCGATCACCAGCACGGGCCGGTCCAGCGCGGCCGCCCGCCCCGCCAGCTCGATCGCGTCGAGGAAGGGCAGTGACTGACCAATGAAGCTCTGGCGTTCCATATCGCTACTATATGGCGCATTTTACTAACTATTTGTATATTATTTTTACTGCCTTATCTGCAGAAACGTAGAAATCCTTGAATTTCGGCTATTTTCTGAAATTGGCACGCCCCCTGCAATAGAGTGAGCATGGCTCGAAACGATCGGGTCACAGATTTTCGGAACACATATCAACAGGGGATTTTTTATGACCAACGCCGTTTTCATCCGCACCGCCGCCGCGCTGTTCGCCACCGGCATGACCTTCATCACCTTCTCTTCGGCTCAGGCCGAGACCAATGCAGACTACCGTGCCAGCGTCGAAAAGAGCATTGATGCGCAGCTGCGGATGCCGGAAGCCGGCCTTGCGGGGCGTCATGGCACCGCGACGCTTGCGGTCGTCGTCGACGCCAGCGGCCGGGTCGAAAGCATCAAGCTGCTGAAGTCGGCCGGCTTCGCCAACTTCGACCGCGAGGCAATCCGTACCGCCAGCCGCGTATCCTACCCTGCTTCAGCCAATGGTCGCACTGTCGCGATGGTACTCGGCTTCAACGAGGCGGTTACCAGCAAGGCGCAGGCCGAAGGCGGCGCGATCGTGACCGCCTGGGCTGATGAACAGGATCGCAAGGTCCGCCTTGCCCAACAGACGACCGCCCAGCAACCCGACAGCTGAGCGTTCTTTGGGGGTGCGGAACCGAACTCCCATAACGCCGGGGCGGAGAACATTTCCGTCCCTTGCGCTCCGCCCCGGCAAATGCGCATAATGAATGTACAGGAGTAATTTCGACATGGGTATTTTTTCCCGCACCCGCGACATCATCGCCGCCAATATGACGGACATGCTGGATCGCGCCGAAGACCCGGCCAAGATGATCCGCATGATCATCCTCGAAATGGAGGAGACTCTGGTGGAAGTGCGGGCATCCGCCGCCCGCACCATTGCCGACCAGAAGGAAATGCGCCGGGCAATCGGCAAGCTGGAGGTGGCGCAGGCGAGCTGGACCGAAAAGGCCGCGCTCGCGCTCTCCAAGGACCGCGAGGATCTGGCCAAGGCCGCTCTGGTCGAGAAGCAGAAAGCCGCCGACATGGCAGCGCAGCTTGAGGGAGAGATCACCGAGCTGGACGATGCCCTCCAGGCCGCCGAGGATGATATCGCCAAGCTTCAGGCCAAGCTGCAGGAAGCGCGCACCCGCCAGAATGCGCTGGTTAAGCGTATGGAAGGCGCGCAGAACCGTCTGCGCCTGCGGGAAATGTACGCCGGTGAACGGACCCGCGAGGCATTTGCCCGCTTCGAGCTTCTCGAGCGCCGTGTGGACCTGGCTGAGGGCCATGCCGAGGCGATGAAGATGGGCGGGCAGCCCAAGACGCTGGAAGAGGAAATCGCCGAGTTGCGCATGAGCGACAAGGTGGAGGAAGAGCTGGCGGCCCTGAAGGCGGCGCAGCAAGGTGGCGCCGGTACCCCCGCCCAGAAGGAGGACGACGCACATGGATGAGAGCTTTCTCGCCGTACCAATCATCGGCATCATATTCATCGGCCTGCCGTGGGTGGTCCTCCACTATCTCACCAAATGGAAGACCGCCTCCAGCCTGACCCGCGAGGATGAAAACATGCTCGACAGCCTGTACGACACAGCGCGCCGGCTGGAGGAACGCCTCATCACGGTCGAACGAATCGTCGCCGCCGACCATCCCGACTTCAAACCCACCACTTCTGGCGCGGTAGACACCGATCCCGTCGCCTATCGCAGGAGCAACTGACATGAGCGCGCGCCGCACCAAATATTATCTCGACAAGTCCAACGGCAAGTGGATGGGCGTCTGCTCGGGCCTTGCGGACTATACCGGCATCGATGTGCTGTGGATTCGCGTTGGCGTGATCGTCCTCACGATAATGGGCGGTTTCCCCTGGACGCTGATCGCCTATTTCGTGACCGCATGGCTGGCCGAACCGAAGCCCTACGGCCTCTACGAGGATGCCGAAGAGGCCCGCTTCTGGCAGGGCGTCCGCGCCAACCCGTCCCGCACTGCGCGCGACGTGCGCTCGCGCTTCCGCGACATCGACCGCCGCCTGTCCGACATCGAGGTGCATTACACCAGTGCCAACAGCCGCCTCGCACGCGAGATCGACAGCCTGAAATAAGCGCCTGCCAACAGGGGATTGCCGGGGAGAGGGAAGCAAAGCCTTCCCTCTCCCTTTTTTGCCTTTATAGGGTACGGAATGACCGCGCTTTCCGACATTTACGAGGAATATGAATTTCTCGAGCCTGACGACCGCTATCGCCTGTTGATCGACCTCGGCCGAGCGCTGGAACCGATGCCCGCCGCCTTGAAGACCGACGCCACTTTGGTGCGAGGCTGCTCTGCCGCCGTCTGGGTCTACCCGCAGCGCATGGACGACGGACGGCTGCATTTCCTTGCCGACAGCAACGCCGCGATCACCAAGGGCATCATCGCGCTGGTACTGAAGACGGTGCAGGACCGCACGGCGCAGGAGGTCGCGACCGCCGACATCGAAGGCGCGCTGACCCCATTCGACCTCAAGAACCAGCTTTCCTCCAACCGCACGCAGGGCATTCCCAACATGATCGCCCTCATCCGCGAGACCGCCGCGCGCTATTTGTAAGCAAGGACTGGCGCTTGGGCCGCGACCGTCCCATATGGAGCCGCATGACCAAAGTTTCCGTACTCGATCTCGTCCCCGTCACCGAAGGTGGCACCGTCCGCGAGGCGCTGCTTCGCGCCGCCGACCTAGCCCGGCACGCGGAGACCCTGGGCTATGAACGCTATTGGACTGCGGAGCACCACGGAATGCCCGGCATCGCGTCGGCCGCAACCTCCGTTGTCCTCGCCCATGTGGGGGCCGCGACCAGCACTATTCGCATCGGTGCGGGCGGCATCATGCTGCCCAATCACGCGCCACTCGCCATTGCGGAGCAGTTCGGTACGCTGGAAGCGCTGTTTCCCGGCCGCGTCGATCTCGGCCTCGGACGCGCGCCCGGTTCGGACCAGCGGGTCGCGCAGGCAATGCGGCGCAACATGACGAGCGGCGCGGAAAATTTCCCGCAGGACGTGATCGAGCTGCAGGCGTTTCTCGCGGGCGACGGACGCCTACCCTTTCAGGCGACGCCCGGCGCGGAGTCCAACGTGCCGCTGTGGATCTTGGGATCGAGCCTTTATGGCGCGCAGCTCGCCGCGCATCTCGGCCTGCCGTACGCCTTCGCCTCGCACTTCGCGCCCGACATGCTCGATGACGCGCTCCACATCTACCGCCGCGATTTCAAGCCCTCGGCGCAGTTGCAGCAGCCCTATGCGATGGCCGGGTTCAACATCTTCGCGGCGGATAGCCAGGAAGAGGCGGAAAACATCGCCACTTCCATGATGCAGGCGGTGGTGGCGCTACGCACCGGCACACCAGGCCGCCTGCAGCCGCCCAAGCCTGGATATCGCGACACTCTGCCACCGATGGCGCAGGCAATGCTCGACAATTTCCTCGCGGCATCGAGCATCGGCACGCAGGCGGTTGTGGAACGAGACCTCGCCGCCTTCATCCGCCGCACCCGCGTGGACGAGATCATCGTCGGTGGGCATATCTACGATCAGGCAGCGCGCAAGCGATCGCTCGAAATCGGCATGACAGCGATGCAGGCGGTCGAGGCAGTCGCGGTCTAGAGCACGCTGCGTTAAATCTGACGCAGGACGCGCGCTCTATATTTTTGTTGGCGCATCGTTTTTTGCGCAAAACCGGTTCCCACTTTTGCGCACGATGCTCTAGCTGCCCGGCTTCCATTGGCGGCGTTCCTCGGCGGTGCGCAGCACATCATAAGCCGCCTGTATCGCCTGAAAACGGATCGCGGCCTCCTTGTCGTCAGGCTTCACATCCGGGTGATTTTCCTTCGCCAGCCGACGCCAGCTCTTGCGCACGGCCTCAAAGTCGGCGTCGCTTTCCAGCCCGAGAATCTCCAGTGCGCGCATCTCGTCCCGGCTCCGGGTGCCATCTCCCGGCGCGCCCCAGCCATAGAAGGCACCGCCGGAAAACCCCCCCGCATCACGCCGCTCCTCACGCTCGCGGTTGGCGCGTTCCTCCTCGTCCAGCCCCTGAAAATAGTCCCAGCCACGATTATATTCCGCCGCGTGGGCCTGGCAGAAATACCAGCGTTCCTTGCTGTTGGGGGATTTGGGCGCGGGGCACTCGCCCGGCTGATCGCAGCCATGCCGGTCGCACAGCCGCACCTGCTGCGCCGCGCGCTCCGATCCATAACCGCCCCAGCGGGGAAAGCCCCAGTCGTTCCGTCTGCCTTGCCGTGCCATAAGCTGAGCAGTGTAACCGCCGTCCCTTACAGAAGAAAGACGGCATCCCAAGTTTTTCTCTTCGGTTTGAAGCAGGCATTTGCTAAAGCGGCGGCGCCAGAGGGTCGGGCGGCCGCGGCTTGCGCAAGCGAGGCGAGGAAAGTCCGGGCTCCACGAAACAACGGTGCCGGCTAACTGCCGGCGGGGCCAAAAGCTTGCTTGGACGCCTCAGGGACAGTGCAACAGAGAGCAGGTCGCGTCAGCCTCAGGGCTTAGGGCTTCGGCCGCGCGAAGGTGAAAGGGTGCGGTAAGAGCGCACCGCGCCCCCGGCAACGGCGGGCGGCACGGTAAACCCCACCGGGAGCAAGACCGAATAGGGACGGCGCGCTTTTCGGCAACGGAAAGCAGGGTGTTTCGCCCCAGATCGTCCGGGTTGGTTGCTTGAGGGGCGGAGTAATCCGCCTCCTAGAGGAATGGCCGCCCATCCGTTTACGCGTCTTCGCAAGAGGATACGGTGGCGGTGGACAGAACCCGGCTTATAGACCCTCTGGCGCTTTAGAGGACAAGATCGCGGCCGAAAGTCACGAAAGTCACACCCTGTCGCGGGGTGTTTGATCCCCCTGCCCCAGAACGCAGCATGATGATGATGGCTGCGCGCAATTGATCGAACCCATCAAAGAGCCTGCATATCTGGGCCAGCCACTCCCGCCGCCCGAAAAGATAGTCCGCGCGCCAATATGCAGCCGCGCCTTATTCATGTGGTCGCATCGTGCATTGCCAAAAACCGGTTCCCACTTTTTGGCACGATGCTCCAGCATCCAAGGCCGGATCGCGTAATGCCGGGCGCGCGTCTCTCTCCCGCAGGCGGGAGGGGCAAGCGGATGCCACCGGCTGGCGCGACCCACAATGGATCACGCGGCGGGAGGCGACATGGCGAACCTGCGCGGGGGCAGCGATATGGGGCCTTTGGAGGGCGTGTATCAAAGGATGCCAGCTGTAGGACAGGGGATATTGCAATTGGCGGACTGCCCATCCCTTGTCCCGTTCCGGAACGCCGGACAATTACCTCCAGATTGGCGGTAATGGCGCATTGCATCCGCCCGCCCGATCTGGGATGCGCGGAGTGTTGTATTTATCGGGGGATCGCATGAAGGTGACGAAATGGGCTGGCGCGGCGGTTGCGGGCGCGATGATGATGGCTGGGCCGGGGACGGCGGGTGCGGTCGTGGTGCTGGATCAGTTGTCGCAGGTTCCAAACGTGACTGGAAAGTTTACGATCGCTGCATCTGTAGGCTATTTTGATCCCGCTTATTCTTTTCCGCGTTATGCGGGCACTCGGGTTTCATTTTCACAAGGTATGACTGCTGGTGCCAGAGGAAAGCTCGATCACATTGACTTTTCTCATGGTATCAATTTCAGTTCTTGGGGTCTACCTACTTCAGGATTATTAGTCGTTTCTCTGTTTGATGGAGATTATGCAACAGGGGCACGAACCTTAGTGGGGCAATCGATGTTTGATTTTGCATCAGTGGGAAACGGCATCACCAACGGCGATCCGAACCTTCTGAATTTTACATTTCAGACCAGCTCGTTCAACTATCGAGTAAAAGATGGACAGGCATTTAGCGTTCTTTTCGATACCACGTCGAACACTTCTGGTCTAAATTATTTCAATAGAGGCTATGGCGATTTCGACCTCAGCACAATTACTCCCAACATCTCCCAATACTACGGATCAAATTATACGGGTGGTAAATTTCAATTCTATTTGGATGGAACCGCAATATCACCTCCGGAAGACGTAGCTGATAGCGACCTCACCTTCGCCTCCTATGTCGATACCAGCGGAGGCGTCCCCGAGCCCGCGACATGGGCGCTGATGATCTTCGGCTTTGGTGGAATCGGCGCAGCGTTGCGGCGGCGGGGGAAGCGCGTTTCCGCGTTGGCTTAGCTGGCCCTATCGGACTGACTGACGTGCTCCTGCGAACGCAGGAGCCCAGTTGCCAGCGTCCGTCTGTGTTCCTGCCTTCGCAGGAACACAGTCACATCACCCCACTTCATTCATCCCCGGTCGGCTTGGGCAGCAGCAGCGCCAGCAGGATCGCGCGGCACTCGCCGCAGATCACGCCGTCGATCAGCTCCGGCCTGAACCTCCGCTGGAAGGCCCGCACCGCGGCCTCGCCATCCTTAATGTCATAGCCAAAGCGCTCCAGCGCCAGCATGAAGGCGCTGTCCGACCAGAGCGGGTCCATCAGATGCTTGGTCGGGCGGGGCAGCGCCAGCCGCAGCCGCGCCAGCTTCATCCAGGGAAACAGCTCGCCGGGATCCTGCTTGCGCTCCGGCGCGACATCGGAATGGCCGACGATATTGCCGCGGGTGATGCCGTGGCGCTGCACGATCTCGTGCACGAGCGGGATCAGCGCCTCGATCTGCGCATCCGGGAACGGGCGATACCCCCATTCGTGGCCGGGGTTGACGATCTCGATGCCGATGCTGGCGGAATTGATATCGGTGATGCCGCGCCACCAGCTCTTGCCCGCGTGCCAGGCGCGCTTCTCCTCCGCCACCATGCGGACGATCTCGCCCTCCTCGGTCACGACATAATGCGCGGAGACCTTCGATTCCGGGTTGGCAAGCCAGTCGATCGCGCTTTGTGCATCGGGCATACCCGTATAGTGCAGCACCAGCATCGATATGGGCAGCTTGCGCTCATCATGATTGGGTGACGGCCGTTCCTTCACCAGATGTTCCTGCCCTTTTCAGCCCTGATCTTTATTCGGGCCTTACAATGGCGGACAAGCGGGGAACGATCAAGCGGCTTCCGAACGCCGATAGGCGCCGCGATGCTCCGGGCAGGAGGAAAAATCCGCCGTAAGCCCGATGCTGGTCTCCCCCGCGCCGAGCAACAGCCAGCCGCCGGGCGATGCATGGCGCGCCAGCTGGGCAAAGAGCTGCTGCTTCTTTTCCGCGGTGAAATAGAGCAGCACATTCCGGCACAGGATCATGTCATAGGTGCCGCGGGGCGCTTCCGGCGCGAACAGGTTATCAACCTGAAACTCGACCATGTCACGCAATGTGGGGCTGATGCGCCAGTGATCGCCCTCGGGCTCCATCCAGCGGAGCATGTCCGACACCGGCAACCCGCGCTGCGCCTCCATCTGCGGGACGATGCCGGATCTGGCGCGGGCGATGGCGCTGTGAGAGATGTCCGTCGCCAGTATCTCCATCTTCCATTCGGGCCAGCCGGTCCTGCCGTTGAGGAACAGCATGGCGAGCGACCAGGCCTCCTGCCCGCTTGAGCACCCGGCGCACCAGACGCGCAATGTCTTCCCACGCCCTTCGACGGTGGCGCGCTCCATCGCGGCTGGCAGCAGATGGCGGCCGATCATCTCGAAGATATGCGGATCGCGGAAGAAACTGGTCTCGTTATTGAGCAGCGCGTCGACCACTTCGGTGGCGAGAGCGTCGCCGCGCTCGTTGCGGATGGCATCCACCAGCGCATCGAGGGAGGCGAAACCCCGCGCACGCAGCACCGGCCCCAGCGATGCCTCGATCCGCCACATGCGGCCATCGGACAGGATTTGCCCGGTGCGCTGCTCCAGCAGGTCCATCAAACTGCGTACGGAGGCTGTAACCGAGATTTCCCTCATGACGGCAATCCGCATTTTTCGCGGAGATAGTGGGGTATGTCCGAAGGCGCCAGCAGGGCGGAGGCAATGCCTTCCCGCGCGACGGAGGCAGGCATTCCCCATATGGTGCAGCTGGGCCGGTCCTGCGCGATGACGACGCCGCCCTCGCCAACGATCGCCCGCCCGCCTGCGGTGCCGTCCCGCCCGATGCCGGTAAGAACGATGCCAAGCGCGCCCGCGCCATAGCTGCGCGCCATGCCCGCGAACATGTGGTTTACGGATGGCCGCGTGAAAGTGTCGGGGTCGCAATCATGCGCGAGCCCCACCCGCACCGTGCCGCCATCCCGCCAGCAGGAGAGGCTGGCCTCGCCCGGAGCGATGAGGATATGGCCGGGGCGCAGCTCCTCGCCTTCGCGCGCGACCGAAACCGGAAGGTGAGACATCCGGGCAACCTGCCGGGCATAATGGGGTATGAAGGGGGCAGGCAGATGCTGGGTGACGAGAATGGGCACTGGGGGTTTTCCCGGCAGCGCTCCCAGCAGATCGGCGAGCGCATGGATGCCGCCCGTCGATGCGCCGATGCCGATGCACTCCACCCGAAAGCCCTGCGGCACGGGGCGGTGCACGATCGGAGCCCGGTCCGCCGCGCGATACCGTCCGGCGGCGGCAAGGCGGCGTATGCGCATAAGCAACTGATCGGCGAACTGCTGACCCGAATCCCCGCTCGCTGGCTTGGCAATGGCATCGCTGGCCCCGAGCGAGAGCGCCGCCACCGCAATCTTGCTGCCACGTTGGCAGTGCGAAGAGAGCATGATGACATGCGCGTTGCGGGCAGCGTTCAGGAGCTGAGGCAATGCGTCGAGGCCATTCTGCCCCGGCATCTCATGATCGAGCAGGATGATGTCGGCCTGCTGGCCGGCGAGGAATGCGTACGCCTCGTCGAGATGGCCCGCTGTGCACACCAGCTCCACATCGGAAATGCGGGCGAAGATGCCCGCCACGACCGAACGCACCACAACCGAATCATCGATCATGAGAACACGGACTGCGTTAGCCTGCGCGCTGCGGATGGAAGTTGCAGGCAGTATGGCGTTCATCGCCTGATCCTGAGCGAAATTATCCCGGGCGTGTCAGAGCACGCCGACGATCTGCAGCTTGCTTTCCAGCGTATCCCGATCGAACGGCTTCATCACATATTCGTCCGCCCCGGCATCGAGCGCGGCCTTGATATGCCCGAGCCCATTTTCCGTGGTGCAAAAGATCACCTTGGGACGGCGGGCATTGGTGGCGTTAAGCTGTTGCAAAAATTCCATGCCGCTCATCACCGGCATGTTCCAGTCTAGTAGCACGACGTCATGGTCGCTGCTCTGACACTGGTTCAGCGCGTCACGGCCGTCGCAGGCCTCACTCACGCTGATGTCGAGCGATTCGAGAATGTGGCGTGCGACCTTACGAATGACCTTGGAATCATCCACTACCAAGCAGTTTTTCATACCGGTTTCCCTAAAAGTGGGCTTATTTCATCATTATAGGCTGGAAAGCTGAGCGAAAGGTAAACACCATACTCAGGCTGCTTGCGCGCAGACGCCCAGCTCGAGAAAACCGGAGAGGGACACGAGAAAATGCGGATCTCCGCCATTTTCGATCACCCCCTTGGCATAAGGTTGCCATGCCGGATCGATCCGGCCGCAGATCGGGAGAGGAAGAGTGTCGATCGTCTGGATGTCATCGACCCGATCGACCAATATGCCATATCCATGACCGCTGATCTCGCACACGATCACATGAAATTCGCTCTCGGTATCCTCCTGCGGGCGCACGCATGATTTTTGCCTGCGTACCAGCGCGGCCGCATCGATCACCGTGAGGACGCGGCTGCGCAGCGCAGAAAGTCCGGCAACATGATCCGAAACGCCCGGCACGGGCGAAAGCTCGTTGAGGCGCACCACTGCATCGACCTCGTCCGTACTCACCGCGATCGGCGTTCCCGCAATATGCGCAAAAAGATAGAGCCCGTTCATGCGGCGACTGTCCCTTCCCCAAGTGCGGTGAGCGTGCGGATAAGCGTATCCCGGTCGTAGCGGTATATGCTGTCGTCCTTGGCTCCACGCGGCTGACTCGCGCGGCGCAGGCGCACCACGGGCTGCGCGCTGGCGGCTTCGTCCGTCGCGTCCGTGTCATCCGTCAACAGCAGAATATCTCCGCGCTGCGGCGAAGCTCCTTCCTCGCCCCACATCACCTGAAAACCCGCCTGTTCCAACAGGGGCGCGAGTATCTCGCGATTCCAGGGATCGTCGGCATCCGCGATGAAGCACCGGGCGGGAGCACTCGCCGCGCTTCCGGGCTGGACCGGCGCGGTTCCGGCAAGCGCCAGTATCGCCATGCTGTCCACGGCCTCCACCTGCCGGCCATCGAGCAGCACGAGCCCCGCGACGAGGCCGTGGCGGGCGGACATGTCCAGCTCATTCGAGACATTCTCGATATCGAGCACCATGCGGATGGGGTAGCACAGCTCGTGCAGGTCGTCGCGAATGCGCAGGCAGGTCACCTCGCGCGTGCCGGGCTGCGCGTCCGTCTCGCCGACAGCGGAGGCGCAGTTGATGATGCGGCCATCGAGCGTGACATAGGGTCGACCCGCCGAGGTACCGAAACGGTCAAGCGGGATATCCTCCACACGCTCTACCAGCGACAGCCGGATGATCCGCTCCTCGCCCGAAAGCTCTATGTAGCGCAACCCCGCGTAGCTGCCCCCGCGTGCCTCAGTGGCATCGGAGGGCGCCTTGGTCTCTACAGTCTCGGAAATAAGCGGCAGCTGGGAAATCTGGGCAATTCCGCCAGCATCGAGAAGCAACATCGGCTGCCCGTTGTCCGGCAGTGTCATGCCCGCATAGATGCCTGCGGCCATCACCATCGGCGCAGCCGGGCGGATGACCAATTCCTCGTGGTTCTCCACATTGGCCACCGCGAGAATATAGGGCTTTCCGCCCGTGGAACGCACCAGCATCAGCGAGCGCGGCCCTTGCCCCTGGAGAATCGGCATTCCGATCACATCCTCGAGGTTGATCATCGAATAGCGGGTATTGCGGATTGTGGCGGTAAGCCCGCCGCCGAGCTGGCCGACCGAGACGGTGGGGTTGTTGTCATGCAGAATTTCGACCACCGCAGAGCGCGGGATGGCGAAATTGATGCCGCCCGCGTTCAGGATCAGCCCCGGAATGATCGTCAGCGTGAGCGGGACACGCATCGTGAGCGTCAGCCCCCTGCCCGGCTCGCTCGCCAGCGAGATCACTCCGCCGATCCGCTCGATATTGGCGCGCACGATATCCATGCCCACGCCGCGACCGGATATGGCTGTCACCTCCTGCGCGGTGGAGAGGCCAGGCGTGAAGATGAGTTCCATCTTCGCCTGCTCGCTGAGCTGCGCGACATCCTGTATACTCATCAGGCCTGCCGATACGACCTTGCTGACAACGGCATCGGTATTGATGCCTCGTCCGTCGTCCGCCACCTCGATCACGATCTGGCTGCCGGACTGGTGCGCCGACACCCGCAGCGTGCCCATTTCCCGCTTGCCCACCGCGCGGCGCTGTTCAGGGCTTTCGATTCCATGATCGATGCTGTTGCGCACGATATGGGTCAGCGGATCGATGACCGCCTCCACCATCTCGCGGTCCATTTCGACATCGCCGCCCTCAAGCACCAGCTCGATTTTCTTGCCGAGCTCGCGGCTCAGATCCCGCACCATGCGCGGGATTGCCATGAACAGGCGGTCCACCCGCTGCATCCGCGTCTTGGAGATGGTGTCGCGCATGTCCGCGATGCAATTGGAAAGCCGCTCGAACGCGGATTCGAGTTCGGGCTCCGGCTCGACCACGCGCAGCTTGCGCGACAATTCGTTGCGGGCCAGCACCATGTCCGACACGCCGTTCATCAGCTGATCGATGAGGACCAGCGGCAACCGGATGGTGCGGGCGGAACCCGGCAACCGGGCCTGCGCCTCCTCTTGGCTGGCCGAAAGAGCATCGGGATTGTCGCCTTCGTCGCCCTCGCCGCCCGCCGTACCGCGTGCTTCGGCAAAGCATCGCTTCAACGTCGCGATGATGACCTCGTCATCCTTGCGATCGAGCGTATCGCCGGAAACGATCGCGGCGCACAGCTCCGCGATACGGTCCATGATCGCGAGGACCGCGCTGATCGTCGCAGCATCGGGGACCGCATCGCCGCTGCGCATCTCGGAGAGCACATCTTCCGCAGCGTGGCTCAATTTCTCGAACCGCGGCAGGTTGAGGAAGCCCGAGCTACCCTTTACGGTATGGAAAAAGCGGAAAAGCTCGTCGAGCCGTTCCCGGTCAGACGGGTCCGCTTCCAGCGCCACCACCACATTGGCGAGCGCCTCCAGCCCTTCCTGCGTCTCTGCAACAAAATCGGAAAGCAGCTCTTCCATCTACCCGCCCGCGACACGTTATTGGGAGGCATGATCGGGCAAGGATGGTTAATATGTCGTTAAATCCCGCTGATAATCGCCACTTATATCGGCAGCATGGCGCCAAAGACGAGAGCGGGCTCACCGGCGGCGGAGAGCATCATCTGCCCGCCCGCCTTTTCCACCAACTGGCGGGTCATCCACGCGGCGGCGGAGCGCGATGTCACAGAGCCATCGCGCAGCTGGCCGGAGAGCGCGGCGCGCAATTCCTCGTCGAGCACGATCTTCTGCCCCTGCCCGCGCACTGCAATCTCGATGCTGCCCGGCTGCACCTCCACGCCGATGTCGAGCTGGCCACCACGCACCAGCGCATCGCCCGCGATCAGCGCGAGGTTGAGCAAAACCTTGGCGGCCCGCTTGTTGAGCGCTTCCTCGGGCACCAGCCATCCGACCTTCACGCGACCGGACGACGCGAACATGCCCTCGATGGCCTGCCGCGCCTCGTCAGGGGGAACGGCGTCGCCATAACCGCCGGCAGACCCGAAGGCGAGGCGGAAGAATTTGAGCTTCGCGGCCGAAGTCCGGGCGCTTTCCGCAAGAAGATCGAGGCAGCGGGCGCGCATCTCAGGATCGGTCTCGTCGGCCATCAGTTCCAGGCCATTATTAAAGGCACCAACCGGGCTCAGCAAATCATGGCACAGACGCGAGCACAGCAAAGCCGCGAAATCCAGCACCGGATCGCCCTGTTGCCCTGCCGTTTGATTGCTCATCCATTTCCTCGCATGTCTGTTATTCTTTGTCTTTGCCGCCATGACGGCAGATAAGCAAGCGGGATCGCCTCACGCATCCTCGACGGTCAGCTCGACAGCGACGAAACGACCGTGCAGCCCATTATGACCCGCCCGCCATAGCGCCATGCGCCCATCGGGTGCGCAGATCAGCCAGAGCGCACCATCGGGGCAAGCCATGTCGGCATCGCAAGCAGACGGGGAGACATCGCCGCCGGGATGGGAGTGATAATGGCCAAGCACCTGAGCGCCACCGCTGCGCGCCTCCCGGTGCGCGGCGAGCAGCACGGCGGGGTCTATCTCGAACCGGGAGGCGGGTTCGTCCGCCACGTTGGCCGCTTCCCGTGCCTCAACGATGCGTCCCCCCTGCCCCAGCAACAGACCACATATCTCTCGCCCCGGCCCCTCCACTGCCCGCGCGCGGATCGTTTCCCATTCCACTCTTGATATATGAACCGCCATCCCCACATCCCTACGCGATGGGGGATACGAGTTCCAGCATGACTGCGGTAATTGACGAGGCGCATTCCGGCGCGCGTCTGGACAAGGCTCTGGCGGGCCTGGTGCCGTCGCTCTCGCGCGAGCGGCTTAAGGCGCTGATACTCGAAGGTCATGTCACCGGCAAACGCGGCGTGGCGGTGCGGGATCCATCGGCCAAGGTCGCATCCGGTCAGACCTTCACCATTGCCCTGCCCGAGCCGGTGGACGCCGAGGCTGCGGCGCAGGATATTCCGCTTGCTGTCGTTTACGAGGACGCGCACCTGATCGTGGTCGACAAGCCAGCGGGCCTTGTGGTGCACCCGGCAGCAGGCAATCTCGACGGAACCTTGGTCAATGCGTTGCTGCACCACTGCGCGGGGCAGCTGTCCGGCATCGGGGGCGTCGCACGTCCCGGCATCGTACACCGCATCGACAAAGACACCTCGGGGCTGCTGGTGGTGGCGAAATCCGATACCGCCCATGAGGGGCTCGCCCGCCAGTTCAAGGATCACAGCATCGTCCGCCGCTACCTCGCGATCGTGCGCGGCCATCCCCGCCCGACAAGCGGCACGATCGATACATGGATCGGGCGGTCCGATCGGGATCGCAAGAAGATGGCCGTGCAGCGCGAGGGGCGCGGCAAGCACGCCGTGACACATTATCGCACTGTGGAAACACTGAAAGGCGCCGCCCTCGTGGAATGCCGCCTGGAAACCGGCCGCACCCATCAGGTGCGTGTCCATATGAGCCATCTCGGCCACCCGCTGATCGGCGATCCGGTCTATGGCAAGGCCGGACGAATGAAGTTCGGCGTGGGCCAGGCCAAGGAAAGCTTTGGCCGCCAGGCATTGCACGCAGCCGTTCTGGGGTTTATTCATCCTATAACACAGGAAAAGCTGGCGTTTGAAAGCGCAGTGCCTGCCGACATGCAGGAACTGTTAAGCCAGCTCCGCGTATAGTTCATGGAAGAGAGACGCGGCGTAACGCACCTTGAAGGGGCAAAGAGAAGGG
Organism: Sphingobium sp.; assembly: GCA_022652485.1. Taxonomy (GTDB): domain Bacteria; phylum Pseudomonadota; class Alphaproteobacteria; order Sphingomonadales; family Sphingomonadaceae; genus Sphingobium. The sequence continues at coordinate 74,557 of JALCRK010000003.1, forward strand.
ACCGGGGTTAACATCATGGCCAAAGGCAACTCATCCACCGCGGTTGTGCCGGTTCTTGGCACCGACGCGAGCCTCAACCGCTATCTCTCGGAAATCCGCAAGTTTCCGGTGCTCTCGGCAGAGCAGGAATATATGCTCGCCAAGCGCTATCAGGAGCATCAAGACCCGGAAGCGGCGGCGCAGCTCGTCACCAGCCACCTCCGCCTCGTCGCCAAGATCGCGATGGGCTATCGCGGCTATGGCCTGCCCGTCAGCGAGCTCATCTCCGAGGGCAATATCGGCCTGATGCAGGGCGTGAAGAAATTCGAGCCGGATCGTGGCTTCCGCCTCGCGACTTATGCAATGTGGTGGATCAGGGCATCGATCCAGGAGTTCATCCTGCGCAGCTGGTCGCTGGTCAAGATGGGCACCACGGCAGCGCAGAAGAAGCTGTTCTTCAACCTGCGGCGAATGAAAACAATATCGAGGCGTTCGAGGATGGCGACCTCCGCCCCGAGGACGTGACCAAGATCGCCACCGATCTCGGCGTTTCCGAGGACGATGTCGTCAGCATGAACCGCCGCATGGCAATGGGCGGGGATACCTCGCTCAACGTGCCGATGCGCGAGGATGGCGAGGGCCAGTGGCAGGACTGGCTGGCGGACGACAATCCGTTGCAGGACGAGCGCGTCGCCGACGCCGAAGAGAGGGACATTCGCCACAGCCTGCTGCTGGAGGCGATGGACAGCCTCAACGATCGCGAAAAATTCATTCTCACCGAACGCCGCCTCGCCGAAGAGCCCAAGACGCTGGAAGAGCTCTCCCAAGTCTATGGCGTCAGCCGCGAGCGCGTGCGCCAGATCGAGGTTCGCGCGTTCGAGAAATTGCAGAAGGCGATGATGCGGATCGCGGGCGAGCGCTATCTCGCCCCGGCGTAACCCCGCCGCTATCCGCCGATAAAACCGACACTCCGGAAAAAACCCGGCGTCCCCGGGGGAACGCCGGGTAAGAGATGGGTCAGACATAATGGCTGCCCATCGGGTCGCCCTTACTGCCTATAAGAGCTTCAAGAAGATTCCATGACATAGGTCATAATTGCCGCCCTCCCCGCGCAAAAATTACGCCTTCGGGCGCGTCCGTTCGCCGCAGCTTTTGCATCCCCGCGCCGCATTGCCTATATGGCCATCATGCCCATATTCCCTCGCCCCGTTTCCCCTAAAAATGCCGCCGGTGACCTGTGGGGATATCTGCGCGAGCGGCGCGCGCATCGCTGGCCGTTGCTCGGCGTGTCCGCCGGACTGACATGGGCGATCGTCTGGCTGTTCGTGCTTGATGCCAACACCAACACCATGCCGAAACAGAATCAGATCCAGTATTTCGAGAACTGGCGCGCAAACAGGTCCGATATTGCAGTGATCCTGCAGCAGAAAAAGGATCTGGCGGACCGCGTGGCGGCGATCCACGCCAAGCAGAAGGAAATGCAGAAGGTCGCAGACATGTTCGGCATCGAGTGGCGCGAGGAGGCAAGGCGCAATGCCGCGCGCGAGGCAGAGGCGGTCCGCATTCTCAATGCGCGGCTCGACAAGCGCCTGGCCGAAGCTCAGGCAAAGCTCGACGCGGCAAAGCCCCTATCCACACCCTCGCAACCCACACCCTCGCAACCCACGCCCGCGCAATCCGCAGCCATCGCCCCCATATCATGAGCGCGCTTTCCCAGGACACGCGCTTCATGCGCGCCGCCATCGCACTTTCGTTGCGAGGGCTGGGCCGCACCGCGCCCAACCCCAATGTGGGGTGCATCATCGTGCGGGACGGGACGATCGTCGGGCGCGGATGGACCCAGCCCGGCGGCCGCCCCCATGCTGAGGCGCAGGCGCTGGCGCAGGCGGACGGGGTTACGGAAGGCGCCACCGCCTATGTAACGCTCGAACCCTGTTTTCACCTTAGCCCACGCGGCCCGCGTTGCGTGGAATTGCTCCACCGCGCCAAGGTCGCCCGCGTCGTGATCGCCGCGCCAGACCCGGACCCGCGCACCAATGGGCAGAGCCTCGCATGGTTGCGCGAGCAGGGCATCGATGTTTCGGTCGGCCTGCTGCGCGCGGAAGCCGAAGCAGCCATGACGGCGTTCTTCGCGCGCCAGATGCTGGGCCGCCCGGCAGTGACATTGAAACTCGGCCTCTCGCTCGATGGCTGCATCGCCTGCGCGGACGGAACGAGCCAGTGGATTACGGGAGCCACCGCTCGCGCCCACGCGCATCTGCTCCGTGCCAGTCACGACGCCATTTTGGTCGGTCGGGGCACCTGGTGGGCCGACAAGCCCCGGCTCGATGTCCGCCTTTCCGGCCTGGAAGACCGTGCGCCCCGCCGCATCCTGCTCGGGCATGGCACGGCGCCGGAGGGATGGACACTGATCGATGATCCCGCCCGCATCGCGGATCTGGAGGGCGTCTCCAGCATATTGATCGAAGGCGGTGCACAGACTGCTGCGGCGTTTCTCCGCGCCGATCTGGTGGACAGGCTCGTGCTCTATCGCGCGCCGATCCTGATCGGCGGCGGCAAGCCCGCCATCGGTGATATCGGCCTCCCCTCCCTCGATGTCGCGCATGGCCGCTGGCAGCGCGCCGACAGACGGCCCCTCGGCGAGGACATGATGGAGGTTTACGCGCGGACGCGAGCCAGCTAGAGCGGTTTCATGTTCACCGGCATCGTTTCCGACATCGGCACCATCCTGTCCGCAGAGCAGCGCGGCGACCTGCGCCTCGTCATCGACTGCGGATACGATGTGGATGCCATCGCCCTTGGCGCGTCAATTGCCTGCTCCGGCGTCTGCCTCACTGTCGTAGACAAGGGATCGCACGCGGACGGCAGGGGCTGGTTTGCCGTCGACGCCTCCGCCGAGACGGTGAAATGCACCGCGCCCGGCATGTGGGAAGCAGGCCGCCGCCTTAATCTCGAACGCGCGCTGAAGCTGGGTGACGAGCTGGGCGGGCATATCGTCACCGGCCATGTCGACGGTGTCGCGACGGTGATCGGTGTATGCGAGGAAGGCGAATCGCGGCGTGTCGGCTTCCGCGTCGGGCCTGAGATCGCGCCCTATGTTGCGGCGAAAGGCTCCGTCACGATCGACGGCGTCTCGCTTACCGTCAATGAGGTCGCCGACCATCAGGGCGAGACTCATTTCAGCGTAAACCTGATTCCCCACACCTGGGCTGTGACCACGTTGGGCGAACTCGGGGAGGGACGCCCGGTCAATATCGAGATCGACGTGCTGGCGCGTTATCTCGCCCGCCTGAAGGAACGCATCACCATAGTGTGATTGCTCTTTACTTTCACATTGTAATGTGATTATTGTGTGACATGTCTACACACCATGTCCTCCAGCAGATCGTCCGGCTGATCAATAGCGGCGCCATGTCGCGGTCCGGCCTCGCCCGCGCCTCCGGGCTTCATGCCAACAGTCTCCGCAAGCTCGGCGAAGCGGACTGGAATCCCACCGCAGACACGCTCGCCAAGTTGGAAGCCTATCTCGACCGACGCGAAAGCGGCACCGCTCTCGCCAGCCCCGAAGAGATCATCAACGAGGCCCGCAATGGCCGCATGTTCATTCTCGTCGACGACGAGGACCGGGAGAATGAGGGCGACCTCGTGATTCCGGCGCAGATGGCCACTCCCGACGCGATCAACTTCATGGCCACGCACGGTCGTGGCCTGATCTGCCTCGCCCTCACGAGGTCGCGCGTCGAGCAGCTCGGCCTCGATCTCATGAGCCGTGCCAATGGCACCCGCCACGAAACAGCCTTCACCGTTTCGATCGAGGCCCGCGAAGGCGTGACGACCGGCATATCGGCGGCGGACCGTGCGCGTACTATCGCGGTCGCCATCGATGCCTCCAAGGGGCGGCAGGACATCGTGACACCTGGCCACGTCTTCCCGCTTGTCGCGCGCGATGGCGGCGTCCTCATCCGCACCGGCCATACCGAGGCGGCGGTCGACGTGTCCCGGCTCGCGGGCCTCAATCCTTCCGGCGTGATCTGCGAGATCATGAAGGATGACGGGACCATGGCGCGACTCGACGACCTGATCCCCTTTGCCCAGCGCCACGGCCTCAAGATCGGCACGATCCGCGACCTGATCGCCTATCGCCGCCGCCACGACCATCTGATCGAGCGTCGCGCGGAAGCGAATTTCGTTAGCCGCTGGGGCGGCGACTGGAAGGCAATAACCTTCTTCAATCGCGCCACCCAGTCCGAGCAGCTGGTCCTGCAAAAGGGACATATAGATCCCGACGAGCCCACGCTGGTGCGTATGCACCAGATCAACCCCTTCGCCGATATTTTTGGGGAGAACAGCAACCGCGTCGATGTTCTCGCCCGCTCGATGGAAATTATCGGGAAAGAGGGCGCGGGGCTGATCGTCGCGATCAACCGGCGCGGGCCGGACGATTTCTCGCGGATGCTCCAGGCGCGCGATGCCAGCACGCCGCGCGACATGGACGAATTGCGCGATTATGGCGTGGGTGCGCAGATCCTTGCCGAACTGGGCGTGCATGACATGATTCTGCTTACCAACACACAGCACAGCCTGATCGCGCTCGATGGCTATGGCCTTTCCGTGGTCGGCCAGCGTGCGATTGACCTCCAGGGAGATTAAAGGTGGCCAAATTCCTCATCGTCGAGGCTCGTTTTTACGACCATCTGAACGACCTGCTGATCGAAGGCGCGGCCGCCGCGCTGAATGCCGCCGGGCATACGCACGAAGTCCTGACCGTGCCCGGCGCGCTGGAAATTCCGGGGGCCATCGCCCTTGCCGCGGAAAGCGGAGACTATGACGGCTATGTCGCCATCGGCGTCGTGATCCGAGGCGAGACCTATCATTTCGAGGTCGTGTCGAACGAAAGCGCCCGCGGCCTCATGGCGCTGACGCTGGATGGAATGCCGATCGGCAATGGCATCCTCACGGTCGAGAACGAGGCGCAGGCGCTCACCCGCGCGCGGCCCACGGAGAAGGACAAGGGCGGCGAGGCGGCGAAGGCGGCGATACGTATGCTGGAGCTGCGCGAGAAATTCGCGGGCTGACCGGATGCGGCTTGCCTCCGCTGCCTTCGGCCCTAAATAGGGTTCATGGCCCAGACTGCCCTTCCCCCCGATCCTACGCTGGATGAAGTCCGCTTGGCACTCGCCCCGCTCGTCGCGCGCAACGCCGCGTTCGATGGCTGGAGCAAGGCGGCGGTGGAGATGGCGGGGAGCCAGGCAGGCGTCGCGCCCGCAATCGCGGACCTCGCTTTCGAGGGCGGCGCGACATCCATGATCGAGGCCTGGTTTGCGTCCATAGACTCCGCGATGCTGACCGCCTGCCCGCCGGAAAGACTCGCCGCCATGAAGGTGCGTGAGAAGATCGCGATGCTGATCGAAGCCCGGCTCGATGCGCTCGCACCGGCGAAGGAATCCCTCCACCGTGCGCTCTCCATTCTCGCCATGCCGCAGAATGTGGCGCGGGCCGCGAAGCTCGGCTGGCACGCGGCGGACATCATGTGGCGCGCGGCGGGCGATACCGCCGTCGACTATAACCATTACACCAAGCGCACCCTGCTGGCGGGCATATACACCGCGACGCTGCTCGCCTTCGTCAACGACGAGAGCGAGGACCACGCCGACACCCGCGCCTTCCTCGCCCGGCGCATCGACGGGGTGATGCGTTTCGAGAAGGCCAAGGCCGGCTTCACCCGGCGCGCGGAACAGCGCCCGAGCCTCGCGCGTTTCGTGGGCCGTCTGCGCTACAGGATGCGCTGAGGCTGAGGTTCAGCCGCAGTTCAAGGCGCGTGGGCTAGCCCAGCAGACGACAAGGAGACACGACAATGAAACCCTTCGCCCGTCTTGCCGCGATGCTCCTCGGCTGTGCCGCGCTTGCCCTCCCTGCCACCAGCGGCAGCGCCGCGCCGGTCCAAAGCACTGCCGATAGTCAGGATCTCGCCAGGGTTGCGGACTATATCCGCCAGACGAAGAGCCTCGTCGCGGACTTTTCCCAGACCGACCGCAAGGGGCAGACCTTAACCGGCAAGCTCACCCTCAAGCAGCCCGGCAAGATCCGTTTCCAGTATCAGGAGGGTGTGCCGCTGCTGATCGTGGGAGACGGCCACGCGCTTACCATGATCGACTATGAGGTGCGACAGGTGCAACGCTGGCCGATCGGCAGCTCGCCTCTGGGCGCGCTGATCGATCCGTCACGCGATTTCACCAGGTTCAGCAAGATCATCCAGACCGGCGACCCCAACATCCTCTCGGTCGAGGCGCGCGACCCCAAGCGCCCGGAGTTCGGCACCATCATGCTGGTGTTTCAGCGCCAATCCTCCGCGCCCGCAGGCCTCAACCTCTATGGCTGGGTCGCGCGCGACGCGCAGGGCAACCGCACCGCCGTGCGCCTCACCGGCCAGCGCTATAACGGGGCGGTAGCGGATTCGGCATTCCGCTGGCGCGATCCCCGCCCGCAAGGTCCGCGCGGGGGCGGCTGAACGGTGCGGGCAAGCGACGAACCGTTTCGTTCATAATTCTGTTCATGTTGGCGACAGCCAGAATCGGCTAGAAGGACTTAACCGCAGAGGAAGCGGCCGGACTTCCCCCTGTTATCCGGCCCGCCCACTTTGTGATTGCGCCCAATAGCGCAGACTGGACCCTCGCTCCACGCCCCCGGAGCGGGGGTCTTTCATTTACAATGAACATGGCTTGCGCAGGCTTGCCAAGCCCCCTAGGGGGAATGGGATATGCCTCAAATTCTTAAAATCGCCTCGTGGAATATCAACAGCGTCCGCGCCCGTATCGATCTCGTCACCCGCTTTTTGCAGGAGGAAGCTCCTGACATTCTGTGCCTGCAGGAAACCAAGGTGACGGACGACATCTTCCCCGGCGGCGTTTTTCGCCAGATGGGTTATAATCACCATATCCTCCACGGCCAGCCAATGCATCACGGCGTCGCGATCATCAGCAAGGTGCCGATGCGTGAGGACGACCGGCTCGACTGGCAGGCGAACAAGGAGGCGCGCCATGTCGGCGTGCGGCTCGACAATGGCGTGCGGCTGGAAAACGTCTATGTGCCCGCTGGCGGAGAAGTGCCGGACCGGGAGCAGAACCCCAAATTCGGGCAGAAGCTCGATTTCCTCGAGCGCATGATCGCCTGGGCGGAAAAGCTGGAGACACCGACGATCCTCACCGGCGATTTCAACATCGCGCCGATGGAGTGCGACGTGTGGAGCCACAAGCAGCTCGTTGACGTCGTCAGCCATACCCCGGTGGAGTGCGAACTGCTGGGCCGGTTGCAGGCGGCGCATAACTGGGTCGATCTCGGCCGCAAATTCTATCCCGCGCCGGAGCGGCTCTACACATGGTGGAGCTATCGCGCCAAGGACTGGGCGGCTTCGGATCGCGGGCGCAGGCTCGATCATATGTGGGTCAGCCCGGAGCTGGCGGACAAGGCGAGGAACCATCGCGTCGCGGAGAATTGCCGCAGCTGGATGCGCCCCTCTGACCACGCACCACTCATTACCGAGTTCGCCTTCTGATGAGCGAGCCGGCGGCCGCACGCGCAGTCGCCAAGGCGATCGACGCGCTGAGGCGTGGCTGGCCGGTCGAGGTCATGGCGGGTACTGAACGCCTCCATCTGCTCGCAGTGGAAAGCGCGGATGAGGCCAGCCTGCCCGCCTTCGATCCCGGAAGTGAAGCGCCCATCCTGATCTCCGCCGCGCGGGCACTAACGCTCCGGCTCGCCAACCAGCGCGAGGCGGCCGTTCCGGAAGCCCCGGTACTGGTGCAGCGCGAGAGTTGGATCGATCTTGCGGGCGCGATGGCGCTTGCCGATCCGGTGCGCGATCTCGCGACGCCCCTGAAAGGCCCCTATCGCGCGCTGCATATCGACGCGCCGCAAGCCGCAGCAGCCACACTCCGCCTTGCGCGATTGGCGGGAATCCTGCCCGCCTTCTTCGTCTCCACCCAGCCGGTTTCGGTGGAGGCCAGCGCCGAAGCCTTGGATATCGCTCGCTTCGATGGAGCGCCGCATCTCTATATCGCCACACGCGCGCGCCTGCCGGTCGCCGCTGCGGAGTCCGCCGAGATCGTGGCCTTCCGCACACCGGGAGACCCGCGCGAACATGTCGCGCTGGTGGTGGGCAAGCGCGATGGATCGCTACCGGTTGTCCGCCTTCACAGCGAGTGCCTGACCGGCGACGTGCTGGGCAGCCTGAAATGCGACTGCGGACCCCAGCTGCATTCCGCCTTGCACCAGATCGCCGACGCGCAATGGGGGGTATTGCTCTATCTCCGTCAGGAGGGGCGCGGCATCGGCCTCATTAACAAGCTGCGCGCCTATGCGTTGCAGGATCAGGGCTTCGATACGGTCGACGCCAACACGCGGCTCGGCTTTTCGATCGACGCACGGGATTTCTCTGTCGCGGCGCAGATGCTGCGCCTGCTGAGCGTGGAAGAGCTGCGGCTGCTCACCAACAATCCCGCCAAGGTCATCGGGCTGGAGGCGGAAGGCATTCGCGTGGCGGAGCGGCTGCCGCTGGCCCTGCCGCCAAACCCGCACAACGCGCGTTATCTCGACACCAAGCGGGACAGAACCGGACACCAGCTGTGAGCATCACGCGGAAAAGTGAGGACCCGTTTTCCGCGACAGGCGATGCGACCACAATAAATATGAGCGCCGCCATCAGGGTCGATGTGGCAAGCCGCAGTCTCAGCTTCGATGGAATGCGCATTCCCTGCTCTATCGGCAAGGGCGGCCCCTGCGACGCTCACGCCAAGCGCGAAGGCGATGGCTGCACGCCGCTCGGCATCTGGCTTGTCCGCGGCGCCCTGCTGCGCCCCAAGCGGGTAAGGCTGGAGGCAGCGCTGCTCATCCCGTGGCGATGGACGCGGGAAAATGACGGCTGGTCAGACGGAATGGACGATCCGGTCTACAACCGACCCGTGCTCCTCCCCCATGCCTATTCCCATGAGCGCCTGCAGCGGGACGACGCCGCCTACGACATCATTATCGTGCTCGGCCATAACGACGCGCCGCCCGTTCCCGGCATGGGCAGCGCGATCTTCTGGCACATCTGGGTGCCGGGAGAAGATGGATCACCGAAACCCACGGAAGGCTGTGTCGCCATATCGCGGGCGGATATGGACTCCATTCTGCCGAGGCTTGCGCCCGGCATGGCGATGGAAATCATTTAGGCCGCCATCTGCTCCATCACGGTGGCCTCGGAAGCCTCCAGAAGCCGCCGTTCCAGCGTTTGCAGACGCGATTTGCTCTCGATTTTCCCTCCGAGGAGATCGGTGATGTAGAAGGTATCCACCGCGCGTTCGCCATAGGTCGAGATGTGCGCGCTGTGTACCGTTACCTTGGACTGGAACAGCGCATAGGCGAGGTTGAAGAGCAGCGCCGGCTTGTCCCGCGCGTGAATCTCAATCACCGTGAAGCGGTTGGAGGCCTTGTTGTCGATCAGCACATTGGGTGCGATCGCGAACGCCTCCGCCCGCGCCCTGGGGAGCGGCCGCGCCTCCAGCTTGGGCTGGAGTTTCTGCTTGTTGGCGAGCGCGTCCTCGATAGCGCGCTCGATGCGGCTGAGCTGGCTGGGCTCGTCGAACGGCCGCCCGAGGGGATCCTGCACCAGGAAATTGTCGATCGCCATGCCGTCCCGCGTGGTATGGATGCGCGCGTCGATAATGCTTCCGCCCGCGAGATGTATTGCCCCGGCAATGCGATAGAAAATACCCGGATGGTCCGCCGCATAGATGGTAACGAGGGTGGCACCCCGCTCCGGATAGACCTGCGCAGCAATCGAAAGGGGCGCCTTGCCCGCCGCCAGAATGTGGCGCGCATTGTGCGCCAGGATGTCATCGGCCTCCGCGATCCAGTAGCTTTCCGGCAGGCGCCTGGCGAGACTGCCGAATTCGGCGTCAGTGATGTCCAGTTGTTGCCGCAACGCCCTTTGCTTGGCCTCGACCTTCTCCTTGCGCCCCGTGGACTTGTGGCCAAGGCGCAGAACTTCCTCCGCAGCGTGGTATAGCTCAGACAGGAGCTGCCGTTTCCAGCTGTTCCACACCCCCGGCCCCACCGCCCGGATATCGACCGTCGTCAGCATCAGCAGCAGCTTCAGGCGCTCCGCACTCTGGACCACTTCGGCAAAATCCATGATGGTCTTGTAATCGGAGAGGTCGCGCTTGAAAGCGGTGGCGCTCATCAGGAGGTGGTGCCGGACCAGCCAGGATACAGTCTCGGTCTCTGCGGCACTCAGGCCGAGGCGGGGGCCAAGCCGCTCCGCCACCTCCGCACCCAGAAGGCTGTGGTCGCCGCCGCGTCCCTTGGCGATGTCGTGCATCAGTACCGCGACATGCAGCACGCGACGCGAGACAACCTTGCCCATCAAATCGCTCGATAGCGGATGATCCTCCGTCAGCTCGCCCCGCTCGATCTGCGCCAGCAATCCTACAGCGCGGATCGTATGCTCATCGACGGTATAGTGATGGTACATATCGAACTGCATCTGCGCCACGACCCGGCCGAAATCCGGAATGAACCGCCCGAAAACCGTAGCCTCGTTGATCCAGCGCAACACTTTCTCGGGATCGCGCGGCGATGTGAGCACATCCATGAAGAATGCATTGGCGCGCGGATTCTTGCGCACACTGTTATCGATGAGCGGCGCATCGCGCCGCGCCGCAATCATCGCGCTGGGATGAATTTCCAGCTCATGCTTATCCGCCAGCGCGAAAATCTCAAGCAGGCGCACCGGATCGCTCTGAAAGAAATCGTCGCTGGGAAGCGCGATACGCCCGCGTTCCAACACAAAGCCATCGAGCTTGCGCGGGCGACGGAACAGCGTCGGCATGAAGCGCCGTCCGCGCACTGCCCATTGGTCATCGAGATGCGCGAGGAACACGCCGGTCAAATCCCCGACGACCTTCGCCATGAGGAAATAATAGCGCATGAAGCGCTCGACTCCCGAACGGCCCGAACGAGCCGTGAAGTTCATGCGTTCCGCCACCTCGAGCTGAAGATCGAAGGTGAGCCGGTCCTCCTCGCGCTTTGTAATGTCGTGCAGATGGCTGCGTACCGCCCAGAGAAAGCTCTCCGCCTTCTGGAACTGTTTCAGCTCCTGCGCGGTCAGCAACCCGGCATCGACCAGACCCGCGACATTATCGATACGGTTCACATATTTGCCGATCCAGAACAGGGTCTGCAAATCCCGCAGGCCGCCCTTGCCTTCCTTGACATTGGGTTCGACAACATAGCGGCTGTCGCCCATCCGTTTATGGCGCTCCTCGCGCTCGGCCAGCTTTTCCGCGACAAACGCCCGCGCGCCTTCCTTCACCACTTCCGCGCCGAAGCGCGTCCGCGCCTCGTCATAGACTTCGCGATCGCCCCAGACATAGCGCGCCTCTAGCAGCGCGGTGCGCACGGTAAGATCGGCCTTCGCCATGCGGATCATCTCGTCCACCGAGCGGCTGCTATGTCCAACCTTCAGGCCCAGATCCCACAGCGAATACAGCATGGACTCGATCACCTGCTCGGTCCAGCCGGTCGGCTTGTAGGGGGTTACGAACGCGATATCGACATCCGAGCCAGGCGCCATTTCGCCGCGGCCATAGCCACCCACCGCCAGCAGCACCATCTGCTCACTCGTGCTGCGGTTGCCGGGGTTATAGAGATGGCGGATGGTCGCGTCATAGAGGATACGCAGGATCTGATCGGTCAGAAATGCCAGCGCCTGCACGGTTTCGCGCCCGTTGGTGGGATGATCGTGCAGGCGGCGCATCGCTTCCGCCCGGCCCGAAGCCAGTGCCCCGGCCAATATTCCGACGATCTTGCCCCGGAGAACCGCGCTATTGTGGGTATCGGCGTCCTTGACCACCTGCTCCAGATGGTCGGCCAGCGCACGCCGGTCTATGATAGCGCGGCGATTGGGCAATGCGGAAAAGAAATCGGTCATGATTGCTATGTAATGTCCCTCGCCTGTTCCGCCAGCGCCTTGAGCCTGTATATTACATCTAGCGCCTCGCGCGGGGTGAGTGTGTCCGCATCGATACCGTTCAAGGCTTCCCATAAAGGATCGGGGTTAAGGTCTTCCTTAGCCTCGATCGACGCGGCAAACAGCGGCAGGTCATCCAGCCCGGCAGCGATGCCGCCCGTTTTGGCCCGGCCCGCCTCCAGCTTCGCCAAAACCGCCTTTGCGCGCGCCAGCACCGCAGGCGGCAAGCCCGCGAGACGCGCCACCGCGATGCCATAGCTGCGGTCCGCCGGCCCCTCCGCCACCTCGTGCATCAGCACCAGATCGCCCTTCCATTCCCGGGCGCGGACGTGATGCAGGGATAGCGCCGGGAGCGTCTCGGCCAGCCGCGTCAGCTCGTGATAATGCGTGGCAAAGAGGCAGCGGCATTTGTTCACCTCGTGGACCGCCTCGACCACCGCCCATGCCAGCGCCAGGCCATCATAGGTGGATGTACCGCGGCCGACCTCATCCAGGATAACAAAGCTGCGCTCCGTCGCCTGAGAGAGAATGGCCGCAGTCTCGACCATCTCGACCATGAAGGTCGAGCGCCCGCGCGCCAGATTGTCCGAGGCGCCAACGCGGCTGAAGAGGCGGTCGACAAGGCTCAGCGTGGCCGACTGTGCGGGAACATAGCTTCCCGCCTGCGCCAGCAGGACGATCAGCGCGTTCTGCCGCAGGAACGTCGACTTGCCGCCCATGTTCGGGCCGGTCACGAGCCACAGCCGGTCCGTTTGGTGGAGCGCGCAATCGTTGGCGACAAAGGGTTGCCGATCGCGCCGCAATGCGTCCTCGACGACGGGGTGCCGTCCCCCGACGATATCCAGCCGTTGGTCAGCAACGAATGCGGGCCGCGCCCAGCCACCTTCCGCGGCGCGTTCGGCGAGCGCAGAGGCCACATCAAGCCGCGCCAATGCCTGCGCCGCACGCGTGATGGCGTCCTTGCGGGCGAGAGCCATCTCGATCAGGCTCTCAAGATGCGCGGCCTCGGCGGCCAGCGCATGAGCTCCCGCCTGAGACACGCGGCTGGCTTCCTCATGCAGGGCCACCGAATTGAACCGCACCACCCCGGCCAGCGTCTGGCGGTGGGTGAACCCCGCCCCCTCCCGCATCAGCGCATCGCCATGCTTGGCCGGCACCTCGACATGATAGCCGAGTACCGCATTGTGGCGGATTTTCAGTGCCGCGATGCCGGTTTCATCGCGGTAACGCGCCTCAAGCAGTGCGATGGCACGGCGGCCATCGCTGCCCAGACGGCGCAACTCGTCCAGCGCCGCGTCATAGCCCTCCGCAATATAACCGCCATTGGCCGCCTCTGTGGGAGGCGTCGGCACCAGCGCCTGCGCCAGTTCATCGACCAGCTCGCCATGCCCATCCAGCGCGGGCAGCAACCGATCCAGCAGAGCCGGGCGTTGCTCGGCCTTGGCAAGCCGCTCGCGCAGCATCCGCGCCTCGTTGAGGCCGTCGCGCAGCTGGCCGAGATCGCGCGGGGAACCACGGCCCATAGCGAGACGGCCCAGCGCACGGCCGACATCCGGCAGCGCGCGCAAGGCAGCACGCAGCGCCTCGCGCCGACCGCTGTGGTCATGCAGCCATTGCACGAGATCAAGCCGCTCCTCGATTTCATCGCGGCCCAGTTGAGGCGTTGCAAGATCGGCGGCGAGCAGGCGCGCACCCGCGCCAGTGACTGTGCGGTCGATGCTGTGCAGCAGGCTGCCTGCCCGGCTGCCGCTCATGGTTGCGGTGATCTCGAGGCTCTCGCGGGTCGCCGCGTCGATCGCCATATGGCTGCCCGGCGCAATGTGTACCGGCGGCGCGAGATGCGGCAACCTCCCCTGCCCGGCATGATCGAGATAGGCGAGAAGCCCGCCGATGGCTGAGAGTTCTGCACGGCTGAAACTGCCGAAGCCATCCAGCGTGGCAACGCCGAACAGGCCTTTGAGCCGCGCCTCCGCCCGCTGGGAGGAAAAGGCCGCCTTGTCGAAGCTGCGCGCCCCCGCGACATCGAGGCTCGACCCTTCGATTAGCACGATCTCGCTCGCGCCCAGCCGCGCCAGCTCCCCATCGAGAGCGCGCGCGTCCACACACATCGCCTCGAACCGCCCTGTGGAGATGTCCGCCGCCGCGATTCCGATCTCGCCCGCAGCCTCGCCGATGGCGACCAGAATGTTGTCGGCCCGCGCATCGAGCAACGTGTCTTCCGTCAGCGTGCCCGCGGTCACATAACGGACGATACCGCGCGCGACGAGCGCCTTGGATCCACCGCGCGCCTTCGCCTCCGCAGGGGTTTCCGTCTGCTCGGCAATCGCAACCCGGTGCCCGGCACGAATCAGGCGGGCGAGATAGCCTTCGGCGCTGTGCACCGGCACACCGCACATCGGGATGGGAGCGCCGTCATGCTCGCCACGGGACGTGAGCGCGATGTCGAGTGTCGCTGCTGCCGCCTTTGCGTCATCGAAGAAGAGCTCGAAAAAATCTCCCATGCGATAGAACAGGAGGCAATCGCCCGCCTTGGACTTGAGCTCGAAATATTGCGCCATCATGGGGGTCAGCGGCGCGGCAACAGAGGGAGCAGACTGGCTATCCATCGGACGCAGCGATAGCGTCTTGGAGGCACGGACGAAAGCACATCCCGTACTGGTCCAACAAATTTGCGCTCCGCTCTTGTTACCTGCCTATAAATAACGCTAGGGGGCAAGCTCGCCTGCACGCATCGGTTCAATCATGAGGGACAAGTATGTCTGATCGCCCCACAATCGAATTTTCCGAGCGTGAAGCCCTTTTTTTCCACTCGACCGGCCGCCCCGGCAAGATCGAGATCATCGCCTCCAAGCCTATGGCGACACAGCGCGATCTCTCGCTCGCCTACTCGCCGGGCGTCGCCGTGCCGGTCAAGGCCATCGCGGAAAACCCTGCCACCGCCTATGATTACACAGCCAAGGGCAATCTCGTCGCGGTCATTTCCAACGGCACCGCCATTCTCGGTCTCGGCAACCTGGGCGCGCTCGCGTCCAAGCCGGTGATGGAAGGCAAGGCGGTGCTGTTCAAGCGCTTCGCCGACGTGGACTCGATCGACATCGAGGTCGCGACCGAAGATCCGCAGGCGTTCATCGATGCGGTGGCGCTGCTTGAACCCACCTTCGGCGGCATCAACCTTGAGGACATCAAGGCGCCGGAATGCTTCATCATCGAGCAGGCGCTGAAAGAGCGCATGAACATTCCGGTCATGCATGATGACCAGCATGGCACCGCAATCATTTGCGCGGCGGGACTCATCAACGCGCTGCATATCACCGGAAGGGACATCAAGGACGTCAGCATCGTCGTCAACGGGGCTGGCGCCGCCGCCATCGCCTGCACAGAGCTGATTATCGCGATGGGCGCGGACAAATCCCGCATCCTGATGTGCGACCGCAATGGCGTGATCTATCAAGGCCGCACCGAGGGCATGGATCAGTGGAAATCCGCCCACGCCGCCAAGACGGAGCGGCGCACCCTGGAGGAGGCACTCAAGGGCGCGGACATTTTCATCGGCCTGTCGGCGGCGGGGGCGGTCCAGCCCCATATGGTCAAGGACATGGCGCCCAAGCCGATCATCTTCGCGATGGCAAATCCCGACCCGGAGATCACCCCGCCGGATGCCAAGGCCGCCCGCCCGGATGCGATCGTCGCCACGGGGCGTTCTGACTATCCCAACCAGGTGAACAACGTCCTCGGCTTCCCGTTCATCTTCCGGGGAGCGCTCGATGTGCGCGCAACCGCGATCAACGAGCACATGAAGATCGCCGCCGCCACCGCTATCGCCGATCTCGCGCGGCAGCAGGTTCCCGAGGAGGTCGCGCGCGCTTATGGCAAGCTCCACAGCTTTGGCCCTGACTATATCATCCCGGCACCGTTCGATCCGCGCCTGATGGAAGTCGTGTCCGCTGCCGTCGCGAAGGCGGCGATGGATAGCGGCGTGGCGCAAAAGCCAATCGAGGATATGGACGCCTATCGGCAGTCCCTCAAGGCGCGGCTCAACCCGACCACAGCCGTTCTCACCCTCGCTTATGAGGGCGCCAAGGCCAGCCCCAAGCGCGTGGTGTTCGCGGAAGCCGAGGAAGAAGTGGTACTGCGTGCCGCGATCCAGTTCCGCGACGGCGGCTATGGTATTCCGGTGCTGGTCGGTCGGCAGGATGTCTATGACCGTCTGCGCGCGCTTGGCGTCGCCGATCCGCACAGCTTCGAGGTACATAACAGCGTCAACTCGCCGCTGGTACCGAAGATGGTGGACATGCTCTACGCCCGCCTTCAGCGCCGGGGCTATCTGCGCCGCGACTGCGAGCGCATGGTGAACCGGGATCGCAATATCTTCGGCTCGCTGCTGCTCAAGATGGGCGAGGCGGACGCAATGATTACCGGCACGACGCGCACCTACAGCCAGACCATGCGTGAAGTTCGCCGCGTCATCGATCCGGTGCCGGGCCGCACCAATTTCGGCATCCATATCCTTGTCGGCCAAAGCCATACGGTGTTCATGGCCGATACCACCGTGCACGAGCGCCCATCCGCGATCGAGCTGGCGGACATCGCCGAGGGAACTGCGGCCGTCGCCCGCCGCATGGGCCATGAGCCCCGCGTCGCCTTCCTGTCCTACTCCACCTTCGGCAACCCCTGGGGTAACTGGCTCGAAAATCTGCGCGAGGCGGTTGCGATACTGGACGAACGCGGTGTGGACTTCGAATATGAGGGCGAGATGGCGCCTGACGTGGCGCTCAATCCCACGGTGATGAAGAACTACCCGTTCTGCCGCCTTTCCGGCCCCGCCAACTGCCTCATCATGCCGGGGCTGCAATCGGCCAATCTCTCCGCCAAGCTGCTGCGCGAGCTGGGAGGAGACAGCGTCATCGGCCCGATGCTGGTCGGCATGGAAAAGCCGGTGCAAGTCGCCACGATGGCCTCCAATGCCAGCGAACTGCTCACCCTCGCCGTGCTCGCGGCGGGCGGGATCGCGGGATAATCAGGCTTCGGGGGCTGGCGCGGCCTGCCCCTTGAACCCCTGCGCGATGACATACCATTCGCTGCTGCCCTTGCGGCTGGCGGGCGGCTTGGCGTGCTTCACGGTCCGGAAATTCTGCTTCAGCAAAATGAGAAGATCCTTGTCCGTTCCGCCCGCGAACACCTTGGCGACGAAGGCACCGCCGGGCTTGAGGTGCTCGACTGCGAACCAGGCTGCCGCCTCGACCAGCCCCATCGTGCGGAGGTGATCCGTCTGGGCATGGCCGACCGTATTCGCCGCCATGTCCGACAATACGAGGTCAGGCGCATCGCCCAGCGCGTCATTAAGCGCCGCGTCGGCCGCCTCGCTGAGAAAGTCCATCTGCAACAGCACAACGCCCTCTATCGGGTCCACCGGCAGCAGATCTATGCCCACGACCTTCGCCTGCGGGACGCGCTTGCGGACCACCTGCGCCCATCCGCCGGGCGCGACACCGAGATCGACCACCGCGCGCGCCCCCTTCAGCAAGCCGAACTTCTCGTCCAGCTCCATCAGCTTGAACGCGGCACGGCTGCGCCATCCTTGCGCCTTGGCCTGCTTGACATAAGGGTCGTTCAGCTGCCGTTGCAGCCAGCGGGTCGACTGAGCGGTGCGATTCTTCGCGGTCTTGACCCGGACCTTGCCGGCACCCGCGCCCCTCACAGACGCTGATCCATCAGACAGCGCAAAATGCCTTCGCGAATGCCCCTGTCGGCAATGCCGAGGCGTTCGGCGGGCCAGATATTCAGGATTTCTTCGAGAATGGCGCACCCCGCCACCACCAGATCCGCCCGCTCCGCACCGATGCTGGGCAGAGCCCGCCGCTCCTCCAGCGTCATCAGGGACAGGCGCTGCGAAATGGTCCGCATCGAGGAAGTCGGCACGATCAGCCCGTCGATCAGTTGCCGGTTATATTTGGGAAGATCGAGATGGACGCTCGCCAGCGTCGTGACCGTGCCGGATGTCCCTAGAAGGCGCGGCTGGTCCGCATTGGTGGGCAGACGTTCGGCGAAGGGAGCCACGGCCTCAGCCACCCGCGCGCGCATCCGGGCATAGACCTCGGTGCGCGCCCTCTCATCGTCGCCGGGCGGTAATTCGCTTTCCGTGAGCGAGACGACGCCCCACGGCACGCTCAGCCAATCGATGATGCGCGGCGCGGCTCCGCTGCTATCCACCAGAACCAGCTCGGTCGAACCGCCGCCAATATCAAAAATCAGCGCAGGGCCGTCACCCGGCTCCAGCAGGGCGTGGCACCCCATCACGGCCAGGCGGGCTTCCTCCTGCGCCGAAATGATATCCAGCACGATGCCGGTTTCGCGCTTGACCCGCGCTATGAACTCTACGCCATTGGACGCGCGGCGGCAGGCCTCCGTCGCGACCGAGCGGGCCAGCGTCACCTGCCGCGTGCGCAGTTTTTCCGCGCAAACGCCCAGCGCGGCGATCGTCCGGTCCATCGCCGCCTCGGACAGCGCACCACTACCCGCCAACCCCTCACCCAGCCTGACGATACGCGAAAAGGCGTCGACAACCACAAATCCGTCTGCGGAGGGCTTGGCGATCAGGAGGCGGCAGTTGTTTGTACCGAGGTCTATGGCCGCATAGCTGCCGCGCCCGGACCAGGGCGCGGGCTTGCGCGGAGCCGTTTCCTTGAAACTGCCATTGCCCCGTTTTTTCGAGGGGCGGACGGCACCTGCCGTCTCTTGGCGAGGCTGTTGCGCCATTGCTTCACAATACTCTTATGCCCGCCGCGCGGTCTGCGCGGCACTTGAAACGGACACTAGGCATTCTTTGCCGGGCGCGCAACCATGCCCGAGGACGTAGAGGCCAAATACTCCCGGGCGGCACCCGCGTCTGCGCATAGCTTCGGCGCATATCGGGGAATTTCGCTTCGCCGTTTCGCGTGCCTTGACAGGGCGAAGGACCGCGCCTAGATCGACGCCTCCGTTGCCCCGTCGTCTAAAGGTAAGACTACGGACTCTGACTCCGTCAATCGAGGTTCGAATCCTCGCGGGGCATCCATCTCTTCTTTGGGAAAATCGACTTCAGTCGATGGTCATGCGGCCATTGCCGAGCGTGATCGTGCCCAGTTCCGCGAGCGCGTTCTGACCGAGCAGCGAGACCGGCAGGCCGTTGTCGATCACCGCCACCTTGATATTGCTCAGCTTGCGACCGGCGATATCCATCTGCTCGATGGTGGCCGAGCGCGCCTCGGTCATGCCACCCGCCGTACGCAGCCTGGAGCCGGAACCAGCAGGGGTTTCCATGCGGACGCCAAGACGGCGCGCATCCGCGCCGGTCAACACCGTCACGCTCGCGCCCGTATCGATCAGGAAGCGGGTGCGGCTGCCGTCCGCAAAACGCGCATCGAGATAATAAAGGCCGTCGGGAGCGGGCAGGATTTGGTTGCCACTATCGACCGCGCCGGTTGCGGGCACCTGCCGCTGCTCGACATAGGAAGCCATCACGGTAGCTGACGAGGAGGCGCGCGCCGGCTCGGCGGGCCTGACCGGCTGGGGCATCGAAATGCCCAGCGCGAAAGCCGCCAACGACGCGCACGCGCCGGTCATCATCATTTTGCTAAATATACCTGCCATGAAAAGGCAGATGCCATCCCGACCGACAATAGGCGGTTGCAAAACAGACTGAAGACGCGGTTAACCGTCAATTTGACGCAGAGGTGCCTTTTGCGTTCAAGGCGGCAATGCGCCGCTCTATCCTCTTGCCGCGCAGCCCTTCGCGCCAGGCGCTGAGCGCCAGCAGCGCCGCGACGATCGCCATCTGCCCGGCCAGCATATGATAGCGCCAGCGCAGCGTGTCCCCGTCCCGGTAGAGCAGATAGGGTCGTTCCGCGACGGGATAGCGGATATTGCGGTAAAGCCGCTCCACATCGCCCGGAAGCGCCCCCCTCGCCAGCACGCCACTGCGCACGGGAAGGAAATGACGCGGCAGGTCCGCCCGTTCCTCGACCTGCACGAAAAAGCGCGCGGGAAGCGCCTCTCCGCGCAGACGATAGCGCACGGGAGCGAAATAGAGCCGCCGGTGAAACAGGAGCGCCCTGTCATCGAACCGCACCAGCGCCTCCATATCCACCGGGCCGACCACCGTGGCGCTGCCTTCGGGCACGGAGGGGCTTTGCGCGTTGCGGATATCCACCAGATGCACCGGCATCCCCTCGCGCGGGAGCCAGAGGGACAGCACATAGACGAGCAGCGCCCCGGCGGTGCTCAGAAGCGCCAGAAAGCCGCAGACCCGCCGCAGGCGCCGTGATGCGCTGAGCATGATGCCCACCGGATCGCCCGTCTCCTCATTCTTCGCGCGCCAGCGCCGCCAGAGGATGAACAGCATCGCCAGAAGAGGGACGCTGAAAAACAGGCTGAGGAGAGCAATGGTGATGCCGGGATAATAATGATCCAGCACGCGGTATTGCCACTCGGCCAATAATTCGACGAAGCCGTGATATTGCGTGGCCTGCCACACGAACATGCCACCCAGCAGAGCGAGCCACAGCGCCGTCACCACGCCCGCGGTCCTCTTCTGGCGGTTCAGTTCGTTCCGCAGTGCATCCGAGTCGTCCATTCCATGCCCCCACCCGACCACAGCAGCGCTGTTTGGTTGACTATGTCGTTGGTAACTACATGGTGCAAATGGACTGCCTCTGGCAACGGGAATCCCGGCGATGACCGCGAGGGAACGCCCGCTTTTTCGAGGGCTTGCAAGAAAATAACCTATTTGGAATATTTCCCTGTCCTACAGATATGATAAATGGTTATCAGCGCCACAGAGCAACCTTTCCAAGGAGCAGACATGGCGACCGACAATTTCCAGACCCTCAGCGACATTCCCGGCGCCCCTTCCCGCGCGCCGTTCGCCGTCACCCCCAGCGACAGCGTGGAGCTGAGCATCATTCCCAAGGCGCTCTATGTCGGCACCGGCGGCACGGTAATCCTGCGCGGCGTCGGCGGCGCGGCGGACGTGACGTTCAAGAATGTCGCCAATGGCCAGGTGCTCGACGTGCGCGCGCAATTTGTCCGCGCAACCGGCACCACCGCCGCAGACATCGTGGCGCTCGCCTGATGAGCATGTTCGGCTTTACGACCCGGCGCGCGGCCATGCGCCGGCGCGGCGGGGCCGGTTCCGGCCCCGTTGCCGGAACCTCGCCCACGGCCTTTGCCGTCGCCCCCACGGTGCAATATCACCCCAATAGCCAGACCGCGACACTCAATGGCTCCAATCTCGTGCTGGACTGCGCGGACCTGAAAGGCCTCGCGCCGCTGCTCGGCCTTGCCGCCATTCCCAACAACAGGATACGCAATCCCAACATGGCGGGCGCTGTGATCGGTACGCCGGGAATAGTGCCGAACAACTGGGCCTACGCGACCAACACCACCGGACTGACTTCAACCGTGGTGGGCACGGGTGTCGAAAACGGCATTCCGTATCTTGATCTACGCGTGTTCGGCACTCCCGGATCGAGCGGCGTGGTCTCGGTCTATTTCGACACCCCGACAGGCATCGCCGCCGCCACAGCGCAGACATGGGCTGCGGCTGTGTACGCCCGGATATCGGCGGGAAGCGCCACCAATATTTCAAGCCAGATCCTCGCGATCGACGAAATCACCTCGGGAGGCGCCTACGTAACTGGCGGCAGCAGCTCCATTTCTCTTACCGGATCGCTGACGGCTTTTTCCTTCGCCAGAACGCTGAATGGAGGCGCCACCGTGGCCTTCATCCGCCCCTTTGTCCGCTTCAGCGTGACATCCGGCCTCGCCATCGACATCACGCTGCGCTTAGGGTTGCCCGATCTGGAGCAGGCGGCAAGCGCCACGACGCCCACCGTGGTCGGCCCGGTGCAGATGACCGACGCGCGGGGGCGCAAGTTCTGGCGCTTCTCGCCGGGGCAATATCTGCTGGTTTCCAATGCGCTCGCCAGCATCAATCACCGCCAGTCGATGCTGTTCGCGGTGTGGCGCGCGCACAAGGTGACGAAGGGCGAGGACGTACCGCTCTTCTCCACCCGCTACTCCGCCTATACCGACGATACGACCAACACCAACCGCACTAACGGCTATCTGCTGCGATGGTTTTCCGCGACCGGCGCGACCCAGGCGGTCGGGCGGCTCCACAGCGGCACGGTCGATGTGTTCAGCACGGCGAGCAATCCCGGCAAGTTCATTCCGGGCGCGCAGTTGCACGTCGTCGGCTTCGCCTCGCGCGCGGGTGCATCCGCCGGAACGGACGTGGGCGGGCGGTTCTATATCAACAATGACGCCGCCCCCACCGCGCAGACATCGCTCACCGGCACGGCCGACATCGGCGCGCTGATCGGCGCGAAGGGCGCGGCATCGAACGGCGGCACCGCCACCTATACCGGCTTCGATCTCTATGAGCTGGCGTTCTGGAAAGGCACCTTTACCGATGCCCAGGCGGACGCGGCGGCAGCTGCGATGGTTTCCAACTGGGGCATCCCCACGATCGACAGCCAGCTCATCCTGCTGGGCGACAGCATTACCGAATGCATCGACACGGCGACCACTACCGTGGTGCCGGGCGACAATGTCGCCACAACGCTGACCGCGCCCGGAGCGGAGCTGGTGCCGACCAATGTCCGGGTCATTAACGCGGCGGTCGGCGGATCGGGCATCGCGTCCGCCTTCACCGGCGTTTCGCTCACCGCGCAGCGCGACGATGCGGCGGGGCCGCTGATCTACACCTATCCCGGCGGGCCATCGAAAAACATCCTTACCTGCAATATCGGCATCAACGACATGCGCAGCTCCAACGGCAATCTGGCGGCCGCCGCGCATTACGCCAATTTCACCGCGCTGCTGAACACGGCAACCACCGGCTATCTGCAACGCGGGTTCAAGGTGGTCGCCGTCACGCCGACCGCGATCAACGGCGACGCAACAGGACAGAGCCGCATCGTGTCGTTCCGCGCGATGCTCGCCGATCCGAATAGCGACGCGGTGGTCGGCCAGTTCCTGACCGATGTGCAGGCGAACACGGGCCAGAGCTTTGACGGGCTGGTGAGCGTGTTGCCGATCTGCAAGATCCAGTACGCATCGAGCGGCACGATCTTCCTCGACGCGACCGACGCCGCCGACACCACTTATTATGCGGGGGACGGCACCCACCACCAGCAGCTTGGCTATCTATTGCAGGCGACCGGCGGCGCAACTCCGCAATATGGCTATGGAGCAGTGCTTTAATATTTTTCCGAACACCCAATACTTGCGCCGCGTTGCGCGTTTCGCACTGCAATACGAGAACATATAGTCAATTACAGGACATTTAGGGTCAATCAAAACCTCCGATATGGATTTATGTTGCAGTACAGCATAAATCCATTTGCATTGCTTAAAATTTGTTAATCACCTGTATTTACTCTATGTTCAAGCTATGCCATTAGGAAAATCTTCCATTGGACAGCGCGACGCGAAATCACGGCGCATATAATGGAGAAATGGTATGGGACTGCCGCAACCCCAGACGTTGCACGGTAGGGAAATAAGGGAGAAAATCCCGTCCCCTTCTCCGTCAGAGCCAGCCCGGCCGATTGTATCGGTACAAGGTGAGGTCGCTGCCATGCAAAGCCTGATTGCGTCACGTTTATCAAAACAGGAATCGACCGAGGAGCGGCGCGACGCCAGCTCCCTGCTCGAAACCGCCGTTTCCGGCCTGTCCCGGCTCAGCGGCTATGCCGCGATGGGCCTGGCGCTCGCGGCGATTGCGTTCCTGATTTTCTAGAGCGCGCTGCGTTAAATCTGACGCAGGACGCGCGCTCTATATTTTTGTTGCCGCATCGTTTTTTTGCGCAAAGCCGGTTCCCACTTTTGCGCACGATGCTCTAGGTCGATCGCCCCCAGGGCGGTCCAACCGGTTCAAAGGCTCCCCATGACATTGGGGAGCCTTTGTCGTTTTGGCGGCGCGGCAGGACTGAAAACACGGCCGCCCCTGCCCGAATCCCATTTTGAGGCACTTTTTCCGATACCAGGCGTTCTGTTCATCGCATATCTTATGCATCTGAAATTATGTTTGTTGTACAGTAGAGCCTGATGCATATTTACCCTTTCGTAACCACAAATGGCGGATATGCCGTTGGGCTTGCGCAATTGGGTTAAGAATGGCCGACGGCTGTCCGATCGGTCGGAACGGATAACAGGGAGCACACAGAGTGACGGACATACGTGCCGTAAGCGCTAATATGCCCCGCACGCCTATCCGCAAGGCTCTGTCGAAGCAGGCCGTGCGCCTGATCCTCTACAGCCAGCTCATCATTCTCGATTGCGCCGCCCTCATCAGCGGCTTTTCCTTTGTCGGCCTGGTGCGGGGCGAGGCGTGGATTTCGCCGGCGGGTATCAATCTGGGCTATCTGCTGGTGCCGCTCTATGGCCTGCTCGCGATCAACCGCAGCGCCTACACCATCGATGTGCTCGGCTCGCTGGCGGAGAGCCTGCGGCGCGCCGTGACCGCGCTGTTCATGACGATGCTGATCGTGCTGATGTTCGGTTTCTTCTTTCACGCCCAGTCGGCCGTGTCGCGCGCCTCGTTCGCCGCGGGCATCTGCATCAGCGGACTGTTCCTGACTTCGGCGCGCATCGCTTTTTATTATTATACCCGCAACCGGACCGGCGACAGGCTGACCGACGAGCTGCTGATCCTCGATGGCCTGCCGTATACGGGGCTCTATCACGACAACATCATCAATGCCGCCGCCGAGCAGATCGAGCCGGACCTGCACAACCCCAAGATGCTCTCCCGCCTCGCCAGCTATCTCCACGGCTTCGACCGCGTGGTGGTCGCCTGCACGCCAGAGCGGCAACACGCATGGGCGCTGCTGCTCAAAGGCGCGAACATCCGGGGCGAGGTGATGCTGCCCGAGTCCAACACGCTCGGCGCGATCGGCCTTTCGTCCTATCATGGCAACGACACGCTGGTGGTGTCGCGCGGGCCGTTGAGCATGGCCAACCGGGCGAAGAAGCGCGTGCTGGATCTCGCCGTCACGGTTCCGGCGCTGATCGCGCTGTCGCCGCTGTTCGTGCTGGTCGCCATCGCGATCAAGCTGGAAAGCCGTGGGCCGGTCTTCTTCATGCAGCAGCGCATCGGCCGCTCCAACCAGCTTTTCAACATCCTGAAATTCCGCAGTATGCGGGTCGAGGCCTGTGACGCGGAAGGGAACCGCTCCACCGAGCGTGACGACGACCGCATCACTCGCGTCGGCGCCTTCATCCGCAGGACCAGCATCGACGAACTGCCGCAGCTCATCAACGTGCTGCGCGGGGACATGAGCCTCGTGGGGCCGCGCCCCCATGCGCTGGGTTCGCTCGCGGGGGACAAGCTGTTCTGGGAGATCAACGAACAATATTGGGTGCGCCACGCGCTCAAGCCCGGCATCACCGGCCTCGCGCAGATCCGTGGCTATCGCGGCGCGACGATGCAGCGCGAGGATCTGGAAAATCGCCTCAGCGCGGACCTCGAATATGTCCACGGCTGGCGCCTGTGGCGCGACATCTCGATCTTGTTCTACACCGCAAAAGTGCTGATCCACCGCAACGCTTTTTAGCGTTCAGCCCTGGCTGCCAACAGCCTCCAGATACTCCTTCAGATACGCGATGAGCGCGCCGGGATCGGTCGTGGCGCAGCGCGGCACGCGTTCCGCAAGACGGGCGAAGGCGGCGGCGAACTCCGCGTCGGTATCCGCCGTCTCCAGCAATCCCCGCGCCCGGAAGGCATCGGTAATCTCCGCCTGATGGTCGTCATAATGCTCAGCCAGGGCGAAGCGGCGCGGCACGGCGATCACGCGGCAGCCCTCGCGCAACGCGGTGATGAGCGACCCTGTGCCGCCATGACAGACGACATAGTCCGCATCGCGCAGGATCTGCCGCACATCATCGAACGGCAGGGTTTCGTGAAAGGTGATGCCTGCGGGCGGATCAGCCGGAAGGCCGCCCTCCCCGGTCTGGACGATCACCTCATATCCCTCCAGCAACCCGCTTTTCCGGGCGTGGAGGACGAGATCGACCAGCCGCTCGAACTTCAGCGTTGCACCGACGGTGGCAAACAGCAGCTTCTTCTTGGGCGGGCGCGGCACATCGAGAATGCGGAACGGATTGAACACCACCGCGCCGGGCCAGTGGCGCGCGGATTCCTCGGCCTGGGCGATGCGGAGATGGGCGAGCGGCCCGCCGAGACGCGCGAAGGCGGAAGGATGATCGAAACGGGCGAAGGAATCGACCAGCACGATCTTCGCTCCCCGCAGCCGCGCCCACAGTATCGTAAAAAACATCGACCCCGCGCCGGTGGTAATGACCACTTCCGGCCTGTGCCTGCGCACGATGCCGAACGCCTCGACGCAATTGCGCAGCGCGCCCCACATCATCTTGAACGGCGCACCCAGCCGCGCCTGCCCCAGCGCCACATGGCTGACGAACGCCGCCTGATGCCGCGCGGCGATCGAGCGACCGAGCGCCGTGTCTTCCGTCACGAAAACATGGGGATAATCCCGCCACAGGGGCTCAAGATCCAGAATCTGCCTGACATGCCCGCCGCCCGAAGCTGCTAGACACAGGCGGAGTTTGCTGTCAGTCATTCTGGCGCTTTACCTTCCGTGGTTGTTCTTTTTCTTGACGCCGTATCTGTAAAGCAATGGTTTACGAGCTTTCCCGCAGAAGAGAGCCGAATTATATCACCACTGATTCGTGCCGAATACGCGGCATCTTTATTCGCCGTGATAGGAACAAGAGGCAATCATGAAAACCCTTGGCGTAGTAATCCTCCCCTCCCTCCTCCTGCTGGCAGCCTGCGGCGGCAAGGGCGGCTCTGCGCCCACGGGGCAGGTTGCGGCCAAAGTGAATGGCGAGGAAATCACCGTCATCGACATCCGGCAGGAAGCGGGCACCGCCACCCCCAGCAAGGAGCTGGAACAGGCGGCGCTGCGCTCCATCATCATCCGGCGTCTGCTGGCCGACGAGGCGGTGAAGGAAGAGATCGACAAGCTGCCCGCGACCGCGATCATGCAGGAGAAGGCGCGCCAGATGGTTCTGGTCGATGCGCTCACCAACAAGATCCGCGAGAGCGCGCCCAAGCCTTCGCGTGACGAGGCCCAGCAATATATTTCCGATCATCCGGCCAGCTTCGATCAGCGCCGCATCTTCCTCGTCGATCAGCTCATCGTGCCGGTCGCCTCGCACGATCTCCTCAAGGCCATCGAGCCGCTCACCACCATGACCGAGATCGAGCAGCTGCTGACCCAGCGCAAGGTCCAGTATCAAAAGGCGGTGGGCAGCATCGACGCGCTCAGCATCAGCGCGGAAGCCGCGGAAAAGATCGCCCAGTTGCCGGACGGCGCGGTGTTCGCCTCGCCCGAAAACGGGATCATCCGCGTCAACAAGGTGCGCGAGTACGTGATCCAGCCGGTGACAGGCGAGGCGGCGGTGCGCGTGGCGCTGAGCCAGATCGCACGACAGCGCTCCGACGCCATCGTCGCCAACAGGATCCAGCGCATACTGGAAGTGGGCGAGAAGTCGGTGCAGTATAATGCGGCGTTCGATCCCGCCGCCAAGGCGAAGGGCGCGGTCAAGAAATAATGGGGCGCAACCGCCTTTTGCTCTCGCGGGCGGCAGGATTGAGGCAGGATGAGCCTGCACTGGCCGCATTGTGCACGGCAGCATCTATGCGGTACGAATGGAATGGGGTATGGGCGGAGATCGCCCAACAAGAAAACAAGGGGAAATAAGGGTGCATAAAAAGCTCTTCACGGCAGGAACCGCTCTTGTCAGCATCGCATACGCCTCGACGGCCGCGCTGGCCGCAGAGCCGGGCGTTCCCAGCATGGGCGGCGGCGCAGCAGGCGGGGGCGGCAAGCGCGTGGGCATCAGCGCCTCCACGGAAGTGCGCTATGACAGCAATTTTTCCCATACCAGCTCCGCCAGCGTGGCGGGACCGCAGAGCGAGGAACGGCTAATTCCTCAGCTTAACCTGGATCTCGGCCTGCCTTTCGGCGCCCACAGCTTTTCGATCGCGGGCGGCATCGGCTATGATTTCCACCGCCACAACAAGAAGCTGGATAAGGAAAACATCAACCTGAACAGCGGTCTGACGCTGAACATCTCGCCCTGTACGCCCAGCTTTTCCGGCAATATCCAGCGCAGGCAGAGCGATCTCGGCGAGATTGCGCCCACGGCGGGCACCGGCATCAACAGTGTCAAGAATGCCCAGACCGAATGGCAGATCGGCGGCAACCTCTCCTGCGGCAAGAGCTTCGGCCTGCGCCCCACGGCGGGCATCACCTATGAAGAGGGCCACAACAGCGCCACCCTGCGCCAGATCAACAACCGCCATGCCCTCACCTACATGGTGGGCCTCAATTATGTGCATCCCTCGATCGGCGATATCCAGCTCTTCGCCCAGCAGCGCGAGCTGCGGTTCGACAACCAGATCCTGCTCAACGGCAAGGAAAACGGCAACCGCACCCGTTCTTACGGCATCAGCTTCAGCCGCGCGATCGGCGCGCGCCTGCAGGGCAACGCCTCGGTAAGCTGGACCAACCTCAATCCGCGCCAGCCCGGCCTGCGGAATTTCAAGGGGCTCAACTGGTCCGGCAGCCTGACGCTACAGGCGACGCCGCTGCTGACCCTCGACGCCGGGATCAGCAAGTCAACCTCCTCGACCCTCGCGGTCGCGTCCAACTTCAGCGTCAGTACCGGCTACAACTTCAGCGCCAATTACACGCTGACGCCGCGCATCGCCCTCCAGGCGGGCTTCACCACCAAGAAAAAGAGCTATCAGGGTCTGCTGATCGCGCCGCCGACCGGCGTGCCCCCGCTGACCGGCGACCGCAAGCAGGCCATCAGCGGCTCGATCAGCTACACTATGTCTCCTAAGCTCCAGTTCAGCTTGAATGCTGCAAGAGAGAGCCGGGACGCCAGTGGGACGTTCTATGACTATCACAACAACCGCGTCGCGTTGCAGGCAAGTTTGTCGCTCTGAACGGGATGAGGTTGAACAGCAGAAAGTGAACACACCATGTCACTGATCCGGTTGCTGAAAAGGCAAGGCAAGGTCGTCGGCAAGACGGCCGCGATTTTCATGAGCCTGATACTGGGCGCCGCGCTCGCGCAGGCCCAGGTGGCGCCCGCCGCCCCGCCCGTCGGCGCAGCTCCGGCCGCGCCCGTCTTCTCGACGGTTCCGACCGAGGATGGCTATGTGCTGGGCGTCGGTGACGTGATCGCCGCCAGTGTGCTGGGCCGCACGGAGTTCAATTCGCAGGTCCAGATTCAGGCGGACGGCACGCTGCAGCTTCCGTTTCTCGGCACGGTGAAGGCGGCGGACCTGACGGTGCTCCAGTTCCGTGAAAACGTGAAGAACGCCTTGAAAAAGGGCGGCTATTACGCCGACCCGGTAATCAATATCTCCGTCACCACCTACGCCAGCCGCTATGTGATCGTGCTGGGCGAAGTCGGCCAGCCGGGCATGGTTCCGGTCGATCGCAACTATCGCGTGTCCGAGATCCTCGCCAAGGTCGGCGGGCCGCGTGACAGCGGGGCCGATTATGTCAGCCTGCGCCGCGCCAGCGGAGAGGAAATCAAGCTCAACATCAATTCCCTCGCGACCGGCACGCTTGAGCAGGATCCGTTCGTGAAGCCGGGCGACAAGCTGTTCGTCCCCAAGGCGGAGACCTTCTACATCTATGGCCAGATCAGCCGGCCGGGCACTGTGAAGCTCGAACCGGGAATGGACCTGCGCAAGGCGATCGTCGCGGCGGGCGGCCTCACCACGATGGGATCGGAAGGCAAGATCAAAATAATCCGTGATGGTAAGGAAATTAAGAAATATAGTCTAACCGGACCTATCAAGAACGGCGATGTGATCCACGTAGGCGAGCGCTTCTTCTAGGAACAGGGAATACCCCATGAGCTTTTTGCAGTTTTTTCGTATCCTCTGGGCGAGGCGGGCGCTTATCCTGCTCGGCGTCTCCGGATGCTTTCTTGCGGCATTGCTCGTTATCGCCATTGTTCCTCCGCGCTATGTCGCCGAAACGCGCATCTATCTCGACCTGCTGAAGCCGGACCCGGTCACGGGCCTGACGATCGGCCGGTCGGCGCGCGAATATGTGAAGACGCAGCTCCAGCTCATTCAGGACTACAAGGTCGCGGGCCGCGTGGTCGACGCGCTGGGCTGGGCCAACTCCCCCAAGATGGCCGCCGCTTATGCCCAGCGTCCGGCAGGCGACAATCGTGACTTCCGGCGCTGGCTGGCGCAGCCGATCATGGATCATACCGATGCGGTATGGGTGGAGAACAGCAACGTCCTCAACATCGTCTATCGCTCCACCAACCCAGAATCGGCCGGCAAGGTGGTCGATGCCGTCCGCGAGGCCTATATCCAGCAGACGCTGGCAGCCAAGCGCGAGGACGCGCAGCGCAATGCCGACTGGTTCCAGAAGCAAGCTACCCTCATCGGCAAGAAGCTGAACGAGGCGGTTGAGCGCAAGACCGCGTTCGAAAAGGCCAATGGCATCATCCTCGGGGCCGACGCGAGCGACCCCGAAATGGCGAAGCTCTCCGCTCTGGCGCAGGCTGCGCCCACCGCGCAGGCCGCCGCGGCCGCGTTCGTCGCGCCTTCGACGGCGCAGGTTGCGAACATCGAGGCCCAGATCGCGGCACAGTCGCGTATTCTCGGCCCGAACCACCCCGATCTGCAGGTTCTGAGGAGCCAGCTCGCCGCCGCCCAAGCCGCTGTAGCGCGTGAAACCGCAGCCGCGCGTGCGGGTGGAGGCCCGAGCGGCCCGTCCGCATCCAGTATGCTCGCCGCGCAGAAGGACAAGGTGCTCTCCCAGAGCACCAAGGTGAACGAGGCGCAGCGCATGGCCTCCGACATCGCGGTACTGAAGGCGCAATATGACAAAGCGCTCGCCAAGGTCGCCGACTATCAGCAGCAGGCACAGAGCACCGAATCCGGCATTCGTGTGATGGCGAGCGCGGTCAATCCGCGCGACCCGGAATTCCCGAACATTCCGCTCATCATCGGCGGTGCGCTGGCTGTGGGCCTGGCTCTGGGCATAATGACCGCGCTGATCATCGAGCTGCTGAACCGCAGGGTGCGCGGGGCGGAAGACCTTGCCAACAGCGGACTGCCCGTGGTCGGCGTGATGGGCCATTCCGATGACGGCGAAGACGAAGGCTGGGTGTGGAAAGTCCTCGGTGTGCGTATGCCGCAGCTCAAGCGAGCCGAGCAATGACCCACATGGACCTGCCCCAGAGGGAAGAAAGTGAAGCTATGATCGAAGAGGTGAGCGCACCGGTGGAAACGGCGACAGCCACGGACCCTGCCGCACCGGCGCTGGCCGGCATCGCGGCGCCGCTGGATGACAACGGCCAGGCGGCGGGCGGCAGGACGGGCTTCCGCTTTTCGCGCAAGATCGTGGCGCTCTCCGCCCCGAACTCGATCCAGGCAGAGTCTTTCGGCTCGCTGCAAACCCACCTCAAGGCCAAGCATATTGGCGATGGTCGGCGTTCGCTCGCGATCTGCGCGGCGACGCCGGGCGTGGGCACCAGCTATGTCGCGGTCAATCTCGCCATGTCCTTCGCGATGGCGGGCCTCAATACGATGCTGATCGACGCTAACATGCGCTCGCCCAGCCTGGAGGACTATATCGCGCCGGACAAGGCGCCGGTCGGCCTGCGCCAGTGCCTTGGCGATACCGAAGTCGAGTTCGGCGACGTGATCCTGAGCGATGTCTTCCCCAATCTCTCGCTGATCTACTCGGGCGGCGTCGCGCCCAACCCGCAGGAGCTGCTCGCCAGCCGGGCGATGAGCGAACTGCTGGACACCTGCCTGCGCGACTATGACGTCACTATCGTCGACACCCCGCCGGGCAACAGCTCCGCTGACGCCCGCCGCATCGCGATGGCGGTGCGCTACGCGATGCTGGTGGCGAAGAAGAACGACAGCTATGTCGGCGACGTGAAGAAACTCGCGGACGAGCTGACCTCGGATCGCGCGACAGTGATCGGCACCTTCCTCAACGACTTTTAAGCCATAGTCGGCGCGACAGTGCAAAGACCGCGGTGATGACCGAGCGGACAGCCCCCTCCCCCCCCACCAGCGGAGAAACTCCGTGGTGGCGCGATGCCTTGACAGCGCACTGGCCGTTGTGGGCCGGGTTCCTCGTGATGCTGGTGCCCACGCTTGCGGGGCTGGGGCGCGAGGTGTGGTCGATGGAGATCGGCGCGCATGGCCCGATCGTGCTGGCGACCGGCCTGTGGCTCATCACCCAGTGCCTGCCCGACATGCGGGCGCGCCATTCCCCCGCCCGTGCTCTGCCGATCGTGCTGATCCTGGCGCTGGCGGTGCCGCTCTACGTCTTCGGGCGCGCTTATGACTTCATCAGCCTTGAGGCGGCGGGCGTCTATGGCGCGATGCTGGCGCTGGCGTATCGGCTGGCGGGCTGGCCCGCGCTGCGGCACAATATCTTTCCGTTCGTCTATCTCGGCTTTCTCGTGCCGCCGCCGGGCTGGCTGATCGATCAGGCGACTGCGCCGCTGCGCACCCTCGTCTCCACCGTGGCGACCGCGCTGTTGCAACCGCTGGGCTACCCGATCCAGCGCGAGGGCGTGACCCTGTTCGTCGGCAGCTATCAGATGCTGGTGGAGGACGCCTGCGCGGGCATGAACAGCATCGTGGGGCTGACGGCGATCACCCTGTTCTACATCTATCTGCTGCACAAGGCGTCATGGCGCTATTCGCTGCTGCTCGTCGCGCTCATCATTCCGGTTGCGATCTTCGTCAACATCATCCGCGTGATAGTCCTGATCCTGCTCACTTATTATGCCGGAGATGGCGTGGCGCAGGGCTTCCTGCATGTGACGACCGGCATCGTGCTCTTCACCCTCGCTCTCGCCGCGATGTTCGGCATCGACTGGCTGTTGCAGCGCCTGCTGGGCGACCGGCTGGGAGCGAACGCATGATCGCGCGGCGCGATTTCCTGTTCGGCGGCGCCTGTGTGGCGGCGCTGGCCGCGGCGGAGGCATTGCGTCCGCGCACGCTCATCACCCTGATGAAAGGCCTGCCGCTGACACAGCTCGTGCCCGCGCGCATCGGCGTCTGGGTGCTGGGCGAAGGCGGCGACATCGTGGTGCCCAAGGTGCCGGGCAGCCTCTCCGCCAAGCTCTATACCGACACGCTGACGCGGCTCTATGTGAACAGCGAGACCGGCGAGCAGGTGATGCTGCTGATCGCCTATGGCGCGGCGCAGAGCGACATCCTCCAGCTTCACCGGCCTGAGACCTGCTATCCCGCGATCGGCCTCGCCATCACGGCCCGCCGTAGCAACGACATCGCGCTGGGCCGGGGCGTCTCCATTCCCGCAATGGCGCTCACAGCCGGGCAGGAAAGCCGGGTCGAGGATATCGTGTACTGGACGCGGCTGGGCGAATATCTGCCCCGTTCGGCCGGGAACCAGCGGCGCGACCGGTTGAAGACGGCGATGGCGGGGACCATCGGCGATGGCGTGCTGGTGCGCGCATCGACCTTGCGGCACGGCCCCGATGCGCCCCCGCGCTACGACCAGCTCAATGCCTTCATGACAGCGCTGATCCGGGCGATACCAGCGCAGGACCGGCCCGGCTTCATCGGCACCGAGCGGACCAGAAGGCTGGGTTAAACCTGACGCAGGGCGCGCGCGCTATATTTTTGGTGTCGCATCGTTTTTTGCGCAAAGCCGGTTCCCACTTTTGCGCACGATGCGCTAGGCCTGCATGAACGGCGGAATGCCGCGCTCTCCGCGCACGCCTGCCCACCAGCCCGACAGCGCATAGCCCCATTGCCGCCATGCCCCGCGCGCCGCATAGCGCAGGCTGAGCAGGATCAAAGTCGCCATCGCCGCGACGGGAAAGCGCAACGGCGTCGTATCGCGCACGACATGGAGCTTGTTGCGCTCGTCCATATAGATCGGCAGGCGCTTGCGGGCGGCATGGGCGCCAGCGGAGCCGGTGGTGCTCCCCTGATCGTGACGCACACGCGAGCCCGGCGCGAGGCCGAGCTTCAGGCCCATCGCCACCGCCCGCAGGCCCCATTCCACTTCCTCGCAATAGAGGAAATAATCCTCGCGCATCAGGCCGACGCGCTCGACGAAATGCCGGTCGACCAGCATCGACGCGCCGAGCACATAGTTCATTCGCGCCTCGATCGCGGCGGCATCGACCGGGGCATTGACATGCGCGCCCATGCCGAGGGAGACGGCGCGCCCAAGCCAGCCGCGCCAGTGCCCGCCAAGCGCCTGCACACGCCCGGCCGCGTTGTAGAGAACGCCACCCGCCATATGGCAATCGCCTTGGGCCAAGCGCTCCACCAGCGCGGCGAGCGCATCTGGCTCCGGCACCGTATCCGGGTTCACCACCCACCACGCATCGGCATCCGGTCGCGCGCGCATGGCGGCGTTGACGCCCCCTGCATAACCGAGATTGGCGCCAGCATTGAGGCATTCCACCGCCTGCCCAGTGGCAAGCGTTACGGGAAGCGCGGCGCGCAGCCGCTCCCACGAGGCGGTGCCACCGTTTTCGCAGATGACGATATCGAAATCCGTATAGGTCGAAGCGGCAAGCGCCGCGACACAGCCCGCGATCTCTTCCTCGTTATGAAAGCCGACGATACAGATGCTGACGTGAAGTGGTGGCGGGATCGCGGCGCTCATTCGTGCGCGCCGCCGCGCAGCAGGATGCGGTGACCCTCCATGAAGCGCCACAGGCGGATGCCGACGAGGGTCGTGAGCGCGCTGAGCCGCTCGCCCATCGAAGGAATGCGCGGGTCGGCCATCACCTTGACCGCGTGGACGGGGATGGCGGGCAGTTCCAACCAGGTCTTCGCGACCCAACGCAGTGCGGAGCCGTGCTTCTCGCGCGCCAGGGCATAGCGCTCGGCGCAGATGCGGCGCCATTTGCCCTTGAGCTGGGCGAAGTCGGCGCGAGCCGGATGGCCGACCAGCGCCGCGCCCGCATAGCCGATGGAAAAGCCCATCTCCCGCGCGCGCCAGCACCATTCATTGTCTTCGGACACGGCGGTGCGGAACGGACCGACCTTCCTGAACAATGCACTGGGGCAGAGGAGGTTGGCGGTGACGGTGAAGTGGAGCTGGCGGACATAGCGTTCATTGTCGAACGCGAAGACGGTTTCGAACGCCTCCGCGCCAGTCATGGGGCGCCCCTGCGGCACCAGCACCTTCATGCCGCCGCCGATGAAATCGCCCTCGTGCCCCAGCGCGGCGACGCCCTGCTCCAGCCATTGCGGCTCCGGCACGCAATCGCTGTCGGTGAAGGCGAGGATCTCTCCGCTCGCGACCTCCGCCCCGGCATTGCGGGCGGGGCCAGCGCCCGGCGTCATCGCGACGGTGATGCGTGCGCGGCCCGCGACCACGGCCTCCACCGCAGCGAGGCCGACCGGCGAGTTGTTGTCCGCGACGATGATCTCGTACTGATCGCGCGGCATGGTCTGCGCGCTCAAGGCGGCGAGGCAACGGTCCAGCCGCTCCAGATCGTTATAATGCGGCACCACCACGCTGACGCGCGGAGCAGGCTGGGCCGGTGCGCCGGTCATCGGTCGGGTCCAGCCTCGTCGAGGGATCGCCCGCCCTCGATCCAGGCCTCGACCGCAGCGGCGGTCGGATGATAGACGAGATCGGGGTTGCTGCGCACGAGCAGGCGCAGCTGGGGCGGATCAAGCTCCCACCAGCGACTCGCCTCCAGTGCGGCGATGAGGTCAGGCGTGAAGCGGTCCCGCAGCTTTTTCGCAGGATTGCCCGCAACGATGGCGTAGGCAGGCACATCCTTCGTCACGACAGCGCCCGCGCCGATGATCGCGCCCCGGCCGACATGCTTGCAGCCCGGCAGGATCATCACATTATGGCCGATCCAGACATCGTCCTCGATCACCAGCACGTCGTCATAGTGGATATCCTTCTCCACCACGCCGAACTTGCGTTCATAGAGCGCGGGATGCGTCGTCATCGCGTCATAGGGATGGTTGATCGGCGCGGACTTTACCGAGTTCGCGATGGAGCAATAGCGCCCGATCCGGATCGGCCCCGGCATCCGCCAACGGTCGAAACAACCATAGCTGTAAAGCCCGACATCGATGCGGAAATTGTCGCGATAATAGGCGCGCAGCTTCGCGTTCACATGCTGGTCACGCGACCACAGCTTGACCTTGATCTTCTCGACAAGCGAAGCCAGCAAGAGCCCTCTCCTGCCCGCGTCAGGCGTTCTGCGTCACCACATATTTGTCGAGCAGCGCATCGAGCAGCTTGGCGTTGCTTTTCTCGCCCGCGAAGTGGGATTGCGCCAGCTCGATCCAGAGATAGACCGGCACGCCTTCCTCGCGGAAATGATAGGCGCCCGCCGGATCGTTGGGCAGCGGCTCAAGCAGGCCGTACTCCGTCTCCATCTTCTGCATGAAGGCCATGCCCTCGCCCGGCTTGCGAATCACCTCGTCCGCCTGCTGCGGCAGCAGACGGCCGGCATAATGCAGCGCGAGGCGCGCGAGCAGGCCGAGATTGGTGCCATGCCCGTCCGCCTTGGCGCGTGCCGTCTGGAACAGGCTGAGGCTGGAGACACGGTGACGGATTTCATCGACCGAATGGTTGATCGCTTCCGAAACGTCCCGCTTCTCCACCATGTTGGCATCGCGATCCACGGCGGCGAGGCCCGCATACTGGCCCAGCAGGCTGGCGATATAGGGCGAACCATAGGCTACCGCGCTGATGAAGGCGATCGCCTCCCGATCGAAGCTCAGGCCGCAGATCTTCTCGCCATTGTGGATCAGCTCCTCGATCTCGCTGTTCGACATGTTGGGCACCTGATAGCCCAATATGTTGCGGCGGATGGACGGAATATGCTCGATCAGCTCGGTAAGATTCGCGGCGACGCCCGCGATCACGAGCTGGAGGCGGCTGGAACGATCCGACAGGTTCTTGATCAGCTCCGCGATCGAGCGACGGAAGGCGGGCGAATGGGCGCGGTCGAACTCGTCGAGAATGACGAGGATGCGCGTGTTGGAAATCTTGGCGAACAGATCGCTGATCTGCGGCACCGTGAGCGTGCCCGGCGGCAGCAGATCCGCGAGCGAACGGCCGCTCTCGATCTCCGAGGAGGTCGGGGCATAATCCGAATGGTAGAGCAGCGGAATATCCTTGGCGATGGCGCGCATCATCTCGCTGAAATCGGTTTCCTCGCCGCAGGACGAATAGCGGACGATATAGCGCGCATCCTTCGCCAGCTGCGCCAATATGTGCAGCAGCGAAGTCTTGCCGATACCGCGATCGCCATAGAGCACGACATGCAGCCGCTGGTCCTCGACCGAGCGGATCAGGGTGCGCAGCACCTCGGTCCGCCCGGCGAACATCTTGTGGGACAGAACCGGCTGTGAGGGGGTGAAGGCATTGCGCAGGTGAAACCGCACCCGGTCGAGCGCGGTGCGCTTGCCGGTGCTGCGAATCTGATCTCCCGCCGTACCCTGGAAACGGGGCAGCTTTTCATCGTGCCGATCACGGTTGCGCCCGAGGGAAAGACGCGGAACAAGGTCTCCGTGGTCCTGATCTATCGCATCAAGATCCTTTTTGCGCGATGAAAACCAGTTCTGCCAGCCCATTCTAAACCCTTCCATAATATCGGACGACTTTGGTTCAGACCGAATACACCGAATTACTTTACGGAGTGTATCCGTCATAACCTTCGCAGACGCAACAGAAACAGAGCGGAAGTGCGACGGACACCCGATTTTTACAGGGAGTGTGACTTTGGGGACAGGATTTATTGATCGCGCCCCTCGCCCGCGCCTGAGGCGGTTAGCGCGGCAACTGCGGCTTCAGCACCAGGACCACATAAGCCGCGACTGCTCCCAGGGTGAGCAGCGCCACCAGGCCCATACCTTCATTGCCGAGATAGTTGGATAGCGCGCATCCGACAGCCGGTGGCAGATAGTGCCACACCGTGTCCGGCGGATTGTCCATTGACGAACGCTGCAAAAAGAGCACGATCAAACCGGCGAATGCCAGAAGGGCCAGCCAGTCATAAAGCGTTTCCATCAAAACCCCGCGCCAGAATGCATAATCCGCCCTAACCACGCTTTGTCGCAAAAAAAACACGCCGCCCGGTTACAAAGGCCGATACCCAACTTGAATACACCAACCAATCTATCCTACTGCTGCAAAATATCTAAGAAAATGACAACTCCGATTTTTCAGGGCGCAAAACAGGGAAATGTGACGTAGACGAGATGGCTTCCCCCACCGCCAATCCGCGTGCGCTGCTGAAACGTCACTTTCAGTCCATCATGTCTCTCGCCATTCGCGGCGCTTCCGTGGCGGCAGGCTTTGCGGTGACGGTGCTGATCGGCCGGCTGTTCGGGCCGGAGGCGAACGGCCATTATGCGCTCATCACCCAGACGGCGATGTTTCTCTCCGTCGTCGCGGTGGGCGGGATCGACCTCGCGGTCACGCGCAAATTTTCGGCCGCCGTGGCCCAGAATGTGCTGATCGAACGGCGCAGCCTCATCAAAATCCTGGGCTATTCGCTCCTGTTTGCCGCGATC
Organism: Sphingobium sp.; assembly: GCA_022652485.1. Classification (GTDB taxonomy): domain Bacteria; phylum Pseudomonadota; class Alphaproteobacteria; order Sphingomonadales; family Sphingomonadaceae; genus Sphingobium. The sequence continues at coordinate 113,160 of JALCRK010000003.1, forward strand.
CTGATCCTGGCGCTGTACAATGGCGGAACGCCGGTGATGAAGCTGATGTTCAAGGGCGAAGTGCCTCAGGACGCCATTCCGGTGCTGATCCTCATCATGATCTCGCGGACGCTGACGCGGCTGCTGGGCGCGGTGCTGCGATCGCAAAAGGCCTATATCTGGGGCCAGTGCATCGAGGTGCTGCTGATCCCCTCGATCGTGCTGGTCTATATCGCGATCGGCCTCGCGCCCGGCGTGGAGCAGGTGTTGTGGATGACCGCGCTGACCGGCCTGCTGGTCGGGTTCGCGGCGTTCTTCACGTCCCTGCCCTACAGCACCAGCAAGCCGGGCGCGCTGCATGTGCCGATGCGCGAGATATTGCGGGTCGCGCTGCCTCTGTGGGGCGTGGCGATCTTCCTCAACATCGCGGACTGGTATGGCCTCGCCACCGCTTCCGCCACGCTTGGCATCTACGAGGCGGGGCTGTATCGCGTTGCGGCGCAGGTTGCGGGCATATTGACGATCATCACGATGGGGCTGTTCAGCGTGTTCTCGCCGCAGTTCGCCGAGGCCCATGCGGCGGGCAATATGAAGCGCGTCGCCCATCTCGCGGGGCAGGCGACCCGGCTTTCGGTGATCTTCTGCCTGCCGGCCGCGGTGCTGATCTTCCTCTTCGCCGGCCCCGTTCTGAGAATTTTCGGGCCGGAGTTCGATCAGGCGACCACCGTGTTGCGGATCGTGATCGTCGGCCAGGCGATCTATACCATGACCGGCCCTTCGGGGCTGATCCTCGCCATGACCGGGCATGAGCGCACCAACCTCGTGCAGACTATCGGCAGCAGCGCGCTGCTGCTGATCAGCGCGCCCCTCGCCGCGCGTTATGGCGGGCTGCTCGGCATCGCGATCTGCATGTCGGCGGTGGTGATCCTGCGCAACCTCGCCAGCATCTGGTCGGTGCGGCGGCTGACGGGGATCAACGTGTTCGCGGGGACGGTGCGCGAGAAGGTAGAGCCGGGGGCTTGACACCTCCCCGTTCGTCATTCCCGCGAACGCGGGGATGATGGACGATATTTACGGCGCTACCGGCCCAGCAGCGGTCGCCACCAGCCCTCGTTACCGAGATACCAGGCAAGCGTCTGCGCGAAGCCTTCGGCAAAGGTGCGGCGCGGGGCATAGCCCAGCTCGGTCCGCGCCTTGGTCTCGTCGATCGCGTAGCGGCGATCGTGCCCGGCGCGGTCTGTGACATAGGTCTTGAGGGTATCGGAGGTCTTGCCAGAGGCGGCGGGCGCATCGGGGAAGCGCGCAGCGAGAGACGAGTCCGCCGCGAAGGCGCGGTCCACCGTGGCGCAGATTTCCTCAATGACGTGGAGATTGGGCAGCTCCTGCCCGCCGCCGATATTGTAGGTCTCGCCCGGCTTGCCGTGGAGCAGCACCTTCTCGATCCCGTTGCAATGATCCTCGACATGCAGCCAGTCGCGGACGTTCATGCCATCGCCATAGATCGGCAGGTTGCGGCCGTGGAGGCAATTGAGCAGGAACAGCGGAATCAGCTTTTCCGGGAATTGATAGGGGCCGTAATTGTTCGAGCAATTGCTGGTGGTGACATCCAGGCCGTATGTGTGGTGATAGGCGCGCACGAGATGGTCCGACCCCGCCTTGGACGCCGAATAGGGCGAATTGGGGGCATAGGGCGTCGTCTCGGAGAAGGCGGGGTCTTCCGGCCCGAGCGAGCCGTAGACCTCGTCGGTCGAGACATGGTGGAAGCGGTGCGGCTGGCCGGTGCCCTTGTCCAGCCACAGCTTGCGCGCGGCCTTGAGGAGCGAGTGCGTGCCGATGACGTTGGTGGTGACGAACGCATCCGGCCCGGTGATCGAGCGGTCGACATGGCTCTCCGCCGCGAAGTGGACGATGGTGCGGATACCGCGCTCGGAAAGGAGCTTTTCGACCAGATCGGTATCGCAGATATCGCCCTCGATCAGCTCGACGCCTTCAAGGCCCGCGATATTGGCAGGGTTGCCCGCATAAGTGAGCGCATCGAGCACGGTGATGGTGTCGTCGGGGTGATGTTCGCGCCAGTAATGCACGAAGTTGGCGCCGATGAATCCGGCGCCGCCGGTGACGAGCAATTCAGCCATGTGAGAGGATTTCCTTGAGCATGAGACGCAGATTGACGCGCCAATGGGGAGCCGCGCCGCCCAGCAGGGCGAAGGTCGATGCCTTGTCGAGCACCGAATAATGCGGGCGGGTCGCGGGGGTGGGATAGTCCGAGGTGGCGATGGGGATCACCGGGACGGCCCGATCGATCAGCCCCAGCTCCAGTGCTTCCTCCTGGATCGCCACGGCGAAGTCATACCAGCTTGCGGCGCCGCTGTCGGTATAATGATGGATGCCGTGGGCGCCATTCTCGGCAAGGGTCCAGAGCGCGGCGGCGAGCGCGGGCGCATAGGTCGGCGTGCCGATCTGGTCCGCGACCACGCGCACCTCATCGCGCTCCGCCATGAGGCGCAGCATGGTGCGGACGAAGTTGCCGCCCCTCGGGCCATAGACCCAAGCGGTGCGGACAATCAGCGCATCTTCGCCGGCCGCCTGTTCGCCCGCGAGCTTGGTGCGGCCATAGGCGCTGACCGGAGCGGTGGGCGCGTCCGGCGTGTAGGGAACACCGCTGACGCCATCGAACACGAAATCGGTCGAGACATGGACGAGGCGCGCGCCCTGGCTACGGGCTGCCGCGGCGAGATTGGCGACGGCATCGGCATTGATGCGGAGAGCCAGCGCTTCCTCGCTCTCCGCCTTGTCCACGGCGGTATAGGCGGCGGCGTTGAGGATGAGTTCGGGGCGATGCTGCGCGACGAAGGCGTTGACTGCCGCCGCATCGCAGATGTCCAGCTCCGCGACATCGGTGCAGATCAGCTCCGCGAGTTCCGGAGCGGTCTGTTGCAAGGAATGCCCAAGCTGGCCGTTCGCGCCGGTGATGAGTGTCTTCATGGACCAAACCTCATGGAAAAGTCACCGCTTGGCCAAGGGGTCTGCCCGCGACATCCTTGGCCGAAAGCTGCGGCGTGATGCCATCCAGCGGCCATTCGATACCAACCGCGGGATCGTTCCAGAGCAGGCTGTGCTCGTTTGCCGGATCATAATAGCCGACGCATTTGTAGAGAAAGTCCGTGCCGTCCTCCAGACAGAGAAAGCCGTGCGCCATGCCCTGCGGCACCCAGAGCATCCGCTTGTTGGCGGCGCTGAGTTCGACCCCCACCCATGTGCCGAAGGTGGGCGAGGACGCGCGCATATCGACCACGGCATCGAACACTGCGCCCGCCGTCACCCGCACCAGTTTCCCTTGGGGACCGGGCTGCTGATAATGCATCCCGCGCAGCACGCCGCGCGACGAGCGGCTGTGGTTATCCTGCACGAAATCGAGGTCCAGCCCGGCTTCCTTGAAGGCGCGCGCGTTCCAGCTTTCCATGAAGAACCCGCGCTCGTCGCCGAACACCCTGGGTTCGATGATGAGCACTCCGGGGATCGCGGTTTCGATCAGCTCCACTTGGCGCCCCCTTCGAGCAGCTTCAGCAGATAGGCGCCATAGCCCGACTTGACGAGCGGCGCGGCGATGCGCTCAAGCTGCGCGTCGTCGATGAAGCCCTTGCGCCACGCCAGCTCTTCCGGGCAGCAGATCTTCAAACCCTGCCGCTCTTCGGTGATGCGGACATAGTTAGCGGCATCGATCAGCGAACCGTGGGTGCCGGTATCGAGCCAGGCATAGCCGCGGCCCATGATCTCGACATTCAGTTCGCCAGCTTCGAGGTAGAGGCGATTGAGATCGGTGATCTCCAGCTCGCCGCGCGGCGAGGGCTTGATCGCATGGGCATATTCGACCGCGCGGCCATCGTAGAAATACAGGCCGGTCACGGCATAGTTGGATTTGGGGCTTGCGGGCTTTTCCTCGATCGTCTCGGCGCGGCCCGCCGCATCGAACGAAACGACGCCGTATGCGGTAGGATCGCCCACATAATAGCCGAACACGGTCGCGCCCGTTTCCCGCGCGGCGGCATTGTCGAGCAGCTCGGTGAGGCCGTGACCGTAGAAGATATTATCGCCCAATATCAATGTAGAGGGATTGGTTCCTACGAAGTCTGCGCCAATATGATAGGCCTGCGCGAGGCCGCCCGGTTCGGGCTGCACCGCATAAGTGAGCGAAAGGCCCATGTCCGAGCCGTCGCCCAGCAGCGCCTGAAACGCGGCTTGATCATGCGGCGTGGTGATGATCATGATCTCGCGGATGCCGGACAGGATCAGTGTCGAGAGCGGATAATAGATCATCGGCTTGTCATAGACCGGCATCAGCTGCTTGGAGACAGCTCGTGTGAGCGGATAGAGCCGCGTGCCAGAGCCGCCCGCCAATATGATCCCCTTACGCATCAAATGCACCCCGCAAATTCCCAACTCCTGTGATTCCGCACTGCCGCAAATGCCTAAAGAATTCACTACACAGTGCAAGCGCGCCGGTCCGGTCCGGCGCTAATTTGGATCTTTATACCGCAGCTGCGGCTGGTGGTGGCGCGGGCGCGGCCCGATCCTGCCGTGCATCGGGCAGGAGATGACCGACGAGTTTTTCCTTGGGACCAAAGGCAATAGAACGACCTTCCTTCATCAACAGCACCAGATCGACCGAGGCGAGCAGCGATGGACGATGCGCGACGGCGACGACAATCGCCCCCCGTGCCCGCACATCCATGATCGCGCTCGCCAGCGCCTCTTCTCCTTGCGCATCGAGGTTGGAATTTGGTTCATCGAGAATGATAAAAAACGGGTCACCATAAAGCGCGCGGGCGAGACCGATGCGCTGGCGCTGGCCGCCGGAAAGGGCGCGGCCGTCCGGCCCGACCTGGGTGTTGTAGCCCTCCGGCAGGTGGAGGATGAGATCGTGCACCCCGGCGAGCTTCGACGCCTTGATGACTTCCTCGGGGATCGCATTGGGATCGAAACGCGCAATATTCTCCGCCACCGTGCCGGTGATCAGCTCCACATTTTGCGGCAGATAGCCGATGTGGCGGCCCAAACTCTCCGGCGGCCATTGCGTCAGATCGGCATTGTCGAGCCGCACCGCGCCCGATTTCAAGGGCCATATCCCGGCGAGCGCGCGCACCAGCGTCGACTTGCCGCAACCGCTGGGGCCAAGGATCGCCAGCCCTTCGCCCGCGCGCAAGCCGAAATTGACACCGAGCACGGTCATGCGATCGACACCCGGCGGACCCAGGGTCACGTCCTCGGCGCTCATCAGCTTGTCCGGTGCGGGCAGCATGTCGGCGCTGGGGAGTTCGGGCATGGCGAGGATCAGGGTCTTGAGGCGCGCCCAGCCCTGCCGTGCACCGACAAAACCGCGCCAGTTGGCAATCGCCGCCTCGACCGGGGCCAGCGCGCGGGAGGACAGGATCGAGCTGGCGAAGATCACGCCGCCGCTCGCCTTCTGGTCCATCACCAGCAGCGCGCCAACCGTGAGCACGCCGGATTGCAGCACCATGCGCAGGATCTTGGTGAGGTTGCTCAAGGAGCTTGCGATGCCATTGAGCTTCTCCTGCGCGGCGAGGAACTGGCCGCTCGCCACGCGCCAGCGCCCCGCGATCCGCCCTTCCATCCCCAGCGCGTACAGCACCTCGGAATGACGGCGGGTGATATCCGCCACCATCTGGCGGGCTCCTGCCAGCGCCATCAGCTTCTGGTTCTTTTCCGAGGTCAGCCGCTCGGTGAGGAACGTGAGGAATATGAGCACCGCACCGCCGATCAGCACGGCGATGCCAAGATAGGGATGCAGCAGGAACAGGATGACGATGAAAAACAGCATCCACGGCAGATCGACCAGCGCGGACGGCCCTGGCCCGGCGAGGAACTGACGCAGTTGATCGAGATCACGCATCGGCTGGAGGCTGTCCATCTGCGTCTGGGTGCGGGCCATGGCACTCATCAGCGCGTGCACGTCGCCGCTCAGGTCCACATCCACCGCCGCCGAGAAATGCAGCAGCACCCGGCTGCGGATGAAATCGAGCACGCCCTGAAAGGCATAGGCGATGAGCACGAGAATGGCGCAGCCGACCAGCGTCGGGATGCTGCCGCTTGGCAGCACCATGTCATACACCATCATCATGTAGAGCGAGCCGGAGAGCAGCAGCACGTTCAAGACCGCGCTCAGCACGAAGGTCGCGGTCATCGCCTTGCGCGCATGGCCGAGGATCAACCCGAGGCGCTGCTTCGCTGCATCGCCCTGGACCCAGCCCTCCGCACCCTCTAAGCCTACTTCCGCCACATCCGCCTCGTATTCTCGTCCGCCCCTTTGAGGCGGCCCATCTTGCCGACTTCTATGTCGGTTTTAAGAATGCGCGCCGGATTTCCTCCGACGATGCAGCGCGGCGGCACATCCTCGAACACGAAAGCACCCGCACCCACGATCACTTCGTCGCCGATGGTTACGCCGGGGAGGATGGTCGAGCCGCCGCCGATGAAACAGCGCTTGCCGATATGGATCGGCCTGTCCTCGCCGGACACAGGATCACGCGTGATGAGCAGGGTCTTGAACGCGACCAAAGTCTCCGCGTCGATGACGATGCCGCGCTTCATACCAGTCACCGTGCGGCCGGAGAGGGAAACCGTGGAGCTGGGATGAACCTCCACCCCCCGCCTTCGCAGACGCGCCCGCTGGATCGACATCGCGAAGGCGCGAACCTTTCGCAGGCTATTGAGAGAGCGCACGGACATTGTGCAGCACTAATGCCTCGCACCGCCGGTTGTAAACATCTCTCGGTTGTCAGATGCGCCGGATGGACTTATTGCCGATGTCCATGCACCGCACCGCAGCAAAATCCTTTCCCCGCACGTCCCTGAAGCAGCGCCTCCAGAGGTTCGTACAGACCCGGATCTGGAAGACGGACATCCACCCCAGCGCATGGATCGCGGAAACGGCGCTGATCGACCGCACATGGCCGAAGGGTGTGCATATCGAAGCGGAGTGCTTCATCGACGAGGAAGCGGTGGTGCTGACGCACGACATGACGCGCGGCATCTATATGGATACGCGCATCGGCGCGGGCACGATTATCGGCGCGCGCGCGATCGTGATGCCGGGGATCACGGTAGGGAAGAACTGCACGATATTGCCGGGCACGCTGGTGAACCGCGATCTGCCGGATGGGTCTGTCGTGAGCGGGAATCCGGCGAAACCCGTCGATCAGTAAGGCGTAATCTCGCGCCCGCAGCCGCGCTCGGCCATATGAGCGCGGAGCTGCGCGATCCAGCGGTTGCCCCACGGCACCACCCCCACGCCGAGCGGGACGAAGGTGCTGATATCAAGGACCGCAACATCCTTGCTGGCGCAGAGGCGATCGAGGTCGGCAAGGCGGAGCCAGCCGATACTCATGACGACGGGGTTGCCCAGCGGTTCGCTCTCCGGCCCGCGCACAAGGTCCGTCACATAACGGCCGCCGCGCGGATCGACCAGCACCACATCCGCGCCGCTCGCGAGGATGCGCCGGTGCACTTCGGCATAGGGCGCGACATAATCCCGCGCGCGGCTCATCAGGAAGCTCGCCATGAGGAGCGCGATCAAGGCCGAAACGGCGAGCACGCGCGTGTCCCTGCGCTTGAGGCTCGCCCAGCCAAGCCCCGCGAGCAGCGCGAAGCTGCCGATGAAGCCATGCAGATAGCGATAGCCCCAGCCATAGCCCGGCGAGATCGCGAGCGCCGCCATGCCGAGCGCGCCGAGGCCCAAAGGCAGCGCGATGCGTTCTCCGCGCAAGGCCGCGCGCCAGCCCATGCGCCACAGGCCGACAAGCGCGAGCGGCACGAGCAACAGATTGTTCCAGGCGAAGAAGCGGCTCATGTAGAGCAAGGGCCGCCACTCCTCCAGCCGTTCGGCGAGGCTCGACATCTTGTCGGCGACGCCTGCCGAGGGGCGCACATCCGCAGGCGGGCCATACCAGTCGATCATCAGATGCGGCCACAGCTTGGCCCACACCGCCACCGCGAGGGCGATGGCAGCCATATGGAAGGCCAGCGCGCCCCAGCGCCGTTGCAACGCGAACCACAGCAGGAACGGCGTCAGGAACACCAAAGGATAATGATATTGGTGCAGCCCGGCGAGGATCAGCACCGTCAACCCAGCGCCGACATGCCCCGGCCTGTCTCCACGCAGCACCAGCGCCAGCCACACCATGTTCAATGCAAAATGGGCGGTCATCGCATAAGGCGTCATGCCGGTAACGAGCAGCTGGGCGGAGGTGAGCGCCATCAGCATCGTGACCGCGATGGCCTGCGGGTGCTCGGGCAATATCCTGCGCGCCGCCCGCCACACAGCGATCATGCCGATGACGAGAAAGACCGGACCGGAGAGGTTGGGATCGCCGATGAGATCGCACAGCGCGCGGAAGGCGGAATTCAAGGGCAGATAGGCGGAATTCCAGTATGCGTCGGCACCGAAGGGCGAGAAGAATTCCGGCATGATCGCGCGGCGATAGGCGATCCATTCGGGCGGGATCGGGCGGGCGAGGAAGCCGTCCCGCATCGCCCTTGCCGCGAATTCGGCCACCTCCTCATCGCGCGAGAGGCTGTAGTTGCCGAACAGCCAGTATCGCCCGCTCCACGCCATCAGCGCGAAGGCGGCAATGGCCGGGAGGACGATACGCCGGTCGGTTCCCCAGCTCCACCGCCCCTCCGGCGCCAGGCGGATCGCCAGCCCGCCGAGCAGTAGCGCGCCGCATCCCATCATCAGCGCGGGCAAATCCTGCGAGCGGAAGAAATAGTGCCCGATGGTGCGGCCCTTGAGCCAGTGCACCTCCACGCCCCAGGCGAGCGCCGCCCAAGCCGCGAAGCAGAGCGCGGCAAGGATCAGCAGCCATGAGACGCGCGCCTGGCTCACGCGCTCACCGCTCCTTCCGCCGCGAGATCGGAGCGGATGAAGATGCCGTCCATTTCCACCAGCAGCGGGAAATGGCCCTTGTTGTTGGCAAAGAAGGCGTTGGGCACGAAACCCTTGCCTTCCAGATAGCCGATCATCGCGCGATAATCCGCCGCGCCTTCATATTGCGGGCGCACGGCGAGTTCGCTTTGAAGGCCGATCATCTCGCCGAGGCGCGCGCCCGCGCCTTCGCACACCGCGCGGTCATGCCCTTGCGTATCCATCTTGAGGAACGGGCGGGACAGGCCGTAGGCACGAAGCAGCTCGTCCAGCATCCCGTCGAGGCGGCGGCATTGCATCTGAACCGTCTTTTCAACCTTGTTACGCTCGGCGAAGATCGGGTCGAGCCGTTCGGCAGGTTTGGCGATGGAGCTGAACTGGTGCGCGGCCATGATGTGGAATTCCGCCGTGCCGTCAAAGTCCGACAGCGCCAAGTTGAACACATGCCATTTGGGATCGCGCGCGGCCTTCGCGGAGACGATGGAATACACATCCGGGTTGGGCTCGAACGAGAAGATATGGCCGGAAAAGCCCGCATCCTGCCGCGCGGAGAGCGCATATTGCCCCTCGTTCGCGCCGACATCGATCAATGCGTCGATCCGGAATGCCTCGAAGAAGCGGCTCAAGCTGAGAATCTCGGGATATTGGTGCACCCGGCCCGTTATCGCCAGCCGCAGCGCCAGCCAGCGCCGCTGCAACTCCCGCCCTATGCGTCCCGCACTCATCGCTTCCCTGCCCTTTGTATCGTCTGTTCGTAAACGCCAAGCGTCGCCGCAGCGGCAGCGCCCCAATCGCCCATTTCCGCGCGCATGGCCAGCGCCCCCTGCCCCAGTGCCGCGCGCGTATCGGCATCCGACACCAGAGCGCGCAAGGCATCGGCCAGTGCGTCCGCATCGTCGGGCGCGCATAGCCGCACGGCGCTTTCGTCCAGCCCGGCGAACATTCCGACCCGGCTCGCGACCATCGCCTTGCCATAATGCAGCGCGGAGAGGAACGCCCCGCTGCTGTCGATATGGCGATAGGGAAAGGCGATGATGTCGCTTTTCCGCAGATGCGCGTCGAGGCGCTGCTCGGTAAGGAAGCCGAGATCGAGGATCAGCCGGTGGCCGAAGCCTGCATCGCGCACGCGGTCAAGGAGCGGGGCAATGTCCATGAAGGGCTTGCCCGCCACCGCCAGCTCGAATTCCAGCCCCTGCCGCCAGAGCGACAGGGACGCCGCGATCAGCAGATCGAAGCCCTTGTACGGCCGGATCGTGCCGAAGAAGAGGATGCGCGGCGCCTGGGGATCGCCCACCGCGGCGAGATCGGCGGGATTGGCGCGCGCCAGCTCCATCGGCGGGTGGGGCACGATATGGAGCCTGTCCGGGGATAGGCCTTGCGCGATCATCGCATCATAGGTGGTCTGGCCATGCACGATCAGCGCATCGAACTGATCGAGAACCAGGCGATAGCCCTCTCCCTGCGCGCCGCTGTCGCCATGATAGGCCGAGGCATTATGGACCGTGTGGACCAGCGCGGGCCGCTTGCGACCTTTGCGGAGACGCGCGATCAGGCGGCGGTCGGCCAAAGGAAAGGGCAGCCATTGCATGTGCACCACATCGTCGGCGCACAGATTGGCTATGGCACCGATGGAGGCGGAGGCGAGATATTCCGCCGCCTTGAGCGCGCGGAAGGCAGTGCCCTCCCCCAGCGCGCCGCGCAGCCGCTCCGATCTGGCGAAGAAGCGCGGCACATAGGTGTAATGCTTCGGTTCGATCGCATCGGTGGCGCGCATCGGGCGGGCGAGCAGGCTCACCTCATGCCCGGCATCGCCCAGCGCCGCGCACAGCCCATCGTCATACCGCCCGGTGAACAGCGAGGGATCGAGCATCGCGATCTTCACGGCGCGACCTTTTGTGGGGTGGCCCGCACCAGCCGCCGCATCGCGAAGACATGGAGCGCCGCCGTGCCCAGAAAACAGAGCATATACAATGCCATGAACGACATATCTGAGAGCGGAAATGGATTGCCGATCGCCAACGCCAGCGGCACGCTCGCCAGCGAACCCGCGAGGAACGGCAGCGACTGCCTCAACAGCGGCGCAAAGCGGCCGAGCGCACCCTGCACATAGACCGACACGCACATGATCGAGAGCGCGAGCAGCAGCACGGCGAGCAGGAGCAGTTCGTCGCCCATGATATGCACCCTGTCGTCATACAGCTTGGCGAAGATCATCGGGCCGAACAGGCTGAGAGCCATACCGGCGCTCGCCGCGATGCCCAGCGCCACCCAAAAGGCGCGCCTCAAGCCGCGGCGGAAGCTCTCTGTGTCATGCACGAACCAGCTGCGCGTCAGGCGTGGCAGCGCGCCTTCGATGGTCGCGCGGATCGTCGTCGCGACCGCGCGGATGATCTTGAAGGTGAAATCGAAGATCAGCAGCAGGCGCGTGTCGTGGGTCAGCGCCGCGATCATGAAATAGGGGCTGTTATAGGCGGCGACCTCGCTGATGGTGAGTGCCGCCGACGCGCCGATATCGCGCAAGTAAGACCGTTTCACATGGCCGCCGCCGCGCCGCCAGTCGAGCCAGTGCCCAAAGCGCATCCCCGCGCGGCGGTGGATCAGCACGATACCGAGCAGCGTGCCCGCGACGTTGATGAGGAGCAGCGACGTCACCGAGGCGAGCAGGCTGAGACCTTCGAGCACCGAAAACAGCGCGGCGAGCCCAGCCAGGCGGCGGGCAATGTCGGTCAGCTCCCACAGGAGGTTGCGGTCCACCGCCGCCAGCGCGCGCTTGGCCAGCAAAAGCAATATGTTGAGAGCGGAACCAAAGAAGAATATGAGGAAAATCGCAGGCATTTGCGTGCGGATGACGCCCAGCAGCATCGCGCCGATCACGACTGCGCCGCCGATGACAATAAGGCTGGTGAGGAAGAGGAACAGCACGCCGATCTCCTCATGCCGGAAATCGCCCTGCTCGACGCCAATGCCCTCGCCCGCCCCCAGCCAGTAGCGCCGCAGCCGGGAATAGATGACGTTGGTGATGCCGAACTCCGCCGAGATGGTGAAGTTGTTGAACGCGATCAGCAGCAGGAAGGCGCGGAATTCCTCAGCAGGCAGCGCGCGCACGAACACATAGGTAACGGCGAAGCCCCAGATCATCGACAGGCCGACGCTCGCGAGCTTCGCGAGGGTCAGCACCCGCGCCGAGCGCTCTCCGGCATTGATGAGCGCGCGGACCAAGCCTGCCTCAGCCTGCGGTCTTCGGGCGGCGGGCGCGATAGAGCACCTCCCCCAGCGCAAGCCTGTGCACCTCTGCTTCGGCGCAATCCCGCGCGTCGATCACGTCGAGGTCGAACCCGGCAGCGCGGATACGGTCCGCGAAATCGGGGCCATACTGGCGGACATGATCCCACTGGCCGAAGCGGCGCTCGCGCTCTTTCGGCGGCATGGCGTAGGAGCCGTCCTCGGTGGGTTTCTCCCACAACGGCACGATCAGCCATGCCGCCCCGCCAGGCTTGAGCGCCTCGAAAATATTACGCAGCACCCAGGCGTCGTCCGGCACATGCTCCATCACATGGCTGGCGTAGAACAGATCGAAGCGCGCTTTCTCGCCGATGTCCATCAGGTCGACCTTGCGGACGCCCGGCACCCTGTAGATCTCCGGGAACAGGTCGGCGGGCACATAATCGCGTGCGCCCTCGCGCAGTCGCGCGACGAGACTTGCCTCGTTGGGGGCCATGTGAAGGATAGCGCCCCCCGCCGGAACGGCGATACGCCCGGTGTCGAGCAGATGATGCACCAGCCGCTCGCGCGGGGAAGCGCCGCACGCCGGGCACCCCCATTCGGCGCAATCGCCATAGCGGAAAAAACCCGCGACATCGGTATCGCAGGCGGGACAATGCCGATCCCTGCGCGCGCCCAGCAGCGTGCGCACCACGAGGCCGACACGCGACGCGTGCTTGCCCGCCGCCTTCATCGCGCGCTGCGCGGTTATCATTGATGGAGCCTCCGTGCCGTCATCGGAAAACTGCTATGCCGCGCGGATCAGGAATAGCAAGAGGAGGTGATTAATAAGCCCGGTCGTGCACCAGTACCGCGACCGTCGCCAGCAGAATGCGGATGTCGCGGATCACCGACCAGTCCGTGACATATTCGAGGTCCGATTGCAGGCGGAGCAGCAGGTCTTCGTGCGCATCTGTCGTGCCGCGATGGCCGCGCACCTGCGCGAGGCCCGTGATGCCGGGCTTGATGCAGTGCCGCGCCCAGTAGCGCTTGTCCACCTCCCAGTAGAGCGCGTCCGCCGCCTTGGCGCCCGCCGCGTGAGGACGCGGACCAACGATGCTCATGTCTCCCTTCAACACATTGAAAAGCTGCGGCAATTCATCGATGCTCGTCTTGCGGATGAATGCGCCGATGGGCGTGATGCGTGGGTCATCCTTCTGGGTGAGCTGGCTGGCGCTGTGATCGGACATCTCGGCGCGCATCGAACGGAACTTGAAGATCTCGAACGGGCGGGCGTCCTTGCCGAGCCGCGCCTGCCGGAACAATATGGGGCCGGGGCTGGTCAGCTTCACCGCGAGCGCGGTCGCCACCAGCACCGGCGAGAGCAGGACGATGGCGGCGAGCGAAATGACGACATCGAACAGGCGCTTGATGATGCGCTGGCGGAAATCGAGCGGCCCACCCGCCACGATCAGCGTCGGCTGATACTGGAAGGTGCCGCCGCGCACCGGGGCGAACCGGGCCATTTCCGGCACCAGGATCTCGCCGCGCGCGGAAAGCGACTTCAGGGCAATGCTCCAGTCCTCGATCCGCTCGCTCGGGCAGGCGACGACCACATGCTCCGCTCCGCCGACAGCGCGGGCCAGCTTTTCGGCCATTTTCGCATTGTGGCGGGTGGGATCTATGCCGAGCTTGCGGGCATCGATCACCGCCATGTGCGCCGGGATACGGGGCAGCTCGACGCCATCGGCGATGAACATCTCGACCCGCGGCACCGCGCCCAGGATACGCCGCGACAGCGCCGTCATGCCATAGCGGCACGCCACCAGCCCGAAGACCGAATTGACGCAGCCGACAAGGAAGGTGAGGCGCGAGATCTGCTCGCCGATCTTGGCGAGGAAGATGATGAGGAGGGTGAGCATCGCGGCCTGGATGAAGGCGAGCAGCGCGTGAGCCGCGCTCGTTTGCGCCTTGCCGAGCATCTTGAGGCCATAGGCTCCGCTGTTGATCGCGAGGAGCGCATAAATCGGCCCCATCACCGCGAAGATGACGATGCCGTGCGGCTTTTCCGGCTCACCCATCGGGGAACCGAGCACGACCCAGTTGGCCAGCACGAAACTGCCCAGCATCGCCCACATATCGAGCACGATGCCGAGCAGATAGAGCCGCAGCCGCGCGCTTTCCTTGCTGACGGGCGCGGCCGGCTGAGATTCCAGGCGCTGGGAACGGGCAATCGACATTCGGGAATCCTGCTATCGTTGCGCGCCCTTTACACCAGCCATGTTACTGCTCAAAGAGGCTGCATGATTTTCCGTCAGTCTTTTCGGGCCTTGCGGTGGCTTGCGTTCCCCTGGTGGACCGCGCAGCTGTTCACCGGCGCGAAATCCTTCCGCGACAATCCGCTGATCGGCTCGAAACGCCTGAACCGGCTGGGCCTGCACCGCTGGCGCGTGCGGGCGACGCACTGGCTGGCGGCGCGGCGGCGCGCGAAGCTGGGCAAGCGCCTCAGCGCGGAGGACAGGGCGCAGTTCGCGCGGCAGGGCTATGTGCTGGTGCGCGATTTTCTGCCGCGCGAGGAGTTCGAATCGCTGCGCGAAGCGTTGCTCGCGCGCCTGTCGCCCGCGAGGGAAATGGTGCAGGGAGATGCGATTACCCGGCGCATCGCGATCGACGCCGCGATGCTGCGTGACATCCCCGCGCTGAAAAAGCTGCTCCAGATGCCGCGCTGGTCCGCGCTGATGCGCTATGTGTCGAGCTTCGACATCGAGCCGCTTTATTATATCCAGACGATCCTCACCCATCGCTACGATGCGCCCCCCGACCCGCAGCTTCACCTTCATGCGGATACCTTCCACCCCACGATGAAGGCTTGGTTTTTCCTGACCGATGTGGGGAAGGAGGATGGCCCGCTGACCTATGTCGACGGGTCGCACCGGCTGACGAAGGAGCGGCTGGAATGGGAGCACGGCCGCGCCCTGCAGGCACCAGAGAACGTGGACTTCCTCTCGGCCCGAGGCTCTATGCGGATCGAGCCGGAGGAGCTTCCCGCGCTCGGCCTGCCGCCTGCCACGCGCTTTGCCGTACCCGCAAACACGCTGGCGGTGGTCGATACCTGCGGATTTCATGCGCGCGGCGGAACCTTTCAGCCCGCAATGCGTATCGAGATCTGGGCCTATAGCCGTCGCAACCCTTTTCTGTTCTGGTCCGGATTGGATGTATTGAGCCTGCCGGGGCTGGCGGAACGGCGGATTGCGCTGTTATGGGGGTTGAGGGACCGATTGAAGCGCTGGGTTGGCCAGCCGTGGAGACCGGTGGGGAATATTACGGCGGATCATGACGGGCGAGTATGACACCGACCTCTTGCTGCGCGTGCCGCCTTTTCCGGGCAAGCGCACAGGAGGGATGACCGGATCCCGGCCACGATCGACCCTGGACCGGGCTTCCTTATCCGAAATTCTCGAAGGACTGCGCAGCGCGCGGGTCGGCGGCACATATTGGGCGCGCCAGCCGATATTGCCCCCTGCCCCATACATAGTGCTGCGGGCGAATAGCACTGCGCAGGCGGCGGAGATGCTGGCACAGGCGCAGCGGCGACAGGACACGCCCGGCCTGATGCTCTGGTTGCCGCAGGGCATTGCTCTTGAGGAGGCGCCGGAGGGCTGTGTCGTCGTCCTCGGCGACGCCGATCCGTGGCATATGCTCTCGGGAGCCACCGCGCTCTGGGCAGACGGCGAGGACGAGGCGGCCTTCATCGCGGCGGTGCTCGGCGTTAGGCTGCGGCTTTTCGGCACCGAGAGGCGCTTTGCTCCGTTGGCCGAGGGGGGCACCGAGGCGCTGGAGATCATCGCGCGGCAGCTTCTGCTCGAACCGGACTGGACCGATCCCTTCACCGGCGCGCCATGCCCGGTCGAACGCATCATTGGCTATTGCGCCGAGTGGCGGCGGCTGATCGATGCCAACCGGCCCATCGCGGCGGCGTTCGGCTTTGGCGAGTGGAAGAAAGAAACCGTCGACGCATTGCTGTGGGGCGGAACGCAAGCCCATACCGCGTTCATGCCCGCAAAGCCCGACCGGCTGGACACGCTGCCGCCGGATGCCGCGGTCGCGTTGTGGAAAGCCCGCGTGCCCGCGCCGTTCCTCGCCGCCTGCGAGGCTTCGCCGCATCCCGTCCATGAGGTCGAGGACGGCTTCATCCGCTCTGTCGGGCTGGGCGCCGATTGTGTCCCTCCGCTCTCGATCATCGTCGACCCGGTGGGGGTGCATTATGACCCCTCCGGGCCAAGCGGACTCGAAAATCTGCTGGCGCAGCACACGTTCGCGCCGGAGCTGCTCGAACGCGCCCGGCAGTTGCGCGCGCTGATCCTCGAAAGCCGGATCAGCAAATATGGCATCGATGAAACAGGCCCGCTGCCCCGCCCCGGCGGCGCGCGCACGCACATCTTGGTGACGGGCCAGGTGGAGGACGATCGCTCGGTCCTCGCAGGAGGCGGCGACGTGCGCGGCAATCTCGATCTGCTGCGCCGCGCCCGCGAAGCCGAGCCAGAGGCCTTCATACTCTACAAACCCCATCCCGATGTTCTGGCGGGGCATCGCAAGGGCCAAGTGCCCAACGCCGATGCGCTCCATTATGCCGATGCGATCGTTGGCGACCAGCCCATCTCCGCCCTGCTCGATATGGTGGACGGGGTGCATGTCATCACCTCGCTGGCGGGGTTCGAGGGGCTACTGCGCGGCAAGCGGGTGAGCACCCACGGCACGCCCTTTTACGCGGGCTGGGGGCTGACCACCGACCTCGGGGCCATACCGGACCGGCGCGGGCGCCAGCGCACACTCGACGAGCTGGTCGCCGCCACGCTGCTGCTCTATCCGCGCTATCTCGATCCCGACACCGGGCTGCCCTGCCCGCCCGAGATCCTGATCGAACGTCTGCGCTCCGGCACGCGGCGGGAAAATACCCCGCTGGTCATGCTGCGCCGCGCACAAGGAAATTTACGGCGGCTGTTTTCTGGCCTAGGATTGCGTGCATGAAGAATTTCAGTTTCGCCAAACGACGCTTTCTGTTTCTTCAGGGACCGCCCGGCCCCTTTTTCTGGCTTCTGGCGCAGGAGCTGGAGCAGCGCGGGCATCCTGTCTTCCGGATCAATTTCAACGGCGGCGACCGGCGCGACTGGCCCGGCGAGGCCGTCAACTATCGCGGCAGCCGGACGAACTGGAATCGCTATATCGACCGCTTCATCCGCGACAACAAGATTACGGACATCCTGCTCTTTGGCGATTGCCGCCCGCTTCACATGGCCGCGCACGGAATGGCGAAGCTGCGCGGCATCAACATCCACGTGTTCGAGGAAGGCTATATCCGTCCGCACTGGGTGACGATGGAGCCGGATGGCGTGAACGGCTATTCGACCCTGACGCGCGATCCGGCGGTGCTGATCGATCAGGCGGCCCATCTGCCTCCGATCCCTCCCGTTATCGAGATCAGCTCCAGCTTCAAGCGGCGGATGCGGGATGCGCTGCGATATTATCTGGCGGACTGGTTCAACCGCTGGCGCTACCCGCATTATCTGTCGCATCGCCACGGCTATCTGGTTATCGAGGCGCTGGGCTGGGGCGCGAAATATCTGCGGCAAGCCCTGCATGGCAACCGCGACGCCGAGGCATTGGCGCGGGTTGGGGAAATGCCCTATTTCCTCTTTCCGCTGCAACTGAACTCCGACTTCCAGATCCGCGAGCACTCCCCTTTCTCCAGCATGTACGATGCGGTGCTCTATGTGCTGGAAAGTTTCACGCACCAGTCTCCAGAGCGCACTATGCTGGTCATCAAGGAGCACCCGCTCGATTGCCAGATCCGCAGCTGGCGGCGCTTCATCGCGCATCACGCGCGCAGGCTCGGCATCGAGGACCGGGTGGTGCACATCGCTGACGGCGATCTTCAGGCGCTGGCGGAGGGCAGCGCCGGGCTGGTGACGGTCAACAGCACATCCGGCACTCTCGGCCTTTGCGCGGGCGTTCCCGTGTTCGTGCTGGGCACCGCGATATACGACATTCCGGGGATCACGCATCAAGGCGTGCTGGACGAGTTCTGGCGCGCGCCGCAGCCTCCGCAGCGCAAGGTGTATGACGCGTTCCAGCGCGTGCTCCATGCCCGCTGCCTTATCTCCGGCGGCTTTGCCAGCGAGTCGGCGATCAAGACGCTGATCCGCTCCACCCTGATCCGGCTGTTCGAAGACCCCGCGCACATGCCGATGCGCGTGGTCCCCGCTTCCCCGTCAGGGCTTCACGCCGCGGCAGAGGTTTTTACCTCCGCCTCCAGCTCAGGCTCTGCGAGCGGCTGACGGATCAGATAATCGAAGGCCGATAGCGCGGCGGTTGCGCCGCCCCCCATCGCGATGACGATCTGCTTGTAGGGCGTGGTCGTCGCGTCTCCGGCCGCGAACACGCCTGGAACCGATGTCGCCCCGCGCGCATCCACCTCGATCTCGCCGCGCGGCGAGAGGGCAATATCGCCATCGAGCCACTCGCTATTGGGCACGAGACCGATCTGGACGAAGATGCCGTCCAGATCGACAAGGTTCTCCTCCTCGGTCACGCGATCGCGATAGCGCAGGCCGATCACCTTCTCGCCGTCGCCCAGCACCTCGGTCGAAAGCGCCGAAACGATGATGGTGACATTGGGCAGGCTACGGAGCCTCGCCTGCAATACGGCATCCGCCCGAAGCTGGCTGTCGAATTCGATCAGCGTGACATGGGCGACAATGCCGGCAAGATCGATCGCCGCCTCGACGCCGCTGTTGCCGCCACCGATGACCGCAACCCGCTTGCCCTTGAACAGCGGCCCATCGCAATGCGGGCAATACGCGACGCCCCGATTGCGATACTCTTCCTCGCCAGGCACGCCCATCTGCCGCCAGCGCGCGCCGGTGGAGAGGATGACGGTGCGCGCCCTGAGGCTCGCGCCACTTTCCAGCTCGACGCCGATCAAGCCGCCCGGTTGCGCGGCAGGCACCAGCTTTTTGGCGCGCTGAAGGTTCATGACATCAACGCCATTGTCCTTCACATGGCCTTCCAGCGCGGAGGCGAGCTTCGGCCCCTCGGTATAGGGCACGGAGATGAAATTCTCGATCCCCATCGTATCCAGCACCTGGCCGCCGAAACGCTCCGCCGCCACGCCGACGCGGATGCCCTTGCGCGCGGCATAGATCGCCGCTGCCGCACCGGCAGGCCCGCCGCCGACGATCAGCACATCGAACGGCTCCTTCGCCGCGATCTTTTCCGCCGCTCTTTCAACCGCGCCGGTATCCAGCTTCGCGACGATCTGCTCCAGCTCCATGCGACCGGAGGCGAACATCTCGCCGTTGAGATAGACCGTCGGCACCGCCATCACCTTGCGGGCGTCAACCTCGTCCTTGAACAGCGCGCCATCGATCGCCGTATGGCTGATACGCGGGTTGAGCACCGCCATAAGGTTCAGTGCCTGCACGACATCCGGGCAGTTCTGGCACGACAGCGAGAAATAGGTCTCGAACACATAGTCGCCATCCAGCGTCCGCACCTGATCGAGCAGCTCCTGCGCCGCCTTGGACGGATGGCCGCCCACCTGCAGCAGCGCCAGCACCAGCGAGGTGAATTCATGGCCGAGCGGGATGCCCGCAAATGTGACACCGATGTCCGTGCCTGTACGGCGGATCAGGAAGGAGGGCTTGCGCGGATCCGTCCCGGTTCGGGATACGCTCACCTTGTCGGACAAGGCAGCGATCTCGTCGAGCAATTCGGCCAGCTCCGCCGATTTCGCGCCTTCATCCAGCGATGCGACCAGTTCGATCGGCTCGCGGATGTTGACGAGATAAGCCTTGAGCTGCTCCTTCATCGAAGATTCTAGCATGGTTCCTCCTTCACCCCTGCGGGCGCACGTTGCCGTCTGCCGCCCCGACATCTCTTGGGGAAGCGATGCCGGTGGCGGCAGACGACGAATGGGCGGCGCCGCACCGACGCCGCAGCTCTATTATGGCGTCAGATCTTGCCGACGAGATCCAGCGACGGAGCCAGGGTCTTCTCGCCCTCCTCCCACTTCGCCGGGCACACTTCGCCGGGGTGAGACGCGACATATTGCGCGGCCTTCACCTTGCGCAGCAGTTCGGCAGCATTGCGGCCCACACCCTCGCTGGTGATCTCCATCACCTGGATGATGCCCTGCGGATCGACCACGAAGGTGCCACGGTCAGCGAGGCCGACGCCGGGGCGCATACAGTCGAAATTGTTGGTCACGGTGCCCGAGGGATCGCCGATCATCGTGTACTTGATCTTGCCGATCGCCGGCGAGGTGTCATGCCAGGCCTTGTGGCTGAAATGGGTGTCGGTCGACACCGCGTAGATCTCGACGCCCAGCTTCTGGAAATCGGCATACAGATCGGCCAGATCCTCAAGCTCGGTCGGGCAAACGAAGGTGAAGTCCGCCGGATAAAAGAAGAAGACCGCCCAGCCGGCCGCCTTCACGTCCGCATCGGTCACGGTGATGAACTTGCCGTCCTTGAGCGCGGTAGCGGTAAAGGGTTTGATCTCGGTGTTGATGACAGCCATTCTGGTCTCCATTGCTTGGTGTGTGAACTGATGAGGCCGCGTAGTACCAGCGGAACGCTCAGCGGTAAAATTACTTTTATCGGCGACATTGATTGAGAAAAGCGATTAAACGGAAAATGGTCCGTGAGCGGTCGTCCATAGGGCGCTGGCGACAGGCCAACCCTATCGGGCTTCGTAACAACGAATGAAATGATCCCGATCAAATGCGGTTAGCCCAACCATGCATTTTTGGCTGGACGCCACACGCCGCTTGCCGCATGGAGACACCCGCGCCGGCTTAGCTCAGTTGGTAGAGCACCTGATTTGTAATCAGGGGGCCACGGGTTCGAATCCTGTAGCCGGCACCATGTTTTCAATCACTTGGATGGCACACACGTCCCATTGTTCTTGATCGGGGTCCCAATGGGGGATCAGAGTGAGCCTGGATAACACCGATCTTAACGTGTTTAGTCCCGGCATTTGGTGGTGCGAGTGGCCGCAAACTGGTCATAGGCTTCGACTGCCTGGGCAGCATACATGAGGCTGGGTCCGGCGCCCATGTAGAGAGCCATACCCATGACCTCCATGACTTCCTCACGGGTTGCGCCGTGCTTCACAGCTGCTTGCGAGTGGAAGGCGACGCAGCCATCGCAGCGGATCGCGACCGATATGGCGAGCGCGATCAATTCCTTGGTCTTGGTGTCGAGGACGCCTTCTTCAGTCGCCGCTTTGGCCATGGCCGAGAAAGCCTTGGTGACTTCGGGCGAACCAAGGCGCACTTCCTTGATCGCGGTCGACAGCTCACCCGCCATTGCCTGCCAGTCCTTGTGCATTGATGTTCTCCTATGATGATTGTCCAGCAGCAAGTGTTGGTTCACTGCGGCTGAAGGTTGTGAAGTCACTGAACACCCATCCGTTTTTCAGGGTATCGTAGATGATGGAGAGCAGCTTTCGGGCGGTGGCGAT
>JALCRK010000004.1 GCA_022652485.1 Sphingobium sp.
TGGGTCAGCTCGCCCAGCGTATAGAGCTCGGCGAACTGCGCCTCGTCATTGGCGTCCGCGATGCTGCCGGGGCGGAGGCCATCGCCCAGCGAATAGGCGATGTCGTAGGCCTTCATGATCTCGGTGATCTCGTCGAAATGCTCGTAGAGGAAGCTCTCCTTGTGATGCGCGAGGCACCATTTCGCCATGATACTGCCGCCGCGTGACACGATGCCGGTGACGCGCTTCGCCGCGAGTGGCACATAGGGCAGGCGCACGCCCGCGTGGATGGTGAAATAGTCGACGCCCTGTTCGGCCTGCTCGATCAGCGTGTCGCGGAAGATCTCCCACGTCAGCTCCTCGGCGATGCCGCCGACCTTTTCGAGCGCCTGATAGATCGGCACCGTGCCGATGGGGACGGGGCTGTTGCGGATGATCCATTCGCGCGTGTCGTGGATGTTGCGGCCTGTGGAGAGGTCCATCACCGTGTCCGCGCCCCAGCGGATCGACCACACCATCTTGTTGACCTCATTGGCGACATCGGACGCGACGGCGCTGTTGCCGATATTGGCGTTGATCTTGACGAGGAAATTGCGGCCGATCGCCATCGGCTCGGTTTCGGGGTGGTTGATGTTCGATGGGATGATCGCGCGGCCCCGCGCCACTTCGTCGCGCACGAACTCCGGGGTCACATAATCGGGGATGGCGGCGCCGAAGCTCTCGCCGTCGCGGATATATTGGGCGAGGCGTTCGCGGCCGAGATTCTCGCGTTCCGCCACATATTCCATCTCCGGCGTGATGATGCCGCGGCGGGCATAGTGCATCTGGGAGACGTTGGCGCCCGGTTTGGCGCGCAGAGGGCGCTGCACCACATTGGGGAAGGGACGGACTCCGCCAGAGCGGTCCGGCCCGAGCTGGCCGTTGTCCTCCGGCTTCAGGGCGCGGCCCTGATACTCCTCGACATCGCCGCGCGCCAGTATCCACTCGCGCCGCAGCTGCGGCAGGCCCGCCATGATGTCGATGCTCGCATTGGGATCGGTATAGGGGCCGGAGGTGTCATAGACGCGGATTGACGGCTCACCGCCCGCCAGATCGATCTCGCGCATCGCGACGCGGATGCCGCTGCCTGAATGGGCGGCAACATGCACCTTGCGGCTGCCGCGAATGGGGCCGGTGGTCACGCCAATTTCGGCTTTAGCTGGAATATCCGCCATCGTTCTTCTCCTCGGCGGAAGAGGAGCCAGCGCCTGCCTTGGCGCTCCCTCCCTCCGACCGCATTAACGGTTTCAGGTTCAGCGGGTCGCGGGGCGTTACGCCCGCCTCTCAGCCACATGGCTCCCCGGGGATGGCGCTGTTCTAGCGCATCGATAGGCAAAGTCCAGCGCCATGCCGGTTAACCGGCCATCCGGAACACCCCATTCGTCCGATTAGCGAAGTAGTGGCCGTTTTGCGCAACAACGGAATGCATCGACAACGCCTAACGCACTTTTAACTATAAGCCCCTATAATACTTTGAAACACAAAGAATTGAGCCGGAGAGATGATGAAAAACGCATCCATCAAGGTCAAAGTCCAGTTTGTCTTCGCGACGCTGCTTTTTGTCGCTGCGGTCTGGGCCATCGCCAGTTTCATCGTCAGTCGGCAGACCAGCGAATCCATGCAGCAGATGGTGCGATCATCCACCCTGCTGCGCAACCAGACCGACACCGACATGGAGCATGACGCGATTCGCGGCGACGTGCTTGGCATACTCGCCGCACGCACCGAGCCCAGCCTCAATGCGCCGGAGCTTGCCCAGTCGCTGAAAGAGCGGATTGCCGAGTTCCGGACCCTGTACGACAAGACCCTCGCCTATACCGGCTCGCAACAGGTGCACGACAGCGCCGCCTCCACCAAGCCCGATGTCGAGCTGTATCTGAGCAGCGCACAGCAGATTGCCGATGCCACTGCAAGCGGCCAGCCTATTTCCCCCGACGCGCTGGTGCAGTTCAACGACAAGTTCGAGAAGCTGGAAACCAGCCTCGGCGCCGTTTCCGACGCAATCGGCAGGCATGTCGCGGAGACCCGCGCCGAGGCCGATGGCACCGCCCGCGAAGGCTTCTATGTCACCCTCGCCTGCCTGCTGTTGATCGCCACGACCATCCTGCTCGTCTGGCGCAGCTTCACTGCCCAGATTCTGCGTCCGATCTTCGAGATCAAGGAGGCGGTGGAGCGGCTGACCGCGCGCAATCTCATTATCGACATCGCGGCTGCGGACCGGAAGGACGAGCTGGGCGAACTGGCCCATGCCGTGTACGGAATGCGGGACTGGATTTCCGAAGCGATCGCAGCGCGCCATGCACAGGAACAGGAAATCGTGCACACGGTCGGATCGGCGCTCGCGCGTCTCGCGGGCGGCGACCTTTCGAGCCGGATCGACACAGAACTCAAGGGCGCCTTTGCCAGCCTCAAGGACGATTTCAATCAGGCCGTGGCCCAGCTTTCGCAGGCTCTGGGCAGCGTGCATCATTCCACAGACCGGATGCTGACCAGCGCCGAGGAAATAAACCGGTCCGCCGGAGACCTCGCCCGGCGCAACGAAAACCAGGCCCACAGCCTCAAGAATATCGCCGATGCGATCTCGGACGTGTCCGAAAAGGTCGCCTCCTCTGCCGAAGCGGTGAAGGGTGCGCAATCCGTCGTGCAGGATGTCAACAGCGCCGTCACCCAGGGCGGCGACGTGATCCAGCGCGCGGTGGACGCGATGGACAAGATCGAGACATCCTCCCGCGCGATCGACAGCATCATCACCGTGATCGACGGCATCGCCTTCCAGACCAACCTGCTCGCGCTCAACGCGGGCGTGGAGGCGGTGCGCGCGGGCGACGCGGGCAAGGGCTTCAATGTCGTCGCGAGCGAGGTGCGTGCGCTGGCGCAGCGCTCCGCCGAGGCGGCGAACGAGATCAAGAAGCTCATCTCCAGCAGCTCGTCCCATGTCGAGACCGGGGTGCATCTGGTGCGCGAGGCGGGCGATTCGCTCCATGCGATTCTGAACAAGGTGGCGGAGATTTCGGCGGTGATGGACAATCTCACCGCCAGCGCGACCGAACAGGCGGGCACGCTGCGCACGATCGACACCAGCGCGCATGATATTCAGGGCATCACCCAGCAGAATGCGGCGGCAACCGAAGAGGTGAGCGCCGTGACCCGCAAGGTGGTGACCGTGACGCGCGAGGTGGTGGATCAACTGTCCGGCTTCACGCTCGACGATGGGGGCAGCAGAGCCCTGCCGAGAGCGAAAGCGGCATGAGGCCGGTCCTGCCGGCGCGCATGGCAGCCGCCCTTATCCTGCTGGCGCACCCGCTTGCGGCCCGGGCCGAAGAGACGCCGCCCGCGCCGCCGGTCGAGGTCATGCTCACCTACACCGCCGATGTTGCCGCGACCGTCTCCGGCGGGTCGGACAGCAAGGCGCGCTATCTCGACAATTTCGACCTCGTCGCGGACGCGGATCTCGACCGGCTGATCGGCTGGAAGGGTGCGCGCGCGCATGTCTATGGCCTCGGCAACTTCGGCAGGCGGCCGAATGACAGCGCGGGCACGCTGGAAGGCGTCGACAATATCGAGGTCGGCAAACAGGCCGTGCGCCTGTTCGAGGCCTGGATCGAGCAGGATCTGGGCGGCGCGAGCGTGCTTGCCGGGCTGTATGACCTCAACAGCGAATTTTACGCGACCGACGCATCCAGCCTGCTGATCGCGCCGCCGTTCGGCATCGGCTCGGAGCTGGCGGGCAACGGACCCAACGGCCCGTCCATCTTCCCGTCGACCGCGCTCGCCGTCCGGTTCCGGGCGACTTTCAACTGCGACCGCGGCTATGTCGAGGCGGCGGCGCTCAATGCCCGCGCGCAGACATGGGGCGATCCGGGCGGGATCGATACCCGTTTCGATGACGGCGTGCTGCTGATCGGCGAGGCGGGACACCAATTCGGCCCGGCCAAGCTCTCGCTCGGCGCGTGGACCTACAGCAAGAAGCGCGAGGATGGGATCGCGACCGACGCGCTCGGCAATCCCTTGAGGCGCACGGCATGGGGCGCATATGGTCTGCTGGAGGCGCGGCTCTCCGGCGGCGAGGATGGCCCGCATCTCGACGGCTTCCTGCGCGGCGGCGCATCGGAAGGGCGGACGACGGATTTCTCCTGGGCCGCGCACACCGGTTTTTTCTATGGCCCGGTCTGGGCCGGGCGCGAGGACAGCGCTCTCTCTCTCTCGGCCTGCGCTATGCGCGCACCAGCGGCCCGTTCCGCGCGCTCGCCCGCGCGGCGGGAGACACGCCATCCAGCGGCGAATATGGCGCGGAGCTGAGCTATAGCGACCGGATCGCCCCGTTCCTGCTGATCCAGCCCGACGTGCAGCTCATCGCCAACCCCGGCGGCCTCAGCGGCGCGCGCACGGCGGTCGTCACCACCCTGCGCATCACGATCGAGGTGCCGCCCCTGTTCCGATGAGGCTCAGTTGAAGCGCAGGGCGGCGAAAACGGTGAGGGCAAATCCCCACATCGCCGTCACCAGCGCCCAGCCACGGTGCATGTTCGCCAGATTCTTGAGCCAGAAATGGAAATAGGCGTCGGAAAAGCCGACTACGACCAGCGCCTCGATGATCATCAGCCCGCCCAGCCCCTTCATCACGCAGGCGAGCAGATCGGCGGGAAGCCACGGGTTCGCCAGATACACCACCCCGCCGGTGATCAGCTCCAGCATCCCCGCCGTCAGTTGCAGCGCGGGTGACTTCTCGAATTCCTGCACCATCGCCTGCCAGATGCCAGGCTTGCGCAGCGCGCCCACCGCCGCAAACAACACGAACAGACCGAGCAGCAGCGCGGTCCACGCCGTCAAATCCATCATAAGCATTCTCTCCCCTCTTATGCACGCCTTCCCGTCGCACATCTTCGGCAGAGCAGCCCTCCGGCCCTCGTTCGGGGTCAGTGGAGCAGGACTCTGCGGCGGATGTTACGCGAAAAAGCGTCGGGGGGAAGTGAATAGTGTCGGGCAGGCGCCAGCGCCGCGAAACGCCACGCCAGCCAATCAGTGCCGGAAGTGGCGCATTCCGGTGAAGACCATCGCGAGGCCGGCTTCGTCGGCGGCGGCGATCACCTCCTCGTCACGCATCGAACCCCCCGGCTGGATCACCGCCGTCGCCCCTGCCTCGACCGCCGCGAGCAACCCGTCCGCGAACGGGAAGAACGCATCGGAGGCAACCGCGCTGCCCACCGTCTTCGCCTGCGCCCAGCCAAAGGTCTCCGCGGCTTCCTGCGCCTTTGCTGCGGCGATGCGCGAGCTGTCGCGCCGGTTCATCTGCCCCGCGCCGATGCCCGCCGTCACCCCGTCCTTCGCATAGACGATGGCGTTCGATTTCACATGCTTCGCGACGGTCCAGGCGAACAGGCAGTCGGTCAGTTCCTGGCTTGTCGGCGCGCGCTGTGTGACCACTTTCAGCATGTCGCGCGTCACGCGGCCGTTGTCGCGGTCCTGCACCAGGATTCCACCCGCAATCAGCGTCACGGTCTGGCCGCCACGCGCCGGGTCGGGCAGGCCATCGGTCAGCAGCAGGCGCAGGTTCTTCTTCCTGGCGAAGACGGCCTTGGCCGCGTCATCCGCGCCGGGCGCGACAACCACCTCGGTGAAGATGCCGCTGATCGCTTCCGCCGTCGGCCCATCGAGCGGCCGGTTGACCGCGATGATGCCGCCGAACGCCGACACGCTGTCGCACTCGAACGCGTTCCTGTATGCCTCCACCAGCGTCGCGCCGGTGGCGACGCCGCAGGGATTGGCGTGCTTCACGATCACCACGGTCGGCGGCCCGTCGCGGAATTCGGCGAGCAGCTCCAGCGCGGCATTGGCGTCGTTCAAATTGTTGTAGGAAAGCTCCTTGCCCTGCACTTGAGTCGCCTGGCCGATGCCGGAAACATGCGGGCCGGTGGGCACATAAAGCGCCGCCTCCTGATGCGGATTCTCGCCATAGCGCAGCGGCATGACGAGCTTGCGCGTCATCGCCATGCTGGTGGGGAATTTCTGCCCCTGGTCGACGGTCATGAACCAGTTGGCGATCATCCCGTCATAAGCGGCGGTGGCGGCATAGGCCTTGGCGGCGCAGAGGCGGCGGAAATCATAGGTCGTCGCGCCGCCATTGGCGTCCATCTCCGCGACGAGGCGCGCATAATCGGCCGGGTCGGTCACAATCGTGACGCTCTCGTGATTCTTCGCGGCGGAGCGGACCATCGACGGGCCGCCGATGTCAATATTCTCGATGATCTCGTCTCGGGTTCCGCCCTTCGCCACCGTCTGCGCGAACGGATAGAGGTTGACCACCACGAGGTCGATCGGCGCAATGGCGTGCTCCGTCATCGAGGCGACATGCTCCGCATTATCCCGCACCGCGAGCAGCCCGCCATGCACCTTGGGATGCAGCGTCTTGACCCGCCCGTCCATCATTTCGGGAAAGCCGGTGAGATCGGAGATGTCGTCGACGGCGAGCCCCGCTTCGCGCAACGCCTTCGCGGTGCCGCCGGTCGACACCAGCGCCACGCCGTGACGGGCAAGCGCCTGCCCCAGCTCCACAAGCCCCGTCTTGTCGGACACCGAAAGCAGCGCCCGCCCGATTATTACGTTTGTCATCCGAGTTCCTGAAACTTTTGCAAAGATGGCCCGCCCCTTAAAGGTGGCCGATCGAAAAATACAGCCTTACCTTGTCAATTCTCCCCTGCAAGGGGAGGGGGACCGTCCGCAGGACGGTGGAGGGGTAAGGCTGTCATCACGATATGCTGAATAACCGCCTCCACATCCCGCAGCACTTCCGAGGCAGGCACGCGGAGAACCCTGACCCCTTGCCGGACCAGCCAGATATCCCGTTCCGAATCCTGCTGGGGCCTGTCGCCACGATTATGCGCTTCTCCGTCGATTTCGGGCCGTGGAGCATGGTGCTTACCCCTCCACCGCTGGCAGAGCCAGCGGTCCCCCTCCCCATTCCGGGGGGAGGATTTTTATCCGACTCTTTTCAGCAGCCAGCCCAGCGAGTTCCCGCCCGGCTCGGCCACCGCGCTGACCACGAGCTGTTTCGTGGCGTGCGGGCGGCCCTCGCCATCGACCCACAGGCTCTCCTCGATCGAGAGCTTGCCCGCCCCGGCGCGAAACTGCCATAGCGCCGCCATGTCGATGCGCAGCAGCGCACCCTGCTCGTCCGCCGTGAGCGATGCATCCACATGGGGCGCGAGATGGAAGCGCAGCACATAAGGCACCGCGGCCGGTTTCCTCCGGCGCTGGCTGGGAAGCAGCATATCCTCGCCGCGAATGTCGCGCCCGTCGTTGCTCACCAGCAGCAGGCGGCGGTGCATATAGCCCAGGCGGCGCACATAGCCATCATGGCTCACCTCGATGCGACTGCCGTTTTCCAGCTCCTGCCGGTGCAGCTCCACCTCGGTGACGCCCTTGCCGAGCGTACCGTCATGCAGGATCGCAGTCGAATTGCGCTCGTCGAGAATGAGGGTGCTGTGCGCGGCGGTGCTGCGCAAACCCTGTGCCAGCTCTTCCGGGACGAGCACGCCTGCCAGATCCGCGCCGCCGCAGCTGACGATCAGCCGGTCCGGCCCGTCGCTCACCTCGATCGCGCCGGTGGAGGCACAGCCCACACCGGCTGTCCGCGTCGCGGGCGGCGGAGCGGCATCCACCAGCAGCACGGTGGCCCCGGCGGCGATGCGCTGATAACCCCAGTCCCGCGCCTGCCGCAGCGGACGGGTGCGCACGCCGCTGGCCTGGATGACGCGCTCGACCTGCTCGGAACCGATCGCGCCCGCACCCTGCCAGCTCGCAAGGCCGCCATCGCCATGCGTGATGCCGAGAAGGGCGGCGACCGTGCGCGCCAGCGTCTCGGTGACGAAGCTCGGCGCCTCGTCGTTCACCGCGTCATAGGCGGCGTTGACCAGGCCCAGAAGCTCGATGGTGCGCAGGAGGTCGGTCGGCGAACGGCTGATGATGCCGCCGTCATTATAGAGAGCGCCTTCCAGCGCGCGCTTCAGGCCCGCCTCGCCAAAGGCCCGGCGCGGCCCTCCGCCCGGCAGCAACAGGCCCGCCGCCACCACGCCGCCCCAGGCCACGAGACGGGGCAGGCCGACCGGAGCCTTGTCCGCGCTGCGATCGAGATGCCGCGCGGTGCGCGCGAAGCAGGTCAGCAGCAGCGAGCGATAGACCAGATCGTTGCTGGAGAGGATATAGGGCGCATAGGCCGCCCAGAAGATCAGCCGCCAGCCCGCATTTTCCGGCGCCCATGCGGGCTCGCCCGGCTTTTCGGCATTCGCGGCGAGCCATTTCCGCATCACGGCCTCGGCAATCGGCGCTCCCTGCTCGCGCGTGGCAGTGCTGGCGAGATCGCGCAGCCAGCGGAAGCCATGCAGATACTCCGCCAGCGGGGCGGACATCGGCGCGGTGAAATCGAGGTCCGCCAGCGGCAGCTTCTGGCCCCGGAACAGGAAATGCCCGGCGCGGATCGCCTTTCCGGCGCGCGCGTCGCCCCCAACCTTGTCCGGCAGCACCGCGAGCAGCTTCAGCGGATATTTGCCCTTGAGGCGCATGTTGTGCAGCGGCGTGCGCCAGGTCAGGCGGTAGAAATGATTGGCCACCCGCTCCGCCAGCGAGCTGCCCTTGTCATTGGAGAGACGGATAAGGCGCTTGCCGGTCTCGATGCCGTCCGCTTCTTTATCGTTCTGAAAGAAGGGGTTCGAGAGGTCGTTCATGCGCCTCGCAGCCCCCGGATATTGTCGGCATAGGCCGAAGGGCCACCGCGGAAAGTGGCCGTGCCCGCCACCAGCACATCGGCACCGGCGGCGATGACGCGCGGCGCGGTGGTGAGATCCACACCACCATCGACCTGCAAGTGGATCGGCTTGCCAAGCTTGTCGATGCTCTTGCGGATCGCCTCGATCTTGCGCAGCTGGCTCTCGATGAAGCTCTGCCCGCCGAAGCCGGGGTTGACGCTCATCACCAGCACGAGGTCGATCTCTTCCAGCACATAATCGAGCATCTTCGCGGGCGTGGAAGGGTTGAGCGACACGCCTGCCTTCTTGCCCAGCGCCTTGATCCGCTGGATCGTCCGGTGAAGGTGCGGCCCGGCCTCCTGATGCACGGTGATGATGTCGCTGCCCGCCTCGGCAAAGGCGTCGAGCATCGGATCGACCGGCGTAATCATCAGGTGAACGTCCATCACCTTCTGCGTGTGCGGGCGCAGCGCCTTCACCACCATCGGGCCGATGGTGATGTTGGGCACGAAATGCCCGTCCATCACATCGACATGCACCCAGTCCGCCCCGGCGGCGTCAATGGCGCGCACTTCCTCGCCCAGACGGGCGAAATCCGCCGAGAGGATGGAGGGGGAGATGAGAACGGGCCGGTTCATGAACGCATCGCCTTACCCGCGCGCGCGCTGCGGCGCAACAGGACAGGGCGGCTTGTCCACGGAAATTTCGCCCCAAAAAATGCACGGCTCTTGCACCGACATGCGCCACCTTGGTTGCAAAATTTGCAATCGACTGTTTTTTGGGCAGAAAAAATGAGAAGGTTAATGGTTTTTTAGGGCAAGGTAGGAAAAATCCGTCGCAACAGTATAAGCAAACAGTAATTTAGGTGAGGATTCACACGCGCCGAGGTGAATCTGAAACATGCAAGACGATATTCTGAAACTGGCCTTCGAGGTCTCCCGCATTACCGGCGAGAAGATCGCGGTCATCGACCGGATCATGATGCGCACCCGTATGCTCTCCATGAATGCCCGTCTTGAGTCGACGCGCGCGGGCGACGCCGGGCTGGGCTTCGGCGTGGTGGCGCGCGAGATGGGCGTGGTCGCGGAAGAGGTGAACGCCCTCTCGGCACAGCTCCAGAGCGAGATCGCCGCCAACACCGCGCGGATCGAGGATGCCGGTCGGCACATGATGCAGGAATTCAAGGGCCAGCGCTTCGCCGATCTTGCCCGCAACGTGGTCGAGATCATTGACCGCAACCTCTATGAGCGCTCGTGCGACGTGCGCTGGTGGGCGACGGACAGCGCGGTGGTCGGCGTGCTCCAGCAGCGGACCGAAGAAGCGCGCGCCTATGCCTGCGAGCGGCTGGCGACCATCCTGCGCTCCTACACCGTCTATCTCGACCTGTGGGTGGCGGACCGCAACGGCAGGGTGATCGCGACCGGGCGCGGCAACCGCTTCCCCGCCGCCATCGGCCAGGACGTTTCCGAAACCGAATGGTTCAAGAGCGGGATGCGCACCCGCAATGGCGACGATTTCGCGGTGTGCGACATCACGCGCAACAGCGTGCTCGGCAATGCGCAGGTGGCGACCTACACCACCGCCATCCGCAAGGGCGGCGCGGTCGATGGCGAGGCGCTGGGCGTGCTCGGCATCTTTTTCGACTGGGAACCACAGGCGCGCGACATCGTCGAGGGCGTGGCGCTAACCGAGGCGGAGCGCGGCGACACCCGCGTGATGCTGCTCAACTCGCAGCATCAGGTAATCGCCACTTCGGGCAAGGCCTGCACGCTGAACGAGGTCTATCCGGTCAAGGCGACCGCGAAACAGGGCTATTATCAGGAAAACGCGCGCATGATCTGCTATGCGCTGACGCCCGGCTACGAAACCTACAAAGGGCTGGGCTGGTACGGCTGCATCGAAACGCGGGTGGCGGCCGACCGGATGAATTCAGAGATGATCGTCAAGCATTGAGGGTTTTATCCAAAATTGACTTGCAATTTTGGGTTCGGCACCAGCCCGCTCCCCCTCCCAACCTCCCATAGGATACGATATCGGGAGGTTGGGAGGGGGAGCGGGCTGGTGCGGCCTATCCGAAACGCAGCGAAGCTGCCTGTTTCAGATCAAATGCCCCTAAGCCGCGCCACAAAAAAGCCGTCCGCGCCGCCCGCTTCCTCCAGCATCCCCGGCAGGGTGCGGAGCGTGCCTTCGGCGGTGGGCGTGATGCCCTCCGGCAACTCGTCCGCACGGATCGGATCGACCGCAAAACCCGGATGCCGCGCGAGGAACGCCGCGATCTGGTCTTCCCCCTCGACGCGCTCAAGCGAACAGGTCGCGTAGATCAGCATCCCGCCGGGCTTCACCCACGCCGCCGCGCGATCCAGCATCTGCGCCTGCACCTCGGCCATCTCCGCGATCTGGCGTGGCCCGGCGCGATAGAGTACATCCGGGTGGCGGCGGAAAATGCCGGTCGCGGAACAGGGCGCATCGAGCAGGATGAGATCGGCGGGCGCTTTCGGCTCCCACAGCAGCGCATCGCCCTGCGCCACCTCCGCCGATAAACCGCTGCGCGTGAGGTTCGCCGCGAGGCGCTCCAGCCGCTTCGCGCTCTTGTCCAGCGCGGTGACGCACCAACCCGCAGCCGCCAGTTGCATCGTCTTGCCACCGGGCGCGGCGCAGAGATCATAGGCCGTGCGCCCCTCCCCCTGCCCGGCAAGCCGCGCCGGGATGCCCGCCGCGATGTCCTGCACCCACCAGCGGCCCTCTTCATAGCCGGGCATATCCGGCACCGAGACATCGTGGGGCAGGCGCACATGGCCCGGCATCAACGACACGCCGCCGAGCATATCGACAAAGTGCGCGGTTTCGGCAGGGTCGGCGAGCGTCAGGTCGATCGGGGCGCGATGGGTGACAGCGCGCGCCACGGCCTGGCACACCTCCCCGCCCCATTGCGCCGCCCAGCGCTCCGCCACTTCGGCGACAAGGGTCGGCAGCTCAGGCAGGCTGGCCTCGCCCCGGATCAGGCTGCCCAGCACGCCGTGCACCAGCTTGCGCGGCCCGCCATCGACCAGCGGCAGCGCGGTGGAAACCGCGGCATGATGCGGCGTTTCGAGGCACAGGATCTGCGCCAGCGCGAGGCGCAGCACCATGCGCGACTTGGCGTCCGGCGGGATGATCTGCTCGGTCACGCTGTCGATCAGCGCATCGATATCGGGCAGCCATCGCAGCGTATCCGCCGCGATGGCATGGGCCAGCCCCTTGTCAGAGCCACGCTTCAACCCTTGCGTCGCGGCGTGGAGCGCGGTTTCCAGCGCCTCGCCCCTGCGCAGCACCGCGTCAAGGAGGCGCAGCGCGGCGCGACGGGCGGCAAGGCCGGGAACATCTGCTTCTTTGGGAGGGCGGCGGCGTCTGGGCATCGGCATGCTTCGCCTTAACGCCTTTGCGACGCAGGTAAACCCTCCACTGCTTGCGTCACTCCCCGCAGAGGGCTATGCCGCGATGCAGCGATCACCAATGGAGCCCCTCCTCATGGGCCAGCGCCCCGATCATGTGAAGCCCCCTGCGCATCTCTCGAAAAGCCCGCCGGTGCCCCAGCCGGATCCTCTCGACGCGCCATCCAAAGTGACGGAAGACTTATCCCCCACCCGCTATGGCGACTGGGAACGAAAAGGCATTGCCGTCGATTTTTGAGGCGGCGTGGCATAAAAATTCAACCATTTTGGTTCTAGCCTGCCGCGCGAACAGCGAATCAGTTTCGGAGTAGATCTCTCTCATGGCGTCCCAGAAAATCCGCAAGGCCGTGTTTCCCGTCGCCGGCATGGGCACCCGCTTCCTACCCGCGACCAAGGCGGTGCCGAAGGAATTGCTCCCCATCGTCGACCGTCCGTTGATCCAGTACGCGGTCGATGAGGCGCTCGAAGCCGGGATCGAGACGATGATCTTCGTCAACGGGCGCGGCAAGGGCGCGATCGAGGACCATTTCGACATGGCGTTCGAGCTGGAGACGACGCAGGCGGCGCGCGGCAAGAGCGTCGATGCCCTGAAGGGCACCCGCCTCACCCCCGGCAACGCAGTGTTCGTGCGCCAGCAGGAGCCGCTGGGCCTCGGCCACGCGATCTGGTGCGCGCGCGATATCGTGGGGGATGAACCGTTCGCGATCCTGCTGCCCGACGAGTTCATGCACGGCAAGCCGGGCAAGGGCTGTCTTCGCCAAATGGTCGATGCCTATGAGCAGACCGGCGGCAACCTCATCTGCGCATTGGAAGTGCCGATGGAACAGACGCCGAGCTACGGCGTGCTCGATCCGGGCGGGCGCGATGGCGCACTCACGGAAGTGAAGGGTCTGGTCGAAAAGCCCGCGCCGGGCACCGCGCCCTCCAACCTCATCATTGCCGGGCGCTATATCCTCCAGCCTGAAGTGATGCAGCACCTCTCGCGCCACGAAAAGGGCGCGGGCGGCGAGATCCAGCTTACCGATGCGATGGCCGCGATGATCGGCAACCAGCCGTTCTTCGGCGTCACTTTCGACGGGCAGCGGTTCGATTGCGGCTCGAAGGAAGGCTATGTCGAGGCGAACCTGGCTCTAGCGCTGGAGCGCGACGACATCGGCGCGCATATCCGCGAATTCGCACGCAAGCTGGTGATGTAGGTTCCACACCGTCATCCCGGTCTTCATCCGGGATGAGGAAATAACTCAGAACTTCCCGTTCACCGACACCGGCGGGCTGGACCGCGCGCGCCTCACCTTGCCGCGCTTGGAATAGGTCGCGCCCTGCCTGCCTGTCACCCGCGCCAGCTCCTTGCCGACGGCTGCGAGCATTTCCGACGACAGGTCGATCTGGCGTTCGAGGATGGCGCTGTTGACCGTGGCGGCGAGGTGCAGATCCTCGTTCACCTCGGCAAAGCTGCGGCGGTCGTCACCTTCCAGCGCTTCGATCCAGCGGGGATCGAGACGGTGCAGCTGCGTGCATTGCGCCTCCATCCGCGCGGCAAGGCGGATCTTCGCCTGCGCCATCGCTTCCGTCGCGGCACGCGGGCCGGAAACGGCCAGCGCCTCGCTCTCTTCCTCCATCAGGCGGACGAGGTCGATCATCGTGTCGATCAGCGCCGCCAGCGGTTCGCCGAGGTTCATTGCCCGCCTCCCTGTTGCAGCCTGATGATTTCGCCCAGCACCTTGTCCGCGATGCCGATGCCGCGCCCGTTGGCGATGGCGGTGCCGAGCTGTTCGGCGAGCACGCCACGAAACATCTCCTCGCCATGCCCGCCGCTGAAATCGCCTTCCACGGGCGCGGTTTCCATCATCAGCTTCGTCATCTGGCCGATGAACACCGCCTCGAACGCCTTCGCCGCCGCGCGCGCCTTGGGATCGACTGCCGGAGGCGCGGGCGGAATGGGAGAAATCGGATCGGCCATTACTGAACCTCTATGTCCGCTTGCAGTGCGCCCGCAGACCGGAGCGCCTGCAATATCGTGATCAGATCGCGTGGGCTTACGCCTAGCCGGTTCAACCCGCCGACGAGCGATCTGAGGCTTGCGCCCTCGACTAGTCCCAGCGACGCGCCGCCGCCATCATCGACCGCGACCTGCGTGCGTGGCAGAACCTGTGTCTGCCCGCCGGACAGTGGTTCAGGCTGAGACGCGACCGGGTTTTCCGCCACCGAAATGGTCAGCCCCCCTTGAGCGATCGCCACCGGGGAGACGCGGACATCGGCGGTCATCACCACAGTCCCCGCGGCCTCGTTGACGATCACCTTTGCCGGCGTATCGACCTCGACCGGCAGGTTCTCCACCTGCGCGATGCGGGAGAGGAGCGCCGCGCCATCGGGCGCGGAGAGGCGCACGGTCGTGGGGTCGAGCATCTCGGCGCTGCCCGGAAACGCGCCGTTAATCGCCTTCGCCACCCTTTGCGCGGTGGTGAAATCGGGATTCCGTAGCGCCAGCTTCAAATTGTTGGCCGACTTGAGGGCGAACGGCACCTCGCGCTCGACAATCGCGCCGCCCGCGATGCGCGCCGAGGTCGAGACACCCCGGCTGATATTCGCGCCTGCCCCCGCCGCCTTGAAGCCCGACACCGCGACCTGCCCCTGCGCCACCGCATAGATCTGCCCATCCATGCCTTTCAGCGCCGTGACCAGCAGTGTCCCGCCCTGAAGCGAGGTCGCGTCGCCCAGCGCGCTCACCTGCACGTCGATCTGGCTGCCGGAGCGCGCGAAGGGCGGCATGTTCGCCGTGACTGACACCGCCGCGACATTCTGCGTCTTCATCTGCGCCGAGCGGATGTTGACGCCCATCCGCTCCAGCATCGCCTGCATCGATTCCTCGGTGAAGGGCGCGTTGCGGATCTTGTCGCCCGTGCCCGCGAGGCCGACCACCAGACCGTAGCCGATAAGCTGGTTGGATCGCACATTCTCGACATCGATGATGTCCTTGATGCGCGGCGCCGCCTGCGCCGAAGCGCCGAACAGCAGCACGCCGGTGCACAACAGGCTGATGAGCCAGAGCAGGGATTTCTGGGCCAGTTCCATCCCTCCTATTATAGGATGGAGGAGGGCCGGGACGGCGCCGATGGCAATATCCCTGAACGGACTGAGCGCGACCGGCGCGATGACGGCCCAGCAGGCGCTCGCCCTGCTGCGCGAGGCAATGCCCGCCGCCAATGTCGCGCAAAGGCTGCTGGGCGAGAGCGCGCAGACCGCCCCTGCCGCCGCTCCGGGGGCGCCGATCCCCGCCGCGCCCCAGACGTTCGGCTCGGTGCAGATGCTGATCGCGCTCTCGGCGCTCAGCCCGCAGGAGGTGCGCAGGCGGGAGCAGATCGCCCATGCCCGGCGCGGTCTCGATGGGCTGGAGCGGCTGCATGGCGAGCTGCTCGACGGGCAGGTCCGGCCAGACACGCTCGATGCGCTGGCGCACTGGGCGCGGGAGAGGAATGACGCAGGAGATGACTCGAATCCCGACGCCCGCTTCGATTCCCTGATGGAGGACATCGCACTCCGCGTCCGCGTCGAGCTGGCGAAA
This sequence comes from Sphingobium sp., assembly GCA_022652485.1. Lineage (GTDB taxonomy): Bacteria > Pseudomonadota > Alphaproteobacteria > Sphingomonadales > Sphingomonadaceae > Sphingobium. The sequence goes on from JALCRK010000004.1 coordinate 15,752, forward strand.
TTTAATATCGAGGTTTAGGTGGTTATTTGATCGCGGTGCCAGCCTCTCCCCCTCCCAACCTCCCATAGGATACCATATCGGGAGGTTGGGAGGGGGAGAGGGCCGGTGCGGCATATCCAGCTGCCTGTTTCGGATCAAGCAAGGCGCGTCAGCTTCAGCACATAGCTGATGATCTCCGCCACCGCGGCATAATGCTCCACCTTGATCGGCTGGTCGATCTCGACACTGGCATAGAGCGCGCGGGCGAGCGGCGGGCTCTCGACGATCGGCACCTTGTGCTCTCCCGCCAGTTCGCGGATTTTGAGCGCGATCCTGTCCGCGCCCTTCGCCACCACGATGGGCGCGCGCATCGCGCCATGATCATAGCGCAGCGCGACGGCATAGTGCGTCGGGTTGGTGATGACGACACTCGCCTCCGGCACGGCGGACATCATCCGCCGCCGCGCCCGCGCCATGCCGATCGCACGGATGCGCGCCTTGATCTGCGGGTCGCCCTCGCTCTGCTTGTGCTCATCGCGCACCTCCTCGTGGCTCATGCGCAGCCGCGCCCACCAGATGCGGCGCTGATAGACGAGATCGGCGAGCGCCAACGCCGCCACCAGCAGCGCGACAGTGCGCAGCATGTCGGTCACGATGGCAGTGGACATCCGCCCGACCGTCCCCGCATCGGCGCCGACCATATGATCCAGCCCCTTGAGCGCGGGCCAGGCGATCCCGCCCGCCACGGCCAGGACGACCGCAAATTTCGCCAGCGTCTTGCCGAACTCCACCCATGCCTGTTTGCCAAGCAGCCGCTTCGCACCCGCTAGTGGCGACAGCCGATCCCATTTGAGCGCGAGACGGCTCGCGGAAATCGCAGGCACGCCCTGAAGCAGCAGTCCAGCGACCGCGCCAAGGATCGTCAGCGCCAGCAACGGCCCGATGGCGAGCAGCACCCCCGCGAGCAGGGTGCGCGCAAAACGCTGCGCGCCGCCGCCGGTCAATGCCGCATCGCCCGCCCCTGCCCATAGCCCGGATGCCAGCGCCGCCAGCCGTTCCGCCGCATGAGCCCCGAGCAGCAATACCCCCGCCAGCGCCGCTGCGAACATCGCGGCATGGCGCATCTCCGGCGCGTGGGGCACTTCGCCGCGCTGGCGCGCATCCTCCAGCTTCTTGGGTGTCGGGTCTAAGGTCTTTTGATCTGTATCGGCCATTATTCATTCTCGTTTGACGCATTTTCCGTGCGCAAAACCGGTTCCCACTTTTGCTGAAAATGCTTTATCCGCTCATTACCCGCGCCCACTCGGCCATGCGCGCCGCAAAGCCGGAAAGACTGGCCGCGATGACCGAGGCCGTGATCGCCAGCCCCAGCGCGATCGAAAGCGGCTGGGCGATGAAGAAAATCTGCAATTGCGGCGCAAGGCGCGCCGCCAGCCCCAAAGCGACGTTGAAGATGATGCCGTAGATGACGAGCGGCGCGGCGAGGCTCAGCCCCAGCTCCATCGCCCCGCTCGCCGCACGAATGGCAAGCTGCGCGAAATCGGGCGCGGCGGGCATCGCGCCGGCCGGAAACACGCCATAGCTCTCCACCAAGGCACCGATCCAGAGATGATGCACACCCGTCGCCATACAGAGCAGCAGCGCGGCGATGCTGATGAAGCGCCCCAGCAGCGGCACCTGCCCCCCGGCGGAGGGATCTTGCACCAAAGCGGTCGTCAGGCCCACCTGCAGGCTGATGATCGCGCCCGCAATCGTGATGGCGAGGAACATCAGGCGCACCACCGCCCCCAGCATCATGCCGGTGAGCAGCTCGGTGAGCAGCAGATGCGCGAGCGCCGCATTGCCGGTGAGCGCCGTATCGACCCCCGTGCCGAGCCGCGCGCCCACCAGCCCCTGCATCCCCGCCGCCAGCCCAAGCGCGATAAGCAGCCGCATCCGCCCCGGCACAGCGTCGTCGGAAAAGCCGGGCAGCAGCATCAGCATCGCACCCATGCGCGCGAAGAGCAGCGCAAAGAGCGTCATCATGCGCGGCAGATCGGGGGCGAGCGCCGCCAGTGCGTTCATTTACGGTCCTATGATGCGCGCGGAAAGCTCGCTCATAAAATGCGACAGCGCCGCCCCGATCATCGGCAGCGAGAGTAGCAGCACTACGCCCAGTGCGATCAGCTTCGGCACGAAGGTCAGCGTCATTTCCTGAATCTGCGTGAGCGCCTGCACGATGCCGATCACGACGCCGACGATGAGCGAAACGAGCAACATCGGCCCGGCGATGGTGAGCAGCAGGATCAGCGCCGCGCGGGCTAAGCTAAGCATGTCAGCGGGGGCAAGGGTATGCATGTCTTACCTTTCACCGAGCCGCAATTTGGTCAGGCTGAGGCGAAAATGGTGTTTTGGACGGACCCGGAGCGCAGCGTACTTTAAGGTACGTGAGCACCGGAAGCCGGCCGAAACGCGATTTGCAGCCCAGCATCACCAAATTGCTAAATCTGGAGCCGCATGATTTCGTTATAGGCGTTCACCACCCGATCCCGCACCGCGACCATCGTATCGAGCGCGGTTTCGGCGGCACCTATGGCAGTGGCGACATCGATCAGGTCGCCCTTGCCCGCGACCTGTTTGAGGCTCGCGCGTTCCGCACGCCCAAGCGCGTCCCCCACCTGCCCGACCGCGCCCGCGACCAGCGATCCGAAATCGCCGGATGCCGCATCGGCTCCGCCCACTTCGGGCTTGGCCACCGCACCGCCCGGCGCAATGCCGCGCGCCTTGCCATAAGCGGAAAGCGCGTCCAGCGCGCCTATCGAGCCGACCATCTCCAGCCTCCTATTTCAGCAAATCAATCGTGCGCAGCGTCAGGTTGCGCGCCGCCTCGATGGCGTTCAGGTTCGCCTCGTAGCCGCGCTGGGCCGCCTTCATATCCGCCGCTTCCGTGAGCGCGTTGACATTGGGCATGAGCACATAGCCCTTGGCGTCCGCCGCCGGGTTGCCGGGCTGATAGACGCGGGGAAAGGCGCTCTTGTCGCCCTTGATCGAAGGCACCTCGACCTCCGTCGCACCGCTCGTCTTGTCAAGCTCCGCGCGGAAGGTCGGGATGCGGCGGCGATAGGGCTCGCCCCCGGGCGTCTGCGCCACCGAGTCCGCATTGGCGAGATTCTCCGCGATCACCCGCATCCTCAATGCCTGCGCGCGCAATCCGCTGGCGGATACCTGCACCGAATTTTCGAGATCCATGGAAACGATCCTCCTGCCTTCATTCTAGGCAAATATTTCCCACTCCGGCCCTCAAGCGGCAGTTTTTTCCTATGATGAAGGAAGCGGCACCAGCCCTCACCCCCACCCAACCTCCCGATAGTTTACCATGTCGGGAGGTTGGGTGGGGGGTGAGGGCTGGCGCTGAAACCGCCTGAAAGGCACCAAAATGTCCGCGATTAACGATGTCGAGGTGGAGCTGTCGATCGTGCTGGGCGCAACGCGCCTGCCGGTGCGCGAGATACTCGCCATGAGCCGGGGCGCGATGATTCCGCTCGATTGCACGCAGGACGAGCCGAGCCTCGTCGTCGTCAACGGTCACGTCGTCGCGCGCGGGCAGATACTGGTGGAGGAGGACCGCATGTCGCTCGAAATCACCGACGTATTGAAAAGGAAGCGCTGAGATCATGGATGTGGCTGGCCTCCTCCGCGCGCTGGGCGCGCTTTCCGCTATACTTGCGCTGCTGGGAGGCGCGCTCTGGGCGGTGCGGCGCTATGACCTCGCGCTGCCGGGCCGCATCGGCGGCGGAAAGGCGGCGCGGCTCGCGATAACGGAGCGGCTGAGCCTCGACCCGAAACGCAGCATCGCGCTGGTGCGGCATGGCGCTGCCGAGCATCTGCTGCTGCTCGCGCCGGAGGGAAACATGGTGCTGGTGGCGGACGATCGGGAGACCGGCCCGCTCGCCATAGACCTCGCGCTCTGCCGCGAACTGGCGAGCGCGGTGCCGATCCCGCCGACACCCCCGCCCGCCCTGTGGCCGATGCCACCCAAAATGCCGACGCGCCCCGCCAACCCGCGCCACGACCCCCTTCCCGCCCGCCACGCATGAGCCTCGACCCTGCCCAGCTCGACATGAGCCGCCATCTGGTTCAGCTCGTCATCGGGCTGACCGTGCTGAGCCTCGCGCCGGGCATATTGATGACGGTGACGAGCTTCACCCGCATCGTCGTCGCGCTGTCGCTGCTGCGCACCGGGCTGGGCGCGCCAGGCGTTCCGCCCAACCCTGTCATCATCAGCCTGGCGCTGTTCCTTTCCTTCTTCGTGATGCAGCCGACCTTCGAAAAGGCGTGGGAGGCGGGCATCGCCCCCTATGCGGACGGCAGGATCGACGAGAAGGCCGCGCTGGAACGCGCCTCCGCGCCATTGCGGGGCTTCATGCTGAGGCAGGTAAGGCCCGAAGATCTCACACTGTTCGTGCAACTCTCCGCCAAGCCCGTGCCGGAGCGCGCCAGCGTGCCGATGGGCGTCCTCATCCCCGCCTTCATGATTTCCGAGCTGCGCCGCGCGTTCGAGATCGGATTTTTGCTGCTGCTGCCCTTTCTGGTGATCGATCTTGCCGTCTCCGCCGTGCTGATGGCGATGGGCATGATGATGCTGCCGCCGACCTCCATCGCCCTGCCGATGAAGATCATCTTCTTCGTGCTGGTGGATGGCTGGTCGCTGGTCGCGGGGTCGCTGGTGAAGAGCTTTATTGCGCCGGGTTGAGCGCGGCTGTTGACCTGCATCAAGGCATAATGCGCTGTGGACGATAGAGCGGGTTGCGAGTGGATGCCTGGATCGATATTCCGGTTGGCGGCGTTGCGGGGAGCAATCATGATAGCTTCCCGACGCGTCCTCTAGATTTGAGGCATGTCATGACTCGTTTTTCCACATTATACGCCGTTGCCGCTGTCGGTCTCGCTCTTGCATCCCCCGCCCGCGCCGCCGATCCCGCCAAGGGCAAGGCCGTGTTTCAGGCCCAGTGCGCGATGTGCCATCAGGTAAAGCCCAAGGCTCTGGGCATCGGGCCGAGCCTCGCGGGCGTGGTGGGCCGCAAGGCGGGCACGCTGCCCGGCTTCGCCTATTCCCCGGCGATGAAGACATTCGCGAAGCCGTGGACACCGGCGCTGCTCGGCACCTATATCGCCGCGCCCATGAAGGGGGTGCCCGGCAACCGAATGCCCTATGCGGGGCTCGCAGACGCCGCCAAGCGTGCCGATCTGATCGCCTATCTCGCTACACTGAAATAACGGGCGTCTATCCGCGCTGGGTTGCTGCACGATGTCGGCAGGGCGGCACGACCAGCCGCCCCCCCCCGTTTGTATCGCGGATATTATTGGCCGAGAAGGGCCAACAGCTCTGCGCCACCTGTGTTTCTCGCGCCCTTGGCATCCTCGGCCTTGAACGCGACGCTATAGCCGCCGAATTGCCCCGTAACCCTGCCGTTGGCGAGGGTGAGCACGAATCTTTTTTCCACCGGGCTGGCCTTACCCTTGATCACCAGAGCCGAACCCCGGTCTTGCACGACATAGGTGTATTTGACCCCCTCGTAGGTGAAGCTCTTTGCATCGGCGGTTTCGGCCTGGGCCGAAGCGGAAAAAGAAAACGCGGACGCGGCGGCCGCAACAAACAGCATTCGCATAAGTAGTCTCCTCATTTGAATGCCAGACAAACATCCGGTTGTATTTATTTTGCACTTCATTCCGCAGTGCAACAGGGAGGGCAATTGCAATCGCTGGGGGACAAGTTGCAAAAGGCGCAAGTGGCGGAATTGCGGTCCATAGCGGCCCTGTGTCAGGCGGGCCTTGCCCCCGTAACAATGACGCGACGCACCATTTTTTTGCCGAAGATTTCCTGGGCAGCCGCATCGACGACGCGGGCGAAGGCGCGCAAGTCCGGCAATATATGGTCCGGCCCGGCGGCAAGCGGCGTCGACCATGTCCGCAGGTTGATCGCATTGAGGAGCAGGGGCAGCTTTTCCGTCACCTCGGCCTCCTTCTCCGCATCCACTTCGAGCTGGACATCGAAATTGGCGTAGCCGGAAAGCCTGCCATCCGCCGCGACGACCGGCGCGAGTATTGTACCTGCTGATACAAAAATGGTGCGAGCCTCTTCGTGCGCCTCCGCTCCGGAAGGAGGCGGCGGGCCGAGCAACTGCGCGACGCCGAACGCCGCGCCTCCCCCCAGCGCGAGGCCGAGGATCAGCAGCATCAGCAGCGTGACGAGCGTCTTCATGGTTCAGTTGAGAAAGCTGCCGTCGGCGGGCAGTGCGGACTTGTCCGCCAGCAGCACGATGGTGATGCGCCGGTTCTCGGGTCGATCGGGTTGATCGGGATAGACCGGGCGCGTCGCCGCCATCGCCACCACCTGCATGAAGCGGTCCGCCGACACGCCGCCGGCGATCAATGCGTTGCGCGCCGCGAGCGCCCGTGCGCCGGAAAGCTGCCAGTTGGCATCGGTGTTGCCGCCCGCGCCATCGGTATGGCCCTCGATGGCGAGGTTGGCCTGTATATCCCTGAGCTTCGCCGCCAGCCGCGCGAGGACCGAACGGCCATAGGCGTTCAATACCGCGCTGTTGCCCTGAAACATCGATTGCCGGTCGGTATCGGTGAGGCTGACGCGCAGCTCGTCCCGCCCCATATCGGTCATGAAGCTGGTCGGGGCCATAGGATCCTGCGGCACGGCATCCAGTGCCACCTTCAGCTCCTGCGCCAATACGCGCAGCGCCGCGCTCGGCACATCGGCGCTGCCGCCGCGCGCGACACCGGGGGAAGCAGCGGTCATCGCGGGCACTCCGGAAGGCGCGCGGCTGTCGGAGCGGTTGCGCTGGGTATACCCGCCAGTACCGGGCGCATCGCTGGGGCCGGAGGTGCTGCCGGTCGCCTGCGGTGCGCTGGGCGGGCCGGGCGTGAAATATTCGGCGAGGCCTTTCAGTTTCTCCTTGTCCGGGTTGGAAATGAGCCACAGCAGCATGAAGAACGCCATCATCGCGGTCACGAAGTCCGCATAGGCGACCTTCCATGCCCCGCCATGATGCCCGCCGCCCACCACCTTCTTGACGCGGCGGATGACGATCGGCGCGTCCTTTTTGTCGGATCCTGCCATGACAGGCTCAGCTGGCCTCGCCAAGCGCGTCGCGCAGGCGCTGCTGCATCATGTCGAGGCGCACCAGCGAGAGCGCGTCGGACGAGCACATGCCTTCAGACAGCCGGTCCAGCATCACCGCGCTCTCGTCCGCCTGCTGCGCCAGCGCGTCGAACAGCTGGAGGCTCTCGATATAGCGCGCGGCGAACTGCTCATCGACGCACAGGCTGGCGGCGAGATGCTCCAGATGATGCCGCATCTCGCGCCACTCGTTCGCCATCGCGGTGCAGAGCGGATAGACAGAAGGGTGAAAGGCCATGTGTCACCATTTGTTGGAAAGAGAGGAAACGCGCATCAGCCGAACAGCTCGACATCGTTGCCGGCGGGCGGGCGCGGCGGGATGACCGCGCGGACCGGCGGCGCCTGCGCAACGAGGGTACAGGAGGCAACGCCCTCCCAGGCGCGAAACTCCACCTTGCGCGCCTGGGTGCCGCCGACATTGGTCTGGCCGACGGGGATGCCTTCCGTCTTGAGGAAGCGCAGCGCGAACTCCGCGTTTTTGGTGCCGATCGGCCCGAACGCCGCCTGAATATTGCCGCCGCCGAATATCTGCGCGGTGAGGCGGAGGCGCGAGGCGCCCCTCTGCATCATCGCGTTGATGAGCAGCTCCATCGCGTGCAGCCCATAGCGGTTCATGTCCGCCGCCGCGACCGTCTGGCCCCGGCCCGGCTCGCCGAGCAGGAAGTGATTCATGCCGCCAACATGGCTGACCGGATCATGCAGGCACACCGCGATGCACGAGCCGAGCAGCGTGGTGATCACGGTGTCCGGCTGGGTCACAACCGCGTGCTCGCCCTGGATGATCGCGACGCGCTTGGCGGGCTGCATGAACGCCATCAGCTCAGCTCCCCGAACACCCGCTCGATTTTTTCCTTCAATGCGGCGGGCGCGAACGGCTTCACGACATAATTGTTGACGCCCAGCTCCGCCGCCTTCTGCACCACGGATTTCTCAGAGCTGCCGGTGAGCATGATGAACACCGTCTTGCCGATGACGGGGTCGGCGCGCACCGCCTTCAGGAACTCCAGCCCATCCATGTCCGGCATGTTGTAGTCCGAGATGATGAGGTGCACCCGGTCGTTCTGCACCGCGGGCAGCGCCTCCAATGCGCTCGGCTTGTCACGCACATCGCGGAAGCCCAGATCCTGCAGCGTGCGGCGGATCATCGCGCGCATACTCGTCTGGTCATCGACCACCATTACCTTGATCGCAGCGGCAGCAGGCATATCAGTTGACCCCCAAAGGTTCTCGGCCAATTGGCTCACGGCACGCGCGCAGCAGCATCCTGGGCAGCGCATCGAGGCTCACCTCGCGCGTCAACGCGCCCATCAGCTTCGCCGCGCGCGGCATTCCATAGATCACGCAGCTGCCCTCGTCCTGCCCCAGCGTCAGCGCGCCCGCCTTGTGCATCGCGTGCAACCCTTGCGCGCCGTCCTTGCCCATGCCGGTCATGATGACGCCGATCGCCTTCTTGCCGAGGCCCGCGCAGCTCCTGAACAGCACGTCGGCGCTCGGGCGGTGCCCGGAAACCGGCGCGGTGGGGCGCAGGCGGATATGCCCGTGCCGCCCGCCGGACAGCTCCATGTGGGCGTCCGTCCCCGGTGCGATATAGACGGTGCCGGGCATCAGCTTTTCGCCGTCGCGCGCCTCCGTCACCCGCATCGGGCAGGTACGATCGAGCCGGGCGGCGAACCCGCGCGTGAACATGCCGGGCATGTGCTGGACCACCAAAGTCGGCGGAATATCCGGCGGCAGCGCGGAGAGCAGCGAAAACAGCGCCTCCACCCCGCCGGTCGACGCGCCGATGGCGATGACCAGCTCCGGGTCGCACCCACCAGCCGACGCAACGGAGGGGCGCGGCAGATCATGGCTGATCGGGCGCATGGTAGACCGGGCGGCGGCCTTCACCGCCTCACGCAGCGTCTTCGCCTCGCGCAGCAGCGCCTCCGCGCCGCCTCTGGGCTTGCCGATGCACTCGACCGCGCCGAGGCGCATCGCTTCGATCGTCGTTTCCGTGCCCTTGGCGGTCATGGACGAGCACATCACCACCGGCATGGGCCGCAGCCGCATGATCTTTTCGAGGAAGGTGATCCCGTCCGTTCCCGGCATCTCGACATCGAGCAGCAGCACATCCGGGTTCAGCTCTTTCAGCATCCGGCGCGCGATTTCGGCGTCCGCCGCCGCGCCGACCACGTCGATGCGCGGATCGGTCTGCAATATCTTCTTGAGCATCGCGCGCATCGCGCCGCTGTCATCAACAATCAGCACGCGCGTGCGCTGGGCGACGGGAATATTCTCTCTCATGCCCGGTCCTCCGGCTTGCGATACATTGTGTGGCCGCACGGGATCATGAATTCCTTCGCCTTGCTCACCATCCGCTCGCTATGGCCCATGTAGAGCGCGCCGCCGGGCGCGAGCTGCGCGACGAGGCGCATCTCCAGCTCGGCCTTGGCCTTCTCGTTGAAATAGATCATCACATTGCGGCAGAAGATCGCCTCGAACTTGTGCCGCCACGGCCAGCGGTCGAACAGGTTGAGCTGGCTTGCCGTGACGAGATTGCGGGCTTCCGCCGCGATGGCGAAGCCATCCCGCGTGTCCTTGGTCCACAGCTTGCGCCAGGGCTGCGGGATCTGCTCGTGGTGGCTCTTCGGATATTCGGCCCTGCGTACCGCCGCCACCATCTCGGTCGAGATATCGGTCGCGAACAGCTGCACATTCGCGCCCCGCGCCCATTGTGCCTCGCGCACGTCCTGCCCGAGCAAGGTCATGGCGATGGTATAGACCTCCTCGCCCGAGCTGCTGGCGGAAGACCAGATGCGCACCGGCTCATGACTCTTCCGGTCGCGCCACAGCGGCATCATCTCGTTCCTGAGATGGTTGAAATGATGCTGTTCGCGGAAGAAATGCGTGTGGTTGGTGGTGAGCAGATCGATCATCTGCCGCCGCTCGTCCGCATCGCGCCGGATCAGCGCGATATAGTCGCCGAAAGTCTTCAGCCCCTTTTCCCGCAACCGGCGCGACAGGCGCGAGCGGACCAAAGTCACCTTCTGCGGCGGCAGCGTGATCCGCGCCTCCTGATGCAGCAGGGCGGCAATCTCGCGGAACTCCGTGTCCGAGAGCGGCGCGCCACCCCACAGGCTGTCGCGGTCGATGGGCGTCAGCTGGTTCATGCGGCGGCGTCCAGATGGCGGGTGAGGCTGAGCGCGGGAACGTCGATCAGCAGCACCATCGCGCCGCTCTCGCCGCGCCCGGTCTCCTCCTTCTCGGCCGCGCGGTCGACCACGCGCACGAGGCCCGCGATCATGCTGGTGTCGGCGCCGTCGAGCGCCGGGGGCGGCTGGATTTCGGCCAGATTGACGGTCACGATATCGTTCATCTCATCGACCAGAAACCCGGCCTGCTTGCCGTCCAGATTAACGACAAGGATGCACGAACGCGGATGGGTCACGCTCGGCGGCCAGCCCAGCCTTTCGGCCAGACCCACCACCGGCACGACATTGCCGCGCAGATTTGTAACGCCTCTTACATAATGCGGCACGCCAGGCAGCGGGGTCGGCTCCTCCCATTCGCGGATTTCGAGCAGCGCGGTCATCGCGATGCCGAACATATGGCCGCCCAGGGTGAAGGTGACGATCTTCATATCCTGCGCGGCGGCGGCGGTATCTTCGATAAGGTCGGTCATGCTGCCATTCCTTTCAGGGTAAAGCGCGCGCCGGACGAGTTGGCGGTCGAGACGAGCGCGTCGATATCAAGGATGAGCGCGATCGAGCCGTCGCCGAGGATGGTCGCGCCCGAAAGCCCGTTGATGGGATAGAGATTCTGGTCGAGGCTTTTCACCACCAGCTCGCGCCGGTCGTCGATGGTGTCGACCATCAGGCCGATGCACCCGGCGAGATCGCTCTCGGCGATGATGACGAGGCTTTCCTCCGGGCTGCGGCGCTCCTGCGCGGGCAGGGCGAAGATGTCGCTCACCCGGCGCACCGGCACATAGCTGCCGCGCAGGTCGATCACCTCGGAGGTGGGCGACAGCGCCTTCACCTGCCCCGGATCGGGCCGGATCGATTCCACCACATGCGCGAGCGGCACGACATAGCGCTGGCCCTCGATGCGCACGATCATGCCATCGAGAATGGCGAGCGTGAGGGGGAGCACCATCGTGAAGCTGGTGCCCTGCCCGGGCGTCGAGCTGATCTCGATCCGCCCGCCCAGCGCCTCGACATTGGTGCGCACCACATCCATGCCGACGCCCCGGCCGGAAATGTTGGAAATCACCTCCGCCGTGGAAAAGCCCGGTGCGCAGATCAGATTGTCGATATCCTCGTCCGAAAGCGGATCATCGGGCGCGACGATGCCTTTTTCGATCGCCTTTCTGCGCACGCGCTCCCGGTCGATCCCGCGCCCGTCGTCCGACACGCGGATGACGATGCGCGCGCCCTTCTGTTCTGCCGAAAGCCGCACGGTTCCGACCGGATCCTTGCCTGCGGCCACCCGCTCCTCCGGCGATTCGAGGCCGTGGTCGATCGCGTTGCGGATCATGTGGGTCAGCGGCTCGCCGATCTTCTCGATCACGCTCTTGTCGACTTCGGTCCCCTCGCCCTGCACCTCCAGATTGACCTGCTTCTGGGTGGCGGAGCACAGTTCGCGCACGATGCGCGGCACGCGGCTGAACGCCTGCCGGATCGGCTGGGCGCGCAGCGACATGACATTGTCCTGAATCTCGCGCGTCAGCCGGGCCAGTTGCGGCAGCTCGACCCGCTCATGATCCTCCGGTGAAAGCCGGTCATTGAGGATCGAATTGCGGATCACAAGCTCGCCCACCAGATTGAGCAGCATATCGAGCCGCGTGACATCGATGCGGATCGTCTGGGACGGCCCATCGAACGCCTTGGCCTCGGCGGGCTGCGGCGGCGCGGGGGGAGCGCCGGGCGGCACTACGGTCAACACCGGCGGCGCGAGATCCCGCGCGTCCTTCGGCGCGGCAAGCTCCTCCGGCGGCGCCAGGACTGCGGGCGCATCGGCGGCAGGCGTAGCGGCAGCGCTGGCTGGGCCGCTATCCGGCTGGTTTTCACGCGCATATTCGATGAGGCTGTCCGGCGCGACGAAATCGAAGCATTCGTCCAGCTCCTGCTGCTCGACCGCGCCGTCGAGCACCATTTCCCAGCGGATATAGCCCTGTTCCGGCTCCAGCTCGCGCAGGGGCGGCAGCTTCGTGAGATCGGCGTTGACCACCCGCGCGCCCATGCGCTGCAACTCGCGGATCACGAGCAACGGCTCCGCGCCATTCGCCATCGCCGCGCGCGAGGGAGCGAAGGCGATGCGCCAGTCACCCTCGCGGCTGTTGTCTCCAGCGTCTCCGGCCAGCGCCGGGGGCGGCGCGGGCGCATCGAAATCCTCAAGCGCCACCGCGACCGGCACGAAGCCCATCTCGTCCGCCTCGGCAGCGGTCGGCGCGGCGGGTTCAGGCTCAGGCTCAGGGGCAGGAGCGGACGACGCCTCCTCGGGCGCACCGCCTTCGAGCAGCGCATTCAAACCGGCAAGCGCCGGGCCATCCTGCGGAATATCGCCCTTGCCCATCGCCGCCGCGACATGATCGGCGAGCGTGTCGAACGCGGTCAGCAACTGCTGGCCCAACGCCGCCGTCGCCGCGATCTCGCCGCCGCGCACCCGCTCCAGCACGTTCTCGAACGCATGGGCGAAGGTGAGCAGGGCATTATGCCCGAACGCGCCCGCGCCGCCCTTGATCGAATGCACCGCGCGAAACACGCCCGCAATCACGTCCGCCGATATGTCGCCATTGGCAAAGGCGGTCAGCCCCGCCTCGGCCGTGCCCAGACCCTCGACGCACTCCTCGAAGAAGATCGCCTGGATCTCGTCCAGTTCCCTGTCCTCGCTCATGGGCATACCCGGCGGATCGCCGCTCCCAGTTTCTCGGCATCGAACGGCTTGGTGATCCAGCCCGTCGCCCCGGCATCGCGGGCGCGGGATTTCTTCTCGTCCGAAAATTCGGTCGAGAGCACGAGGATCGGCGTGCCGCGAAACTCGGGCCGCGCGCGCACCGCCTCGATCAGCTCGAAGCCGTCCATATGCGGCATGTTGATGTCCGTGATGAGGAGATCGGGATCGAGCTCCTGCATCCGTTCGAGGCCGCGGACGCCGTCTTCCGCACCCTCGATCGCGTAACCTTGCGCGGTGAGCGACACTTTCAGCAGCATCCGCATACTGGCGCTGTCATCCACGGTCAGAATGAGCTTGCTCATTGGATCTTATCCCCTTTTCCGGTGAGGCCGAGCATCCCGGCCAGCCCCAGCGCCTCGATCCGCTGCACCAGCGGCGCCTGCGCGTTCTCTATGGCGAACGGAATTTTCATCCGGTCCGCCTCATGACGGGCGGCGATCAGCAGTTGCAACGCCGCCTGGCCGATGCTCACCGTCTCCGATGCATCGATCTGGATCGCGGCCTCATGATCGGCGGCGAGCACGAGGCCCGCGCGCAGATCCTCCGCCATCACGGTCGTCACATTGGGCGGCAGGCGCAGGCGGCCATCCGCCTCCAGCCCGTCCATCGGGCCATCAAGCAGCTTGTGCGGTGAGTCCATTTTTCGCCTCGTCTAGTGCGGTTTCGAGTTGCTGGAAGGTGGGTGCGTAGGCGGATGGCGTCATGCGCCGCGCGATCTCGACCGCGACCTGCACGGGCAGGCTTTGCGCGTATCCGATGATCGCGGTCTTCGCCAAAATATAGGGTTTGCTGTCCGCCTCGATCGTCTGGTTGAGCTTGGACGCAAGCGGCCCGACGATGCAGTAGGAGAGGAGCACGCCCATGAAGGTGCCGACGAGCGCGCCGCCGATCATGCCGCCGAGGATCTCGACCGGCTGGTCGATCGATCCCATCGTCTTGATCACGCCGAGCACCGCCGCGACGATGCCAATCGCGGGAAGCCCGTCGGCCATCGTCTGGAGCGCGTGCTGCGGCTCCGCCTCCTCATGATGGTGGCGGTCGATGTCCGCCTCCATCGCCTCCGCCATCTGGTTCGGATCCTCGAAGTTGACCGTCATCATGCGGAGATAGTCGCAGATGAATTCCACCAGATGATGGTCCGCGACGATGCGCGGGAATTTCGAGAACAGGCTGCTCTCGTGCGGATTGTCGAGATGCGGCTCGATGGCGGTGGCGCCATCCTTGCGAAACAGCGTCAAAAGCTGGAACAGCAGGGTGAGGAGGTCGAGATAATCACTCTCCTTCCAGCGCGATCCCTTGAAGCTGCGCGCCAGCCCCTTGCCGGCGAGCTTGACCGTGTGCATGTCGTTGGAGACGATGAACGCGCCGATCGCCGCGCCACCGATCGCCATCATCTCGTGCGGCAGGGCATGGAGGATGATGTCCATCTTGCCGCCCGCCATCACGAAGCTGCCGAACACGCAGATCAGGATGATGATGAAGCCCACGCCGTTCAGCATGTCGTCTTGCGTCCCTCGCTGGAATTACCCGGTTAAGGCGAATTATAGGATGGCGAGGCGGGCCGCGGTCACGGTCTGACCGGAATGTTTACCATAAATGAAATGTGCGGCGGGGTGCGCCAGCGCAGGCCGCGCGCGTGCTATAATAGGCAATGCGCGCCCGTTCGCGCGCAACACCGTATCGAGGGAACAGCCGATGGGCCTATCCGCATATCAGCGCGCGCGCAGCTTCGCCGAGGCGCCCCGCAGCATGGAGCACCGGCTGCTCGGCCAGGTGACGGGCGCGCTGATCGCGGCGGAGCGCGACGGTATGAGGGGCGCGGCGCTGATGGACGTGATCCACTGGAACCGCGAGATCTGGGCCACATTCAGCGCCACCTGCGCCGACGCCGCCAACCGCCTGCCGCCGCCTTTGCGCGCCAGCATCATCTCGCTCGCGCTCTGGGTGGACCGGCACAGCAGCGAGGTCATTGCCGGGCGCGCCGCGCTTGGCGACCTGATCGACGTCAACCGGCTGATCATGGACGGGCTGGCGGCGGAGTGAGAGTGATCAGCGGCGACTGAGCGGGGACAGTTTCACCACCCGCGCCAGCACCAGCAGCGCCGCGACGGCCGCATAGATCCACGGCTCGATCTGAAAGCCCTTCACCCGCAGGATGAAGTGCACCGCGGCCAGCACCGCCGCGCCGTAGATCAGCCGGTGCAACGTCTGCCAGCGCTTCGCCCCCAGCCGCCTGATCGATGCCCGCGTCGAGGTGAGCGCGAGCGGAAGCACCAGCGCCCATGCCGCCATGCCGAACAGGATGAACGGGTGTTTCGCGATTTCCTTCGCCAGCTCCTCAAGCGAGCCGAGCAGGTTCAGCCCAAAATAGACGCTAAGGTGCAGCGTCGCATAGGCGAAGCACCACAGCCCGATGGGGCGGCGCAACGGCGCGAGCCAGCCCCAGCCCGTCGCGCGGCGCAGCGGCGTTATCGCCAGCGTGAGCAGCAGGCTGCGCAGCGCCCACAGGCCGAGAGTGTTGATGCTGTAGGCAATGGGTTCGGCGCTCAGGCCCGCCGCGCGTGGGTCTGCCGTCACAATCGCCACCGCCCATTGGCCGACCAGCCCCAGCAGCGGCAGCGCCATCAGCATGTGCACGCCCGAGCGGCCGAGCAAACCGCGCACGCTCAAAAGTATCGCCGCAGGTTCATGCCGCGATAGAGCGCCGCGACCTCCTCGCCATAGCCGTTATAAGGCAGCGTCTTGCGCGGCAGCCAGTCGCCGATGCGCCGCTCGCGCGCCTGGCTCCAGCGCGGATGATCGACCTCCGGGTTCACGTTGGAATAAAAGCCATATTCGTTCGGCGCCGAGAGGTTCCAGCTCGTCGGCGGCTGGCGGTCGGTGAGGCGGATGCGCACGATCGACTTGATCGACTTGAAGCCATATTTCCACGGCACCACGAGGCGCACCGGCGCGCCGTTCTGGTTGGGCAGCACGCGGCCATACAGCCCCAGCGCCAGCAGTGTCAGCGGATGCATCGCCTCATCGAGCCGCACCCCCTCGACATAGGGCCATTGCAACACGGGCGAGCGCTGGCCCGGCATCTGGCGCGGATCGCGCAGGGTCTCGAACGCGACGAATTTCGCTGAACCGAGCGGTTCGGCCAGCGCCAGCAGCTTTGCCAGCGGAAGGCCTGTCCAGGGTATCACCATCGACCAGCCCTCGACGCAGCGCAGACGGTAGATGCGTTCCTCCAGCGGAAACAGCTTGGTCAGCCGGTCGATGTCGATCGTCTGCGGCTTCGCCACCAGCCCGTCGATGCGGACCGTCCACGGCCGCGTGCGCAGCGTCCCCGCGCGTTCGGCAGGGTCTTCCTTGCCGGTGCCGAACTCGTAGAAATTATTATAATGCGTCACACTGTCGTAGCTGGTCCATTCCTCATCCAGCGTGCGGGTGCGCTTGCCGGCAAGGCGCGGAAGGGGGCTATTTACCTCCGCCGCCTGCACCGCGCCCACAGCCTGCGGCACCAGCCCGGCGGCGAGCATCCCCGCCACCACCGTGCGCCGGTTCCAATACAGTGCCTCGGGCGTGGTGTCGCTTTCTGTCAGATCATGGGGAGAGCGGGAGCGGATGAGCATCGGGATACCTCGAATTATGACATCCCTTATTCGCTGGACCAACGCCCAAGGTTACATCCGCGTTCCAATTCAGCGACGAGCTTAAGGGCTTTTGAGATTTAGGTCAGGTGGAGGCGAAAAGTGGGATTTTCGAGCATCGGAGCGCAGCGTACTTAAGGTACGTGAGCACCGAAGCACAGAAAATCGTGCTTTGCAGCCCCGCATGGGCTAAATCTCAAAAGCCCTTAAACCGGGTTCCCCATCTCGTCGCGCAACACTTCGCGCCTGCCGACATGGTTGGGCGGGCCGACCATGCCCTCTTCCTCCATGCGCTCGATCAGGCGCGCGGCGCTGTTGTAGCCGATGCGGAGCTGGCGTTGCAGCCAGCTGGTGGATGCCTTCTGGTTTTCGAACACCAGCTGGCAGGCCTTGCGGAAGAGCTGCGCGTCCGGACTGTCCTCGCCCAGATCGACGCCGTCCAATGCGAAGCTGCCCTCCTCCGGCTCCTCGGTAACGGCGGATATATAATCCGGCGTCCCCTGCGCGCGCCAGTGATCCGCCACCGCGCGCACCTCCTCGTCGCTCACGAACGGGCCGTGCACACGGGTCAAGCCCTTGCCGCCCGCCATGTAGAGCATGTCGCCCTTGCCGAGCAGCTGCTCCGCGCCCTGCTCGCCCAGGATGGTGCGGCTGTCGATCTTGGAGGTGACGAAGAAGCTGATCCGCGTCGGCAGATTCGCCTTGATGACGCCGGTGATGACATCGACGGATGGCCGCTGGGTCGCGAGGATGAGGTGGATGCCTGCCGCGCGCGCCTTCTGCGCGAGGCGCTGGATCAGGAATTCGACCTCCTTGCCCGCGGTCATCATCAGGTCCGCAAGCTCGTCCACCACCACCACGATCTGCGGCAGGATCTGGTAATCGAGCTGTTCTTCCTCATAGATCGGCTGGTGCGTCTCGGGATCATAGCCGCACTGCACCCGGCGGCCCAGCGGCTTGCCCTTGGCGCGGGCAGCGCGCACTTTTTCGTTGTAATTCGCGAGGTTGCGCACCGAGATCGACGCCATCATGCGATAGCGGTCCTCCATCTGCTCCACCGCCCATTTGAGCGCCCGGATCGCCTTGGGCGGGTCCGTCACCACCGGCGAGAGCAGGTGCGGAATGTCGTCGTAGATCGACAATTCCAGCATCTTGGGGTCGATCATGATGAGGCGCAGCTCGTCCGGCGTCATCCGGTAGAGCAGCGACAGGATCATCGCATTGAGGCCGACGGACTTACCCGATCCGGTCGTGCCCGCGATGAGGAGATGCGGCATCGGCGCGAGATCGGCCACCACCGGCTCGCCGCTGATATTCTTGCCGAGGATGATGGGCAGCTGCGCGGCCTGACTGGCGAACGCCTCGCTGGTGATCAACTCGCGGAACGACACGCCCTCGCGCTTGGCATTGGGTAGCTCGATGCCCATCACGGTGCGGCCCGGAATGGTGGCAACGCGCGCGGATAGGGCGGACATATTGCGCGCGATGTCGTCCGCGAGCTGGATCACGCGGCTCGCCTTGATGCCGGGCGCGGGTTCCAGCTCATACATGGTGACGACCGGGCCGGGGCGCACCTCGGTAACATTGCCCTTCACATGGAAATCATCGAGCACACTTTCGAGCAGGCGCGCGTTGCGCTCCAGCGCGGCCTTGTCGATCTTGGCGGATGTGCTGGGCGGCACCTCGGCCAGCAGCTCGGGCGAGGGCAGGGTGGCGGGGCGTTCGCTCGGCGCAAACAGATCCTCCTGACGCGGCGCGGCGGTGGTGCTATTCTGCCCGCTGCGCTGGGACGCGGCCTGCTCGGGCGACTGGATGCGGATCGGCGGCTTCGGCTCGGTCGATACCTGCGCGCGCGGCTTCGTCGGCTGGGTTTCGTCGAGGTTGTCCTCCTCCTCCCACGGCGGAGTTGCGCCGCGCAACAGGCCGAACTTCGGCAGGCTCGGGCGGCGCAATGTGAACAAGGGGCGCTCCAGCCGCCATGACTTATAGCACAGCGCAAAGCCACCGATGAGGCACGCGATCAGCAGCGCCCAGTCCGCCGCACGGCTCCAGCCACTGGGAATGAGCGCGGTGACGTTCATGCCCTGCCGCGCGAAAAGCTGGGCCAGCAAGCCGCCGCGCCCGGCGGGAAGCCCCACCGGCGCGCCGGGCGCGAGCAGCTCCAGCCCGATACCGATCAGCAATATGCCGCCAAGGCACCGGCCAAGCTGCGTGCTCCAGCCGCGCAGATCGTCCGCGATCCACAGGCGGCGCGCGAAGGTCGCGGCCAGCGGCAACAGCAGCACGGTGCCTATCCCGCCGAGCCACAGCAGCAACCCCGCGACCCACGCGCCCGGCGTGCCCATCACATTCTCGACCGCGCCGCCCGCCGCCGTGTTCATCGACGGGTCGCTTTCGTGATAGCCCAGCAGCGCGAGCGCGACGAACACCGCCAGCAGCCCGAGCAGGATGGCCCCGGTCATCTGCCCCGCGCGCAGCAGGCTGCGCTTCAGCACAATGCGCCAATGCTCATTGCCCTTGGCCGCATTGCCCTTTGCCGGTGCGCGGCTTGCCATCGTCCAGTCCCCGATATTTCCGATTTGTTCCCGCGCTACAATGCCTCGCCGAGGGACTCGCCGTCAAGAGTCGCCTTGGTTTTCGGCGGCGGACGCCATCTGCGCCAGTGCCGCGCCATCGAGGCGATAGATCGTCCATTCGTCCATCGCCTTCGCGCCGAGCGATTCGTAAAAGGCGATCGACGGCGCGTTCCAGTCCAGCACGGACCATTCGAGCCGCGCGCAGTCCCGCTCCACCGCCAGCGCCGCCAGACGCGCGAGCAGCGCCCTACCCGCGCCAAGGCCGCGCGCTTCCGGCTCGACATAAAGATCTTCGAGATAAATGCCGGGTTTGCCCTCGAAGGTCGAGAAATTGTGGAAAAACAGCGCGAAACCGACCGGCGTCCCGCCCGCCTCCGCGATCAGCACCTCGGCATAGGCGCGCGGACCAAACAGGCGGGCCGCCAGCCCCTCCGGGCTCGCCCGCACCTCGTGGCGCAGCTTTTCATACTCCGCCAGCGCGCAGATGAAGCCATATATGAGCGGGGCATCGCCCGGCACGGCCCCTCGGATGGTAATGCTGTTCATGCGCTCTCCGCCTCCACATGCGCCGCGAGTTCCGGCTGCTCCCGCGCGGCAATGACGCAGGCCGCGACGATCAGCGCCGCGCCGCCCAGCACCGGCAGCGTCAGCGCCTCTGCGAAGAACAGCCAGCCGAACAGGCACGCCCACAGGAACGCGCTATATTCGAGCGGGATGAGGCGGCTCGCCGGCGCGCGCCCATAAGCGAGCGAGATCACGGTTTGCGAAAATACCGCCAGGAACGCCGCAATGAGGATTTCCAGCCATATGGTCCCGATGCGGAAATCCAGCAGCCACGGCGCCAGCGGCAGGAACAGCAACAATACCAGGATATTCTGGAAAAACGAGACTTCAGAGGCGCTCGCGAGCTTGGCCTGCTGGCGTTGCAGAATGAGGTTCACCGCATAGAATATCGCGGAGAGGATCGCCGCGCCCGCCCCCAGCAGCGCGCCGGGCTGATAATTGCCACCCATCCTGCCGGTGAGGATCACGAGCACGCCGACGATGCCGACCAGCGCCGCGATGATCGAATGGCGGCCGACATGCTCCTTCAGCATCAGCGGCGTCAGCCCGAGCGCGACGATCGGCGCGACGAACGACAGCGCGATCGCCTCGGCGAGCGGCAGGCGCGTGAACGACCAGAAGAACAGCCAGATCATCGGCCCGATCAGCAGCGCGCGCAGGATGTGCAGGCGCATGGCTGCCGCGGGCGGCCGCCGCGTGCCCTTCGCCAGGAAGACGCTACCGCTGATAATGCTGCCCGCGACGCTGCGCCACAGCACCGAACTATAGGCGCCGATCACCAGCGACGTGCCCTTCATCAGCACGTCCATCAGCGAAAACATCGCGACGCCGCTGGCGCAAAGCGCCACCGCGATCCAGGTCCGGGCGGGAGCGACGCTCATGGCCGCCGCTTGTCCGCAAGGATGCGCTCGATGAGGAGGATGTCTTCCGGCTTGTCGGCATCGATGCAGGCTTCCGCGATCGGCATCGGCACGATCCGCGCAATGATCCCCAGCCGCCGCCCCGCCCGCGCGATCGCCTGATGGATCGAGAGCAGCCGCAGCCCCGCGCCCAGCAACAATCCCGGCCCGAACGCCAGCACGATCTTCCAGCCCTTCTTGCGATCCTGCTCGATGGCGCGCCATTTTTGTAGCGCCCGTTTCGCATTCTGCCCGCCCAGCCAGAACAGGTTCGCGCCGGACCATGCACCGCCCCGGAATCTGAGCCATGTGCGGCGGGACTCCGGGTAGGCGCGCAGCAACACCGCCCGCTCCACCATTGCGGCGGCGACATCCTCGGCACCGACCGCGCCGAGAAAGGCATCGATGATCGCGGCATCGAGCAGCACATTATCCGCCGTCGTCACCAGCGCGGGCAGATGGTCGGGCGCGGCCTCGGCCCAGTCGAGCAGCGACTGGCTGATCCCCGCGCCGCTGGCGTGGAGCGCAATTTTCGGATGCGTGCGCAGCCACCCGGTCTGCGGCGTTTCGCCAAGCGCATCCGGCTGCTGCGCCATCACGACCACGCGGGCGATGCGCGGATGCTCGACCAATGTCCGCGCGACGATATCCAGCATCGGCCGCCCCCCGACCGGCACCAGCGCCTTCCACGCGACGCCCGCCGCCGCGGCCAGCGGATCGCGCCCAGGTCGGCTGCCCGCCAATATGATCGCCTGTACTCCCGCCTCGGCCACGCGCTGTATTCTCCTCGCGGCCAGCCATAGCGGCCAAAGCGGGTGGGCGCACGGCACTTTTTGCGCGGCCGGTCGTTTAGGGGCCATGCGCACCCTCTGGCTGATCGCCAACAGCATGAGCCGGACGACCGATTCCGCCGCCATCGACGATGCCTGCGAGATGCTGCGCGCGCACGGCTTTCAGCTCGTGCGGCGGGTCGATCTCAGCACGGAAAGCCTGCCGGACAGCGAGGCTTTGCCCGATATCATCGCCTGCCTCGGCGGCGACGGCACCGCGAGCGCGGTAATCGATCATTATGGCGAACGGGAGGTGCCGCTGCTGGTGCTGCCCGGCGGCACGATGAACCTGCTCGCGCACCGGCTGCATGGCGAGGCCGACATCCCCACGATTATCGAACGCGCGGCACAAACGCCACGCATCGTGCGGCTGCCGCAGATCACCGGGCCGGATTTCCGCTCGCTGGTGGGCGTGGTCGCGGGGGCGACCGCCGCATGGGGCGACGTGCGCGAGGCGCTGCGCTCCGGCGATGTCGAGGGCATGGTCGAGCAGGCCCGCGCCGCGCTGGAGGCCACCCTCTCGGAGCCGGGCGTGCGCATAGGCGGGCGGGGCAGGCGCTATACCGCGCTGTTCATCGAGCCGCTGAACGATGCTCTCCGCGCACAGGAGATCAAGGCCGACACCCTCTCCGACCTCGCGCAGCATGGCTGGGCATGGCTTACCCGCAACTTTCTCGGCGGGCCGACCGAGCCGGTGATGCGCGCGGCCGAAATCACCCTCGACGACCGCTCCGGCGAGCTGGCGCTGCTGGTCGATGGCGAGCGGATGCGCGCCGCCAGCCCGCTCTTGCTGCGCTGGGAGATGTGCCCGGCGCGCTTTCTCAGCACATTGGATGGTTGATTCGCGCGCTTCCACCCGTTAGGCGCTGGAGCATGACCGACACCGAAACCCCCGCCGCCGCGCCCGAGGCAACCCCCACCACCGACACCCCGCCGGACCGCCTCGCCGTCAACCCCAACAGCCCCCATTTCAACATGGAGGTGCTGAAGCGCGGCATCGGCATCCGCTTCAAGGACCGCGTGCGCACCGATGTCGAGGAATATTGCATCTCCGAAGGCTGGATCCGCGTCGCCGCAGGCAAGGCGCGAGATCGCCACGGCAACCCGCTCACGATCAAGCTCAGCGGCCCGGTAGAGGCATGGTTTGAGGATAAGGCCGGGGAGTAGGGGCGGCTTTGGTGTGGGGAGCGGACGCCTACCAAATGCCTGCGCCTGTCTTCTAAGGCATATTCTTTACGAGAGACACGGAGCCCTTATGAACGCTCCAATGTGTTAAACACATCCGACCTTCATAGGTAGTACCGAGTGAAGCCAACGTGAACGTTGGATTGCCGTAGGAGTCTGTGCTGCGTCGAACATATTTCGGATTTACTTTGCACGCCTTGATGGCCTCCGACAAACTCCGTTTGACGCAAGCCTTTTGGTTGGCAGCGTCATACAGATAAGCAAGCCATGTTATAAGTACAGTCGTAAAAGCTACAGCGCAGCCGACGAAGAAATATTTCCAGATGTTCTTTGTGGCCGCCCGGATTATTAGCCAAGCTCCAACTGCACACGCCAATGGCATGATAATCCGGCTAACTATATGCAGCCAACCGTTGTTCTCGCAAGGCGGATACCCATAGCTAATGAAGATCGCTAATGGCCAGAGACAAGCTACCAGGGCGAGACATGGAGCAATGCTTAGGGCCGCACCTTTTAAGACAACGCGCTTCAACATATACGCCGGTTAACACGTAACTTAAATTCTTCAAATGTCGGCGTTGTTGTCGTGACACGACAGTCCGCTTTTCCGCCCTACCCCTCCCAAACCCGTCCTTCCGCCACACGCAACCGTGTCGCTTCCATAATCCCCTCGAATAGCGCCGCTTCCGTCCCCGTCATCCAGATCTGGCTGCCGGTCGCCTCCAGCCGCGCGAACAGGGCGAGGCGGCGGGCGGGGTCCAGGTGGGCGGCGACTTCATCGAGCAGCAACACCGGCGCTTGTCCCCGTTCTGCGCCGACCAGCGCCGCATGGGCGAGCAGGATCGAGAGCAGCAGTGCCTTCTGCTCGCCAGTGGAGCACAACGCCGCCGCCTGCCCCTTCGCCTGATGCATGACCTGCAGATCCGAGCGATGCGGCCCGGCGAGCGTGCGCCCGGCGGCGGCATCGCGGCGGCGGCCCTCGCACAGCGCCTGTTCGAGCGGCTTTTCCGCGCCCTCCCATTCCGATAGCGCCAGCGCTGGCCGCGCGAACGGCCCCTCGCTCTGCGCCGCCAACGCATCCCCCAGCCGCGCGACCAGCCCGGCACGCGCCGTGTGGATCGCCGCGCCATGCTCCGCCATCTGCGCCTCCAAAGCTCCGAGCCATGCCTCGTCCCACGCGCGCTCCCGCTCGGCGAGCAGCTTGTTGCGCGCGCGCATCGCGGCTTCATAGCGGGTGGAGTGCACCGCATGGGACGGCAGCAGCGCCAGCGTCAGCCGATCGAGGAAGCGCCGCCGGTCGCCCGCGCTGTCCATGAACAGCCGGTCCATCGCCGGTGTCAGCCAGATGACGGAGAGATAGTCCGCCAGCGCCGAGGCAGCATGAGCGACACCGCCGATCCGCACCTGCCGCCGGTCGGGCGTCTCGGCGTCCGCGCCGGTGCCGATCGTCACGCCATCCACTTGCGCCGCCAGCCCGAAGCCGCCCGGCCCGCCCTGCCGCGCCATCTGGCTGAGCGTCGCGCCGCGTAAGCCTCGCCCCGGCGTCAGCAGCGAGATTGCTTCCAATATGTTGGTCTTGCCCGCGCCATTCTCGCCGGTGAGCAGCACGAAGCGCGCACGCGGCACGATCAGCGCGTCCTCATGATTGCGGAAGTCGCGCAATGTGAGGCGGGCGAGCACCTACCAGCTGCCGAAACCGGGCGCCTCGCCATTGGCGTCCGCGCTCCAGCGGCGCGGGCGTTTCCAGCCGATCGCCGGTCGCTTGCGCAGGCGCAGCGTCGGCCAGTGGCGGCTGTTCGCGTCGCCCTGCTCCAGCCGGTCGACCAGCCGGAAGCCCTGCGCGCGATAGGCGGCGATCACCGCGTCCGCCTGCGCCTCCAGCAGCCCGGCGAGGATCAGCGTGCCGCCCTCCGCCGTGATCGCGCCAAGCGAGGGCGCCAGCTCGATCAGCGGCCCGGCGAGGATATTGGCGATCACCAGCGCATAGGGCGCGCGCGCCTGTATCAGCCCATGATCCGCCCCCGGCGCGGTGACGAGCGCCAGCTCTCCCCGCCCCAGCCCCAGCTTTACGCCATTCAGTGCCGCATTCTGCGCGCTCACCTCGACGGCGGCGGGATCTATATCAGACGCTATAATATCAGCGCGCGGCCAGAGATGAAGCGCGGCAAAGGCGAGCAGTCCGGTGCCCGTGCCGATATCCGCGATCGTGTCGAACCGCTCGCCGATCCTGCGGCAGCGATCGAGCATCGCGAGGCAGCCTGAAGTCGTCTCATGCTGGCCGGTGCCGAAGGCGCGCCCGGCCGGAACGAGCAGCGGCACGAGGCCAGCCGGAACCGCCTCCTCCGCCTGGTTCCGCACATGAAAGCGCCCGGCCACCACCGGCTCCATGCCCTGCTGGCTCAGGGAAACCCAATCCTCTTGCGGAAGCATTTCGAGCAGCGGCTTCGCCCCCGCGCTTCCCGGCACCATCGCCTGCACCAGTTTCACGGTTTCAGCGGAGGGCTTTCCCTCGAAATAGGCGTGCAGCTCCCAGCTTTCGGGATTGTCCTCCTCCCGCTCGCTCGTCATCAGCGCGGGCGGCGGTTCGAGCAGCGCGAGCGCGCCCATATCCTCGGTAATCGCTTCCGCCTCCGCGCGGGTGCAGGGCAAGGTGAGTTTCCAACTTTCGGCCATCCGATCCGCATTTCATGCTATGGCCCGCCCGTCAAGTTATGTGCGGCGCAACAATGCCGGTGGACGGCCCGACCTGGAGCCCTTATTATCGCACCCGTTTCCGCCGGAGGACCGGCCTATTATTATATCGTGAGTTACAAAATACTATGCCGCATACTCTGCCCTATCGCCCCTGTGTCGGGATGATGCTCGTCAACATGGATGGTCTGGTGTTCGTGGGCCAGAGGCTCGATAGCAAGGTCGAGGCCTGGCAGATGCCGCAGGGTGGGATCGACGACGGCGAAGACCCGCGCGACACCGCCTATCGCGAGCTGGCGGAGGAAACCGGCATCGCCGCCGATCTCGTCAGCATCATCGCCCAGAGCAAGGACGAGCATTATTACGACCTGCCGGATGAACTGATCGGCGAGATCTGGGGCGGCAAATATCGCGGCCAGCGGCAGACCTGGTTCCTGATGCGCTTTCACGGCGCGGATGGAGACGTTAATATTGCCACCAGACATCAGGAATTCCGCGACTGGCGCTGGATCAGGCCGGACGACCTGCCGGAGCTGATCGTGCCGTTCAAGAAGAAGCTCTATCGCGACATCTTGCAGGAATTCGCGCATCTGATCTGATGCCGCGCCAACAGTTTCATAAATAAGGGGAAGTCATAATGGGCATGATTGAGGATCGTCTGAGCACGCTGGGGATTCAGCTCCCCCCGGCCCCCGCACCCGCCGCCAATTACGTGCCCGCGGTGCGGAGCGGCAACCTCGTCGTCATCGCGGGGCAGGTATGCTTCGGCGCGGATGGGAAGCTGGCAGACCGGTACAAGGGCAAGCTGGGCGCGGGCGTGTCCGATGAAGCGGGCAAGGAAGCCGCGCGGCTATGCGCGCTCAATGTCATCGCGCAGTTGAAAGCGATCACCGGCGATCTGGATGCGGTGGTGCGCTGCGTCCGCCTCGGCGGCTTCATCAACGCCGCGCCCGATTTCACGCCCCTGCCCGTCATCATGAACGGTGCGTCAGACCTGATGGTCGAGATTTTCGGGGACGCTGGCCGCCACGCGCGCTCCACCGTCGGCGTCGCGGTGCTGCCGTTCGATTGCGCGGTCGAGGTCGAGGGCATGTTCGAGGTGCGCTAGAATGACCGCGTCCGCCCGCCCCGTCCTCAAGATCAGGCTGCAGATCCTCTGCGGCAGCGAGATCGCGATGGGGCCGGGCAAGGCGGACCTGCTGGAGGCTATTGCCCGCGAAGGCTCGATTTCCGCCGCCGGGCGCGCGCTCGGCATGAGCTACCGCCGCTGCTGGATGCTGGTCGATGTGATGAACCGCTGCTGGAATGCGCCGTTGGTGGCGACCAACACCGGCGGCACCCGCGGCGGCGGCGCGCATGTCACGGAGACGGGGCGAGAGGTGCTCAAACTATATCGTTCACTACAAAAAACTGTCGAAGGGGCCGCTGCCCCTGAATGGCGCGCGCTTCAGGCGCTGCTATCCCCCGAATCGGCCGCCTGAGCGCTGATTACCTGGGCGGCGACAAGATCGCCCACCACATTCAGCGTCGTGCGGCACATGTCGAGCAGCCGGTCGACGCCGAGCACCAGCCCGATCCCCTCCGGCGGCACACCGATCGTGCCGAGGATCAGCGCGATCACGGGAAGCGACCCCGCCGGCACACCCGCCGTGCCGATGCCGCCAAGGATGCAGATCATCATCACGGTCAATTGCTGGCCGAGGCTCAGGTCCACGCCGAAGAACTGCGCGAGGAAGATCACGGTGACGCCCTCGAACATCGCGGTGCCGTTCTGGTTCGCGGTCGCGCCGATGGTGAGCACGAAGCGCGCGATCGGGCGCGGCAGTTTCAGCCGTTCGTCCGCCACCCTGAGCGAGGTCGGCAGCGTGGCGTTGGAGGAGGCGGTGGCGAACGCCATCACACTTGCTTCCTGGGTTTCGCGAAAGAAGGCGACCGGGTTCTTGCGCCCGAACAGCACCAATAGGGCGGGGAACACCCCGAACATCTGCAAGCCCAGCGCGAGCAGCACCACGCCGACATAGGCGGAGAGCCGCACGATCAGATCCCACCCGAACAGCGCCGCCAAATTGAACATGAAGCAGAATATCGCGAGCGGCGCCATGCGGATGACGAGGCCGATCAGCTTCATCGCAATCTCGAACACGCCCTCGATGCCGGATTTGAGCACGGTCGTCCGCTCCGGCTCGGCGAGCAGAAAGCCGACGCCGAACATCAGCGCGAAGAACATCACCGCAAGGATGTCATTCTCGCTCATCGCGTGAATGAAGTTCGATGGCACGATCTCGACCAGCGCCTGCACGCCGGTCTTCGCCTCGCCCGCATGTTCGACGATGGCCTTGGCGTTGTCACCGGATGTCGCCAGCAACTGCCGCGCGATCTGCGGATCGACCCCCGCGCCAGGCTGGAGCAGGTTCACCACAGCCAGGCTGATCGCCACCGAAATCGCGGAAACGAAAATGGTGTAGAGCAGGGTTCGCACGCCGATGGAGCGGAGCGCGCGCATCTCGTTCATCTCCGCCACGCCGACGATGAGCGCCGAGACGAGCAGCGGGATCACCAGCATGAACAGCAGGCGCAGGAAGATCTGGCCGATCGGGCCGGTGACGTTCGCGGCGATCCAGCCGATCCACGGCGCTCCGCCCGCGAGGCTATAGGCGAGCAATCCCACGATCAGCCCGCCAACAAACCCGCCGAACATCCAGTATTGCAACCGCGAACCGTGCGGCGCGGCTGTTGTCTCTTCCGTCATCGACCACGCTCCCTTGCTGCTGGCCTTGCTGCTTTAGCTGGGGATCGCTCCCCGGAACAGGGTTTCGCCAAGAGGCCTGCGCCCGCTTGGAACCTCACGCGCCTGCAATGCCTCGGGCAATGTCCCGGCATCGCCCGGATATCCGAGCGCGATCGCGGCCTCGATACGAAAGCCTTCGGGCAGGTTGACCGCCTTCGCCGCCGCTTCGAAGTCGACGCCGGTCATGCCATGCGAGACCAGTCCCATGCTGTGCGCCTGCAATGCCAGCGCCATCCACGCCGCACCGGCGTCAAAACTGTGGCTGTGCGAGGGATTGCGCGCGCCATGCGATTCGAGGATCATGTCCGAAATCACGTAGATCAGCACGGACGCCTTGCTGGCCCAGCTCTGGTTGAACGGAACCAGCGCGCCGAGAAAGGTATCCCACTCCGCGTCTCCGTTGTGGGCATAGACAAAGCGCCACGGCTGATAATTCAGGCTCGAAGGCGCCCACCGCGCCGCCTCGAACACCGTCATCAGCGTCGCTTCGTCCACCGGGCGCGGATCGAAGGCCCGCGGCGACCAGCGATCGAGAATCAGCGGAAGGATCGGATGATCGGCGGAGCGTGCAGACATGGTTACTCCCGTGTGGGACTGGGCTGGAGAAAGCGGGGACACCCGAAGGCAGGATCAGATCGCGTCGCCCGACAGGCGCTGGCACAGCATATCGAGCTGATCGAGCGTCGAATAGCGCAGCGACAGCGTGCCGGAGCCTTGCGCGCTGTGATCGATCGACACCTTGACGCCAATAAGGTCGGCAAGGTGCTGCTCCAGCGCGACGATATCCGCGTCACGCGCCGCGGCTCCCGCGCGTGCGCCCTTCTCGGTGGCGGCGGGAGTACGCCCCTTGGCCTTTTGCGCCAGCTTCTCGACCTGACGCACCGACAATCCCTTGGCGACCACCTGCCGCGCGATCTGCGCCGCGCCATCCACCCCGATGAGGGCGCGGGCATGGCCCATGCTCAGTTGCCCGCCGCGCACGATATCGAGCACCGACGCAGGCAGATCGAGCAGGCGCATCAGGTTGGCGACATGGCTGCGGGATTTGCCGACCAGCTTACCCAGCACTTCCTGGCTGTGGCCGAACTGCGCGATCAGGCGCGAATAGGCCTCCGCCTCCTCGACCGGGTTGAGATCCTGCCGCTGGACATTCTCGATGAGCGCGATTTCCATCGTCTCGGCATCGGAAAAGTCGCGCACGATGGCGGGAATCTGGTGCAGCCGGGCCCGCTGCGCCGCGCGCCAGCGCCGTTCACCGGCAACGAGCTGATAGCGGCCCGGAGATTGCTCGCGCACGAGCACGGGCTGGATCACGCCGCGCTCGGAAACGCTGTCGGTCAACTCCTGCAGCGCGGCCTCGTCAAAAGTGCGGCGCGGCTGATCGGGATGGGGAGAAATTGCAGCGATATCAATATATTGGACCGATTTCCCCGATACCGGCGCGGGGCCAGAACCTTCGGCACGGACCGCGCCTGCCTCTTCGCTCAGGGTCTCGCCCAATAGCGCCGAAAGGCCGCGACCCAGCCCGCGCGGGCGGCCATGCGCCTTGGTCTTCTCGCTGCCTGCCCCGGCGTTGTCGCTCATCCGTAGTCCCTCTTCTCCGCCACCCACCAGCTTGCTCACGCCGCCGCCATCGCCTTCAGCGGCAGACGCACGATCAACTCCCGCGCAAGCTGCATATAGGCTTCCGATCCCGAGCAGCGGTGATCGTAGATCAGCGCGGGCAGACCGTGGCTCGGCGCTTCGGACAGCCGGACATTGCGCGGAATGACCGTATCGAACACGATCGGCCCGAGGCAGGCGCGCACATCGTCCGCCACCTGATCGGTCAGGCGGTTCCGGCGGTCATACATGGTGAGCGCCACGCCCATGATCGAGAGCGCGGGATTGAAGCGCCCGCGGATCCGCTCGACCGTGGTCAGCAACTGCGAAAGACCTTCCAGCGCGAAAAACTCGCACTGTAGCGGAACGAGGAGGGATTGCGCAGCCACCAGGGCATTGACCGTGAGCAACCCCAAAGAGGGCGGGCAATCGATCAGGCAGATGTCCCATTCGCTTGCCGCGCTGTCGAGCGCGTGCTTCAACCGGTGCGTGCGTTCCTCGACATCGATCAGCTCGATCTCCGCGCCGGAGAGATCCTGCACCGCCGGCACGATATCGAGCAGCGGCACCCGGGTGCGTATCACCGCCTGGCCGAGAGTGGCCTCGCCGACCAGCAGATCATAGCTCGAATATTCCCGCGCCGCATGACCGATGCCCAGGCCGGTGGACGCGTTCCCCTGCGGATCGAGGTCGATCAGCAACGTCCGCTGCCCGGTGGCGGCGAGCGCGGTGGCGAGATTGATCGCTGTCGTGGTCTTACCCACCCCACCCTTCTGGTTGGCGATTGCGATGCGAATCATGCCTTGCCGCCTGCCTTTCTGCTGCGCCGTTGGTGCCCGGCCTGCCTCGGTCGAACATGGGAGAGCTTCAAAATCGCGCTGTCCGGCGCGGTGATGCTCGGTTCGATGCTCGCCTCACAATGCCATAGCTGTTGCGCGATGGCTAATTCATTCTGATGGTTTTGGCCCTTGGGCAGCAACCAAATTGTGGAAAAGTCCGCCAGATGGCGCGCCGAGGACAAAAGCCGCTCCATCGGCGCATAGGCGCGGGCGCTGATGATGGCGGCAGGCGCTGCGTTCGCCACGCGCTCAACCTTGCCGCAGACCACCTGCGCATTGCCAAGACCCAGCTCCGCAATCACCGCTTCCAGAAATTCGACCCGCTTCCTGCGCATCTCGATCATCTGGAGCGGGCGCTCGGACAGGATGGCGACGACGATCCCCGGCAGCCCGGCCCCGGCGCCAAGGTCCACCCAGAGCCCATTGCCTTCCCCGTCCGCCCTGCCCGCGAGCGGGAGCAGCTGCGCGCTGTCGACGATATGCCGCGCCCACACCTGGCTCTGGGTCGATTCCGCGATCAGGTTCTGGTTCCGGCTTTCCGCGAGCAGCAACTCGACAAAGCGTTCCAGCCGCCCCCATGTTTCACGTGAAACATCGAAGGTCGATTGCAGCCACGCCCGCGCCTCTTCCTCGGTCACGCAGCGCTTCTCCGCTTCAGGTGGACCATGATCGCCGCCAGCGCAGCCGGAGTGACGCCGCCGATGCGCGATGCGGCAGCAAGCGTGTCGGGCCGCGCCGCGCCGAGGCGCTCGCGCATCTCCAGCGACAATCCGCCAACGCCCTCGAAATCGAAGTCCGCCGGAATGCGCACCGCCTCATGCTTGCGCAACTCGTCAATGTCGCTTTGCTGGCGGGCAAGATAGGGCGCATAGCGCGCGTCCTCCAACACCTCCTCGCGCAGCAAGCCATCCGCCGCCGCGAGCGTCGGAGACTGGGCCACGATGAGGTCTGCCAGTTCCGGAAAGCGCGCCCATTCCGCCAGCGAGCGGCGCGCCCCGTCCTGCCGCACCTCGCCGCCCCGCCGCGCGATATCGGCTGTCGAATATTCCACCTCTAGCTCCGCCCTGATGGCGGTGCGCATGGCCTCCCGCCGCGCGAACCAGGTCGCCCGCTCGCTGCCCACCAGCCCCAGCGCAATGCCCATTCCGGTAAGCCGCGTCGTCGCATTGTCCGCGCGCAGCCGGAGGCGGTATTCCGCCCGCGCCGTCAACATCCGGTACGGCTCTGTGACACCGTGCAGAACCAGATCGTCGATCATCACGCCGATATAGCTTTCGGCCCGGTCGAGGATCAGTGGCTCCAGCGTCAGCGCATAGGCCGCCGCGTTCGCCCCCGCGACCAGCCCCTGAGCCGCAGCCTCTTCATAGCCCGTGGTTCCATTCAGCTGCCCGGCGCAATAGAGGCCCGGAATCGCCTGCAGCGCCAGCTCCCGATCCAGCGCGCGCGGATCGACATAATCATATTCGACCGCATAGCCCGGCACCGGCATTTCCACCCGCTCCAGCCCGGCCATCGAGCGCACCATCGCGAGCTGCACATCGCTCGGCAACGAGGTGCTGATGCCGTTGGGGTAGACAAGGTGGGTCGTCAGCCCCTCCGGCTCCAGAAAGACCTGATGGCCGTCGCGATCGCCGAAGCGATGGATCTTGTCCTCGATCGACGGGCAATAGCGCGGCCCCCTGCCCTCGATCGCGCCGCTGAAGAGAGGCGAGCGGTCCAGCCCCGCGCGGATGACGTCATGGGTGCGCGCATTGGTGCGGGTGATCGCGCAACTGAGCTGCGGGTTGATACGCCCCGCGCTGAGCGGACTCATCGTCCAGTCTCCGCCGTCTGACCCCTGCTCCTCCAGCGCCGCCCAGTCGATGGTCCGGCCGTCAAGGCGCGGCGGTGTCCCGGTCTTGAGCCGTCCCAATGGCAGACCCAGCGCCCGCATCCGCTCGCCCAGCGCGGTCGCGGCGCGCTCCTCGATCCGCCCGCCGGTGAAGTTTTCCTCGCCGCGAAACAGCTTTCCGCCGAGGAAGGTGCCGGTCGCCAGCACGACCGCCCGGCCCCGCACCGTGCTTCCGTCGGCCAAAGTTGCGCCAGACAACTTGCCGCTTTCGACCAGCAGATCGGTCGCCTCTCCGCCGATCACCGCGAGATGGGGGATAGACGCAATCCGCCGCTGGACCGAGGCGCGGAACAGCACCCGGTCGGCCTGAATGCGCGGACCCTGCACCGCCTTGCCCTTGCTGGCGTTCAGCATCCGGTGATGGATCGCGGCATCGTCCGCCGCGCGGGCAATGATCCCATCCAGCGCATCGACCTCGCGCACGAGGTGCCCCTTGCCGAGACCGCCGATCGCGGGGTTGCACGACATCGCGCCGATCTGGCCCTCATCGAACGTGATGAGCGCCGTACGCGCGCCGCGCCGCGCCGCCGCCGCCGCCGCCTCGCACCCGGCATGGCCGCCGCCGATTACAATGACATCAAATTCCGCGTTCATCCGCGCGCTATAGAGAAGAAGCGGGAGCCGGTCAAAGCGGCGCGGCATGTTCCACGTGAAACATCACTTGCCGATGCAGAAGCGCCCGAACAAGGCGTCGAGCATATCCTCGACCCCGCTCCGTCCGATCAGCCGGTCCATCGCGAGGCGTGCGCTGCGCAACTGTTCGGCGACGATCAGCAGATCGTGCTCCGCCTGTACGGCTTCGAGCGCGTCGACCATCTCCCTCACGCCAGCCCGCTGCCGCTCATGGAGGGCGAACTCCCCTTCCGCCGGGATCAGCGACGCGGCACGCGCGAGAATAAGCCCGATCAGCTCCGGCATGTTCGCCCCGGTGCGCGCCGAAATGGCGATGTTGGCACCGCCCTGCCCTTGCCAATCGTCCCGGTCCATCTGCGCCGCGATGCGGATCGCGTCGGCACGCGGGCAGTCCGCCGGATCGCCCAGCCAAAGGAGTATATCGCAGGTCTCGATTGCCTGCCGCGCGCGATCGATGCCGATGCGCTCGATGCTGTCCCCGGTCTGCTCGGCAAGCCCTGCCGTGTCCGTTACGACAAAGGCGACCCCGCCAAGCTGCACCGGCACCTCGATCCGGTCCCGCGTGGTTCCCGCAATGTCGGAAACAATCGCCGCCTCCCGCCCGACCAGCGCATTCAGCAGCGTGGACTTGCCCGCATTGGGCGGCCCCGCCAGCACCAGCCGGACGCCATCGCGCAGGCGCTCCGCCGCGGGTGCCGCAAGCTGGCGCTCCATCTCGGCGGACAGCGCCGCCACCGACGCGCGCAACTCCCGCTCGGCGCCGCTCTCCGGCACATCGTCCTCATCCGAGAAATCGAGCAGCGATTCCGTCAGCGCCGAGCAGCGCAGCAGCGCCTCGCGCCAGTGCTCAAGCCTGCGCGAGAAATGCCCCTCCGCCATCAGCAGCGCGGCGCGGCGCTGGCTCTCCGTCTCGGCGGAGAGCAGATCGGCCAGCCCCTCCGCCTCATTGAGATCGATGCGCCCGTTCTCGAACGCGCGGCGGGTGAACTCGCCCGCCACCGCCTCGCGCAGGCGCAGCTCCGGGCGCGCGGCACCGAGTGCGGCCAGCGCGGCCAGCACCGCGCGTACCACCGCCTGCCCGCCGTGGCAGTGCCACTCCGCCATATCCTCGCCGGTAACGGTGCGCGGGCCGGGAAGCACCAGCACCAGCGCCTGATCGAGCAGGTCTCGCGTCAGGGGATCGCGCAATTCGCGCAAATGCGCGGTGCGCGGGCGCAACTTTTCCGCACCATTCACGAATAATCTATTGATTTCAGATACTTGTCGGCCAGAAAGCCGTATCACCGCTATGCCTGCGGGCGGCCTGCCGCTGGAAAGGGCATAAATTGTGTCCGCCATGCGCGTGCGGATCAGCTCTTGCTGCCGCCCTTCGCCGCGCTCAGCCCCATGTCCATCATCTGCGAGAACAGCTTCATGCTGGCGTCGCCCATCGGTGCGAATGCGCCCAGCATCTTGCTCATCTGGTCGAGGCTCCCCGCCCCGTCCATCGCCGACAACATGGTCTGGATATATTTTTCATGCACGGGCGACAGGTCGGGCAGGCCGAGAAAGCTGCGCGCTTCTTCCGGTGTGCAATCGCAGTTGACGGTGAATTTCATGGGCGCGCGTCCTTATCCGGTGATCCTGTCCATCGTGGACGGGCTTCAGAGCAAGGTCAAGATGCCGACCTGATGATCGACCACGCCCTCGTAGATCATCTTCACCGCGACATAGAGGATGACGATGAGGCCGAAATAGGCGATCCAGCGATAGCGCTCGATATATTTGGCGATCACATTCGCCGCCACGCCCATCATGGCGACCGAGAGCAACAACCCGATGATGAGGATGCCAGGGTGATCCCGCGCCGCGCCCGCCACCGCCAGCACATTGTCGAGGCTCATCGACACGTCCGCCACCGCAACCGCCCAGGCGGCGCCCGCAAAGCTCTTGGCAGGCTTGAGGCCGCTATGCTCATCGCCGGACATTTCCGGCGAACCGGCACTCTCGCCGCCATGATGCAGTTCGCGCCACATCTTCCAGCTTACCCACAGCAGCAGCAACCCGCCCGCGAGGATCAGGCCGACGATCTGCATCAGCTGGCTCACCACTAGCGCAAAGCCGATACGCAGCACCAGCGCCGCGATGATGCCGATCAGGATGACGCGCTTGCGCTGCGCCTCCGGCAGCCCGGCAGCCAGCGCGCCGACGACGATGGCGTTGTCCCCGGCAAGCAGCACGTCGATCATCAACACCTGCACGAAGGCGGAGAGCGCCGCCGCCGAGCCGATGTTGGAAAAATCGGCGACGATATGCGCCCAGATCTCGGCAGGAGAGCCCGGAGACTGCACAGCGGAAGCCGCGGCGGACAAGATCTCGATCATCATCGCGAAACGCCTGTAATATCTACTGGTTCATGGAGTCGAAGAAATCCTCGTTGGTCTTGGAGGATTTCATCTTGTCGAGCAGGAATTCCATCGCGTCAACCGTGCCCATCTGCATCAGGATGCGGCGCAGCACCCACATCTTGGAAAGCACGCCCTTCTCGACCAGCAGCTCTTCCTTGCGGGTGCCGCTCTTGCCCACGTCCAGCGCCGGGAAGATGCGCTTGTCCGCTACCTTGCGGTCGAGCACGATTTCGCTGTTGCCGGTGCCCTTGAACTCTTCGAAGATCACCTCGTCCATGCGGCTTCCGGTGTCGATCAGCGCGGTGGCGATGATGGAGAGCGAGCCGCCCTCCTCGATGTTGCGCGCGGCGCCGAAGAAGCGCTTGGGGCGCTGCAGCGCATTGGCGTCGACACCGCCGGTCAGCACCTTGCCGGAGCTGGGAACCACAGTGTTATAGGCGCGGCCCAGGCGGGTGATCGAATCGAGCAGGATGACGACATCCTTCTTGTGCTCCACCAGGCGCTTTGCTTTTTCGATAACCATTTCAGCAACTTGCACGTGGCGCGCGGCGGGTTCGTCAAAGGTGGAGGAGACCACCTCGCCATTCACGCTGCGCTGCATGTCGGTCACTTCCTCCGGGCGCTCGTCGATCAGCAGCACGATAAGGAACACTTCCGGGTGATTGTCGGTGATCGCCTTGGCGATGTTCTGGAGCAGCACCGTCTTACCCGTGCGCGGCGGCGCGACGATCAGCGCGCGCTGGCCCTTACCCTGGGGTGAGATGATGTCGATCACGCGGGCGGACTTGTCCTTCACCGTCGGGTCGAGCGTATCGAGGCGCAGCTTGGAGGTCGGGTACAGCGGCGTC
The DNA here is from genome assembly GCA_022652485.1 of Sphingobium sp. Classification (GTDB taxonomy): domain Bacteria; phylum Pseudomonadota; class Alphaproteobacteria; order Sphingomonadales; family Sphingomonadaceae; genus Sphingobium. Next base: position 52,204 of record JALCRK010000004.1, read on the forward strand.
AGATTATCGAAGTTGACGCGGTGGCGCACCACATCCGGGTCATCGAAATTGACGGAAATCAGCTTGGTCAGCGCGAAATAGCGCTCGCCATCCTTGGGCGCGCGGATCTCGCCTTCGACCGTGTCGCCAGTGCGCAGGCCATATTTGCGCACCTGGTTGGGCGAGACATAGATGTCATCCGGCCCGGCCAGATAATTGGCTTCCGGGCTGCGTAGGAAGCCGAACCCATCCGCCAGCACCTCGATCGTGCCTACACCCATGATCTGCTCGCCGTTTTCCGCCTCGGCCTTGAGGATCGCGAACAACAGATCCTGCTTGCGAAGGGTGGAGGCGCCCTCGACACCCAGCTCTTCGGCCATGGTCACGAGGTCTGCGGGCGGGGTTTTCTTGAGTTCTTTGAGATGCATCGGTTCGATCCGGGAAATAAAAATCAGCGGTTGGGAGTGCCGGCGGAGCGGCTGCTGGATAGGGACAGACAGGGGTGAAGACGCGCTGCCTGCACGCCGGGTTAGGACTCTGCTCTGCTCAAGTCAAGCGATCTTGACCAGACGAAGCCTTCAGAAAGGGCGCACCACGGCCAGTATGACGACGATCACCGCGATCAGCCCCGGCACCTCGTTCAGCATCCGGAGCTGCCTGTCGCTCAAAGGCCGCTCACCACGGGCGAGCTTCTTGGCATAGCCGATCATCCAGCCATGATAGGCGGAAAGGCCAAGCACCAGCGCGAACTTCACCTGAAACCAGCCCTCGTTCCAAGCCGCGATGTTCCACATCAGCATCAGGCCGAGTATCCACAGGATAACGATCGACGGATTGACGATGATGCGGCGCAGTTTCGCCTCGCGCTCGATCCATTTTCGGTCTTCCTCGGAGCCGACCGGGCATTCCTGATGATAGATGAAGAAACGCGGCATCATGAACAGGCCCGCCATCAGGAAGATCGCGAACAAGATGTGCGCCGCCTTCACCCAGAGATAGGCGTTACCCAGAAATCCGGTCATTAGGCCTCCGAAAGCCGCTTCAGCATCTGTTCCACATGCGCGGTCGGGGTTTCGGGCGTGATCCCGTGACCCAGATTGAAGATATGGGGGCGGGTGGGAAAGGCCGCAAGGATCGCGTCGATCGCCTCATCGAGCGCCTCTCCGCCCGCGATCAGCACCAAAGGATCGAGATTGCCCTGCACCGGCAGCCCTTCCGGCAGCACGCTGTTCGCCCACACAGGATCAAGCGTTTCATCCAGACCCACCGCATCGACGCCCGTTTCGCGCGCATAATCAATAAGCTTCGCGCCCGCGCCCTTGGGAAAGCCGATGATCGGCACACCGGGCCGCGCCGCGCGCAGCTGCTCCACGATCCTCCGGTTGGGCGCGATCACCCAGCGGGCGAACTGCTGCGGCGAGAGGCTCCCCGCCCAGCTGTCGAATAACTGCACCGCGTCCACCCCGGCATCGATCTGGCCGATGAGATAAGGCACGGTCGCGTCGACGATCGCATCGATGATCGCGCCGAAACGCTCCGGCTCGGCATAGGCCATTTTCCGCGCCGCGCTGTGATCCTTGCTGCCCTGCCCCGCCACCATATAGGTCGCGATGGTCCACGGGCTGCCCGCAAAGCCGAGGAAGGTCGTTTCCGGGGCAAGCTGCGCCCGGACAAGCCGCACCGTCTCGTAGATCGCCTCATAGCGGCTATAATCTGGCGTCAAGGCGTCGAGCGTGCTCTCCAGCAACGTCGGCGCGAGCCGTGGTCCCTCGCCCGCCTCGAACCACAGCTTCTGCCCCATCGCATAAGGCACGATCAGGATATCGGAAAACAGGATCGCCGCGTGCAACCCATCCGCCCCGGTGCCAAAGCGTCGCAACGGCTGGAGCGTAATCTCCGCCGCCGCCGCACTGTCATAGACCAGTTCGAGGAAACCGCCCTTGTCGGCTCTCAGCGCACGATATTCGGGGAGGTAGCGCCCTGCCTGACGCATCATCCAGCGCGGCGCGAGTCTCTGACGTTCGCCCTTAAGCACTGCGAGCAGAGGTTTATCGGACGCCGCGTTCATAGTTCCTAATATCCAATTAATCTTTATTAAAGAATTGTTGATGTGAGTTGGTCGGTTGAAGCTGGGGTTTATGCTTCATCCCCGGTTTTGCCAACAGGGCGTGGCGAAAATTCGCGCTGATATTCCTTGAGGAATCGTTACTATCCCCGTTACTCACCCCCTGTGGATGAAAATCGCGCCACGGGACAGACTGTGGATAAGTGGCGGAACAGCGCGGAAAAATGGAGGCGAGGCAGCTATCCCCATTTTGATCCCTTGATTTATCCACAGCCTGCCAACAATGTTGCGCGCATGACCCGTATCCACCTCCATCTGCTCTCGGACTCCACCGGCGAGACGCTCGAAAGCATAGCCAAGGCGGTGATCGGCCAGTTCGAGGATGTGGAAGCCATCCGCCATTTCTGGCCGATGGTGCGATCCGAAGAGCATTTGCAGCGTATTCTGGGCGAGATATCCACCAATCCGGGGCTGGTGCTGTTCACGCTGGTCAACCCGGAGCTGCGGCGCAAGCTGGAGCATCGCTGCCGCGCATTGGGCCTGCCCTATGTCGCGCCGCTCGATAGCGCGACCGATGCGATGTCGAACATTTTGGGGCAGGAGACGCGCAACCGGCCAGGGCGCAAGCATGTGCTCGATGAAGCCTATTTCGCGCGCATTTCCGCCATTCAATATACCATCGCGCATGATGACGGCGTCGGCCCGGAAAACTGGGAGGATGCCGACATCGTGCTGGTCGGTGTGTCGCGCACATCGAAAACGCCGACCTCGATCTATCTCGCCAATCGCGGCTACAAGACGGCAAATGTGCCGCTGGTGCCGGAATCCCCGCCGCCGGAGGAGCTCTACCAGCTTCAGCATCCGATGGTCGTCGGCCTGACGATCAACCCGGAGCGGCTGGTGCAGATCCGCCGCAACCGGCTCCTGTCGCTCAATCAGGCGCCGGAGACGGCCTATGTCGATATCGATCGCGTGCAGGAAGAGATGGCGTTCGCCCGGCGCCTGATCGCGGACAATGACTGGCCGCATATCGATGTCACCCGCCGCTCGATCGAGGAAGCCGCCGCCGCGATCATCACGATGTTCAACGACCGGCTGATGGCGAAGGAACAGGCGGCGCAGGCATGACTGCGGCAGTCTCCGCTGCGCCGGAGCTGGTGCTCGCCTCGCAAAGCGCCAGCCGCCGGGCGATGCTGGCGGCGGCGGGGGTGCCGCATCATTCTGTATCACCTGCTATAGATGAAGAGGCGCTGAAAGAGGGATTGCGTGCGGAGGGTCGCACCGCGCGCCAGCTTGCCGATGCGCTTGCCGAAGCCAAGGCACTGAAGCTCTCGATCCGGATGCCCGGCACGCTGGTGCTCGGATGCGATCAGACGCTGGAGCTGGACGATGGCGCGATGCTTGACAAGGCGGCGGACCCGGCGGATGCGGCGCGCGTCCTCCGCCGCCTTTCCGGCGCGACGCACAAGCTCCACAGCGCGGCGGTGATCTGCGAGAATGGTGCGCCGATATGGCGGCAGATCGAAAGCGCCAGCCTGACCGTGCGGCCGCTCACGGATGATTTTATAGCGCGCTATATAGAATTGGACTGGGAGCAGTTCCGCTGGTGCGTCGGTTGCTATCGGATCGAGGGGCCGGGTGCGCAGCTTTTTAGCGCAATCAAGGGCACGCATTTCGCGATTCAGGGGCTGCCGTTGCTCGGCCTGCTTGACTTTTTGCGGCTGCGCGGCGTTGTGGGCGCATGAGCGAACACCTCCCTTACGCAGAAGTGATCGGCGATCCGATCGCGCACAGCAAATCCCCCGATATCCACAATTTCTGGCTGCAAAAGCTCGGGATCGAGGCGGAATATCGCAAGACGCATGTCAAAGCGGAAGAACTCGCCGCCTATTTCCTCCAGCGTCGCGCGGATCCGGACTGGCTCGGCTGCAATGTCACCATTCCGCACAAGGTCGCGGTGATGGACTATGTGACCGATCCCGGCAAGGTGGGCGATATCATCGGCGCGATGAACACGGTGGCGTGCGAGACGGGCGGGCCGCTGATCGGCACCAACACCGACGCGGGCGGTTTCCTCGCGCCGTTGCAGCGCGCGGGGTTCAGGGGCAGGAGCGCCTGCATCATCGGCGCGGGCGGCGCGGCGCGGGCGCTTCTTTACGCCTTGAGCCAGGTCGGCGTTTCGGACATCAGCATCATGGTGCGCGATGCGGCGAAGGGACAGGCGCTGCTGGATCGGGCCGGGATCAGCGGCAAGGTCATCGACATGGCCGATCCACTCCCCCCGATCGACCTGCTGGTCAACTCCAGCCCGCTCGGCATGACCGGAAAACCGCCGCTTGAGGTCGATCTCGCCCCCCTTCCCGCCAATTCTATAGTCTATGATATAGTATATGCTCCGCTCGATACGCCGCTGCTTTCCCAGGCGCGCGCGCGCGGTCTCGCAACGATAGACGGCCTTGAAATGCTGATCGGGCAGGCTGCCTTGGCGTTCGATATCTTCTTCGATGCCGAGGCGCCGCGCGAATATGATGCCGAGCTGCGCGCGCTGCTCATGACGCAGGCCTGACGGACGATGGCGTGCGTTTATGCGCTTACCGGCTCGATCGGCATGGGCAAGAGCGCGGTCGCGGGCATGATCCGCAAGCTCGGCGTCCCCTTGTTCGATGCCGATGCCGAGGTGCACCGCCTGCAAGGCCCGGGCGGCAAGGCGCTTGCCCCCATCGAGGCGCGCTTTCCGGGCACGACCGGGCCGCAGGGGCTCGACCGCGCCAAACTCGCCGCCATCATCCTCGCGCATCCACACGAGCGGAAAGCGCTCGAAGCGATCATGCACCCGCTGGTGTTCGCAGGCAGGCAGGAGTTTTTGCGGCGCCATGTCTCGCGCCCGCTCGTCATCCTCGATATTCCGCTGTTGTTCGAGACGCACGGGCAGAAGCGTGTCGACGGCGTCATCGTCGTCACCGCCCCGGCGTGGAAACAGCGCAAGCGGGTGCTCGCCCGCCCCGGTATGACCTACCGCAAATTCCGCTCCATCCTCCGCCTCCAGATGCCGGATGCGCAAAAGCGGGCCAGGGCGGATCATGTCATCCACACCGGCACCACATTTCATCGGACGGAAAGCCAGGTTCGCGCGCTCGTCTCTTGCCTTCTTGCCCGAGCAGGCAGATAATGAACGCGAAATAGAGTCACAGAGTCGATGCGCGAAATCATCTTCGACACGGAAACGACCGGGTTCGATCCCCTCACGGGGGACAGAATGGTGGAAATAGGCTGTATCGAACTGGTGAACCGGGTTCCCACCGGTGAGACCTTCCACTGCTATTTCAACCCCCAGCGCACGATGCCCCCTTCAGCGCAGGCGATTCATGGCCTTTCGGACGCGTTTCTGGCGGATAAACCGCTGTTTGCGGCGCAGGTTGGTGAGTTGCTCGCCTTTCTGGGCGATTCGATGCTGGTGGCGCATAATGCGCGGTTCGATTTCGGCTTCCTCAATCATGAGCTGAAGCTGTGCGGCCGCCCGGAGATCTCGCTGGAGCGGATGATCGACACCGTGGCGATGGCGCGCACCGCGCACCCCGGCGCGAAGCACAGTCTCGATGCGCTCTGCACCCGTTACGGCATCGATCGCAGCCACCGCATCAAGCATGGCGCGCTGCTCGACGCGGAGCTGCTCGCCCAGGTCTATATCGAGCTGACCGGCGGCCGGCAGATCGGCCTCGGCCTCATCGCCGATGAGGAGGGGGCCGATCTGAACGCAACCATTTCGGATACATTTGACGCGGGGCAAAGACCGGTTCGCGCCCCCCGGATATTTTTTCCCACAGATCAGGAGAGGGAAAGGCACCGCGCTTTCGTGGCCGGGCTGACCGATCCGATCTGGCAACTGGGAGAGAAGGAGGTGGCCCCGCTGTGATTGCTGTTCGGAATTCCGGGTCGGAATTTCGGGTCAGGCGAGGTCGCCACATATCGGGCCGGTCTGAGGCTGGTCCGCAAGAGCACAGGAGAAAAACGTTATGGATATTCGTATTTCGGGACATCAGGTCGAAACCGGCGAGGCCTTGCAGCAGCACGTCAACGACCGTCTTACCGCGATCGCCGACAAATATTTCTCCCGCGCCATTTCCTCTCAGGTCACCTTCCGCCGCGCGCCGCACGGAGCCTTTCACTGCGATATCATCTGCCATGTCATGTCCGGCCTCATTCTGAAAGGCGCGGGCGAGGCGCAGGATGCGCATGTCTGCTTCGATCTCGCGGCAGACCGGATCGAGAAGCAGCTGCGCCGCTATATGCGCCGCCTGAAGGATCGGCATGTGCAGGCCGCCGCCGCCGAGGCCGCGCGCAACCCGGAAGCGGGCGATGACGGCATGGACAACGCCGCCTACACCGTGTTCGCCGCTGCGCAGGAAGAGGAAGAGCCCGCCGAGGCGCCGCTCATCATCGCGGAAACCCGTGTCGATATTCCCGAGGCCAGCGTGTCCGACGCGGTGATGATGCTCGATCTGCGCAACACCAACGCGCTGCTGTTCGTCAATGCGGGAACCTCGGCCTACAATATGGTTTATCGTCGGCATGACGGATCCATCGGCTGGGTCGAGCCCAGAGCTTGACGCGTTATTAACCCGGCTGGGGTACAAGCGCGCCGCGCGGTTGACGTGGCGTGCTTGTGCGCCTATGGGGCCGGGCCTTGAGAGCACACCGCGACATCCGCGACAACGCGCGGGATGTGGCCGGCAGACTTGATCCTGCCGTGAGGTTTAGAAACGTAAAATGACCGACTTTCACGATCTTGTGGTTCCTGAAACGGTTTCGGCCGGATTGACAGTCAACGGCAAGAAGCAGCTTTTCCTCACCCTCGCCGATATGGCGGCGCGCGCCTATGGGCTGAACGCGGACGAGGTGTATGACCGTCTTAACGAGCGCGAGAGGCTCGGTTCCACCGGCTTCGGCAACGGCATCGCGATTCCCCATGCCAAGATTCCGGGGCTGGATCATGTTTGCGGTCTGGTGGTTCGGCTCGAAACCCCGATCGCGTTCGATGCGGTTGACGAGGTGCCGGTCGATATCGTCTTTTCGCTCCTGTCCCCGGCGGATAGCGGCGCGGAGCATCTGAAGATGCTGGCGCGGGTGTCGCGCTATCTGCGCAGCGGCCAGAACGCGGCGCGCATTCGGGGCGCCGGATCGAGCGAGGCGCTGCTCGCGCTGCTGGCCGGAGACGAGGCGCGTGACGCCGCCTGACGGCGACACATCCGCCGCATTCCCAAGCGGAGAGCAGGCCCATTTCCGCGCGCTGGAGCGACTTTACGCCTCCGCGCCGATCAACCGCATGTTCAACTCCCGCCTGTTCATCACCGAACCGGGGCGTTCGGTGATCGAATTCACGGTCGACGAAAAGGTGTTTCACGCGGCAGGCGCGGTGCACGGCACGGTGTATTTCAAGATGCTGGACGATGCCGCCTTTTATGCCGCCAACAGCCTGGTGAGTGATCGCTTCCTGCTGACGACCGGATTCAACCTGCTGTTCACGCGCCCGCTGCGCGGCGGGCTGGTGCGGGCGGAGGGGCGCTGGCTCAGCGGCAAGCGCAGGGTCTATGTCGCCGAGGCAACGCTCACGGATGCGGAAGGCGAGGAAGTGGGGCGCGGCACCGGCACCTTCATGCGCTCGCAATATGCGCTCTCCGGCCTGCCCGGCTATGCGGCGGACTGACGACATCCGCCCCGGATCATGACCGCGCGGCCCACATCCAGGCTGCTCATTCAGGCGCTTATTCGCGCCGTTCAGGGCGAAGGCGGCTTCGCCACGGTGCTGCATAAGGGGGATGAGGGCGCGGGCGCCATTGTTGTGCAGTGCAGAAATCCCGGCGGGGAGATGCGGCTGTTCGAGCGCCAGCCGGACTTTTCAAAGGGTTATGCGCTGGTTCCCGTCGCCACCTCATCTTGGGGCAACGAATCCGGGCTTGCACAATATCTTGAACGCCGCCGCAAGTCGGACCCGGACATCTGGGTTATCGAACTCGATAGCGCGGATGCGGAACGCTTGGCCGCTGCGATTCTGGCCGAAGGTTGACTTGTGCGACGAACCGAAGCATAGGCGCCCCAGCTTTCCATGCGCAGGTTGCCGATCATCGTTCATCAGGGGCGAAACGCGGTAAACACGCAGACGGGGGGCGGCACCGCGTCCGATAAGATAACAGGCATGTGACGCGCGCGGCCGACCAACCGCATGTTTTGAAGTTTTATGACGTTCAGCACCAAGGCCGCATCCGTTGCGGCGATTGCCATGTTCACTGTCGCGACAGGCTTTGTCGGCGGCATTTCCCGGGCGGATGATACCCTCCCCCTCGGCGCGGCGCCGACAGCGGCCGCTGCTCCCTCCCCTTCCTCCGCGCCTGCTCCCACCGCTTATGCCGTGTTGCAGGAGGGCATCTCGCCCCTCTCCACGCCGGAACCGCAGGCCGACATTCCCGCTCCCTCCGAAAGATCCCACGCCTCGCTCGCCGCGCTGGTCGCCGACACCGATGTCAGCGCGCCGCTCGATGAACAGACCCGCTGCCTTGCCGCCGCCGTATTCTACGAAGCGCGCAGCGAAACGCTGGAGGGCCAGCTCGCGGTTGCCCGCGTCATCATCAACCGCGCCCGGTCAGAGCGGTTCCGCCCGACCCTGTGCGGCGTCGTCACCCAGCCGGGCCAGTTCAGCTTCGTGCGCGGCGGTGTGATCCCGCAGCCCGATGTCACCCATCCGCACTGGAAGCGCGCTGTGGCGATCAGCCATATCGCGCTTGCCGACGGTTGGGACAGCGCGGCCGAGGGGGCGCTCTATTTCCACGCCCGCCGGGTCAAGACCGCATGGGCGCGCCCGCAAGCGGCGGTGATCGACAATCACGTTTTCTATCGCTGATTTCTAAACTCCTCGTCATCCCCGCGTAGGCGGGGATCCAGTTTCACGCATATTGTTTGCTGGATTCCCGCTTTCGCGGGAATGACGGGGTGAATAGGGCTATCCGTTTCCATCATGCACCTGCGCCAGCAGATCGCCGGCGCGGGTGACAAACTCCCGCGTGATTTCTTCCGCGAAGGGGTTGAGCGTCTGGATCGCGGTGAACAGCTCGAAGCTGTCCCGCTTCAGCAGCTCGCACAGGTCGAGCAGATGCTGATAGCTCTGCGTCTTCAGCATCTCGTCCGGGATCGCCATGCCGCCCAGCGTGCGGCCGACAAGGTGCGTCAGCGCCTGCACATAGGCCATTTCCCGGTCATGCTCCTCCGCCGTGGTGATCTGCACGCGCAGGCCCAATTCCTCGCCCAGCGCCGCGACCTTGAGGTGCTGATCCCCCCGCGCCGGGCAGATGACGAGCTGCCGCCCGGCCAGCCCGTCGCGCGCCACGCTTTGCGGCCCGAACAGCGGGTGCGTCGGCACGATATGCACGCTTGTCGGAAGATAGTGGAGCAGCCACTGGCTCGGCAGCATCTTGACGGAGGCGATATCGAGCACCGTCGCGCCCGGCTTCACCAGCGGCGCGACCTCGGCGATCACACGCTCCATGCCCTGCACCGGCACCGCGATCATCACCACGTCGCAGGCAGCGGCCTCCGCCAGCGATAGCGCCCGGACGCCCAGCGCGGCGATCTCCGTGGCGGGCAGATGCGCATCGAACGCGCCCACATCGAAGCGCGCACCGAGATGCGCGGCAGCCAGCCTGCCGAATGCGCCGAAACCGATGATGCCGAGCGTTTTCATGGGGCACAGCGCCTACCACGCCCGCGCGGAAAGTCCAGCGGCGCGGCACACCCCCCTTCATCCCGACCCTAAACACACCGTCATCCCGGACTTGATCCGGGATCCCGCTCCTATGAGCCGTGTCTCGGTCCTGGATCCCGGATAGCTGGATTTTCTTGCCAGCTCCTGCGGATCTGGAGAAAATCCGCTTCCGGGATGACGATCCGCTAAGAGGCTCATCTACTTGCACCCCGGCGCTTGCGTGTCGGCATAAAAGGCTTCCACCGCCGCCCACGCCTCTTCCGCCGTCTCGACCCAGGTGATGAGGTTCAGATCCGAGGGCGCGATCACCCCTTCCTCCACCAGCGCCTCGAAATCGACCACCCGGTTCCAGAAATCCCGCCCGAAGAGGAGGATCGGGATCGGCTTGATCTTGCCGGTCTGCACGAGGGTGAGCAGCTCGAACATCTCGTCGAACGTGCCGAATCCGCCGGGAAACACCGCCAGCGCCCGCGCCCGGATCAGGAAATGCATCTTGCGGAGGGCGAAATAGTGAAACTGGAAGCTCAGCTCCGGCGTCACATATTCATTCGGCGCCTGTTCGTGCGGCAGCACGATGTTAAGGCCGATGGTCTGCGCGCCGACATCGTGCGCGCCCCGGTTCGCCGCCTCCATGATCGACGGGCCACCGCCCGAGCACACCACGAAATGGCGGCATCCCGCATCGTCGGGCGGAGCGGACGCGGCCATACGGGCGAGTTTGCGCGCCTCGTCATAATATTTTGCCTTGGCGGCGAGGTTATGGGCGATGCGCCTGTCCCGGTCGGTGCGCGCCGCGTCGATCAGCGCCTGCGCCTTGTCGGGCGAGGGAATGCGCGCCGAGCCGTAGAACACGAAGGTCGAGACGATATTGGCTTCGTCGAGCAGCACCTCGGGCTTCATCAGCTCCAGCTGAAAGCGCACCGGGCGCAGATCTTCGCGCAGCAGGAAGTCAATGTCCTGAAAGGCGAGCTTGTAGGATGCGCTGTGGGTCTGCGGGCTGTCGACGGTGACCTTGGCATCATGCGCTTCCTGCCGCGCCGGGCGAAAGATGCGCTCTCCGATATTCTTTTCTGTCATGAAAGGGACTCTAGCGGGCTTTGGTTAAGATCGGAAGAAGGGGGCGAGCGGTATGGTGTTCCCTCGTCATCCCCGCGGAGCCGAAGGCGTTGCAAGGCAACAACGCGGGGATCCAGCCATATGCGATGGTCCGATACTGGATTCCCGCTTTCGCGGGAATGACGGGATTTTATGGCTCACCAAATGCAAACTACTCCTACCTACAATATCCGCCCCTGCCCCCCATATCGAAATGCAGATGGTCATGATGCGCCTCATTGTAATCGGGGCTGAGCACGGTGCGAAAGCGCTTGCACGCGCTGTCCCGCACCCGGCGGAGGAACGCCTGGCTGACCGCGTCGCCGCTCCATCCGTTCTGCACCGAGATGCGCCGTCCGTCCGCCAGCAGGAATGCGGCGATGTCGATCGCGTTGGCGCGGGCGTGCTCGGAAAGCTGCCCGCTGCCCGCAATCACGCGGCAGTTATAGGTGCCGAAGGTGTCGATGCGCACCAGCTCGACCCCGAAATAGGCCCGGGCGGCGGGCGCGACGCCGTAGCGCGCCCAGGCGGCGAAATTCTGCGCCACCGGGCAGGTCATCTGCCCGAGGCCGGTCACGGGCACGACGATCTCATCGAGCTGCACCGCGCCATAGGAGGTGCAGCCACCGCCGTAATTCCGGTCGGGCAGTGGGGTGTAGCGCACGCCGAGGCTGGCGAGTCTTCCCGCGCACTGGCGGAATTCCGGGCTGTCGACGCCATAGCGCGGTGGTTTGGAGACCGGCCGGGCGGGGGCGCGCTTGGTGGTGCGCGGATGATGTCCGGTTGGGATCATGTCGCCGGAGCAGGCGGACAGCAGCAGCGCGGCAACGAGCGCCACGCCGAGCCGCGTGTTGCGCCGCCGCGCCATGCCGCGATGGCCACTGCCCGATAAATGCATTGCGGAAATGGCCGCCTTCCCCATATTACGCGATCTCATGGTAGCCATAATGGATAGCGCGCGCATTGAACATGCGATGAATTGCCTTGCCGCGGAGTCTGGATGCCATCCCGAACCCGCACGGACCCCGAAGGCACCATGTTGATAATGATGTGCAATATCTTTTATTGCTCCACCCCTTGTGCTAGGCACCTGTCATGAACCCGGCGCGCCGTATCGCGAATATCCTGCTGGCGCTGATTCTCGCGCTGCCGCTCGCGCTCGCGCTGCGGGATGTCGGCGGCGAGGACTGGGTGGTGGCGGATCTGATCCCCCCCACCGGCGAGGCGGCGGCGCTCATCATGTTCGCGGCGATGGCGATCGGGCCGCTGGGGCGGCTGGCGGGCCTGCGCAGGCCCTGGGTGGTGTGGCTGATGCGCCAGCGCCGCAGGATCGGCGTCACCGCCTTCGCCTACGCCGCGCTGCACCTCGCGCTGTACCTCGTTGACACCGGCACGTTGCACTTCCTCCTCGCGGAGATCGGCGCGCCGGGCATCTGGACCGGCTGGCTCGCCTTCCTGCTGATGCTGCCGCCCGCGCTCGCCAGCAACGATGCCGCGATGCGCCTGCTGCGCCGCCGCTGGAAGATGGTGCAGCGACTGATCTATCCCGTTGTTATCCTTACGATAATTCACGGGGCGCTGCTGATGTATGATTGGGTTGCCCCGCTCGTTCATGTCGCGCCCATGTTGCTGTTGTATCTTGCGGGCGCACTCATTGATACCAACGACACTCTCAACAAGAGGACCATTGCATGACCCTTTCCCGCCTGCTCCCCGTCGCTGCCGCCCTCGCCGCGGCCTGCCTCCCCGCCCCGCTCCTCGCCCACGGCAACGTCACCTGCAACGCCGGGCCGAAGGAGCACTGGAAGTCGCTCGACGCCCTCAAGGCCAAGCTCGCGGCGGAAGGCTGGAAGGTCACCAAGGCCCATCCGAGCAAGGATTGCTACGAGGTCTATGGCATCACGCCCGAGGGCGACAAGGTCGAGTCCTTCTGGCACCCGGTCAGCCTTGAGAAGAAGCTGGTGCTGCGCCGTGGGCAGGTGCTCTACAAGGCGCCGTGAGGCGGGCGAGGTCGAGGGGCGGGCTTCTCCCTGAACCGATTTTCATTTGACATTAACCTTGGGGCCGCTAGAGCCGCCGACGGGCCACGCGGTCCCAACGCCGCGCGTGCTCTCTGCAAGGAGAAGCGTACATGACTGATGTTACCAAGCCGGGCGTCAAGCCCGCGCGCCCCTATTTTTCCTCTGGTCCCTGCGCCAAGCCGCCGGGCTGGGAAGCCTCCAAACTTGGCATAGAATCGCTCGGCCGCTCGCATCGCGCGAAGATCGGCAAGGCGCGCCTCGGCCTCGCCATCGATCTGATGCGCGAAGTTTTGCAGGTGCCCGATACGCATCGCATCGGTATCGTCCCCGGCTCCGATACCGGCGCGTTCGAGATGGCGATGTGGACGATGCTGGGCGCGAAGCCCGTCACCACCCTCGCATGGGAAAGCTTCGGTGAAGGTTGGGTCACCGATGCCGCGAAGCAACTGAAGCTCGATCCCACGATCCTGCGCGCCGATTATGGCAGCGTGCCGGATCTTTCTCAGGTCGATTGGTCGAACGATGTGCTCTTCACCTGGAACGGCACCACCTCCGGCGCGCGCGTGCCCAATGGCGACTGGATCGCCGCCGATCGCGATGGCCTCAGCTTCTGCGACGCGACTTCGGCGGTGTTCGCTTACGACATGCCTTGGGACAGGCTCGATGTGACGACCTTCTCGTGGCAGAAGGTGCTGGGCGGCGAGGGCGGCCACGGCGTCATCATCCTCGGCCCGCGCGCTGTCGAGCGGCTGGAAAACTACACCCCCGCATGGCCGCTGCCCAAGGTGTTCCGCCTGGTCTCGAAGGGCAAGCTCGCCGAGGGCGTGTTCAAGGGTGAGACGATCAACACCCCATCCATGCTGGCGGTCGAGGACGTGATCTTCGCGCTGGAATGGGCGAAGTCGGTCGGCGGACTTTCCGGCCTCATCGCGCGCAGCAACGCCAATGCGGCGGCGCTTGGGCGTATCGTTGAGGAGCGCAGCTGGCTTGGTCACCTCGCCGCCGATCCGGCGACCCGGTCCACCACCTCCGTTTGCCTCACGGTCGACGGCGCGGACGAAGCCTTCATCAAGGCGATGGCCGGTGCGCTGGAGAAGGAAGGCGCGGCCTACGACATCGCGGGCTATCGCGACGCCCCGGCAGGCCTCCGCATCTGGTGTGGCGCGACGGTGGAAACCGCCGACGTCGAGGCGCTCGGCCCCTGGCTCGACTGGGCCTACGCGGCCACCAAGGCAGCGGTTTCCGCATAATTTCCCCGTGCTCCTGCGCAGGCAGGAGCCCAGTTTCAGGGCGCTTCGCTTAACGCCCTGGGTTCCTGCCTGTGCAGGAACACAAGGATAAAAGGATCATATCTCATGCCCAAGGTACTTATTTCCGATCAAATGGACCCGCAGGCCGCGCAGATCTTCCGGGATCGCGGCGTAGAAGTCGATGTTATCACCGGCAAGACTCCGGACGAGCTGAAAGCGATGATCGGCGAATATGATGGCCTCGCCATCCGCAGCTCGACCAAGGTGACGAAGGAAATCCTCGACGCCGCGACCAATTTGAAGGTCATCGGCCGCGCTGGCATCGGCGTTGATAATGTCGATATTCCCTATGCGTCCTCCAAGGGCGTGGTGGTGATGAACACCCCGTTCGGCAACTCGATCACCACGGCGGAGCACGCGATTGCGTTGATGTTCGCGCTCGCGCGCCAGATCCCCGAAGCCAACGCCCAGACGCAGGCGGGCAAATGGCCGAAGAATGACTTCATGGGCGTCGAAGTCACCGGCAAGACGCTGGGTCTCATCGGTGCGGGCAATATCGGCAGCATCGTCGCTGCCCGAGCGCTCGGCCTCAAGATGAAGGTCGTGGCGTTCGATCCGTTCCTGACGCCAGAGCGCGCGATCGAAATGGGTGTGGAGAAGGCAGACCTCGATACGCTGCTCGCCCGCGCCGACTTCATCACGCTGCATACGCCGCTGACGGACCAGACCCGCAACATCCTCAGCAAGGAAAACCTCGCCAAGACCAAGAAGGGCGTGCGGATCATCAACTGCGCGCGCGGTGGCCTGATCGACGAGGCGGCATTGAAGGAAGCGCTGGACAACGGCCATGTCGCCGGTGCCGCATTGGATGTGTTCCAGACCGAACCCGCCAAGGAAAGCCCGCTGTTCGGCACGCCGAACTTCATTTCCACCCCGCACCTTGGCGCATCGACCAACGAGGCGCAGGTCAACGTCGCGCTGCAGGTGGCGGAGCAGCTTTCCGACTATCTGCTGACCGGCGGTGTCACCAACGCGCTCAACATGCCGTCGCTCTCGGCGGAAGAAGCACCGAAATTGAAGCCCTATATGGCGCTGGCGGAAAAGCTGGGCAGCCTTGTCGGCCAGCTCGCGGCGGACGATCTCGACAATATCGCGATCGAGGTTGAAGGCGCGGCGGCGGAACTGAACATCAAGCCGATCACCGGCGCGGTGCTCTCGGGCTTCATGCGCCGCTATTCGGACACCGTGAACATGGTCAACGCGCCCTATCTGGCGAAAGAGCGTGGGCTCGATGTGCGCGAAGTGCGGCATGACCGCGAGGGCAACTACCACACTCTGGTGCGGGTCAGCGTCAACACCAGCCAGGGTGCTCGCTCGGTTGCCGGCACGCTGTTCGGCAACAGCGGCCCCCGCCTCGTCGAGATGTTCGGCATTGGCGTGGAGGCGGAGCTGGAAGGCAATATGCTCTATATCGTCAACGAGGATACGCCCGGTTTCATCGGCCGGGTCGGCACCACGCTGGGCGAGGCGGGCATCAACATCGGCACGTTCAACCTCGGCCGCCGCAATGCGGGCGGTGAGGCGGTGCTGCTGCTGTCGGTCGATAGCGCGATCCCACAGGCCGTGCTCGATGCCGTGACCAAGCTGCCGGGCGTGAAGCGCGTCAAGGCGTTGAAGTTCTGATTATCCGGTCCGGGGCGGGGGTTACGCCTTCGCCCCGGATCTTATAGGCTCGGCCCCTGAACCGGGCCGGAGACGCTCGATTTCGGTTTGGCGCTGTCGAGCAGATCGATGATTGTCTGGCTGCGGCCATCGCGCACTGCATAGTCCCGCGCGGAAAGACCGGCCATCAGGTCTTTCCTGTTCGGGTTCGCCCCCTTGCTAACCAGCAGACGAATCATCGGAAGATCGTTAAGATGGACCGCGCGGATCAGCGGCGTCTCGCCACTGCTATTAGCCTTGTCCACGGTCGCCCCGCGGTCCAATAATATCTGCGCCCCCTCCGCAAAGCGGAGCTGCGTCGCGATCATCAATGGGGTGGAGCCTTCGCCATCAGCGAGGTTCGGGTTGGCCCCCTTGGCGAGCAGAAATTCGATCCACGCCACATCGCGCCGCGCGGTAACGATATGAAGCGCGGTCTGGCTGGTGCTGACATCGCGGGTGTTGATGATGGTGGAACCCGGCTTGCCGAGAAATTCCATCACCTTGGCGCCATCCTTGTCACGGATGGCCTTGAGGAAATTATAGCTGTCCGAAAACTGCGCAGAAGCAAGCGCGGGCCATAGCAACAGCATAAACAGCAGGGTGACCAAGCCGCTTCTGCCAGCCTTGCGGCTCCGGGGTGATAAGAATGCGTTCATGCGACGATTATGCCCCTTGTTCTGGTGGATTGGCAATTGCCAATCGCGGCCTATCATTGCAAGGCTGCCTGTGTGATGAACAAAGCTGGAATATTCACTGCCCTTATGGGGACTCTGGCGCTTGCCGCCTGCTCGCCGCCCGCTGGTGATGCGAACAACAGTGCCGCCGCTTCCGCCGAGACGGACCTCCACGGCGCGGCGATCGGCGGGCCGTTCACGCTCACCGATCAGGATGGCAAGCAGCGGAGCTGGGCGGATTTCAAGGGACGGTATCGCCTTGTCTATTTCGGCTACAGCTTTTGCCCGGATGTTTGCCCGCTCGATCTGCAACGGATCGCGCAAGGGTTGCGGCTGTTCGAGAAACAGGCTCCGGAACGCGGGTCCAGGATCCAGCCGATCTTCATCACAGTCGATCCGGAGCGGGATACGCCGCAGGTGCTCAAGACCTATGTTGCCGCGTTCCATCCCCGTATGGTCGGCCTGACCGGGACGCCGGAGCAGATCGCGACAGTCGCAAAGCAATTCGTCACGGTTTACAGCAAGGTCGAGAACAAGGGCAGCAGTGGCTATCTGGTCAGCCATACGCGCACGCCCACTCTGTTCGATCCCAGCGGCGCGCCAATCGTGATGATGCCGGTCGATGATCCCGCGACGCCGGAGAAGGACGAGGGCGCCCCCGAGCTGGTCGCGGCTTCGCTGTCTCGCTGGGTGAAGTAAGGCGGTGAGTCTACGGGCCCGTTTCTGGGAGCTGCGGCTGGCGGAGCTGGATAGCGCGGAGTGGGAGGCGCTCTGCGACGGGTGCGGCAAATGCTGCCTGCACAAGGCGGAGGACGAGGACAGCGGGCGAATCTATTTCAGCAACATCTGTTGCAGGATGCTGGACAAGGAGCGCGCCTGCTGCACCGATTATCCCAACCGGCGCGCGCATGTGCCGGATTGTGTATCGCTCACTCCTGAAACCGTGGGGACTATCGCCTGGTTGCCCCGCACCTGCGCCTATCGTCTGCGGGAAGAGGGCGAGCCGCTGCCGGATTGGCATTATCTGATCTGCGGCGACCGGGAGGCGGTACACCGCGCGGGCGAGTCGGTGCGCGGCTGGACGGTCGACGAGGCGGAAGGCCAGGATATTGAAGATCATCTCGTTTCGCGCGAAATCTGAGCTGCCGGAGACGCCCACGCTGGATATCGGCGGGCGTCAGGTGCCGGTGATTGTCCGCCGCCATCCGAACGCAAAAGGCTACAGGTTGCGGTTCGATGCGGTAGGGCAGGAACTGCGGCTGACGATGCCCTCGCGCGGTTCCGCGCGCGCCGCGCTGCACTGGGCAGCCGAGCAACGCGACTGGATTGCACAGCAGCTTGCCTCCGCGGCGGGTGCGGTGCCGTTGGTTCCCGGCGTACGCGTGCCGGTGGAGGGGGTGGAGCGGGAAATCCTGTGGGATCGCTCCTCTGCGCGCTCGCCCCGGCTGCAAGATAGCGCGCTGGTGGTAGGCGGCCCGCAGGAATCGGTCGGTGCACGGGTGGTTCGCTGGCTTAAGGGCAGGGCGCTCGAAACCCTGCGCGCCGAAACATTCGATATGGCCGAGGGCGCGGAGCTTTCTGTGGTGTCCGTTTCAGTGGGAGACCCCAACCGCCGCTGGGGCAGTTGCTCGTCGTCAGGTGCTATCCGCTATAGCTGGCGGCTGATCCTCGCTCCGCCGGAGGTACGTCGCGCGACGGTGGCGCATGAGGTCGCCCATCTGCTGCACATGGACCACAGTCCCGCTTTCCATGCCGCCCATGCCGAGCTGCTGGGCGAAGACCCCACGCCCGCGCGCCTGTGGTTGCGGCAACATGGATCGGCATTGCATCGCTTTACAGCTTAGGCGGCGGCACCTTCTTCGGGTCTGTTGCTGGCGGAGCCTTGGCGGCGGGGCGATCCCTGCCCAGTACATCGTCGATCCAGCGCTGATCGAGTCTGCCCTGCGGCTGGTTATCAGAGGGGCTAGCCTGATCGTCCTGCGTCGAGGGATAGCGGTCCTGCGGTCCATTGGGCAGCGGGTTGCCGTCTTCATCGACATAGCTGGTCTGATCGGCATTGCCGAAATAGGCTTCGTTGTCCGGTTCCAGCTGCCATTCCGGCAATGTCACCTGGGTATCGAACTGCTCGACCGGGCGCTTCGCGACCGCGACGCGCATATATTGGGCAAAGGCGCGGGCGGGGGCGGCGCCGCCCTGTAGACCGGGAATCGGCTTGGCCTTGTCGTTGCCCATCCAGACGCCGGTGGTGATGCCGCTGGAGAAGCCGAGGAACCAGCCATCCTTGTTGCTGCTCGTCGTACCGGTCTTGCCCGCGACCGGCCTGCCGATCTGCGCTGCGCGGCCGGTGCCGATGTTGACGGCGGTTTGAAGCAGATCGGTGATCCCCGCTGCTACCCACGGGGCGACGAGCACGCGGCTGGTATCGTCCTGATGGCTGTAGAGCAGGCGGCCATCGGCGGTGGTCACTTTCGTAATACCATAGGGCGTTACCGCGATCCCCTTGCGCGCGACGGAGGCGAAGGCGCGGGTCATGTCGATCAGGCGCACGTCGGAGGAACCGAGCACCATTGAGGGATGCGTGTTGATCTCCGTGGTGATGCCGAAGCGCCGCGCCATGTCCGCAATGGTGCCGAAGCCGACTTCCTGCCCCAGCTTGGCCGCCACGGTGTTGATCGAATAGGCAAAAGCGGTGCGCACGTCGATTTCGCCCGCGTTCTTGCCGTTGCTGTTGCGCGGGCTCCAGCCCTCGATCTCGACCGGCTCATCTACGACATGGGTGTCAGGATTATAGCCCCCCTCCAGCGCGGCGAGATAAACGAACAGCTTGAAGGCGGACCCCGGTTGCCGCTCCGCCGTGGTGGCGCGGTTGTAGTTGGAGCTGACATAATCCAGCCCGCCGACCATCGCGCGCACGGCCCCATCGCGATCCATCGAGACCAGTGCGCCTTGCGCGCTCTTGGGCGTGTTTCTGGTAAGGGCATCTGTTGCGGCGCGCTGCATGTTGAGATCGATAGTGGTATAGACCTCGAGCGGCTCATTGGGTTCGTCGATCAGCATGTCGAGCTGGGGCAAGGCCCAGTCGGTGAAATAGCGCACGCTGTTCTGCGGTGCTTCAGGGGCGAGGGCGACGCGGGCGAGGCTGGCGGCGTCACGCTCGCGCTGGGAGATCGTGCCGTTGTTGCGCATCACATCGAGGACGACGGATGCGCGGCCGACGGCTGCCTTGGCGTCCGCCGTGGGGCTATAGTTGGAAGGAGCCTTCACCAGCCCGGCGATGATCGCCGCTTCCGGCAGGCTCAGGTTCGTGCCGGGATGGCCGAAGAACTTGCGGCTCGCCGCATCGACGCCATAGGCGCCGCCGCCGAAATAAACCTTGTTGAGGTATAGTTCGAGGATCTGGCGCTTCGAGAATTTGCGCTCCATCGCCAGCGCGAGAATCATCTCCCGCGCCTTGCGTCCGAAGGAATAGCTGTTGTTGAGGAAGATGTTGCGGGTGAGCTGCTGGGTAATGGTCGACGCGCCCTGAAGCCGCCGCCCCGTGCCGCGATGCTGGATGGCGAACCAGCCTGCCCGCGCCATGCCGACGGGATCGACGCCGGGGTGATAATAAAAGCGTTTGTCCTCGACGCTGACCATCGCATCCTTCATCACCTGCGGGATCTGATCGATGGTGAGCCAGCGGCCGAAACTGGGGCCGAGCGATACGATTACGGAGCCGTCCGCCGCATGGACGCGGATCATCTGGCCGTTGGGCGAGGACTTGAGGCTTTCGTAGGAAGGCAGGGACTGCATCGCCACGATGACCGCAGCCACCAACGCGATAAGGCCAGCCGCCGCCGAGAAAGCACCGATCTTGAACAGGCGGACGAGCCAGAGTCTCACGCCTTGCGCCTTCGCCATGCCCGTTCGTTCCGCGCTGTTATCCCGATATGCGGCTTAGCCCGTTGGGGAATCCGCCGCAAGCCCATGCCCCCAAAGCAGCTTGTCGATTAACGGGGCTTGAACTCCAGCGAAGCGCTATTGATGCAATAGCGCAGGCCATTGGGCCCCGGCCCATCGGGAAAGACATGGCCCAGATGGCCATCGCAGCGCGCGCAGCGCACCTCGGTGCGGATCATGCCGTGGCTCATGTCCCTATGCTCGTCGATGGCTTCACCTTCGAGGGGGGCGGTGAATGCGGGCCAGCCGCACCCGCTGTTATATTTTTCGCCACTGTCGAACAATTGCGCGCCGCACCCGCCGCACAGATAGGTGCCATCTGCGAAAGTGTGATCATATTCGCCCGTGAAGGCGCGTTCGGTGCCCGCCTGCCGCAGGATATGATATTGCTCGGCGGTCAGTTTCGCGCGCCATTCGTCGTCGGTGAGGATCAGCTTTTCCATAGATATAATATGTTCCTTCGTACCCGGCCATGCAAGCCGCGCATTCTTGTTCGTCCCGATTTCAGGGCCGGTTACAGTCTATCGGTTGCGTTCGGCCTGGCGGGTGATGGTCAGCAATTCCTGTCGCACCGCTACATCTCCCGGACCCAGCGAGGTGCGGGTCATGCGCTCCGCCTCGAGCAGGCGGTGGATCAGCTTCTCCATCGTCGCGCCCGGCCACGCCCGCGCCTGCCGCTGCACGGTGGCTTTTTCCTTCCAGAAGATGGCCTTGCCTTCGCTTTCCATCGCCTTGTCCATGCTGCCGCTCCGCTCGAACGCGGACTGGATCTGCGCGATCAGCAGCGCGCGGTTGAGCAAGGGGCGGGTGACGCTGGCAAGGGGCGTGGCGCTCGCTTGCGCCATCGCCAGCTCATGATGGAGAGCCGCGACATCGCCGCCCAGCACCGCGTTGACGAGCGGCGTAACGTCACTTTCGACGGTTTCGGCGGAAAGCGCGTCCAGTGCCGCGGCCGTGGCCTCGACCGGATGATCGGGCGCGGCATCGAGATAGAGGGCGAGCTTTTCCACCTCTCCCGCCATCAGCGCGCGGTCGTTCCCGGTGAGATCGGCGATGCGGCGCGCGAGATCGGTCGACAGGCGCAGCCCCAGCTCCCGCGCCTGTGCCTGCGCGATCTGCACCGCCTCGCGCTCATCTGGGGCATAGCTGGCGAAGGCGAGCACGGCGGGCGCATCGAGGCACAGCTTCGCGAGCTTGCTGGTGTTCCGGATGCCGCCCGCTATCATGACCACCGGGTTGCCCGCCTGCGGCGCCTGCAGCAGCGCTTCGATCGCTGCAACGCTTTCCTCGCCCGCCCCCATGATCCGTATCCAGCGCCTGTCGCCGAACATGGAAAGGGCGGCGGCTTCATCCGTCAGCCGTGCCGGGTCGGTCTTGAGCACTGCCGGTTCGAGGTCGATGCGCTCGGCTCCCTCGCCCATCGCCCGTTCCATCCGCCTGGCGAGCGCGGCGCTGCCCGCTTCGTCAGGCCCGTAAAGCAGAAAAAGCCGGATATCGAGGGGCGGTGCGTCGAGCCCTTTTTCGATCTGCGAGCGGTTCGCCTTCACGGCGCCGCTTTGGCGCCCGGAGCGTGGTCCGTGGCGAGTTTTTGCGCCATCCGCGTGACGATCTGATCGGCGACGGTATCCGCCAGCCTCTCCAGCGCGGTATCTTCGGCGGCGATGGTGGCAAATTCGCTGCCCGGCGCGTCGAAGCTCGAATCGGATGCGGCCGTCATGTCCATCACCAGAACGCCGGTGGCCGCATCGAACAACTGATAGCGCGCGCGCAACTGACGCCGCTCGCGCGTCACCGTATCGCCCTGACGCACACCGAAGCCCGCGATCTGGTCATCCAGTTCGACATGAAGCCGGTAGCTGGGGCCGTCGCCCCCCGAGATAGGCGCAATCCTGTCTTTCAGCGCATTGGCGACAAGCCACCCCGCCTTGCCCTCGATCGGGTCGATCGTCACCGTGCCGATCGCGCGCGCCACCGCCCCACGGGAGCCATTGGCATAGAGCGGATGCAGGCCGCACGACGCCAGCGTGGGTAGTGTGGCGGCGAGGCAGGCAAGGGCGACAAGGCGCTTCATAGCACTATGTTGACCAGCCTGTCGGGTACCACAATGATTTTCTTTGGAGGCGCGCCATCGATAGTGCGCGCTACATTCGGCGCGGCGAGTGCCAGCGCCTCGAGCTGGTCCTTTGGCAGGCCTTTGGCGACGGTGATGGTGTCGCGCAGCTTGCCCATCACCTGCACGGCGACCGTCACTTCATCCTCGACCAGAAGGGCGGGATCGACCTCGGGCCATGCGGCATCGGCAATGAGGCCGCTTTGCTCCATATCCGCCCAGGCTTCCTCGGCGAGATGCGGCACCATCGGCGCCACGAGCAACGCGAGCGCGCGGATCGCGGCGGTGCGGCTGGCGGAAGCGTCGGCCTTCTCGATGACGTTGGCCAGCTCGTAGATCTTCGCCACCGCCTTGTTGAACGACAGTGCCTCGATGTCCTTGGCCACGCCGTCGATGGTCTGGTGCAGCTTGCGATCGAGCGCCTTGTCCTCGCCGGTGGCGGCGTCGTCAGCCTCACCGAACAGGCGCCACAAGCGGTTCACAAAGCGCCAGGAGCCTTCGATGCCGCTCGCCGTCCACGGCAGGTCGCGCTCCGGCGGACTGTCGGACAGCATGAACCAGCGCACCGCGTCCGCGCCATATTGGTCGATGATGTCATCGGGATCGACGACATTCTTCTTCGACTTGGACATCTTCTCGACGCGGCCGAGCGTGACGGCCGCGCCGCCATCGATCACCACATAGCCTTCGCCCCGCTTCTCGACCTCTTCGGGCGCGAGCCATTTGCCCTCGGGCGATTTATACGTCTCGTGCGTCACCATGCCCTGCGTGAACAGGCCGGCGAACGGTTCCTTGACGGCGATCTTGCCGCAGTAATTGAGGGCGCGGGTCCAGAACCGGGCGTAGAGCAGGTGGAGGATCGCGTGCTCGATCCCGCCGATATATTGCCCCACCGGCAGCCAGCTCTCCGCCACGGCCTTGTCGAACGGCTTGTCGTCCGGCTGGCTGGCGAAGCGGATGAAATACCAGCTCGAATCGACGAAGGTGTCGAGCGTGTCCGTCTCGCGCCGGGCGGGCTTGCCGCAGCCGGGGCAATCGACATGCTTCCAGGTCGGGTGGCGCTCCAGCGGATTGCCGGGGATGTCGAAGCTCACATCATCAGGGAGCACGACCGGGAGCTGGCCTTTCGGCACCGGCACCACGCCGCAAGCATCGCAGTGGATGAACGGGATCGGTGTACCCCAGTAACGCTGGCGCGAGACGCCCCAGTCGCGCAGCCGCCAAATGGTCGTGCCCTTGCCCCAGCCTTCCGCCTCGGCGCGGGCGATGACGGCGGCCTTGGCGGCCTCCACCTCCATGCCATTGAGGAAATCCGAGTTGATGAGGGTGCCCGGCCCGACATAGGCCTCGTCGTTCACCGGTACATCCTTGCCATCGGGCGAGACGACGCGGGGCGTGGCGAGCATATATTTGCGCGCGAAGTCGAGGTCGCGCTGGTCGTGCGCGGGGACGGCCATCACCGCGCCGGTGCCATATTCCATCAGCACGAAATTCGCGACGAACAGTGGCAGCTTGGCCCCGGTGAACGGGTGGATCACCGAGATGCCGGTGTCGAAGCCCAGCTTCTCCTGCGTTTCGATCTCGGCGGCGGCGGTGCCGGTCTTGCGGCACTCGTCGATGAAGGCGGCCAAGTTGGGATTGTCGTTGGATACCCGGAGCGATATCGGATGATCGGCGGCGATGGCGGCGAAGCTGGCGCCGAAGATGGTGTCCGGCCGGGTGGAGAACACCTCCAGCCTTTCTATATCACCCACTACAGTATCAAGCGCGAAGCTGAATTGCAGGCCGACCGACTTGCCGATCCAGTTCTCCTGCATCAGCTTCACCTTGTCCGGCCACTGATCGAGCGTGTCCAGCCCATCGAGCAGATCGTCCGCGAACTGGGTGATCTTGAGGAACCACTGGCTCAGCTTGCGCTTCTCGACCGGCGCGCCCGAGCGCCAGCCCTTGCCGTCGATCACCTGCTCGTTCGCGAGCACGGTCATGTCGACCGGATCCCAGTTGACCGCGCTTTCCTTGCGATAGACGAGGCCCGCCTCGTAAAGATCAAGGAACAGCGCCTGCTCCTGCCCGTAATAATCGGGCTCGCACGTCGCCAGCTCGCGGCTCCAGTCGAGCGCGAAGCCGAGGCGCTTCAGTTGCGCCTTCATGTTGGCGATGTTGGAGCGGGTCCACTCGCCGGGATGCACCTTCTTTTCCATCGCGGCATTTTCGGCCGGCATCCCGAACGCATCCCACCCCATAGGATGCAGCACTTCATAGCCCCGCATCCGGCGGAAGCGCGCCAGCACGTCGCCCATCGTGTAGTTGCGGACATGGCCGATATGGATGCGCCCGGAAGGATAAGGGAACATCTCCAGAACATAGGAGCGCGGCTTCGCACTGGTGTCATCGGCGCGGAAGCTCTGCTTCTCGTCCCATATGCGCTGCCATTTGGCGTCCGCTTCCAGCGGGTTGAAGCGCCTCTGCATTCTCTGTCATGCTCCCTGCCGGGCGCATCTACCCATGCCCCGGCTCAAATAATGGGGGTAGGTGGGGCGATCAGTCCTTCTCGCCGATCGCGGTGCGGCGCAGGTCGCGCGCCTTGGTGAGGATGACCTCTTCCAGCTTTTGCACGGTCGCGGCCTGCACCGGCACCTCGACCCACTGGCCGTTCTGGCTTACCTGGCGGCTGGCGGCGACCCGCAGCGCATCGGCGCGCAGATCCTGATCGAGGATCGTCACCGTCACCTTCATGCGCTCCCCGGCGGCATTGGGGTTGGCATACCAGTCGGTCACGATCACGCCGCCGTTCGAATCGGTCTGCACCAGCGGCATGAAGGACAGGGTTTCGAGGCTGGCGCGCCACAGATAGGCGTTGACGCCAATCGTCGTCACCTTGGAGGCCGCAAGATCCGCCTTGGGGCGCTTGTTGCCATGCGAGCAGGCGGACACGCCCGCGAGCGTGGCGACCGCAGCCACCGAAAGGATGAGACGGGAGGAGAACCGCGATATCATGGCGCACTTTCTTGTCTGGGCGGCCGGGCGAAAAGTAACGCCGAGGCCCGCATATCCTGCTTCTATAGCCCGGCGGGAATATTCGGCAAGCCTTGGAAATGCAGTAGCGGGTTCACAGAGCCGGGGGGCTGTGTATTTTATGCCACGGCGGCAAAAAAATGTGCGGCAATGCTGGAATTTTCGCGGCTTCGGGCGTAGTATCCGGCATAGAAGCCATAAGAGTCGGAAGAGAGATGGCCGGGTTCAGGGAGTTTCTTGGCATAACGGTGCTGGCAGGCGCAGCGCTTGCGGTTGCGGTTCCCGCCACGGGGGCCGTGAACGGGCTACTGCGTTTGCGCGGATCGGTGCCGGTGTCCCTCAACGAGCTGGGCAGCATCGCCTCCTTCACGCCCGCGATTCACGATCCCAAACTGTCTTCCGCCTATGAGCACGCGGTGCTCAATCGCGGCAGCCGCGTCTTCCGCTTCACGCCGACCAGCGGCTCGCTGAGCGGGCGCCGCTCGATCACGGTGCTGGTGCGCTCGGACAGCATGGTCGGGCGGGCGGACGATCACCGCGCCCAGGGGCTGGGGCTGGCACCGCTGGCGTTCAACCTCGATGCGTCGCGCGGTTGGCGCAAGTTCGCGATTCCCGATGCGGTGGGCAGCAAGGCGCTCGATCCGGTGCTGTCGGATGAGCTGGCCGGTGCGCGCAATTTCTCGCTGGAGAACAAGCCCTCGCGGCTTCAGCCCGATGTCCAACTCGATGCGAAACGCGATATCGGCACCGCACCGCAGACGCTGGCGGGCGAAAGCAAGCTGAGCGTCGCGATCGGCAGCAGCTATTCGCTGACGCGCAACCTCAACGTCACCGCCGGCGTGCGCTATGCCGGGCCGGACAACCGCCTTGCCCCGCTGACCGACCGGCGGAAGGATGATCAGGCGGTGTATGTGGGCACGAAGTTCAAGTTCTAGAACGCGCTGCGTTATATCTGACGCAGGCAGCGCATTCCGGTTTTTTTGATATCGCATCGGTTTGACCGAAAAGCCGGGCCGTAGGCATCTGACTCCGGCTCGCCCACTTTACCTTCGGCGAACTGCGCTTCGGTATGATGCGGCGGATAGCTCAATCAGATCATTTCCCGAGTCGACGACCGTTTACGGTGATCTTCGAAATGGTCTACGGTGCCACCATGTCCGAGCCAGCCCCCGCAGAGCGTACCACCCGCAAGCAGCAGATACTGGATATCGCCGCGCGCCTGTTCGCGCGTCATGGCTATCGCGGCACCTCAATCCGCGAGATCGGCGAGCAGGCGGGCATCCTCGGTGGCTCGCTCTATCATCACATCAAGTCGAAGGATGCGCTGTTCATCGAGCTGCACAACCGCGCGCTGGACCGGGCCGAGGCGCTGATCGAGGCGGCCGTTTCCCGCCATGACGATCCGTGGGATCGGCTGGAGGCCGCCTGCCGCGCTCTGCTCGAAATCCAGCTGGCCCCCGATTCGCTCACCCAGCCCCTGATGAACGATTTCCGCGAGGTGCCGGAGGACGTGCGGCTTCAGCTGGTCGCCCGGCGCGATGCCTTTGAAGAGCCGTTCCGCGCTCTGGTCGGCGCGCTTCCGCTCCCGCCGGAGATCGACCGCTCGATCTATCGCAACCTGCTGCTCTCGCTGCTCAACGATGCCGACAACTGGTATCGGCCCGGCCGCCTCTCCCCCGCCGGTGTGGCGCAGCAGGTCGTCCGCATCTTCCGCCACGAGGCGGAAGCATAAGATGCGGAAGCGTAAGATTTAGTGCGCGGTCGCCGTCGCTGGTGCGGCGGGCGCGTCGGTGAAGCCCCACATCCGCTCAAGGTTGTAGAAACTGCGTACCTCGGGCCGGAACAGGTGGACGATCACGTCACCCGCGTCGATCAGCACCCAGTCCGCCGTCGGCAGGCCTTCGATCCGCGCGACATGGCCGGTTTCCTTCTTGATCCGCTCGGCGAGCTTCTGCGCCATCGCGGCGACATGGCGCGAGGAACGCCCGGAGGCGATCACCATATGGTCCGCGATGCTGCTTTTGCCGGCGAGGGGAATGGAGATGGTTTCCTGCGCCTGATCGTCGTCGAGCGACTGCATGACAAGGGCGTGGATGTCTTCGGGCGAGAGACCGGCGCTTGCGGGGGCCGGTGCGCTGGCGCTGGGCGTGGGGGTCAAGGGTGCTCCTTCATGGGTGGATCATACCGGGATCGTGCGATGCGTCAGGGGATCGCGCGGACGCGCCCCATGATGTTCGCGGTGCCAAAGGGGGTTGCCCTGCCTCAGCAGGGTGGCCGACCGTGGATCGGGGCGAAAGCGCAAATGCACGAGCGCCGGTGGTCTCCAGTTCGTCCAGTTGCTGCTCTGGCCTGCGGGCCGGACGAAGCGCCGCAACCAGTTCGCTGCCGGAGAGCCGCGAACCGCGCCAGTATAGCCCGGACGGGCGATCACGGCAATGGGCATGATGCGCGCAATGCCGCGCCAGTCCTTCCATTGGCCGAACTGTTGCAGATTGTCCCCACCCATCAGCCAGAGGAAGCGGTGGCGGGGATAGCGCAGGGTGAGGGCGCGCAGCGTGTCGACGGTGTAGCGGGTGCCCAGCTCCGCCTCGATCGCGGTGGCGCGGATCGGCGCGCGCCGGGCGATTTTCCGGGCATATTGGAGGCGCGCGGCGAGCGGGGCCATGCCTTGCTGCGGCTTCAGCGGGTTGCCGGGCGACACCAGCCACCAGACCTCATCCAGCCCCAGCGCTTCCCGCGCGGCCAGGCTGATCGCGCGGTGGCCGCCATGCGCGGGATTGAACGATCCGCCCAATAGGCCGATTTTGCGCGTAGTATTCAGGCTATTGCCTCGTTTACGCCCGCGCTGTTGTGCCTGAGCGCGGTGAGCACGGCGTTGACGATACCGTCCGCATCCAGCCCCGCCTCGGCATATTGCTTCTCGGGCTTGTCCTGATCCTGAAACACGTCCGGCAGGCGCAGCGTGCGGAGCTTCAGGCCCGCATCGATCAGCCCTTCGTCGCTCGCCAACGTCAGCACATGCGCGCCAAATCCGCCGACCGCGCCTTCCTCCACGGTGACGCAGACTTCATGGCTGGTAAGCAGCCTGCGGATCAGCGCCTCATCGAGCGGCTTGGCGAAGCGCAGGTCCGCGACGCTGGTGGAAAGCCCGCGCGCATCCAGCGCATCTGCCGCTTTGAGCGCTTCCTCCAGCCGCGTGCCGAGCGAGAGGATCGCGACCTTTTTGCCCTCGCGCACGATGCGGCCCTTGCCGATCTCCAGCCGCTCCGGCACGTCCGGCAGCGGCACGCCCACGCCGGACCCACGCGGATAGCGCACCGCGATCGGGCCGCTATCGTGGCAAGCGCAGGTGTGGACCATATGCACCAGCTCCGCCTCGTCGGCGGCGGCCATCACCACCAGATTGGGTAAAGTCGCGAGATAGGCGATGTCAAAGCTGCCCGCGTGCGTCGATCCATCCGCGCCAACCAGCCCGGCGCGATCCATCGCGAAGCGGACGGGGAGGTTCTGGATCGCGACATCATGCACGACCTGATCATAGGCGCGTTGCAGGAAGGTCGAATAGATCGCGCAAAAGGGGCGCATTCCCTGCGCCGCCAGCCCCGCGGCGAAGGTGACGGCGTGCTGCTCGGCGATGCCGACATCGAAGCAGCGCTCGGGATATGCCTCGGCGAACTTGTCGAGACCCGTGCCGGAGGGCATTGCGGCAGTGATCGCGCAGACCTTTTCGTCGCGCGTCGCTTCCGCAATCAGCGCTTTGGCAAAAACATTGGTATAACTCGGCGGGCCGGGCGGCGCCTTTACCTGCGCCCCGGTGACGACATCGAACTTCTGCACGCCATGATATTTGTCTTCGGCTGCCTCCGCCGGGGCATAGCCCTTGCCCTTCTGCGTCACGACATGGATGAGGCACGGCCCATCGGCCATATCGCGCACATTTTCGAGCACCGGGATCAGCTGATCGAGATTATGCCCGTCGATCGGGCCGACATAATAGAAGCCCAGCTCCTCGAACAGGGTGCCGCCCATTGCCATGCCGCGGGCATATTCGTCGGTCTTCTTCGCGGCATTGTGCAGCGGGCGGGGCAGGTGCTTGGCGATGCGCTTGGCGAGATCGCGCAGGCTCATGAACTCGCGGGAGGAAACCAGCCGCGCGAGATAGGCCGACAAGCCCCCCACCGGCGGCGCGATCGACATATCGTTGTCATTGAGGATGACGACCAGCCGGTTGCCCGCATCGCGCGCGTTATTCATCGCCTCATAGGCCATGCCGGCGGACATCGCGCCATCGCCGATCACCGCGATGCCCTTGCCGGGCAGGTTCTGCATCTTGTTGGCGATGGCGAAACCCAAAGCGGCGCTGATGCTGGTGGAGCTGTGCGCCGCGCCGAACGGGTCATATTCGCTCTCGGCCCGCTTGGTGAAGCCGGAAAGCCCGCCACCCTGCCGCAGGGTACGGATGCGGTCGCGCCTGCCGGTCAATATCTTGTGCGGATAGCATTGATGCCCCACGTCCCAGACGAGCTTGTCCTCCGGCGTATTGAACACATAATGGATCGCGGTCGTCAGCTCGACCACGCCGAGGCCGGAGCCGAGGTGCCCGCCGGTCGTGCCCACGGCGCTGATCGTCTCCGCGCGCAGTTCATCGGCCAGCTGGCGCAGCTGCTCGGGTTTGAGCGCGCGCAGATCGGCAGGAAGGTTGACCTGATCCAGCAGTGGGGTTGACGGGCGATCGTTCATCGAAACAGAGGTCTCCACACCCCAACATAGCGTTCGTGGTGCATATTGTCGCCCCCCTTGCGTCAGATCGATACCTGTATCAAGGTGTATCAGGAGGCTGTGGCGCAGTCGCCACACCGGCCCTGCACCTCGATCACCACGCGCTCGGGCGCGAAATTCTCCCGCGCCGCCCGTTCTCTCAGCGCGCTGGTGAGCGTGTCGTCATCCGTGTGCAGCGCCACGCCGCAGCTCGTGCAGACGAGGAAGATGCAGTCATGCTGGCAGCCCGGATGGGCGTTGACGATATAGGCATTGGCGCTTTCGACCCGTGTCGCGAGGTTCGAGGCGACGAACAGGTCGAGGATGCGATAGACGCTGTTGGGCGCCACCCGCTTGCCGCGCGCCTGGCTGACGCTATCCGCAATGTCATAAGCCGAGGTGGGGCGCTTTTGCGCGGCGAGGGCGTCGTAGATCGCGGCGCGCATCGCGGTCCATTGCTCGCCATGCATATCCAGCGCCGTTTGCGCTGCCGCGCGCAGCGCCGCGCCCTCCAGATCGTGATGATGCCTGTGCCCAGCCATCCGGACAATCTAGAGGGGCTTCACCGCCGAAACAAGAGTGCGGGTCAGAAGCTCTCCTCGGCATAGACGCGGGTAAGGTCGCCGCCCCATGCGCCCTGATACCGTTCCAGCAGGGATTCCGCCGGGGTCTGGCCGCGCGAGACGACCTCCTGCAATACGCCAAGATAGCCGGTCTCGTTGTTGCCGCTGACATCGAGCCGTGCCCGCGATGCGAGGCCGCTGCGTGCGATTTCCAGCACTTCGCCCGCAATATCCCGCAGGGTGCGTCCGCCCGGCACTGGCGCATCGAGGCCCAGTTTGGGCACGCTGTCCCTTAGCACCTGCCGCGCGTCCATGCTCCAGTCCTTGACCAGATCCCACGCCGCGTCGAGCGCGCCTTGATCATAAAGCAGCCCCACCCAGAAGGCGGGCAGTGCGCAGATGCGGCCCCACGGCCCGCCGTCCGCGCCGCGCATTTCGAGGAAGCTCTTCAGGCGCACTTCCGGAAAGGCGGTGGAGAGATGGTCGTTCCAGTCGGCGATGGTCGGCTTCTCGCCGGGCAGGGCGGGGAGGCGGCCATCCAGGAAATCCCGGAAGCTCTGCCCCGCCGCGTCGATATAACTGCCGTCGCGATAGACGAAATACATCGGCACATCGAGCGCATAGTCGGCGTAGCGCTCGTATCCGAAGCCATCCTCGAACACGAAGGGCAACATGCCGGTGCGCGCCGGATCGGTGTCGGACCAGATATGGCTGCGATAGGACAGCATCCCGTTGGGCTTGCCTTCGGTGAAGGGAGAATTGGCGAAGAGGGCGGTGGCGAGCGGTTGCAACGCCAGCGAGGTACGGAATTTCTTTACCATATCGGTTTCGGATTGGTAATCCAGATTAACCTGAATGGTGCAAGTGCGGAGCATCATGTCCAGACCCATCGAGCCGACCCGCGGCATATGGCGCAGCATGATGCCATAGCGGCCCTTGGGCATCACCGGCAGCTCGGCGCGGGTCTTGTCCGGCCACATGCCAAGGCCGAGGAAGCCGAGGCCCAGCCTGTCGCCCACCGCCTTCACCTGTTTGAGGTGCCGTCCGGTCTCGGCGCAAGTCTCGTGCAGGTTTTCGAGCGGCGCGCCCGAGAGTTCGAGCTGGCCTGCCGGTTCAAGGCTGATCGTGCCATCGCTCCCCGCAAGCGCGATGACGTTGCCGCCCTCGATCACCGGCTCCCAGCCATAATCCGCGGCGAGGCCCGCCAGCAGATCGCGGATGCCGCCCGGCTCGTCATAGGAAGGAGCGCGGAAATCGGCGGTGCGATAGACGAATTTCTCGTGCTCGGTGCCGATGCGCCAGCGCTCCGGCGGCTTCTCTCCGCGCGCGAATACCGAGATCAGCTGATCCCGCGTTTCGATGACGGGATCATGCGCCCCTGTCTCCGTTCTGGTGCTCATTCGGCTTGTCCGCCCCTGTTGTTGAGCAAGCAGATAGGGATGGCGGGGCGGTCAATCAATTGGCGCGCCGGATAAAGACAATTTCCGCTGGGCAACAATTCTCATTTCGTCCAGTCGCCATTGAGGTTCATCCAGCAGGCGGTGGCGGCGATGGCGGCGGTTTCGGCACGCAGGATACGCGGGCCGAGGGTAATGGGCACGGCGGCGGGATGGGCGCGGATCGCCTCGCGTTCCTGAGTGGTAAAGCCGCCCTCCGGGCCGACCAGCAGCGCGGCCGGGCCGGGGTGAGCGGCAAAGGCTTGCCCCATCGGTGCGTCGCCCTGCTCATCCGCGAAGAACAGCGCCCGCCCCTCCGGCCAGTGTTTCAGCAGCGCATCGAGCTTCACCATCTCGGCTAGGTTGGGCAGCATCGTCCGCCCGCATTGCTCCGCCGCCTCGATCATCTGTGCGGCGAGGCGCTCCGGATTGAGCTTGTCCACCACGCAGCGCGCCATCAACACCGGCTGAATGCGCGCGACGCCGAGCTCAGTCGCCTTCTCCATCACCAGATCGATCCGGCCCTTCTTGATCGGCGCGGCGCACAGCCAGAAATCCGGCACGGTCTCCAAGGGCTTGGTCTGCTCCACGCATTCCAGCACCAGATCGCGCTTGCGGATCGCGCCCGCGCGCGCCGCCCATTCGCCATCGCGCCCGTTGAACAGCAGAACCGCATCGCCCTCGCCCACCCGCATCACGGAGAGCAGATAATGCGCGGCATTGCCATCGACCGGAACGCCGACGCCTGCGTCAAGATCGGCCTGCGTGTAGAGGCGCGGGGCGCTGCGCGGGGGCCAGGCGGGGGTTGCGGGCATCAGACAGTCTCCGTTCGGGCTGAGCTTGTCGAAGCCCTGCTTTGCGCTCTAAAGCGACAAGGGCGAAATTTACAGCCCTTCCACGGAGACATATGACCGAACATATAGTGCCAGACAGCGAAGCGCGCGGAGTCATGGTTCTGCTCCCGCCTTTGCCACGCGATCTCGCCTCGATGGCGCGGCTCGACCGGCCGATCGGCTGGTGGCTGCTGTTCTGGCCGGGTGCATGGGCGATCGCGCTTTCCGGCAACGGGCTTGCATCATGGCGGCTGATGCTGTGGTTCCTGCTGGGCAGCATCGCGATGCGCGGTGCAGGCTGCGTGTGGAACGACATTATCGACCGGGATCTCGACAAACAGGTGGCGCGCACCGCCGCGCGGCCGGTGGCGAGCGGGCGGGTGAGCGTCACGCTCGCGGCCATGTGGATGGGTGCGCTGTGCCTGGTCGGCCTCGTCGTTCTGCTGCAACTCCGCTGGCAGGCGCAGCTGACCGCGTTCGCCAGCCTCGCGCTGGTTGCGGCCTATCCGTTCATGAAGCGCATCACCTGGTGGCCGCAGATATGGCTGGGGCTGGTGTTCAGCTGGGCGGCTCTGGTCGGCTGGGTCGAGATGACCGGCGGGTTGAGCGTTGTCGGCCTGTTGCTTTATGCGGGCAGCATCTGCTGGGTGGTCGGCTATGACAGCATCTATGCGTTGCAGGATCGCGAGGATGATGCGCTTGTCGGCATCCGCTCCAGCGCGCTTCGCATGGGGCGGCATGTGCGTGGCGGCGTGGGCGGGTTCTACGCGGGGGCGTTGTTGCTCTGGGCGGGCGCGATCTGGGCGGCGCGGCCCGATGTCGTTGCGCTGGTCGCGCTGCTGCCGATGGCGGCGCATCTGCTCTGGCAGGTTACCACCCTGAAGACCGACGGCGCGAATGCTCTCATCCTATTCCGCGCCAACCGCTTCGCCGGCCTCCTCCTGTTTGCCGCCTGTGTGGTGGTGGGCGCGAGCTAAAGCGCGCCATGCCATCCTGAACCAGCGCGTCGATCGCCGCCCAGCCATAAGCGCCGAGCGGCCGGAGGCGGCGGAAACGCGCCGGGTTCATGCCGCCCAGCGCGATGACCGGGCAGCGCGCGAGGCGGGCGAGGGCGGCGAAGCGCATCGGCCCCAGCGCGGGCGCTCCGGGGTGCGAGCGGGTCGGGAAGGCGGGCGAGAGGAAGAGGATGTCCGCGCCTTGCCGGTTCGCGGCGGCGATCTCGCGGGCATTATGCGCCGAGGCGGAGCGCAGGCCACCGGTGCCGGAAGCGCGGCGCGAGGGATTGTGGCGTCCGGATGCGCCTTGTGCCCAACGGTCTTCACCCGCCAGCAGCACGATGAGCCTTTGCCGCCTGGCCGCTTTTCGCACCTTCTTGAGCAGCGCGCGCCGTTCCTGTGGTTGCAGGCCATAATGCCGGAAGACGATGCCGCTGCTGCTGGGCAGGCGGCGGATCGCGGCCATCAGCGCCTCACCGGAAACCCGTTCGTCGGTGAACAGCCAGAGGCAGGGCAGGGGCTTTGAGGCGGATTGGGGCTGGCGGGCGCGCATGTCCCGCCTTATAGCCGCGCGCATGGATCAGGACAGCAGGGAAACGCGCGACGCAACGCCGCTGGCGGAGGTTAAGGAGCGCATCGCGAAGGCGGCGGCACCCGCCGGGCGGCGGGCTGAGGACGTGACGCTCATCGCCATTTCCAAGACTCATGCCGCGGAGGCGATCCGCCCCCTGCTGGAGCAGGGGCAACGCCATTTCGGCGAGAACCGCGTGCAGGAGGCGGAAGGCAAATGGCCTGAGCTGCGCGCGGACTATCCGGATGTGACGCTGCATCTCGTCGGCCAGCTTCAGAGCAACAAGGCGGGGCAGGCGGTCGCGCTGTTCGATGTGATCCACTCGCTCGACCGGCCCTCGCTGGTTGCGGCGCTGGGGCAGGAGATGGAGCGCCAGGGGCGGCATATTCCGTGCTTCGTGCAGGTGAATATCGGTGACGAACCGCAGAAGGGCGGTTGCGCGATCGCGGATCTGCCGGGGCTGCTGGCGACGGCGCGCGAGGCGGGGATTCCGGTGGCGGGGCTGATGTGCGTGCCGCCGCACAAGCGCTTGCAGCAAAAGTGGGAACCGGTTTTGCGTCCGGAAGCGCGGCAATCAGGGGATGTGGAGGCTGCGCCCTATTTCGCGCTTTTGGCCAAGCTGGCGCGGGAGCAGGGGCTGGCGGGACTGTCGATGGGCATGTCCGGCGATTTCGAGACGGCGGTGATGCTGGGCGCGACGCATGTGCGCGTCGGCTCGGCGCTGTTCGGCGCGCGGTCATAAAAGAAAAGGCCGCCCCGCGAAGGGCGGCCCTGCCTTGCTTTACACCAACCTCAGAACTTGCCGCGCAGCGTGATGCCGTATGTGCGCGGCTCGGCGAGATAGGCGGAGAAGAGCTGCGTCGCGGAGGCGCCCCCGGCCTGCACCGAGGCGATCGAACCGCTGCCCTGCAGCGGCGAGTTGAACGCCACCTGGGTATATTTGGTGTTGAAGATGTTCTGGCCCCAGAACTCGACCGCCCAGCGCTGCTCCGGCCCGCGCAGGCCGATCCGCGCGTTCCACACATCATAGCCGTCCTGCGCCTTTTCCGGGAACAGATCGGAGCCGGTGTTGTAGTCGCTGGTCATGCGGCCATCGAAATACAGCAGGCCGGAGAGGCCCGAAGTGCCGATATCCGGAGTCCAGGCGAAGCTCATCGTCGTCACCATCTTGGGCGCGTTGCTGTTGATTCTGCCGGGTAGCAGGAACAGCGCGGTATCGAGCGGCGTCTGCCCATCCGGGCTGCCGACCAGCCGCTTGGCGAACTTCGCTTCGGCATAGGTGAAGCCGCCCGTGAGGCGCAGGTTGCGCGCAGGGGAGACATACGCCTCCAGCTCCACGCCCTGGCTGATGAGGCCGGGCTTCACGTCGCCGCTGGCGCAGCGGCCCGTGGTCAGCGCGGTGTCGCAGCCACCGATATTCTGCACCACGAAGCTGGTGCCGTTATAGGTGTTG
Source organism: Sphingobium sp. (assembly GCA_022652485.1). Classification (GTDB taxonomy): domain Bacteria; phylum Pseudomonadota; class Alphaproteobacteria; order Sphingomonadales; family Sphingomonadaceae; genus Sphingobium. The sequence goes on from JALCRK010000004.1 coordinate 88,418, forward strand.
AGCTGGAAATCGGCGAACTCCTGCCGGAAGGCCGCGATGTTCGCGCCCCAGATGCGGGTGCTGTATTTCATGCCGATCTCGAAGGCGTCCACCTTCTCCGCCGCGAAGCGCAGCGAGGGGGCATCGGCCGCCGAACGCGGGAAGAAATAGGTGACCGGCGAGGTATTGAGCGGGCTGGTGCCGTAATTGCCCAGCTCGAAGCGATCGAGATTATAGCCGCCCGCCTTGTAGCCGCGCGAATAGCTGGCGTAGACCAATGTTTCCCGGCTCGGCTTGTAGGAGAGCACGGCGGTGCCGGACAGTTCATTGTCCGAGAAGCTGTCATTGAGCGCGAGCGCGTTGAGGTTCGTGCCGCCATTGCCGAGGCAGCCCAGCGCGAGAATGCCCTGCGCCAGCGTCGTTCCGGTGCCAAATGCGCCGGTCGCGAGATCGACCAGATCATTGGGGCTGCCCGCCACGCGGGTTTGCAGCGCGGTGCAGGCCGTATTGTCATTGGCGAAGGTCGCGGTGAGCTTTTTCTTCTCATGCGTGTAGCGCAGGCCCACGGTAAGATCGAGCTTGTCGGTGATATGCACGATATTGTGCGTGAAGGCGGCGAGGCTCTCGCTCTTCTGCCGGTAGCGTGCATCGGTGTCGCCCGCGCTGCCGGTGGCGCCGATGTTTACCAAGGTACGCAAGGCGCTGTTGAGGATGGGGTTGGCCGTTACCTGATCGATCACGCCCACGGTCGGCGCGAGGAAGGAGGCACGGCTATTGCAAGGCAAGGCCGCCGCCGGCAGACTGGCCGACAGAATACGGCACGTCGCGAACAGGCCATAATCCGTGCCAAAGCGGATATTATCCACCAGCGTCAGCTTTTCGTTGGAATAATAGCCGCCCACCAGCCAGTCGAGCTTGTCCCCGAAGGCCTTGCCCTGCAGGCGCAGCTCCTGGGTGAAGGTCTTGAATTCGCGGTAGGTGTTGGGATCGCGATAGACGATATCCGCACGGTTATAGTCATAGTCGCCATAGTCGCGGGACTTGTAATCGCGGTATCCGGTGATGCTGGTGAGCTTCGCCGCGCCGAAATCATAGTTGATCTCGCCCGACATGCCCCAGTCCTTGAGCTTCGACACATATTCGCGTCCCGGCGTGATGCTGGCGGTACGGCTGTAGGGGTCGGGCGTGGTGGGGACAGAGCCGGGCGCGATCTTGTTGAGGATCGTGGCGATGCGGCTGAGGCCGTAAGGCGGGGTGTTGAGCGTCGCCGCGGTCACTTCGCGCGTCGAGATATACATCGCCGCGCAGCAATGCTCGTCGCGGTTGGTGTAGTCGCCGATCAGGCGGATCGAGAGCGCATCGTTCGGCTCGATCAATGCCTGCCCGCGCACGAAATAGCGGTCGCGGTCGTTGGTATCGCCCACCTTCTTGCCGGTGGCGTCGACCAGCTTCATGAAGCCGTCGCGCTTGCTCCATACGCCATCCAGGCGCAGCGCGACCTGCTCGCTCACCGGGCCGGTGATGCTGGCGGACGCGCGCCAGAAATCATAATTGCCGTAGGTGATCTCGCCCTTGGCGCCGAACTTGAATTCGGGCGATTTGGATACGATGTTGATGAGGCCCGCCGAGGCGTTGCGGCCGAAGAGCGTGCCCTGCGGGCCGCGCAGCACCTCGATGCGCTCGATCTCGCCCAGGTCCGACAGGCCCGCGCCGGTGCGCGAGCGGTAGACGCCGTCGATGAATACCGCGACGGAGCTTTCGAGGCCGGGATTGTCGCCCACCGTGCCGACGCCGCGAATGCGCGCCGCGCCGTTCGCTTCGGTGCCGGAGGAGGAAACGAGCAGCGAGGGCGCAAGCTGGTTGAGCTGGCGGATGTCGTTGGCGCCGCTGTTTTGCAAGGATGCCGCGGTGACGGCGGAAACGGCGATCGGCACGTCCGAAAGCGGACTGGCGCGCCGGGTCGCGGTAACGATGATGACATTGTCGTCGGCGGCCGGGGCGGCGGCTTGCGTGTCGCCCCCCTGCGGCGCGGGTTCCTGTGCATGGGCTGAAAGGCTGATGGCAATAGCGGCAACAGCCGTGCCGCGAGCGAGCAACTCGAGAGTTTTCATCATAGCGCACCCTTTCCTTGACGCGGCCACAATTTTTATCCCGCGCCTGTTATTGTATGATGATTATTATGCTCCGATTTCTTACCAAAGCAATATTTAGGCAAAGAATTCTCTCCTTTTTGATTGTCTTTGGAAATTTGGCCCAAAGGAGCGCGAAAGCATTGTCGCGGCACTTGCGCAGCGAATCAGCCCTGACGTAAGGGAAGCGCATGTCCGCCCTTGCCTCCCTCTCATCCGCCGCCGACGGTCCGGTTCAGGTCGCCGCGCTGTATCGCTTCACCACGTTCGACGATCCGCCGGCCTTGCGCGCGGTGATACTGGGCTGGTGCGCCGATCTCGGCATTCGCGGCACGCTGCTGCTGGCGCGGGAGGGGATCAACGGCACGGTGTCAGGCGGGGAGGAGAGCATTGCGGATCTCGTCGCGCGCCTGCGCGGGCTGCCGGGGTGCGCGGAGCTGGAGGTGAAATACAGCCGGGCGGAGCGGCATCCGTTCGGGAAAATGAAGGTGAAGCTGAAGCGCGAGATCGTGACAATGAACGCGGGCGAGCTCGATCCGGCGCGCAATGCGGGCCTCTATGTCGAGCCGCAGGACTGGAATGCGCTGATCGAAGACCCGGATACGATCCTCATCGACACGCGCAACGACTATGAAGTGGCGGTGGGGACGTTCGCGGGTGCAAAAGACCCAAACATCCGCACCTTCAGCGATTTTCCGGCCTGGTTCGCACGGGAAAAGGCGGGCTGGGAGGCGGAAGGGCGGGCGGCACCGAAGGTGGCGATGTTCTGTACCGGCGGCATACGCTGCGAGAAATCGACCGCGTTCGCGCGCGGGCTCGGGCTGGAGCAGGTGTACCACCTGAAAGGGGGTATCCTCAAATATCTGGAAGAAATCCCGCAGGATCAAAGCCTTTGGCAAGGCAACTGCTTTGTGTTCGATGAGCGGGTTTCCGTGCGGCACGGGCTGGAGCCCTCCGGGGACCGGATGTGCGAGACCTGCGGCTGGCCTTATGGACCCGGCGAAATTCATCAATGTGCTGCGGAGGGGCAAAAAAAAGCCGCCCCGAAGGGCGGCGGAAAGTTTTTAGGAGAGGATGCCTGAAAGGCAGGTTCCTTTTGCGTCTCGTTCGCATTTTCCGCAAGTGCGAAAAGATGGTTTGCGATTGCAAAATACGCAATCGCTCTATTTCTTACCAATTTCATAGAGTTAACCACGCTTCACCGGAGCGCCGTGGTTAACACACTCTTAAAATCAGGCGGTTGAAGCCGAATCAGTGCCCGGCTTGCGGCCCGCGCGCTATGCCCGATTCGGCCAGCTGGCCGTCGATCTGCGCCATCAGGCGCGCGAGTCCGGCCTCGTCCCTCGCTTCGGCGCGGGCGACCAGCACATCCTGCGTGTTGGAGGCGCGAAGCAGCCACCAGCCATCCGGCGTATTGACGCGCGCGCCATCGGTGTCGTTGACCTCGGCGCCGTCGGTCTTGAGCCGGGCCAGCACCTCGTCCACCACCGCGAACTTGCGGCTTTCATCGACCTGGAAGCGCATCTCCGGCGTGTTGACCATTGCGGGCATCTCGCTGCGCAACTGCGTCACGCTCTTGCCCAGCGAAGTCGCGGCGCGAATCAGGCGGATCGCCCCATAAAGCGCGTCGTCGAAGCCGTAATATTCATGCTTGAAGAAGATGTGGCCGCTCATCTCGCCCGCGAGCGGGCTGCCGGTTTCCTTCATTTTGGACTTGATGAGGCTGTGGCCGGTCTTCCACATCAGCGGCTTGCCGCCCAGCTCCGCCACGCGGTCATACAGCGCCTGGCTCGCCTTCACATCGGCGATGATCGTCGCGCCCGGCACCTCTTTCAGCACCGCTTCGGCATAGATGGCGAGCAGCTGATCGCCCCAGATTACGCGGCCTTCACCGTCGATCGCGCCGATGCGGTCGCCATCGCCATCGAAAGCTACTCCGAAATCGAGTCTTTTTTCCGCGACAAGCGCTTTCAAATCGGCCAGATTCTTTTCTTCGGTAGGATCGGGATGATGATTGGGAAAATTGCCGTCGACTTCCGTGAAGAGAGTATGATGCTCACCCGGGAGGAGCTTGACCAGCTTCTCGACCACTGGGCCGGCGGCACCGTTGCCCGCGTCCCAGCCGATGCGGAAGCCCGCGCCGTCGAAACTCTCCACCAGTCGCGCGACATAGCGGTCCATGATGTCCACCGTATTGGAGCCCGCGCTGCCGGAGACCCAGTCTCCCTCGGCGGCCATTTTTCCGAGCAACTGAATATCCTCTCCGAAGAAAGGCCGACCCTGAAACACCATCTTGAAGCCGTTATAATTGGCGGGATTGTGGCTGCCGGTTATCTGGATGCCGCCGTCCACCTGCTCCGTAGCCTCGGCATAATATAGCATCGGCGTTGGCCCCATGCCGACGCGCACCGCGTGGATGCCGCTGTCGTTGAGGCCACGCACCAGCGACTCTTCGAGGATCGGCGAGCTGACCCGCCCGTCATAGCCGACCGCGACGCTCTTGCCGCCCGCGCGGGAAATCAGCGTGCCAAAGCCCCGGCCGATGGCGTAGGCATCCGCCTCGCCCAGCGTTTCGCCGACGATACCACGGATGTCATATTCACGAAGAGAGGTCGGATGGAAATTGTGGGTCATCATTGTCCTGCGTCTAAGCTGTTGAAGAGGGGAGGGATGCGACCTGAAACGGTTGTAACGCGGCCATGCGGGAATGCAATCAAACGTCCTTGCCCGTGGAATGTTGCAGCAATATGGACCGCGCTTCGTTAATTTTTTCCGCCAGCCCCTGCGTGCCGCCGGCGTCCGGATGGATTCTGGCGATGAGGCGGCGGTGCGCGGCGCGGATTTCATCCGGCGTTGCGGTGGCGGAAAGCCCAAGCAGCGCGCGCGCCTCGCGCACGGCCTCCGTCTCGGGCGGGCCGGCCTTCACGCGCGGCTTACCCGTCGACCAGCGCCGCCAGCCATAGATCGCGGCAATCGCAAGCGGCACGAGGCCAATAATTCGCGCGCCGCGCGCCGCCATCACCGCGCCGACGATGGCGAGGCCCAGCATCATGCCGTCCTTGCCGGTCATGCGCGAGAGCTTGCCGCTTCCCATCAGCCACACGGCGACGCCGATCAGGACCAGCGCGAGAAAGCCCATCAGGAGTTCACAGTTTCCCTGGGGCTTTGTTCGGCGGGTTCCCGCTGCTCCACCAGGGGCAAGGCCAGCCCGGCCACCATCTCGCGCAGCTCCTGCCGCGCGGTGATGTGGCTCATGCCGAGGTCGCCGAGATGGCCCTTGTCGAGCAGGGTGAGGCCGGAGGGGAACAGCTCGCGGAAGATCACGCGCTCGGAGAGGCCTGGGATCACGCGGAAGCCGACGCGCTTGGAAAGCTCGTTCAGCGCCTCGCCGACGCGGCGCATGTTGCGGGCTTCGAGATGCTGGAGGCGATTGCGCAGCACCACCCAGTCGATCGTCACGCCGTCCGCCTTGGCGCGGGTCTTGCGCGCCTCGAAGATCAGTTCGGCATAGAAAGAGAGGCGCTTCACCTTGAAGCTCTCGGCATCGACCTGGCCGATCAGGTCGAAATCGACGAAGCTGTCGTTCATCGGCGTGACCAGCGTGTTCGCGCGCGCGGCCATATATTTGGCATAGGCGTCGTCGCGGCCCGGCGTATCGACGATGAGGAAGTCCATGCCCTCGGCAGCTTTGCGGTATGCCGGTTCCAGCTCTCCGTCGCGCAGGCCGTCGAACACATGAAAGCGCGGGGTAGGCAGGTCTATGCCGCGGCGCTTCGCGGTCTCGGTGCGGTTTTCGAGATAACGGGTGACGGTGCGCTGGCGCGGGTCGAGATCGAGCATCGCGACCCTGTGCCCCATGCTCGCGAGCGCGACGCCGGTGTGCACGGCGGTGGTCGATTTGCCGGTGCCGCCCTTTTCGTTGGCGAAAACGATGATGTGTGTCTGCTCACCCGGCATGGTCTCTTCCGTATCCCCCTCGTCACGGCTATGACCAGCCGCTCTATCGAAAGCAGCTTTACCGGAGGCATCCCGCCCGTGCAAATCATCCGTGACGTGAAGAGCCTGCGCGAAGCCGTATCCGCGCTGAAAGCTGGGGATAAAAAGATCGCGCTGGTGCCGACGATGGGGGCGCTGCACGAGGGGCATATGAGTCTGGTGCGCCGGGCGAGGGAATGCGCGGATCATGTGGTCGCCTCGATCTTCGTGAACCCGACGCAGTTCGGGCCGAACGAGGATCTCGCCGCCTATCCCCGGCAGGAAGCGCAGGACGCGGCGCTGCTGGAGGGCGAGGGCACGGCGATAGTGTGGGCGCCGACGGTGGCCGAGATGTATCCGGCGGGGTTTGTCACCAGCATTTCGGTCGGTGGGGTGAGTGGGCCGCTGGAAGGGGCACACCGCCCCGGCCATTTCGACGGCGTGGCGACGGTGGTGTGCAAGCTCTTCCAACAGGTGCAACCGCATGTCGCGCTGTTCGGCGAGAAGGATTATCAGCAGCTTGCCGTGATCCGCCGGATGGTGATCGACCTCAACCTGCCGGTGGAGATCATCGGTGTCGCGACCGCGCGCGCCGAGGACGGCCTCGCGCTCTCGTCGCGCAATGCCTATTTGAGCGCAGAGGAACGCCGCCAAGCGGTGGAACTGCCGAACGCGATGCGCGCGGCAGTGGCTGCGCTGGCGGCGGGCGAGGAACCGGAGGCGGTGCTGGCGCAGGCGCGGGCGCGGCTGGCGGCGGCGGGGTTCGGGCCGATCGATTATGTCGCGCTGGCGGATGCCGCATCGCTGGAGCCGGTGCGCACGCTTGCGTCGCCCGCGCGCCTGCTGGTCGCGGCGAGGCTGGGCAAGACCCGGCTGATCGACAATTTCGCGGTCGATACAACCGATATGGATTAACATTAAAGTGAGGGATTGCGGCCATATGGGGCGGGCCGTTGAGGCGTTCGCCGCAGCGTTAACCTTATATTAGCCATGATTCGCAAATCTCGCCCCATATCGGAGTGAGGAGTTGCTTGTGGCGAACAGCATGAAGTCCGCACAGTTTCTGATCGAAAGCCGCCTTGCGGACGCGGCCAAAGGAGATGCGCAGGCCTGTTACGAGCTGGGTATCGCCTATAGTTGCGGCACGGGGGATGTCGATATCGACCTCGTCGAGGCGCACAAATGGTTCAACCTCGCGGCGCTTGCGGGAAGTGTGGAGGGGCAATCGCTCCGCGCCGAGGTGGCCGAGGAGATGACCGCGCGGGAGATCGCCGAGGCGCAACGCCTGGCGCGCGCATGGCTTTCTGCCACCTCCGCGAACAGATACGCGGCCTAAGGCTCAATCCACATTTTTGAACGGCGTCCGTGAGGACAGCCACTCGCGGTCGGAGCTGACCGCCGCGCGTTCCTGAGCGAGGAACTGCGCCACTGCCCGGCGGAAATCGGGATGCGGAACATGATGGGCGGACCATGTCGCCACCGGCTTGTAGCCCCGCACCAGCTTGTGCCCGCCCTGCGCGCCCGCCTCAACCCGGCTTAGCCCGTGCGCCAGCGCGAAATCGATCGCCTGATAATAGCAAAGCTCGAAATGCAGGAACGGCACCTCTTCGGTGCAGCCCCAGTAACGGCCGTATAACGTGTCGGCGCCGATGAAGTTGAGCGCGCCCGCTATGGGCAAGCCGTCGCGCAGGGCGAGGATCAGCAGGATCTTGTCCGCCATTCGCGCGCCCGCCAGATCGAAGAAGCTGCGGGTGAGATAAGGCCGCCCCCATTTGCGCGCGCCCGTATCCTGATAGAAGACCCAGAACGCATCCCAATGCTCCGGCCGAATCGCGTCGCCGGTCAGATGGACGATCTCCAGCCCCTCTTGTGCGCGGCGCCGCTCCTTGCGGAGGTTCTTGCGCTTCTCGCTGGAAAGCTGGCCGAGGAATGCCTCGAAATCGGCATAGCCTTCGTTCTCGAAGTGGAACTGGCTGTCCTCGCGGAGGAGCCAGCCCGCCGCCTCGAACAATGGCACTTCCTGCGGCGCGACGAAGGTGGCGTGGGCGGAGCTGAGGCCGTGCTGGGCGACGAGCTGCTCCGCCGCCGCGATCAGGCCGGAGGCGATGGCCGGCGGCGCGTCCTCGCGCAGCAGCAGGCGCTTGCCGGTCACGGGGGTGAAGGGCACCGCGATCTGGAGCTTGGGATAATAGCGCCCGCCCGCCCGTTCCCATGCGTCCGCCCAGCCATGATCGAACACATATTCACCCTGGCTGTGGCCCTTGAAATAGGCGGGGAGAATGCCGAGCGGCGCACCCTGTGCATCGTCGATCAAGATCGGGCTGGCCTGCCAGCCGGTGCCGGGGCCGACGCTGCCCGATTCCTCCAGCGCGGCGAGAAAGGCGTGAGAGAGAAACGGATCGCCGTCACCGGCGCAGGCGTCCCATTGCGCGGGGTCGATACTGCTGACGCCCGCTGCGGTGCGGGCAACAAGACTGGAGGCGGATTCGCGGTCAGCCACGGCGCGGCTGCGCCTCGCCCTCGAAAATCGCGGCGTCGGCATATTGGCGCACGGTCTGCCAGTGCTCGGGGCGGCGCACCGTCCAGCTCAGCACGGGCAGCCCCTTGGCGCGAGCGCGGGCCGGGAAACGGCCGGGGAGATCGCGTATGTCATAGCCGAGGAAATCGGGATCCGCGTGGCGCAATGCAAGATGGCGCTTGAAGGTGCCCCACCAGCCCTTGTCGTCTTCCTCGGTGACGACAAGGCCGCGCACCACCTCCGGCGCATGGGCGGCGAACCAGCGGCCGACGCGTGGATCGAATGACATGATCGCGGCACGACCGTCATAGCCCGCCAGATCGTCGCGCACAGCGGCGCACAAGGGGCCGACCGGCTCGATGCCGTCGATCTTGATCTCGATGAGCAGTGGTTGTTTTCCCGCCATCAGTGCGAGCAGGGCGGAGAGGCGGGGAATGGGGCCGCCATTGTCGTGGAGCGCAATCGCGTCCAGCTCCGCCGCCGTCCGCGCCGAGACAGGCCCATGTGCGTCGGTTAGCCGCTCCAGCGTCGCATCATGGAACACGACGGCGATCCCGTCCGCCGAGAGGCGCACATCGCATTCCGCGCCAAAGCCGCCGATCAGCGCCGCCTCGAACGCGGGCAGGCTGTTTTCGGCAAGCCCGGTGCCTTCGCCGTGCAGCCCGCGATGCGCGTAATCCTGCATGGCGAGGAAAGCGGCGCGGCCGGTCATGCCGCCGCTCCTTGGGCGAGGCGCTCGCGGATCCAGCTTTCCGCCGCGGGCCAGGAGTCGATTCGCTCATGCGCGGCCTCGGCGCGGGGGATATACGGCGCCATCAGTGGCTCGCCCACCATGTGCAGCCGCCATGCTTCGGGTGCGTGCTCGGCGACGGAGGCGTGATGCTGGGCGAGATCGTCGACGAACAGCACCGCGCTAGGCGCGTGCGCATCGATGATCCGGCGCGCGGGTGTGCCCTTGCCACCCTGGTTCCAGTGGACCGGATGCTCGACCCCGAGCGTGCGGAGCTGGGCGATCCGTCCCTCATGTTCCGCCTCGCCGATATTGGTCAGCACCACGATGTCGGCGATGTCCGAAAGCCGCGCCAGCGTCTCCAGCGCGCCCTCGATCGGATATTGCCGGTGCATCTCGGTGGCAAAGAAGGCGCGCAGCATCCGCCACACCTCGCCCACCTCCAGCACGGTGCCGCAGGCCTTGCGGCGCAGCGCATCGACGAAGCCGTGGTTGGTAAGGTCGAAATGCACCTCATGCACCTCATCGAGCCAGTCGCGGAACGGCACCACCATGTGCAGCAGCACCTCGTCGCAATCGGTGATGATGAGCGGGCGGCTCATGCGCGCAGCTCCCGCGCGAGATTCGCCAGCCGCTCCGGCGCGACCCCCAGCGCTTCGGCGCAGGCGACGAGATCCGGCTCGTGCGCCCGCAGGAAATCGATCGTCGCGCCGAGAATCGCCGTCTCTCCCGCGCGGGCGCGCAGCTCCGCCGCATCCAGACCGGTCAGCGCCAGAAGCCGGTGCGCGCGCCGGTCGTCGCACAAAACCCACCCAAGGGCGCGAAGGCCCAGCGTTTCCGCGTCGTCCGCATTGCCATTCTCGGGAGCTGGGCGCATGGATGACTCTCTGCTCATGGGGAGCGGCAATGCCGCACATTCCGGGGGATTGGTGACAAAACGGATTCTGGTTGTCGAGGACAACGAACTCAACCTCAAGCTTTTTTGTGACCTGCTGCGCGCGCACGGGCACGAAACGCGCGCGGTTTCCGATGGACGCCTGGTGCTGGACGAGGCGCGTGCCTTCGCCCCGGACCTCATCATCATGGATATCCACCTGCCCCACATCAGCGGGCTGGAGCTGATCGGCGTGGTGAAGGGCGACGCCGCCTTGAGCGCCGTGCCGGTGATGGCGGTGACGGCCTATGCCGGCAAGGGCGACGAGGAGCGCATCCGCGCCGCCGGGGCCGAGGCCTATGTCTCCAAGCCGATTTCGGTCGTGAAGTTTGTCGAGACCGTGAACGGCCTGCTTGCGGCGGTGGGCGCATAAGGCGGGCCTGAAGCGCACTCACTGCGCCTTGTCACGGCTATGCGGCGCCCCAGATGCATCACGCACAAAAAAACCCGGCGCGTAGCCGGGCTTTTTCCAGTCGGTCGATTCGCCCGATTACTTGATCTTGGCTTCCTTGAAATCGACATGCTTGCGCACGACCGGATCATATTTGCGGAAGCTCAGCTTCTCGGTCTGGGTGCGCGGATTCTTCTTGGTGACATAGAAAAAACCGGTGTCGGCGCTGCTGACAAGCCGGATCTTGACGGTGGCTGGCTTCGCCATGACCTGTTCCTTCTGCAATCGTTCGAAAAAAGAGGGCGGCACCGTGCGCCGCTCGTTTCAGCGCGGGCTCATGCGGCAGAATCGCGCGCGTGTCAACATCGGGTGACGAAATTTGCGGTACGATGCCCTCGCAACCCCAAGCATTTACGCCCTGTTAACGGTTTGCGCGCATCTTCGCCTATGGGGACAGGGAGGCAAATATGCATCAGGATGCGATGAACATGGTCCGGTCTGGTCTCAGGGCGCGAATCGATGCGCTGGCGGCTCAGGGCGGGACGATTGCGCTTCCCAATATCTGCGAACAGATCGACCGCATCCGGCACGATGCCTGTGCCTATGGCCTCGAGCCGGTGGCGCGCATCGCCTCCACGCTCGAAACGGCGCTGGCCCGCAACGGGCTGGGGCCGGTGATCCTCTCCTATCTTGACGTAATGCGCGATGCGGTCGAGTGCGAGGACAACAGCCCGGAAGCGAGCACGGCGTTCCTTGCCTCGCTCTCCCTGCGTCTCGGACATTAACCGCCGGGCCTTTTCCTTCCTCATCGGCAGCCTATAGTCGCACCTCATGGATGCGCTGCTGCTTTCCCTGATGCTGTGTATGCTCGTGGAGCTGCGTAGCGGCGCCGCGCGGCTTTATGCCGGGCTTCCCGCCGGGCGCGAGGGCGCGCTGCTGGCGATGCCGCCGCTTGTCGCCCTGCCGGTCGCGTCGCTTTCGGCCATAGCAGGTGCCGCGCTCGCCCCCGGTCTGACGCCCGAGGCGCGCCATATTTTCCTCGCCGCCGCACTCGCGGTCTCGGGAGGGTCGCTGTTTTTCGTGAAAGCGCAGGAGGCGGCGATTGCGCCGGAGGGAGAGACGCGCGGGCGCGCGGTGCGCTGCGGCCTTGCGCTGCGGTTTCCGGTCGCCGCGCTGAGCGGCAACGCGCCCTTCCTCATCGCCGCGATAGCCCTCGCTTATGCCGATCCGTGGCTGGCGGGCATCGGCGGCGGGCTGGGCATGGCGCTCGCGTGGTTCGCGGCGCGGCAGACCGGAGCAGGAGCCGCGCCGACGCTGCGGCTGGTGCTATATGGGGCAGGGAGCCTCATGCTGGGGGCCGGCTTTGTGGTAGCGATGAGCGCGCTGCGCCTTATTTGATCGCTTATCTCGATCATAATGAGAAAACTTATCCATTTCCTCGATGAAACCTCTTATCGCACTATCGGTTCATGGATCGACTCACCGAAAGGAGATGGCCTCATGGCTCCGAGAACCACCAAGCCCGCGCCGGACAAGCTCAAGACGCCGACGGACCTGAAAAGCAACGCGTTGACGAGCGTGGCGGATGCGCTCAACCGCGTGCTGGCGGACAGCTACGCGCTCTATCTCAAGACCAAGAATTTCCACTGGCACGTCTCCGGCCCGCATTTCCGCGACTATCACCTGATGTTCGATGAGCAGGCGGCGGAGATTCTGGCCGTGACCGACCTGATCGCCGAACGGGTGCGCAAGACCGGCAATGTCACGCTGCGCTCGATCGGCGATATCGCGCGGCGGCAGACACTCGCAGACAATGATGCCGCGTTCGTCAGTCCGCAAGACATGCTGGAAGAGCTGCGTGCGGACAATCTGGCGCTGGTCGAGGGCTTTCGCGCGGTGAAGCAGGCGGCGGAGGATGCGGGCGACAACGCGACTTCCGGCATCGTCGACGACTGGACCGATCAGGCCGAGCAGCGCGCCTGGTTTCTGTTCGAGACCGGCCGCACCGCGTGAAATTCGGCTCCATCTGGGCCAAATTTCGAAAGGGACACGAGACAAAAAGGGCCGCATCCTCGGGTGAGGACCGGCCCTTTTAATTTGAGGCAGGGTGGAAGCTCAGTCCGCCTTGGACTGAAGGTTCACCGCCGCATATTTGCCGCGCTGATCGACCTCGATATCGAAATCGAGCCGGTCGCCCTCATTGAGGTTGCTCATGCCCGCACGCTCCACGGCGCTGATGTGCACGAACGCATCGGGCTGGCCATCATCGCGCTGAATGAAGCCGAAGCCCTTCATCGCGTTGAAGAACTTGACCGTGCCGCTGGCGCGCTCGCCGGTGAGCTGACGGCGCGGGCCGCGATCGCCACCGCGATCACCGCCACCGAAACCGCCGGGACGGGGTTCGCGCGGTTCGCGCGGCCGATCGGTCACGGGAAGCGGTTCGCCGTCGATCTTGAGATCGGTCGCCGAGATCTTGCCGCCGCGATCGACGAGGGTGAAGCCAAGCGGCTGGCCCTCAGCCAGGCCGGTGAGGCCAGCTTGCTCCACGGCGCTGATATGAACGAACACGTCCTCCGCGCCGTCATCGCGCACGATGAAGCCGAAGCCCTTCTGGCCGTTGAAGAATTTTACGACGCCGGTGCCTTCACCGACGACCTGGGCGGGCATCCCGCCACGCGCGCCGCCGCCGCCGCCACCGCCACGGAAGCCGCCGCCACCGCCACGGTCGCCAAAGCCGCCGCCGCCGCCGAAACCGCCACGATCACCGAAACCGCCGCGATCGCCGAAACCGCCACGATCACCGAAGCCGCCGCCGAAACGTCCACCCTGTTCGGGGAAACCGCCAAAATCGTCGCCGCCGAAACCATCTCGTTTGTCCTTGCCGCGCCCGCGGCGTCCCCTGTCGAAACTCATGCCCTGATAATCACTTTCGCCTCGCCCAAATATAAACAGGATGAACATGTCGGACGAAGAACATGCAGAATCCACCGCACAATACGGTCAGAGAATCACTATAGACATGATTCTGGCCAAGAGCGAATATTTTTATGCACCTTGAGACGGGGGGCGTTTTTTATGTGATCAGGGCCGTTTTTGCCCGGTGCCGCGCACGATCCATTTGTAGGTCGTGAGACCCTCGAGCGCGACCGGGCCGCGCGCGTGCAGCCGCCCGGTGGAAATGCCGATCTCCGCGCCGAGGCCGAATTCGCCGCCATCCGCGAACTGGGTGGAGGCGTTCCACATCACGATCGCGCTGTCGACCGCGTTGAGGAAGCGTTCGGCGGCCTCCGCATCCTCGGCGATGATCGCGTCGGTATGGTGGCTGGAATGCGCGGCGATATGGGCGAGCGCCTCATCAAGGCCGTTCACCTCCGCCGCGGCGACAATGGCGTCGAGATATTCGGTGTCCCAATCCTCGTCGCTGGCCGGGGTCACGCGCGAATCGAGTGCCTGCACGGCCATGTCTCCGCGCACCGCGCATTTGGCATCGAGCAGCGCCGCGATCACCGCGCGCTTCGCGGGGAAGGCGGCATCGAGCAGCACCGTCTCGGTCGCGCCGCAGATGCCGGTGCGGCGCATCTTGGCGTTGAGGATCAGCTCGCGCGCCATTTCGGGATCGGCGGAGGCATGAACATAGCTGGTGTTCATGCCGTCGAGATGCGCGAGCACGGGCACGCGCGCCTCCTCCTGCACCCGCGCCACGAGGGACTTGCCCCCGCGCGGCACGATGAGATCGATCAGCCCGGCTGCGCGCAGCATCGCGCCGACCGCCGCCCGGTCCGTGGTGGGAACGAGCTGGATCGCGTTCACAGGCAGCCCCGCCGCGCCGATGCCCTCGATCATCGCGGCATGGATGGCGCGGTTGCTCTCGATCGCCTCGCTGCCGCCGCGCAGAATCGCGGCATTGCCCGCGCGCAGGCAGAGCGCTGCCGCGTCCGCCGTTACATTGGGGCGGCTTTCATAGATGATGCCGATCACGCCCAGCGGCACCCGAACGCGCTGGAGCACGAGGCCATTGGGGCGGCGGGTCTCGTCGATCACCTCGCCGAGCGGATTGGGAAGCTGCGCGACCTGGGCCACGCCTGCCGCGGTCGATTCGATCCGGGCCGGGTCGAGCCGCAGCCGGTCCAGCATCGAAGGGGAAAGCCCGTTGGCGGCGGCGTTGTCCATGTCCTGCGCGTTGGCGCGGACGATGGCGTCCGTGTGGTCGCGCAGCGCCTGCGCGGCCAGTTCCAACCCGCGCGCCTTGTCTGCATCGCTCGCCTGCGCCAGCAGCGCGCTCGCCTCCCGCGCCCGCGCGGCCATCGCGCCGATCAGCATTTCGGGAGTCTGGGTCAGGTCGTTCATGGCTCGCTCAAATATCCGGGGAACACTTGGAGCGGCAGCCCTATCATGTTGTACGCCGGTCTGGAAGAGCGACGCGGCTCGCATTGCGCCGTTGTGTCTTGGTGCGCGGGGGGATAAGGGGAGGCGATGACAGTCTATTTCCATGAAGAAGACCTGCCGGCGGGCGTGCTGGCGGAGGGTCCGGTCGCCATCGATACAGAGACGATGGGTCTTATCACCCCGCGCGACCGGCTGTGCGTCGTGCAGATCAGCGACGGCAGGGGCGACGAGCATCTGGTGCGCTTTGCGCCGGGCAGCGCCTATGACGCGCCGAACCTGAAGGCGGTGATCGCGGACCCCGCGCGGCTCAAGATCTTCCATTTCGGCCGGTTCGACATCGCGGCGATCCAGCACTATCTGGGCGTGCCGTGCGCCCCGGTCTATTGCACCAAGATCGCCTCGCGCCTTGTCCGCACCTATACCGACCGGCATGGCCTCAAGGAGCTGGTGAAAGAGCTGTTGGGTCAGGAGATCAGCAAGCAGCAGCAAAGCTCGGACTGGGGCGGGCCGGTGCTCAGCGACGCGCAGCGCGATTATGCCGCGTCGGATGTGCGCTATCTCCATGCGATGAAGGAGGAGCTGGACAAGCGCCTCGTGCGCGAGGGGCGCATGGAACTGGCGCAGGCCTGCTTCGATTTTCTGCCCGCGCGCGCGCAGCTCGATCTGGCCGGATGGCCGGAGATCGACATCTTCGCCCATGTGTAACTGAGCCCCGAGCACGGCCATGTCCCGCCTCGCCGACAGCCAACGCACCAGCCGCCAGTTGTGGGCGCTGCCCGGCGGCTCGCACGACAGGACGGTGCGCGTGCTCAAGATCGCGCTGCCGGCCGGAGTCGGCGTGCTGGCGGCGTTTCTGGTCTCCGCGCCATTCACGATGCGCGGCGAGGTGAGCTTCCTGCTCGACAAGAAGGATGTCGATGTCGCCGGGGAACGCCTCAAGGTGCGCGAGGCGCTGTATCGCGGGCAGGACGGCAAGGGCCGCCCGTTCTCCATCCGCGCGGGTTCGGCGGTACAGAAAAGCTCGCGCGAGCCGGTGGTGGAGATGAAGGATCTTTCCGCCCGCATCCTGATGCGCGATGGCCCGGCGGTGCTGACGGCCAACACCGGGCGCTATTTTATGGAGACAGAGAGGGTCGGCGTTACCGGCCCGGTGCAGTTCAGCGGAGCGGGCGGCTACAGACTCACCACGAGCGATGTCGATATCGACATCAGGAAACGCACGATGGGCAGCCAGGGGCCGGTCTTTGGCCGGATGCCGCTCGGCGCCTTCAACGCCGATCATTTCTATGCCGATCTGGAAACGAAAACCGTGACGCTCCAGGGCAATGCGCGCTTGCGCATCGAGCAAAATGGCCGCAAAGGGCGTTGATATGCAAAGGCCGCTCCTGATCGCTTCCCTTTCCTTCGCGCTGGCGACGGCGGCGGTCGTCGTGCCGGTCGTCACGGGCGGAGGCCCGGCGCAGGGGCAGCTGCTGCGCGGGCATGACAGCAACGCCCCGGTCGATTTCTCGGCCGACCGCATCGAGGTGCAGGACCGGGCGGATCGGGTGGTCGTGTCGGGCAACGTCCATGTCACGCAGGGCGAGCTGGTGCTCGACGCCGCGCGGATGACGGTCGCGTACCGGAACGGCGGCACCGGCACAGGCACCGGCGGCATCCAGATCCAGCGCCTCGACGCTTCCGGTGACGTGCGGGTGCGGCGTGGTGGAGACCGCGCGCGGGGCGATGTCGCGATCTATGATCTCAACAGCCGCATCATCACCATGCTGGGCAATGTGCAGCTCGATCAGGGGACGAACCGCCTCTCGGGCGGCAGGCTGGTGATGGACCTCAACACCGGCCGGTCGACCGTCGATGGCAGGGCGTCGGCGGCGGGCGGCAATGCTGGCGGCGGGCGGGTCACCGGAACCTTCACGGTGCCCCAGCGCAGCGAGGCGGACCGGAAATAGCCCTCGCTTCGCCGCGAAATTCCCGGCGGGGCTTGACCGTTCCGCCGCGCCATGCACAAAGCCTGCCAGTTTTTGCACCGAGGCGATATTTTTATTTTCCCTTAACCCTATTTATGCGAACAGAGGCGGGTCATGGATGGTAGCGCAGTGATCGACAAGCCGACCCGGCCAAGCCTCAGCGCGGAGGCGGCGCTGGCCGCGCGCGGCGGGCTGGAAGTCGTGTCGCTCGCCAAAAGCTATGACCGCCGCCCGGTGCTCGCCGATGTGTCGCTCACCGTGGCCAAGGGCGAGGTCGTCGGCCTGCTCGGCCCGAACGGCGCGGGCAAGACCACCTGCTTCTATTCGATTATGGGCCTCGTACGCCCGGACAGCGGGCGTATCGCGCTCGACGGGCACGATATCACGGGCCTGCCCATGTATCGCCGCGCGCTGCTCGGCCTTGGCTATCTGCCGCAGGAAACCTCGATCTTCCGGGGCATGACGGTGGAGCAGAACATCATCGCGGTGCTGGAGCTGGCCGAGCCGGACGAGGCCGCACGCGCCGCCCGGCTGGAAGAGCTGCTCTCCGAATTCGGCCTCACCCGCCTGCGCGATTCGGCGGCGATGGCGCTCTCTGGCGGTGAACGCCGCCGCTGCGAAATCGCTCGCGCCCTCGCGGCGGACCCCTCCATCGTCCTGCTCGACGAGCCGTTCGCGGGCATTGACCCGCTCTCCATCGCCGACATCCGCGATCTGGTGAAGCAGCTCCGCACGCGCGGCATCGGTGTGCTCATCACCGATCATAATGTGCGCGAGACGCTGGAGATCGTGGATCGCGCCTGCATCATCTACGATGGCAAGGTGCTGTTCGCCGGTAGCCCGGAAGAGCTGGTCGCCAATGCCGATGTGCGCCGCCTGTATCTGGGCGAGAGCTTCTCGATGTAACATGGCGGGGCGCGCGCGATAATGGCACTCGCCCCCCGCCTCGATCTGCGGCAAAGCCAGTCGCTGGTGATGACGCCGCAATTGCAGCAGGCGATCAAACTGCTGGCGCTCTCCAATATCGAGATCGAAACCTATATCGCGGGCGAGCTGGAGAAGAACCCGCTGCTGGAGCTGGCGCGCGGGGGCGCGGGGCAGGACGGGGATGGCCAGCCGGACGCCGCCGCCCCGGATCAGGATGCGCCCCCGCTCACCAGCGAGGCCGCGAGCGATGCGATGATGCGCGACGATGCTGTCGCCGACCATGTGCTTGATACCGACAGCAGCGCGCAGGAGCGCGGCGATGGCGAGGACGCCGCGCCCGCTTCTGCACGGGGCGAGGGCATGGGCTCCGCCTCCGCGATGGACGGCGCATCCCAGGGCTATGGCGAGGATGGCCCGGATTTCGAGAATTTCGCTTCCCATGATGTCGGGCTGCACGAGCATCTGATGGATCAGGCGCGGCTGCGGCTTTCCGGCGCGCGGCTGCTGATTGCGAGCCAGCTCATCGGCCAGATCGACGAGGCCGGGTATCTGGAAGCGGAGCTGTTGCCGCTTGCCTATGCCCTTCAGGTGCCGCTGGCGGAGGTGGAGGCGGTGCTGGCGGTGATTCAGGGCTTCGATCCGGTCGGCGTCGGTGCGCGCTCGCTTGCGGAATGCCTCGCGTTGCAGGCGAAGGAGGCGGATCGCCACGATCCCGCGATGGCGGCACTGCTCGCCAATCTCGATCTGCTCGCCAAGGGCGCGCTGCCGCAGCTGCGGCGGATATGCGGGGTGGACGAGGAGGATCTGGCGGACATGATCCGCGAGCTGCGCGCCTATGACCCGAAGCCGGGCCTGCGCTTCTCACGCAACGATAGCCAGGCGGTGGTGCCCGACTTGTTCGTGACGCCGCAGGGGAAGGGCTGGGCGATCGAGATCAACAGCGCCACCCTGCCGCGCGTGCTCATCAACCGGAATTATTATACCGAGCTTTCCGGCGGGGTGCAGGACAAGGCCTCGAAGGCGTGGCTGTCCGATTGTCTCGCCAGCGCCAACTGGCTGGTGAAGGCGCTGGACCAGCGGCAGAGGACGATCATCAAGGTCGCGACCGAGATCGTGCGCTGTCAGGAGGAGTTTTTCCGCCACGGCGTCGCGCATCTGAAGCCGCTGACCTTGAGGGCAGTGGCGGAAACAATCGGGATGCACGAGTCGACCGTCAGCCGTGTCACCAGCAACAAATATCTCGCCTGCCCGCGCGGGCTCTATGAACTGAAATACTTCTTTTCGAGCGGCATCGCCTCATCGGAAGGCGGCGAGGCGGTGTCGGCCGAGGCGGTGAAGAGCCGGATCAAGGCGCTGATCGGCGCGGAAGACCCGCGCAAGATCCTGTCCGACGACACTTTGGTCGATCTCTTGAAGGCGGAGGGCTTCGACATCGCGCGGCGCACGGTCGCGAAATATCGCGAGGCGATGGGGATCGGGTCGTCGGTGCAGCGGCGTCGGCAGAAGGCTTTGGCTGGGTAGCAGGCCGTCATTCCCGCGAAAGCGGGAATTCAGTTACCGGAGCGCGTTTTCTGGATCCCGGATAGCGTGATTTTCTACCCAAATCCTGCCGGATCTGGAGAAAATCAGCTTGCGGGATGACGATCAATGACCGCTTTCTTCCCTCTCCACCTCGCGCCAGCCCCTTAGCCCGCCTCGCGGGCGACTTCCCTCCAACCAATATCGCGGCGGCAGAAGCCGGTGGGGAAGCTGATCGCGTCCACCGCCTTGTAGGCGCGCGCCTGCGCCTCCGCGATGCTGCTGCCCAGCGCGGTGACGTTCAATACGCGGCCTCCGTTCGCGACCAGCGCGCCGTCGTTCAGCGCGGTGCCGGCGTGGAAGACCTTGACGCCTTCTCCGGCTTCCGCCGCATCAATGCCCGAGATCGCGCCGCCCTTCTCCGGGGTGCCGGGATAGCCGTTCGCTGCCATCACCACGGTCAACGCGCACTCGTCGCGCATCGTGATCGCGCCATAGTCCGCCAGCTTCCCTTCCGCCACCGCAAGCAGCAGCTCGGCGAGATCATCCTCCAGCCGCATCATCAGCACCTGGCATTCCGGATCGCCGAAGCGGGCGTTGTATTCGACCAGCTTCGGGCCTTCGCTGGTGAGCATCAGGCCGGCATAGAGCACGCCATTATAGGGCGTGCCTTCGGAGGCCAGCGTATAGACGGTGGGGAGGATGATGCGCTCCATCGCCTGGCGTTCGCACACTTCGTCGAGCACGCGGGCGGGGGAATAGGCGCCCATGCCGCCGGTATTGGGGCCGGTGTCGCCGTCGCTCACCCGCTTGTGATCCTGCGCGCTTCCCATCGGGACGATGGCGGTGCCGTCGGTCAGGGCGAAGAAGCTCACCTCCTCGCCGACCATGAACTCCTCCAGCACCACTTCCGCGCCCGCCGCGCCGAAGCTGCCGGAGAACATGTCGACGAGCGCCGCGTCAGCCTGGCTTTCCGTCTCGGCGATGATGACGCCCTTGCCTGCCGCGAGGCCATCCGCCTTGATGACGACGGGGAGGCCGAATTTCGGCAGCTCGGCCCGCGCCTCGGCGAGTGAGGTGGTGCGCACATAGGCGGCGGTCGGGATGTTCGCCCGCGCGCACAGGTCCTTGGTGAAGCCTTTGGAGCCTTCGAGCTGCGCCGCCGCCTTGTCCGGCCCGAATACCGGGATGTCCGCCGCGCGCAGGGCATTGGCGAGGCCATCCACCAAAGGCGCTTCCGGGCCGATGACGACGAGGTGGATATCCCTGGCAGCGCAGAAGGCCACCACTTCCTGATGGCGCGTGGCGTCTAGGCTGACGCACTCGGCATGATCGGCGATGCCGGGGTTGCCGGGCGCGGCATAGAGTTTTTCGACGCGGGGCGATTGCGCCAGCTTCCAGCTCAGGGCATGTTCGCGTCCGCCCGAACCCAGCAACAGGATGTTCATACCGCAAATGCCCCCGGAAGACCAAAATGATGCCGCGTTCGATGCGGCGGGCCGCCTGTTAGCGCAAGAGCGCGCCGGGGACAACGCGCCTGCGCTCAGCGTCTCGGAATTGTCGGCGCAGCTGAAGCGCACGGTGGAGGATCGCTTCGGCCATGTGCGCCTGCGCGGCGAGATTTCGGGCTATAAGCGCGCGGCGTCGGGCCATGTGTACCTGAGCCTCAAGGACGAAAATGCGCGGATCGACGGCATCATCTGGAAGGGTGCCGCCGCGCGACTGGGCTTCGCGCCGCAGGACGGGATCGAGGTGATCGCCACCGGCAAGCTCACCACCTATCCGGGGCGTTCCTCCTACCAGATCGTGATCGAACGGCTGGAGCTGGCGGGCGAGGGCGCGCTGATGCAGCTCCTCGAACGGCTGAAGCGGCAGCTCGCCGCCGAGGGGCTGTTCGCGCCGGAGCGCAAGAAGCGCCTGCCCTATCTGCCGCGCGTGATCGGGGTGGTGACATCGCCGACCGGCGCGGTGATCCGGGATATATTGCACCGCCTCGCGGACCGCTGCCCCAGCCATGTGCTGCTCTGGCCGGTGCTGGTGCAGGGCGAGGGCGCGGCGGCGCAGGTCGCCAATGCGGTGCGCGGATTCAGCGCGATGCGGCCGGGCGGGGCGATCCCCCGGCCCGATCTGGTGATCGTCGCGCGCGGGGGAGGCTCGATCGAGGACCTGTGGGCGTTCAACGAGGAGGCCGTGGTGCGCGCGGTGGCGGAGTGTTCGATCCCGATCATCTCCGCCGTGGGGCATGAGACGGACACGACCTTGTGCGACTATGCGGCGGACGTGCGCGCGCCCACCCCCACCGCCGCCGCCGAGATGGCGGTGCCGGTGCGGGCGGAGTTGATGGCCGGGCTGACCGAGCTGGGCCTGCGTAGCGGAAGGGCGATACGGCGCGGGACGGAGCAGCGGCGCGAGCGTCTTGCCATGACGGCGCGTCTGCTGCCGACGCCCGAGACCCTGCTTGCCCCGCAGCGCCAGCGCGCCGACGATCTGGGCGAGCGGCTGGGCCGCGGCCTCAAACAGCGGGTGACGCTGGCGTGGCGGCATCTCTCCGAAGCGGGCGGGGCGCTGCGCCCGGCGCTGTTGGCGCAACGGGTGGCGCGGGAGCATGCGCGGCTGGAGAGCATCCGCCTGCGGCCCGATCTCGTAACGCGCGGCATTGCCCAAAAGCGCGAGCGGCTGGACTCCACATGGCGGCTCGCGCTCTCGCTCGATCCGCGCAGGCCTCTCTCCAAGGGCTTCGCGCTGGTGACGGCAGGCGGGCGCGTGCTTGCTTCCGCAGAGGCCGCGCGCGAAGCGGCCGCGATGACGCTCACCTTTCAGGACGGGGCGATCGATGTGGTTTCCGCGGCCGAAGGGGTTGAGTTTATGCCTCCGGCCCGGCTATCATCGCCGCCGAAACCGGCGCGCAAACCCGCGCGGCCCGATAGTTCCGGCGCGGGGCAGCAGGATCTGTTCGGCAGCGGCCAAGAGAGAGACGATACATGCTGATGCACGGCAAGGACCAGCCCGCGAAGCTGCACTATATGTCCTACAGCTTTCGGGTGCTGAGCCCTGGCGATTATGTGCTGTGCGCGGTGACGGGTGCGCGCATCCTGCTCGATGATCTGCGCTACTGGTCGATCGAGCGGCAGGAACCCTATATCGACGCGGAGGCCTCGACCACGGCCGAGGTGAAATGGCGCAAGGAACAGGGGCTGCCCGCCTGAGCCTCGGGATGATGCGTTCTATCGCTTTGGTGATGGCTGTGCTGCTGAGCGCCTGCGTCGCCGCGCCGCCTCCTTCCTCCACCCCATCCCCGCCGCCGGTGCCCGTGATCAAGCCCGCGCGGCCCGACTTTGTGCTCGAAGGCGCGGCGCGGCAGGGCGGCGTGGTCTATGGACTGGCGCCTTCGCTCGCCCGGGCCGTGACGCTCGATGGCGTGGCGGTGCCGGTGGCGGCGGAT
This sequence comes from Sphingobium sp., assembly GCA_022652485.1. Lineage (GTDB taxonomy): Bacteria > Pseudomonadota > Alphaproteobacteria > Sphingomonadales > Sphingomonadaceae > Sphingobium. The sequence goes on from JALCRK010000004.1 coordinate 111,314, forward strand.
GGGCGCTTCCTCATCGCGTTCGACCGGGATGCCGCGCCCACCGCGACTCTGGATGCGGAACTTGCGGGTGGCGGGCATGTAACGAAAACCCTCGCCGTCGCGGCGGGGGAGTGGCGGATCGAGCAGGTCGATGCTTCCCCAACCGCCAATGTGCCGAGAGCGGAATTTCAGGCGCGCCGGCCCGCCGAGCTGGCGCGCATTGCCGCGGCGCGGGGAGGCTCTGTGGAAGCGGGCGGTTGGCGGCAGGCCTTCATCTGGCCCGCGCAGGGACGGATTTCAGGCCTGTTCGGGGCGCAGCGCGTTTATCGCGGCACGCCCGGCGCCTATCACAGTGGGGTGGATGTGGCGGCGGGGGCCGGCACGCCCTTTGTCGCTCCGGCGGACGGCGTCGTCGTGCTTGCGGCGGTGGACGAGACCTTCACGCTGGAAGGACATCTGCTGATCGTCGATCATGGCATGGGCCTCTCCAGCGCCTTCCTCCATTGCGCCAGCCTCGTGGTGAAGGAGGGGGACGTGGTGCGCCAGGGGCAGCTGCTCGGCACCGTCGGCGCGACCGGCCGCGCGACCGGACCGCATCTGCACTGGGGCATGAAATGGCGCGCCGCCCGACTCGATCCGGCGCGTCTGGCAGGCCCGATGCCATAAATCCGCGACGTCAAGTCACGGAAACGAGGGCATTTTGTTACGCCATTTTACAAATTCGTGACATTTTTGCAACGGGACGGCCGAAATCCGGCCCGCACCCAATCGCGCCGCTTTACAGCATAGAATTATGAACGCCAAATAAACGGCAGGGACGCACATAGACCGGCTGTCGGGCGCTTCGCCCACCGTTGTCGGACGGAAAAGCGAAGTAAAAAGGTCTTGCTGCGTTGCTGTTTGACAACGGAGCACGGCCGCGCGCCTTGCTCCTCCAGAGCAAGGGACTGGATACGTGAAGAAAAACGAAATAGCAGCTCGGCTGCGCTGTGGTGCTGCGCCTGTAATTCTGGCAGCGGCGCTCATAACTCCCGCACTTGCCATCGCTCAGGACACGCCGCAAGAAGCCCAGGAAGCGGGCGTCGGCGACAACGTGATCATCGTGACCGGTTCGCGTATTGCGCGGCCGGATCTGGCTGCTTCCAGCCCTGTTTCGGTGGTAACATCAGATCAATTGCAACTAGCGAGCAAGGCGGGTGTCGAAGAGTTCCTGCGTAACATGCCGCAGGCGGTTTCCGGCTTGGGCAGCAATAACAATAACGGCAACGAGGGCACCGCAACGGTCAATCTTCGCAATCTGGGCGAGGAACGCACGCTGGTCCTCGTCGATGGAAAGCGTTTCGTTCCCTACGATTCTCAAGGTATCGTCGATCTCAACATGATACCCGCGTCCCTGGTGGAGCGTGTGGAAGTTGTGACGGGCGGTGCTTCGGCTGTGTACGGTTCGGACGCGGTCGCCGGTGTCGTCAATTTCATCATGAAGAAGGATTTTCAGGGAATTGCGGGTGATGCCCAGTACGGGCTCAGCGAGAAGGGTGATGGTCGGCACTATGATTTCAGCCTGACGGGCGGCCTCAATCTGGGCGATCGTGGCAACATCGTGGTGAATGGCACCTACAGTAAGCAGCAGAAGGTGACGCAAGGCGCTCGCGAGTTTTCCAAGTTTTCGCTAGCATCCGCTGATTTCTCGCCCGGTGGCAGCTCCACTAACGAATTTGGCTCGATCGATCTGCCCGGCGGTCTCGGTCGTTATACGTTCACGCCCAATGGCTTTGTGCCATACAGCGGCGCGAGGGATTCGTTCAATTTCAATCCCTTCAACCTGTTGCAAGTGCCGCAGGAAAAATACACTGCAACAGCGCTACTACATTACGATGTGACGGACAGCGTAGAATTTTTTGGCCGCGCGTCATATGGCAAAACCAAAATCCGCACGGAGATCGCGCCCTCGGGTACGTTCGGTTTCACCTTCGACGTCAACTATCTGACCAATCCCTTCTTTGATCCCGCGATCAATCCGGCCGCAGCAAACGCCCGGGCGATTTTCGCGAGCCAGGATACCGACGGCGATGGAATTCTTACCGTAGGTGTCCGTCGTCGTACGACCGAAGTGGGACCGCGTATCTCCTCGTATGAGAATCAGGCCTGGCAAACCGTAGGCGGTCTGCGTGGTGACCTGAGCTCGGCGATCAAGTGGGAGGTCTTTGCCCAATACGGCAAGACCAAGCGCAACATCGGGTATTTGAACGATCTTGACGCAAACAAGGTTCAGCAGGCGATTCTGGCGACCAGCACCACAGCCTGTACTGATCCGACAGGTGGCTGTGTGCCCGCCAATCTTTTCGGTTTCGGTAACCTGAGCGCGGCGGCCGCCAAGTTCATCGCTTTCGATCTGTCTGAGGTCGATAAGAATAGCCAGTTTGTGGCGGGTGGCTTTTTGAACGGCGATCTGCCGTTCGGTCTGGTGACAGACCGCCCCGCCGCTTTCGTGGCCGGCGTCGAATATCGTAAGGAGAAGGCAACGGCCAATCCCGATGCCAATCTTCGCGTTGGCAACAGCATTGGTTTCGGCGCGTCTTCGCCAATTGACGCCCAGATCGAGGTTAAAGAGGCCTATGGTGAGCTGAAGGTTCCAATTCTGGGCGATATTCCCTTTGCGAAATCGCTGACACTGGAAGCGGGGGTTCGCTATTCCGATTATAGCAACAAGACTACCGTGGATGCGACCGGCTCCGGCGGTACGATCAGCCATTCCAGCAACGGTTTCACGAACTGGACATACAAGATCGGCGGTGACTGGGAGCCCGTGGATTCGCTCCGCTTCCGCGCCATGTATCAGCGCGCCGTTCGTGCGCCGAATCTGAACGAGATCGGCCTGCCTATCACGCCGGGTACGGGTGATGCGACTTTCGATCCATGCGATAGCAACACCTTTGATCCGACGGATACCACGCTGGACACCTTGTGCCGCACGGTGGGTGGCGGGCTTCCTTCCGGCGTCGCTCCGGGGACAATTGCTCCGCCGACATCCGGACAGGTCAACAATTTTTCGGGCGGTAACCCTGCGCTCATACCGGAGAAGGCAGATACCATTACGCTGGGTGCGGTGTTCAAGCCCACGTTCCTGCGAGGTTTTACCGCGACCATCGACTTTTTCGACATCAAGGTGAAGAAGGCCATCCTGGCCACGCCTGAACAAGCCATCCTCGATGCTTGTTACTATGCAGAGCGCAATGCGAACGGCACATTCTGCTCTCTCATCAAGCGTAGCCAAATTGACGGCTCGTTGGAGGGCAGCCTGATTTATGGCGTGGACGCGACCAACCGCAATATCGGCAAGAAGACTTCCCGCGGCATCGATTTCACGTTCGATTACAATCGTGAGATTGTGCCCAACGTGAAACTGGGCCTTAATCTCCAGGCGACATATGTGATGGACTCCAAGGTCCAGTTTGCAAATGTTCTCAAGACCTATGAGTGCGTGGGCAAAGTCGGCAAGACCTGCCTTGATCCGCAGCCCGAATGGGTCTGGAATCAGACTACCAGCCTGGAGGTCGGACCGATTCTCGCGGCGCTGACATGGCGCCATCTCAGCTCACTCGAGCAGGACTCGATCACGGTCGGTTATCATCCGGTCACGGCATCCAATTTCGTGGTGCCCAAGATCAAGGCTTACGACTACTTCGATTTCGCGATGCGGGCCGAGGTCAACGATAATTTCTCGATCCGTTTTGCTGTGGATAATCTATTCAACAAGAAGCCTCCGATGGTCGGAAACGATTATGGTGGCACCACGCAGAACAGCGGTAATACCTTCCCGGCCACGTATGATCCGCTGGGGCGCTATTTTACCGCAGGCGTGAATGTGAAGTTCTGACCTTTCGGTCGAATGCAAAAGAGAAAGGGCGGCCTCCCGGGGCCGCCCTTTTTGCGTGGGAGCAGAGCGCCCACCTCACCCCACACCCAGCACCAATCCTCCGTCGCCTTCGCCGACTTTCACCGTCGATCCGTCCGGCACTTGCCCTGAGAGGATCATTTCGGCGAGGGGGTCTTGCAGATATTTCTGCACCGCGCGCTTTAATGGCCTCGCGCCGTAGACGGGGTCATAGCCGACCCGGCCCAGCCACGCTCGTGCACCGTCGGTGAGGTCGAGCGTCACCTTGCGGTCCTTCAGGAGCTTCGCCACGCGACCGACCTGAATGTCGACGATCGGCGCCATATGCTCCGCGCCCAGGCGATGGAACAGGATGATCTCGTCGAGGCGATTGAGAAACTCCGGGCGGAAATGCGCGCGGACGATCTCCATCACCTGCGGCTCCACCTTCTCCACATCCTCGCCTTCGCCCAGATTGGCGATGAACTGGCTGCCGAGGTTGCTGGTCAGCACGATGATAGTGTTGGTGAAATCGACCGTGCGGCCCTGCCCGTCCGTCAGGCGCCCATCGTCGAGCACCTGGAGCAGCACGTTGAACACGTCGCCATGCGCCTTCTCCACCTCGTCGAACAGCACGACCTGATAGGGCCGCCGCCGCACCGCTTCCGTCAGCACGCCGCCTTCCTCATAGCCGACATAGCCCGGCGGCGCGCCGATCAGCCGCGAAACGCTGTGCTTCTCCATGAACTCGCTCATGTCGATACGCACCATCGCGCTGTCGTCGTCGAACAGGAAGCCCGCGAGCGCCTTGGTGAGCTCGGTCTTGCCGACGCCGGTGGGGCCGAGGAACAGGAAGCTGCCCAGGGGCCGGTTCGGATCCTGCAACCCGGCGCGGCTACGGCGCACGGCGGTGGAAACGGCCTTCACCGCATCCGCCTGCCCGATGACGCGCTTGCCGAGCTCGGCTTCCATCGCGAGCAGCTTCTCGCGCTCGCCCTCCATCATCTTGTCGACCGGAATGCCGGTCCAGCGGCTGACCACGCCCGCAATATCCTCCGGCGTCACCTCCTCGCGCAGCATCGCGCCAGAGGCGGCTTCCTGCGCTTCGGCGAGCTTGCGCTCAAGGTCGGGGATGCGGCCATATTGCAGCTCGCCCGCGCGTGAATAGTCGCCCGAACGCTGCGCCTGCTCAACCTCGAGCCGCGCGGCGTCCAGCTCCTCCTTGAGGCGCTGCTCGCCCGCGATCTTGTCCTTCTCACCCTGCCATTTGGCGGTGAGCTCGGAGGACTGCTGCTCCATATTGGCGAGATCATCCTCCAGCGCGGCAAGGCGGTCCTTGGATGCCTGGTCGCTCTCCTTTTTCAACGCCTCCCGCTCGATCTTGAGCTGGATGATGCGCCGGTCGAGAGTCTCGATCTCCTCGGGCTTGCTCTCCACCTCCATGCGCAGGCGGCTGGCGGCCTCGTCCATCAGGTCGATCGCCTTGTCCGGCAGGAAACGGTCCGAGATATAGCGATGGGAGAGCGTAGCGGCGCTCACCAGCGCGCCATCGGTGATGCGCACGCCGTGGTGCAGCTCGTACTT